>NZ_QVMV01000003.1 GCF_003417465.1 Wenzhouxiangella sp. 15190
CCGGCCAGGACCGCCGCCAGAACAAGTGGCGCTGCCGTCACCGTAAAGATATGTCTGATTGAAGTGCTGTGCATTTTCCTGTTCTCCTGCTTACTTTGAAGCCAAAGCCGCCAAAACGCGGATGTGACTCTCAAGCTACAGGGGAGGCCTGCTGTATGTCCTGCGAAGCGTCTGGGCAAACTCTGGTATTTTTCTGTCAGAAAGATGGGACGCGGCGTGGAGGGTGAAAACAGGCGCGATACAATCGGTCTTCAAATCCACCTGGAGCTGGTTGCCGCATGGATCTCGGCGGACTCCACCTCTAAGAGCGGACCATCCATACCGAGCAAGATCGTTTGACAGGTCCGGGCGGGCAAATCCAGCTCACTTCACGAGCCATGGACGGGCTGGAGCGCCTGGACGAGCATGCAGGGGAAGTGAACAGTCGGGAAAAGTTCAGCCGCGTGTTGGTCTTTGACCCGCCACTCAGGGAAGCCGGCCGTCGGCCTGCAAACCGTAATGGCGCCGCATTTCGGCGTGGATCGACTCGAAACGAGGATCGGATGCCAGGTTGGCCAGCAGGGAGTCCTGGAAATGATTCATCGCCAGTGCCGGCCATTCACCCCATTCTTCGATATCGGCAAGGGTTTCGACAGCAGCCTCTTCTTTTCCCATGGCGCCCAGTACCATCGCGACCGAGAAATGATCTTCCATTTCGCGTAATTCTTCCAACAGGGATTCGGCCGGTTTCCTCTGATCGACGGCCATATATGCCATGGCCAGGAGAGCCTGCGATCCGCCACCGGACCAGGTTGCCGTCAGGCCATCGAGAACCTCGATTGCTTCGTCGTAGCGGCCGGTCTTGTAAAACAGTATGCCCTTGTAGAAGCGGTCGGTGCTGTAGGAGAGACCAAGAGACTCGATATTCTCAATCTGGCGCATCGCTTGTTCATGCCGGTCATTGATGATGTTGGACAGAACGAGGTTGCTCAGGGCTTCCGGCGACAATGGATCGAGGTCGACGGCCCGTTCGGCACTGGCCAATGCCTGGCCAGGAAACCCGAGTACCTCGTAATTCCAGCTCAGCCAGTTGTGGGCTTCGGCATAACCCGGGCGCAGTTCCGTCGCCTTCTCGAGGGACTGCAGTGCAGCCGGTCCATCGCGCTGGGTCGAATTCAGCAAACCCAGCGAGGCATGGGCTTCAGCCAGCTCGGGGTTGAGTTCCAGCGCCCGATCCACCGCGGATTCGGCCTCGGGCAGGACCCCTTCGGAGCGATACTTGTAATCATGCAACAAGGCCAGCGTATCGGCCAGTCCGACCCAGGCGAGGGCGAACTCCGGATCTTGTTCCGTTGCCCGACGGAAGAATATCAACGCCTGGCTCATGCCGTTCTCGGTACGGGTATCGAGATAGGTCCGGCCCTGCACATAGAGCTTGTAGGAGGCCAGATTCCGTGTCGGTACCGCTTCGACCTGGCTTTCCTCACGAGCGGTCAGTTCCGCTTCCAGCGAGGTGGCAATGTCATTGACGATCTCGGCCTGTATTGCAAACAGATTTTCGGCCGTCAGTGTGCGGCGATAATTGTTGGCCCAAATATGAGTGTCGTTTCGGGCATCGATCAACTGGGCATTGAGTTGGAACTCCTCTCCAGCTTGCTGTATCGAGCCTTCGAGCACCCAGCCCACATCCAGTTCCCGGGCGATTTCGGGTACTGATTTGATGCTGTCCTGGTACTGCCGTACTGAGGTGCTGGAAATGGTCCGCAATTCGTCGATACTGGACAAGCGGGTGAGCAGGTCATGGTGCAGGCCGCCAATAAAAGAGTTGGCAGCCTCGTCACCGACAGCCTCGAAGGGCAGAACGGCAATTGACGGCTCGTCCGCGGCGGCACGTGGTTCATGTACCAGTACCAGCACCGTGATCCCCACCAGGGCGACCGCCAGTGCTCCAAGCCCGGCGAGGGGCCAGCGTCGACGGGGCAATGTGCTACCCGGTTCGAACTCGACTGAACGTACTTCGGGTTGCGGCTCTTGGGAACCAGCCGGGGATTCCTCCAGCGGTTGCACCCTGGCCACCAGACGGTAGCCGCGTTTGGGGATGGTCTCGATGAATCTAGGACTTCTGATGGTGTCGCCAACGGCGCGCCTGAGCTCGGCGATGCAGCCAGTCAGGGCATCATCGGAAACCACGGTCGGGCTCCAGACCCGTTCACTGAATTCATCGCGACCGACGACCTTTCCTGCCCGTTCGGCCAGGAGCACCAGAACATCCATGGTGCGCGGGGTCAGACGGATTTCCCCGTCCGGGCCGGAGATTCGATTCTGCTGGGGCTCGACACGCCACTCGCGCAAGCGAAAGCCATTCTGGAAAATCATCGCGAAGCCCCCGCCGGATTCCGGCACCGGTTCAACTGCCTGTGAATCCGAAAAGTTACATCTCCATTATAAGCGCTTATCAACGTCTGGACTTGCTCACGGCCGACTTTTCGAAAAATCCGTGTGCTCTTAAAGTCGGCATTTGAGTTGCGTTCTGATCATGTTCTGCTCGGTCTCTGCAGTTTCCGCGGGAATCGGGCGCACCTATCTCCTGAGCGTGGATGTCTTTCTCGCCAATAAGCAAGCTCGCAACGGCGGTTTCGGTTCTTGGCCAGGCCGCGAAAACCACCCTCATCGTTTCCAATGTGCGCAAGAGAGGCCATCGGGCAAGCAGGAGGCCTGGCCGGCATTGAGCATTGGATTCCGCCGGGCAGCCTGGATCCGGCCGTGTATCATGAGGTTTTAGCTCCGGGGGATCCATGCCGGACACCGACCTGATCGATCGCCCGAAGGCTCTGCGTGACGAAGACCGGTTCGACGTTGATGCCGTCGATGCCTGGCTCAAGGAACACGTCGAGGGGCTGGAAGGCCGGCCCGAGGTCAAACAGTTTTCGAAAGGCGCATCGAACCTGACCTACCTGCTGCGCTATCCGGATCGCGACCTGATCCTGCGCAGGCCGCCGCCGGGCACCAAGGCGAAGTCGGCACACAACATGGTGCGCGAGCACGACCTGCAGGACGCGCTCAAGCCGGTCTATCCTTATGTGCCGGAAATGCTGGCATTGTGCACCGATCATTCGGTGATCGGTTGTGATTTCTACGTCATGGAGCGCATTTCGGGCATTATCCTCCGGCGCAATCTGCCCGACGGTCTCGAACTGGACGAGGCGCAGGTTCGCCGGCTTTGTCTCAACGCCGTCAATCGCCTGATCGAACTGCACTCGGTCGACGTCAAGGCGGCCGGGCTGGATGGCCTGGCCAAGGGCGCGGGCTACAACCGTCGCCAGATCGAGGGCTGGTCGAAGCGCTTCGGCAAGGCGAAGACCTGGAATGTCAGATCCGGCCGTTACGTCATGGACTGGCTGGCCGACAATATTCCCGACGAGGTCGCGATCCGCATCATCCACGGCGACTTTCGATTCGACAACCTGGTGCTGGATGCCGACGATCCGATGCGCATCATCGGCGTGCTGGACTGGGAACTGGCCACTTTGGGCGATCCCTTGATGGATCTGGGCAACTCCCTGGCCTACTGGGTACAGGCCGATGACGACTTCTATTTCCGAGGCTTCCGCCGCCAGCCAACGCACCTGCCGGGCATGATGACGCGTCGCGAAGTTGTCGATTATTACTGTGAGAAGACCGGCTTCGAGCCGGAAAACTGGGCCTTTTACGAGGTCTATGGCCTGTTTCGTCTCGCCGTCATCGCCCAGCAGATCTATTACCGCTACCATCACCGGCAGACCAACAACAAGGCCTTCAAGCACTTCTGGCTCGCCGTCAACTACTTGCTGTGGCGTTGCCGGAGGATCATCAAGCGTGGGCACTGATCGGGAGCCGTCGCAAGCGGGGGTCCGCCAACCCCGAGCCTTGGGGCTGGAGCGAGTTTCAAAATTCGAATGACCGAAATTCCAATGTCCTAAGCCGGGCAATGGTGCCGTTGTGGGTTTTTAGCCACTGCGGGACTAAATGCACTATTCGTACGTGCATTTTTATACGACATTGATTGGTGTGTTCAATCGGAAGGGAGTGGGATGGAACAGGGAGAGATTTTCAGCAACGAGAAGGTGGATGCCTCGACGCTGCCTGATTTTCAGCGCGTCGAGCTCACGCCGGTGGCGGATGCCTACCTGCCCTGGGCACTGATCACGCAGACGCTGTTCTGGCTGCTGCTGGCCGCCGTTGCCGTGGTGCTGCCGCTGCTGCCCTTCGAGATTTTTGATGTAATGGTGGCGATGGGATTCTGGTGGCTGCCGCTGCCGCCGCTGGGCGTGGCGGTGATCGCGGCGGTCCATGCCCGGCTGGATGCCCGCTATCGCGCCTGGGCGCTGCGCGAGCATGATCTGATCTACCGCTACGGGGTCGTTTGGCGCAAGACGGTGATCGTGCCGTTTGCCCGAATCCAGCACGTCGAGGCGGTGCACGGACCGCTGGAGCGCTACCTGGACCTGATGCGGGTCAAGTGCTTCACCGCCGGCGGCATGACCGCCGACCTGACCGTCAAGGGACTGGATCGAGCCTCAGCGCGACGTGTGCGCCAATACCTGCTCGAGCAAATCGCTGCAAGCGCCGATGGCGACGAGCAAACTGATGAGCAGGCACAGGAGTCGGCCCGTGAGGCCGATTGATCTCAATACCTGGCAGCGTCTCGCACCGATGGCGTTGCTGTTCTTGATCATCAACGGCGGCGCGAAGTTCGTTCGCGAGAATCTCTATGCCTTTGCCGGCGCCGGTGCCGGTTTCGCCTTCCTCGATCGGCTGGGTATGCGCGAATTCCTGCTCGGCGGCTTGATTGCGCTGCTCGTGGCCGTGCTGATTGCCGCGATCTACCACCGGCGTTTCCGGTTCCGAATCGAAGGCGATGCCATTCGCCTTCGCCGAGGCATCATTGAAAACAAGGACTTGCGCATCCGTTTCGCGCGTATTCAGAACGTGGGTTTGAGCCAGCCGATCTACTTCCGGCCCTTCGGGCTGGTGCGCTTTACGCTCGAAACGCCGGGTGCGGAGTCCACCGAAGTGGCGCTGCCGGGTATCAGCCGCGAGCTGGCCCTTGCGCTGCGCGACCACATCGCCCGGGCGGGTGGTGGGGCGATTGCGGAAGCCAGTGATGAGGATGTGACGGCGGAAGAGGCCGTAGAAGATGTCGGTCGCGAGACGGGCGATACCGCGGTCCTGCATCGGCCCGGCAGCCTGCGACTGTTCACCCATGGTCTGGTCAGCAACCAGGTCTGGCTGATCGCCGGCGTGGGCGCCTGGCTGATCGGTACGCTGCGGGAACGCTTCGAGCAGTGGATCGACTCGATTGGTGTCAGCCTGGTGGCACAGCGCCTTATCGAGTTGGGCTGGGTTGCGGCCCTGGCGGGTGTGTTGTCGCTGGTCCTGTTGCTGTTCGGACTCTCGGGCGTGCTGTCCCTGATCCGCTTTCACGGCTTCGTGCTGCGCGATCTTGGAGATCGCTTTCTGGCAGTCGGCGGGCTGCTCGACAAGCGTGAGCAGAATATCCGTCGTGAGAAACTCACCGGGCTCACCCTCTACCAGACCGCCCTTGGCCGCCTGATTGGTCAGTGGTATCTGGTCGGCAAACAGGCGACCAGCAAGGAAGTCGAGGTGGACCGCTCGGGTCAAAACTTCCTGATACCGGGCCTGAGGAAAGACAACTTCGACATCGTCGCCCGCCTTATGGAGGGCTTTTCGGTGCCGGATGAAATGCGACCGATCAGCCGCCGTTTCAGAACCCTGTTCTGGTCACGCATCAGTGCCGTCGCGCTGGTGCTGGCCGGGCTGGCATTCTGGCAGTTGCCGGACCAGCGTCTGGCGGTCGCCGGGGCCCTGGGTTTGCTGTTGCTGGTGCTGTGGTTGATCCACCGTAGCTGGCGTTGTTGGGGATGGCAGGTCGCCGACGGTGTGTGCTGGATCCAGCAGGGGCTGTTCGGGCTGCGACGTGATGCTTTCGAGCTTTCCCAAGTGCAGCAGGCTTCGGTTGTGCGCACGCCGTACTTTCGACGTCACGGCCTGGCCTCGGTGCGACTGGTGCTCCCCCAGGGACAGGTCACGGTGCCGTTCATTGCCCTTGATGACGCGGTTGATCTGGCCAATCGGGCGATCCATGCGGCCGAGACTTCCCTGGCGCATCGCGTCTGAGCTCACCGCGATTGGCCGGGTCCGAGAGCGGCCCCGTGATAAAATGCGCGGCTGTTTCCCTACACCGGAGTCCGGTTGACAATGAGCGATTACACGCCCGGCGCACGCTTTCGAAAGCTGGTGGCCGAACAGCCGCCACTGCAGGTCGTCGGCACCATCAATGCCTATTCCGCGCTGCTGGCCGAAAACGCGGGTCATCGCGCCATCTACCTGTCCGGCGGCGGCGTGGCGAACGCTTCCTACGGCCTGCCGGACCTGGGGATCACGCAACTGGCCGACGTGCTCGAGGACGCCCGTCGTATCACCGCCGTCAGCGACCTGCCGCTGCTGGTCGACGTCGATACCGGCTGGGGCAGTGCGTTCAATATCGCCAGAACGATTCGTGAAATGGAGCGCGCCGGCGTGGCGGCCGTCCACCTCGAGGATCAGGTGGCGGCCAAGCGCTGCGGGCATCGGCCCAACAAGGCCCTGGTCAGCCCCGAGGAGATGGCCGACCGGGTGCGCGCCGCTGTCGACGCCCGGCAGGACGATTCGTTCGTGTTCATGGCGCGTACCGACGCCTACGCCGGCGAGGGCATGGCCGCCGCGGTCGATCGGGCCAGTCTCTACGCCGAATCCGGGGCGGACATGATCTTCGCCGAGGCACTGCACACGCTCGAGGAGTTCGCCGAGTTCGCCCGCCAGGTCGATGTGCCGGTGCTGGCCAATATCACCGAGTTCGGCAAGACGCCGCTGTTCTCGGTCGACGAGTTGCGCGAAGCGGGCGCCGGCCTGGTGTTGTATCCGCTGTCGGCCTTCCGCGCCATGAGCAAGGCGGCGCTGGCGGTGTACGAGGCGATCGGGCGCGACGGCCACCAGAAGAATGTGGTCGACTCGATGCAGACGCGCGATGAACTATACGAGGTGCTCGGCTATCACGAGTACGAACAGAAACTGGATCAGTTGTTCAGCAAGGAGTCGTCATGACCGAGAAGAAACCCTCAGCCGGCCTGCGCGGCCAGTCCGCCGGCCAGACCGAGATCTGCACCGTCGGTGCAGCGGGCAACAGCCTGCGATATCGCGGCTATGCCGTCGACGATCTGGCCGAAAAGGCCTCGTTCAACGAGGTGGCCCACCTGATTCTCAAGGGGCATCTGCCCAATCGCGAGGAGCTGGACGCCTACACGAAGCGGCTGAAGTCGCTGCGCGGTCTGCCCGACGCGCTCAAGGAAGTGCTGGAGCGTATTCCGGATTCGGCACATCCCATGGATGTCCTTCGGACCGGTTGTTCGTTCCTGGGCAACCTGGAAACCGAAGAGAGCTTCGACGCGCAACAGGATGTAGCCGATCGCCTGCTGGCGAGTTTCCCGTCGATGATCAACTACTGGTATCGCTTCAGCCACGACGGCAAGCGCATCGACGTGGAAACCGACGACGACAGCATCGGCGGCCATTTCCTGCACTTGCTGCACGGCAAGCCGCCGAGTGAACTGCACGCGCGGGTGATGGATGTCTCGTTGATCCTCTACGCCGAGCATGAATTCAATGCCTCGACCTTCACCGCCCGCGTGTGCGCCTCGACCCTGTCGGACATGCATTCCTGCGTGACCGGCGCCATCGGTTCACTCCGGGGCCCGCTGCACGGTGGCGCCAACGAGATGGCCATGGCCATGCTCGAGCAATATCACACACCGGAGCAGGCGCGCGATGACGTGCTGCGCAAGCTCGAGGTCAAGGAAAAGATCATGGGCTTCGGTCACGCGGTCTATCGCGAGAAGGACCCGCGCAATGCGATTATCCGCGAGTGGTCGCGCAAGCTGTCCGAGGACGTCGGGGACGACACCTTGTTCCCCGTCTCGGAAATCGTCGAGAAGACGATGTGGGACGAGAAAAAGCTGTTCGCCAATGCCGACTTCTATCACGCCTCGGCCTATCACTTCATGGGTATCCCGACGGGGCTGTTCACGCCGATTTTCGTGATGTCGCGTGTGACCGGCTGGTGCGCTCACATCATGGAGCAGCGCGCTGACAACCGTATCATTCGTCCCGGTGCGGATTACATCGGGCCTGACGATCGGGCAGTCCCTTCAATCGACGAACGATAACGGAACAGTGTGGCCGGGCACAGCCCGGCTCTCTTAATCTTATCCTCCTCGTCGTGACATTCCGGCGGTAAGAATCAACCGCAGGGCGTCCTCGAACTGAAGATCGACCGGCTCGCACCATGCCTTCGGCACGAACAGCGTGTAGCCGCCAATCTGGTAGCTCATCGGCAGGTAGACGGCGACCTCTCCCTCCTCGCCGAACGGCAGTTCGGAAAACTCCTCACGGGTAATG
This sequence comes from Wenzhouxiangella sp. 15190, assembly GCF_003417465.1. Classification (GTDB taxonomy): domain Bacteria; phylum Pseudomonadota; class Gammaproteobacteria; order Xanthomonadales; family Wenzhouxiangellaceae; genus Wenzhouxiangella. The sequence continues at coordinate 8,473 of NZ_QVMV01000003.1, forward strand.
AAGCCCAGCAGGCCGGCTTTCAGTTCCGGGTGGCGGACCATGACGACCTGGCTGAAGCGCCGGGTGTCGTCACTGGAAAAATACCCCACGAAATCCTTGGTGGCCCGGAAGACCGACTTGATCACCGGCATGCGGTCGAGAATCGCTTCACCCAGATCGATGACCTTGCGAAACAGCCAGACCTGGCTGAGCACGCCGATGGCGAGCACCAGTGCGATACCGCCGACCAACCCCATCCCCGTAATGTAGAGGTCTTCCGGCAGGACCAGCTTGATCAGTGTCCCGATTCCTTTCTCGGCGATGCCGGCAAGCCAGATGACGATAGCTACCGTCAGCGCGATCGGGATGATCGCGGCCAGACCCTTCAGGAACAAGCCGACGAGTCGCGTGACGAGGGATTCAGACTGTTCGGTTTCAAAGGTCATCGATTTTTTTCCTCAGTTTCTCTCGCTGATCGGTGACGATGCGTTCGAGTGTCTCGATGCGCTCTCGCAACTCGGTTTCCACCCGTTCGAAGTGTTCCCGCTCGACGGCCTGGCTATGCCTTGACTCGAACCAGTACCGGGAAACGGCAACGATACCGATGATCGCGGCAATGGCAACCATGGCGGAAAAGAGATTCATATTCCAATCCTTCTGCGAGGGACAGACAATTCAGGGCTGACTTTCGGGCAGCTCGTGCCAGTCGTCGAAATCCCGCACCGGCCGCCCTACCGGAATTCGCTCCATAAGATGGCACAAGCAGTCTTGCCGAATGACGCGCTCGTCGGTCGTGAGCATGGCCGGCATTATGGGTCTACTGGTGAGGATATCGTCATTGTCGATGTGGAACCAGGTCGACGAGGCATCAATGTTGTCGTGCCCACGCACCAGCAAGGGTCGATCGATTTGCGCATTGACATGACCCAGTCGGGATCCCGGCGGCAGCTCCCGGAAATTGAGCTGGTCCAGATCGGGACGCAGAACGATATCCGATCCGTCCGGTGCAAAGCTGAACGAGTGTGCCGGTGGCAGATTAACCGTGGCGACCATCTGAAAGAGTTCGACATCTTCCGGGGAGGGCGGCCGACTGTCGAGCCCCTCGGCATTGATGATCGACGACAGAAAGGACATGGCGTGGTCAGCCCCATCCAGGCGCGACGGTGGTCCGCATTCAAGCGTTACCGACGGACAGAATTCGCCGAAGGCCATGGACTGAACGCCCCGCGGCTGGGTGAAATAAACCACCGTGCGCGAGAACAGCGAGGCCAGGCGAAGATGGGCCGGCTCGATGCGGTTGATGGCCGAGTAGTGGGGGTTTTCTCCGGTGTTGTTGTGGATGTCGATGCTGGCCAGTGGTTTCTGTGCGCGTACATGCGCCGTGATGTGCTCGAACAGCCGGTGGAAGGGGCCGGCTTCGGTAGCGGATCCCGGCCAGCAGCGGTTGAAATCGGGCTGGTCGGACAGGTAGCGCCGGTTGCGCGAGGCGGCGCGGACGTTGGCGATCATCAGGATCAGGCTGCGCGGCAGGGGGTCGCGGGCGTAGCGCCCCTTCAACAGGCGCCGGACGGCTTCCCAGCCCGATATTTCGTTGCCGTGCTGGAGCACGCTGACAAAAAGCGGTTGCGGACGCCGTCCCGGCAGATGAATGAGCGTGGGCCCGTCGAGCACTTCGTGCAGGCGACTGGCGGGCCGATCGAGCAGGCCGTCGGGCAGATGATCGAGAATGACGGGTTCCATAAGGGGAGATAACGTAACCGCTTCCCGTCCCGGTGGAAAGACCTGTTATGGTGCTTCGAGCCCGATCGGGGGAACTCGCCGCGCCCAAGCGCGGTCTTGATAAACCGCGAGCCTGCCCCTAGAGGAGGGGATGGCGAATGGTTCTTGAACAACAACCAGCCAAAAAAGAGAACGGACAGATGCTTGCAGCCAGGAATCTGACCCGTCGTTTCGGCAACCTTCTGGCCGTCGACGATATTTCCTTCGAGGTGGAACCCGGAACCGTCCTCGGTTTCCTCGGGCCCAATGGAGCCGGCAAGTCCACCACCATGAAAATGCTGACCGGTTTCCTGTCACCGTCCTCGGGTACGGCAGAAGTCTTCGGCCACGATATCCGCAGCGACTCGGTGGCTGCGCGCCGCCTGATCGGTTACCTGCCGGAGGGTGCGCCCCTGTATGGCGAATTGACGGTCTCCCAGCTTCTGGATTTCATCGCTGATGCACGCGGCTTCTCCGGTGCCGAACGGGACCGCAGGATCGCCGACGCGGCGGCACGGCTCGAACTGGCAGGCGTGATGCAGCAGACGGTCGAGACCCTTTCGAAAGGCTTCAAGCGGCGGGTCGGCCTGGCGCAGGCCATTCTCCACGATCCGCCGGTGCTCATCCTCGACGAACCGACCGACGGCCTCGACCCCAACCAGAAGCAGCAGGTGCGCCACTTGATTCGGGAAATGGCGCCCGACAAGATCATCGTGATCTCCACGCATATCCTCGAGGAAGTCGACGCCCTGTGCAGCCGGGCGATGATCATCGCGAACGGTCGTTTGCTGGCGGACGATACGCCGGCCGGGTTGCTGACGAGGTCGCGGTATCACAACGCCGTAACCCTTCACGTCGACGATCCCGAACGAGCAGCCTCCCGGCTGGGCCGACTCGAAGAGGCGCGCGAGGTGGAAGTGCGCAATGCACGCGTGACCGTCTTTCCGTCCGAGCACGGCAACCTGTTCCAGGCGGTCAGCCGGGTGATCGAGGAGGAGGGCTGGACGGTGCAGCAGCTTCAGTACGAGCCCGGCCGGCTCGACGAAGTATTCCGCAGCATCACGCGCGAGGAGGCGGCATGAGTCTTCGAAATATCTCAACGGTCATGCGGCGTGAGCTGATCGGCTATTTTGCCACGCCGGTCGCCTACGTGTTCATCGTCATCTTCCTGATGATGTCCTCGGCGTTCACGTTCTACCTGGGCGGCTTCTACGAACGTGAAATCGCCGACCTGGAGCCGTTCTTCCGCTTCCATCCCTGGCTGTACCTGTTCCTGGTGCCGGCCGTGGGCATGCGGCTGTGGGCCGAGGAGCGCAAGTCCGGCACGGTCGAGCTGTTGCTGACCCTGCCGTTGACCATCACCGAGGCCGTGGTCGGCAAGTTCGTCGCGGCCTGGCTGTTCATCGGCCTGGCGCTGGCACTGACCTTTCCCATCTGGATCACCGTCAATATGCTGGGCAACCCGGACAACGGCGTGATCGTGGCTGCCTATATCGGTAGCTGGTTGATGGCCGGCGGAATGCTCGCCATCAGCGAAGCGCTTTCAGCGGTCACGCGCAACCAGGTGGTGGCCTTCATTATTTCGGTGGTGGTGTGTTTCGGTTTCCTGCTGTCGGGCCTGCCGATGGTGCTCGATCTCTTCCGGGGCTGGATGCCACAAGTGCTGCTCGACGGCGTGGCCAACCTGAGCTTCCTGGTGCATTTCAATTCGATTTCCCGTGGCGTCATCGACTTGCGCGATCTGGTGTACTTCGCCCTGGTCATCGGCTTCTGGCTGACGGCCAATCGCATCGTGCTCGAACTGAAAAAGGCGGACTGAGTCATGAAGAACGTCTACAGTGCAACCGGGCTGGTGCTGCTTGCGATCCTGTTCCTCGCCCTGACCATTCTCGGCGGGGCGGCCCTGCGCGGCATGCGCATCGACTTGACCGAACAGGGGCTCTACACGCTCAGCTCCGGAACGATCGACATCCTGGAGGATCTGGAGGAGCCGGTCACGCTCGAGTTCTACTTCAGCGAGGAGGCCAGCGCCGATCTACCGATGGTGCGCAATTTCGCCCGTCGTGTTCAGGAACTGCTCGACGAGATGGCCGAGCAGGCCGACGGCAATCTGCGCGTGCGCCGCGTCGACCCGGAGCCCTTCAGCGAGGCGGAGGACCAGGCCGCCAGTTATGGCCTGGAAGCCGCGCCGGTGGGTAGCGGCGGCGACAGCGTCTATCTCGGGATCGTCGGTACCAACACGATCGACGGTCTGGAGGTCCTGCCGTTTCTCTCGCCTTCGCGAGAGCAGTTCCTCGAGTACGAGCTCGCGCGCATGGTCTATCTGCTCAGCCGGCCCGACAAGCCGCGCGTCGCGCTGCTCAGCGGCATCGACATGGACGGCGGCATGGACATGCAGACCGGCCAGCAGCGTGACCCATGGGCCATCCAGGAACAGATCAACGAGATGTTCGAAGTCGAAACGGTGGCCGCCGAGGACGATTCCCTGCCCGATGATGTGGATGTGCTCGCACTCATCCATCCCCAGGGACTGTCGGAAGCGCTGCTTGCCGATATCGAGCGATTCCTTTCCGAGGGCGGAAGATTGCTGGCCTTCGTCGATCCCTGGGCCGAGAACGCCACGCCGGCCAACCCGAATGACCCCATGGCTGCGATGAACATGGATCGCGGTTCGAATCTGGCAACCTTGTTCGATGCGTGGGGGGTCGATTTCAGCCCCGAGCGCTTCGTTGCCGACGCCGGTCTGGCGCTGCAGGTGAATACCGCCCAAAGCCAGCGGCCGGTACGGCATGTCGGTATCCTGGGCGTCACAGGAGACAACATGAATGCCGACGACGTCATCACCGGTGAACTCGACGCGGTCAACCTGGCCAGTGTGGGCCGGCTGGCGCTTGGCGAGGACAGCCCGCTCGAGATGGAGCCGTTGATGCGCTCGAGCGAGCAGGCGGGCCTGATGGACGCCGAGCAGCTCCAGATGCTGTCCGATCCCTCGGAGTTGATCGACCAGATGGGCGCCACCGGCGAGCAATACACGCTGGCCGCGAGGCTCAGCGGTGAGGTACCGAAGGTGCTTGGTGGCGGTAATGGCGAATATCCACTCAACGCCATCGTCGTCGCTGACGTCGACATGCTCGCCGACCGCTACTGGGTGCAGCGTCAGCGTTTCTTCGGGACGAGCGTGCTCGAACCCTTTGCCGACAACGGCGATTTCGTGATCAATGCCATCGACAACCTGATCGGCAACGCCGACCTGATCAGCGTTCGTTCGCGCGCGACATCGAACCGGCCGTTCACGCTGGTCGAATCGCTTCGACGCGAGGCCGAGGAAAACCTTCGCTCCACGGAACAGCGTCTCGAAGCCGAACTGGCCGAGACCGAGCAGCGGCTCACCGAACTGCAGCAGGCTCGGGGCGGTACGGATCTCGATATCCTCACCGAGGAGCAGGAGGCTGAACTCGATCGCTTCATGGAGCAGCGCGTGGAGATCCGGCGCGAACTACGTCAAGTGCGCCGCGAACTTGACGAGGAGATCGAGGAGTTGGGCACGCGCATCAAGGTGCTCAATATCGCGCTGATGCCCGCGTTGGTCACCCTGTTCGCGCTCGGCCTGGCATGGCGCAAGCGGCGGCAGCGCTACCAGAGCGACGCGGTGGGAGGTGACGGACAATGAATGCCCGGATGCTGTTGGTTCTGGGGCTGGGAACCGTCATGGCCATCGCGCTGGCGCTGATGTTTGTTGATCGTTCCGATGAAACCCCCTCACAAGGCGACGAGCAACTTCTCCTGCCCGGGCTGGCCGATCGGGTCAATTCCATCGATGCCCTGGATATCGTCGGGCCCGATGGCGAGACCGTGGCCACCCTGCGCCGCGAGCGAGAGCGCTGGCGGATGCGCGAGAAGCACGATTACGAAGCGGATTTCGCCCGTATCCACGACCTCTTGCGGGATCTGGCCCGGGCTGAGCGCCTGGAAGGGAAAACCGACAAGCCCGAGTGGTACGGGCGACTCGGTGTGGCCGCCCCGGGCGAAGGCGAGGGCAGCGGTACGGTGGTGCGTTTTCCGGACTCGGAGTTACCGTCGGTGATCGTGGGTCGGACGGATCCCGCGGGCATCGGGCGCTACGTTCGACGGGAAGACGAGTCACAGGCCTGGCTGACTGACCGGAACCTGGAATTGCCACTCGAAAGAATGGAATGGCTCGAGCGCGCAATCATGGGCATCCCGGCCACCGATATTCGCGAAGTGAGCGTGCGCCATCCGGACGGTGACGAAGTCGAGCTCAGACCCGGTGACGAGGAGGGCAGCATCTGGGTGATGCTCGATCCGCCGGCCGATCGGGAGGTCAAGCAGGCCTGGCAGCTGCAGCAGACGGCGAATGCGCTTGCCACGTTGAACATGGAGGACGTGCGGCCCCATGAGTCCGCTCCGGTACCCGACGACGCCGTCGAAACTGTTTACCGAACCCGCGACGGCATGATCTTTACCGCAAGGACCTGGTCGGACGAGGAAGGCAATTGGGTGCACTTCCGGGTGAGCGAAGACGAGTCCCGTGATTCGTCTGAGGATTCCGGCACCGACTCCCCCGAAACCGGGGACGCGGAGCGGGAGATTGATATCGTCGCCGTGGACGGGCGCCTGGCACCATGGCAATTTGCCGTCTCCGAAGAGCGCTTCGATTTTCTCAGACCCACCACCGAGGATCTGCTGGTGGCACCGGAAAAAGCGTCGGAAGGTTGAGGCACCTCAGTCTCCGGTATCGCTCCCGGGTGGAGTGAGCAGGACCGGATCGATGTCGGCAAAGATTTCCGCGAGTTCTTCAAGAAAATCGGCCAGCGCCGAGGACTTGCGCCAGACCATCGCGATCGTGCGCTTGGGGCCGGGGCTTTTGAATGGCCGGGTCACGAGGTTTTCCGTGTTGGCCAGGGGCGGCTTGATGGAGAGCGTCGGCATTAGTGTGATACCGGCATTAGCAGCCACCATGTGGCGGAGTGTTTCCATGCTGGTGGCGTGGAAGTCCAGCTTTTCCTGGGCACCGGTCAGCTGACAGACTTCCAGGGCCTGCTCCCGCAGGCAGTGGCCATCTTCGAGCAGCAGAAGCTCCTGGTCCGCCAGATCGTCCATGTCCACTTCCGGCACCGAAGCCAGGGAATGGTTCTCGGGCACGGCCAGGACGAAAGGCTCTTCGAACAGAATCCGGCTCTCCAGCCAGTCCGCCGTCAGGGGCAGCGCCAGCAGGCCGGCATCCAGCTTGCCCTCGGCGAGCATGTGGAGGACATCCTCCGTCTTTTCCTCATACAGCCGAAGGGTGAGCCGCGGAAACGCCTTTCGGATTCCCGGAATGACATGCGGCAGAAAGTAGGGTGCCAGGGTCGGGAAGATACCGATACGCACCGTTCCGCTGTGCGGATCGTGCGAACGGCGCGCAATCGCCCGGATGGCTTCCATCTCTCCGATCAGCGTGCGCGCACGGCTGACGATTTCCTCACCCACGGGAGTCAGCATGACCTGGCGCGGATGACGTTCGACCAGTTGCACCTCGAGCTCTTCCTCGAGTTTACGGATCTGCGTGCTCAGCGTCGGCTGGCTGACGTGGCAGCGTTCCGCGGCGCGGGAAAAATGCCGCACGTCGGCCAGCGCGATAAGGTACTGAAGAGCGCGCAGATTCATGGGGCAAGATCATATCAAATAACTATGAAATCGATATGCTGGGGTGATGCCGGCATTCTGTCTCGCTCGCGTATACTGCGGGCATGAATGAGCACGAAGTTCGCATCGAACAATCACGCACGCGCATCACCAAACTCGTGTTCCCGCAGGACACCAACCCCATCGGCACGCTCTACGGGGGCACGGCGCTGAAGTGGATGGACGAGGTCGCATTTCTGACCGCTACGCGCTTCGCTCGCTGCCAGATCGTGACCGTCTCCATGGACCGGGTGGATTTCAAGGTGCCGATTCCGCAGGGCGCCATCGTCGAACTGGTTGGAGAGGTCACGAAGGTCGGGAACACCTCGGTGACCGTCCGTGTACAGATCCTGCTCGAAAACACGCGTAGCGCCACCCAGAAGCTGGCAATCGAGGGGCATCTTGCCATGGTTGCCGTCGATGACGACATGGAGCCGATTTCAGTGATCCGTGACGCCTGAGCGGTTCAGTGCAGGCTGGCGATAGCCTGTCGTGTAGCTTCTTCCAGTTGCTCACCCTGTCTGAGCAGGTCTCCGCCCACCAGGACAGCATAATCGGGCCCGAGTCGCCGGCCGGCATCGTCTACCTGGTCGAGTCGCTTGCCACCGCCGGTACAGGGAAGGGTGGGTTTCAACGTGCCCAGCTCGCCCGTCAATCTCCGGCAGGTGGTCGTTTCGTCATTGTGGCTGGAATGAATGCGTCCGCCACTACCGGGGAAAATGCTGATATCGGCCCCGGCCGCGCGCACGAGGGTGCCAAGAAGTACGTCAGTGCTCACGCCCCGGTCTTCGGGCTCGGTCAGGCTGCCGGCCAGGGCGGGGTGGGCCAGCCACATCAGGTCGAATTCCCGTGCCGCCGCGGCCGCCGTTTCCAGGCCCATCACCCACGGGCAGAGCACGACACCCTGAAGTCCGGCCTCGGCGACTGCCTCGACCTGCCTGTGCAGGTGCTCGCCGCTACCGGCCACGTGCGGAAGGTAGAGACAGCGCCAGCCAGTCATTTCCGATGCTTTTTCAATGGATTGTGCGCATTTTCTTATGCGGTCTGTGAAGCTATGAATGTCGGTTTCGACCAGGTTCTGATCGTCCTTGAGCAGGTCGCCGCCACCGCGGGCGAAGCGCAGGGCAAGGTCGGCCAGATAGTCCGGATTGCTACCGCGTGGCTTCAGCACGGTCATCAGCATGGCGCGATTGTCCACGCCGGTGATTTCGCGAATGCGTTCGATGCCGCCGATCGGCCCCGGCAGGTCCTGCAGGAGTGATTCGGGCAGCGCGAGCTCGGTCAGGCGGATGCGGGGATAGAAGGAGACATTGCCGTAGAGCAAATGGAGCAGCTGCCCGACCTGCCGGCTGGCCAGTTCCCCGGGATAGCCGATACGCAGCGCCCATCGCACCTCGTCGAGTTGTTCGACGCTAAGCACGCGGCCGAGCAGACGATCACGGATCTCGTCGGAAATCAGTTCCGGCACGATCTCCAGGCTCTGCTCGCGGGCGATGTTCTCGGCCAGCACTTCCGGCTCGCGATCCGGGCGGGTGGCAACGTAGGTGGCTTCGATCAGGTTGGTTGCCATCTTCGGAACTTGGTAACTCGCGGATTAGGTCGGGACAGTGGTCAGTTATCGGTGGTCGGTGGTCTGTGTTGAGTTGACGGACTACAGACCACCGACAACCGACAACCGACCCAGCTTACAATAAGCCGTTTGGATCCGAGCCAGAAACCAGCCATGACCGCCAAAAAGCGCGTCCTCACCGGAATTACCACGACAGGAACGCCGCATCTGGGCAACTATGTCGGCGCGATCAAGCCGGCCATCGCCGCCAGCCGCGATGCCGAGATCGATACGTTCTATTTCCTGGCCGACTACCATGCGCTGGTCAAGTGCGAGGATCCGGGGCGCGTGCAGCAGTCCACGCTGGAGATCGCGGCGACCTGGCTGGCGCTGGGCCTGGATACCTCGCGCTCGCTGTTCTACCGGCAGTCGGATATCACCGAGATTCCCGAACTCACCTGGCTTTTGACCTGCGTGACCGCCAAGGGCCTGATGAACCGGGCGCACGCCTACAAGGCGGCGGTCGACGACAACGTCGAGGCCGGTGAGGATCCGGACTGGGGCATCACCATGGGGCTTTTTTCCTACCCGGTGCTGATGGCGGCCGATATCCTGATGTTCAATGCCCACACGGTGCCGGTGGGTCGGGACCAGGTGCAGCACCTCGAGATGGCGCGCGACATTGCCCAGCGCTTCAACCATCGCTACGGCGAGCACTTCGTGCTGCCCGAAGCCCAGGTAGACGAACATGTCGCCACCTTGCCGGGCACCGATGGGCGCAAGATGTCGAAGAGCTACGACAACACCATCCCGCTGTGGCTGCCCGAGAAGAAATTGCGCAAGGCCATCATGAAGATCAAGACCAACTCGCAGGAGCCCGGCGAACCCAAGGATCCCGATACGGCCTCTGTCTACGCCGTCTACGCGGCCTTCGCCAGCGAGCGACAGCGAGCGGAAATGCGCCAGGCCTTCGCCGACGGCATCGCCTGGGGTGAGGTCAAGCAGCAGTTGTTCGAACTGATCAACGCCGAGCTCGCGGGCCCGCGCGAGCGTTACGAGGCCTTGATCAACAACCCGGCCACGGTCGAGCAGGAACTCCAGCGCGGGGCAGAGCGCGCGCGTGAACTCAGCCGGCCCTTCGTCGAACAACTGCGTGAAGCTGTGGGTATTCGTTCCCTGGGATGAGCGAGTTGGCCGTGTCATGGCAGCCGCCAATGCTGCCGGTGAGCGACGGGCGCGTCTTTCCGGTGCGGCATGCCTGGTGCGTGGGCCGCAACTATGTCGAGCACGCCCGCGAGATGGGTGTCGATCCCGAGCGATCGGCGCCGGTTTTCTTCTCGAAGCCGGCCCGGGCACTGGTGCACGCCGATCAAGTGCAGTATCCGCCCGACACCGGCGAGCTGCATCACGAAGTCGAACTCGTGGTCTTTCTGGCCGACGGCGGTCGTGATCTCTCGCCGGAACAGGTGAAAGCTGCGATTTTCGGCTATGCCGTCGGCGTCGACCTGACGCGGCGGGACGTCCAGGCCCGCGCCAAGGCGGCCGGCCAGCCCTGGGAGATGAGCAAGGGCTTCGATCAGTCGGGACCGGCGGGCATGATCGTGCCCGCGGGTAGCTGGCAACCGAATCCGGAAAGCGCCATCGGACTGTCTGTCGATGGCGATCAGCGTCAGTCCGCCGAACTCGGTCAGATGATCTGGACTGTGCCTGAACTGCTCGCGCAGTTGTCGCGGACGGTCACCCTGGCCGCCGGCGATGCGGTATTCACCGGTACACCGGCCGGGGTCTCGGCGCTCTATCCGGGCCAGCATGTGCGTGCGCACATCGAGGGATTGCCGGAACTCGCTTTCGAACTCGTTGCCGCCTGAAGATGGTCGAGATTGTCCTGGTGGCCCTGGGCAGCGCGCTGGGTGCGCTGTCGAGATTTGCACTGGGGCAGTGGTTCCTGCGCATCGATTCCCGCTTCCCCCTGCTGGCCACGCTGGGGGTGAACCTGAGTGGTTGCGGGCTGGCTGGCTTGTTCGCCGGAAGCGCCTGGCAATCACACGAGCTCCTGGCAGGTTTTCTGGCAACGGGTTTTCTGGGCAGCTATACCACCGTGTCCTCCTTTTCGCTGGAAACGCTGGGTCTCTGGCAGTCGGGCAGGCGGGGCAGGGCGGCTGTCTACGTCCTGTTGTCGATGCTGGGCGGACTGCTTCTGGCCTGGGCCGGCTGGCTGCTGGCCGCCCGGATGGTTGGGTTGTCGTGAGGCTGGGGCCTTCGGTTGGCGTCTATGTCGCCGTCGCCGTCGGAGGCGTTGCCGGCGGCCTGCTGCGCGCACTGGTACTGGCCCTGTGGTCGGGGCAGCCCGGGGAGTTTCCGCTGGCGTTGCTAGCGATCAATTCTGGCGGTTCATTCCTTATCGGCCTGGTACTGGCCTTCAGCGAATCCGCTGGACGTCACCGGCTGCCGCCGGCCGTCGCACTGGGCCTGATGGCCGGTTTCTGCGGCGCCCTGACGACGTTCTCGACCTTTGCGCTGGAATCACTTGCCCTCCTGGCGGAGCCGGCGATTGTCGCCTGGCATGTCGCCGTGTCGCTCACGTGCTGGCTTGCTGCCGGAGCACTCGGCCTGTTCGCGGGCAGACGCATGAACGCGCCGGCCGGCGACTGACGAAATAATCGATGACTGGAGAATTCGATGTTGATTGATGCCCTGATTCTGCTTCCGGTCACGCTGTTCCTGCTGTGGCTTTACGCTTACTCGGGGCCGCGGGGCTTAACCGGCCGACGTTGGCTGGCCGACCGTCTGCCGGCGCTCCTGGCTTTGGTGCTGGCCGGTGCGGTGCTGGTCGGGCTGCACCGGACCCTGGCGTACGACGATCTCAATCGCAATATCATCGCCGTGGTCAGCGCCTACCTGGTGTTGCTGGCCGGTCTCGGTGTCGCCTGGTTGCTTCGCTGGCGGCGATCGAGACGTTGATATACTGCCGGCTGATCAGAGGGAGACGGCCGCGATGATGCCCAACGGTTCTTACTCGGTAGACACCCTGCTGGAGTTCCTCAAGCACGCCGGAATGGAGGGCTTGATCAATCCGGCGGTGGCACGTGCGCGGCGGAAGGCCATCGAGCGGCTGGCGGACGAAATGACCGAGGCGGAGCGTGACGACGTGCGAGAGCTCGACGTCGATGAACTGGCCTCGCGTTTCCACAAGCTCGAAGGCTCGAGCATCCGCAGCGAGGCCCTGTCGCTGTACGCGGAGCGGGTACGGATGGCGCAGGCCGACTTCCTGGCCTGGAACGAGAACCCGGCCGGCTTCCAGAGTGTCGGCGGCGAGCGGCGCCGCGCCATTCCGCGCGGATCGCTTACGCCCGAGCGTGAGGTGGCCGAACGCATCACCCTGGAATCGACCGAGAATCCGTCCAATATCGTTCCCATCGCGCTGCGCGAGGACGAAACGGTCTATGTGGCCAACCTACCGCTGGATCTGTCCCGCCTGGAGGCCGAACGCATCGCACGGGTGGTGCGGGCGTTCGCCCGTGACGATGACGAAACACCGCCGGACGCAGAGTCATGAGTCGCCTGTTCATCATCGTTCTGATGGTGGTCTTCGGGCTCACCGGGGTCGGGCTGTGGCTGTACTTTGTCTACGGCACGGGCGGCGGCCAGTTTCGCGGGGAACTGGTGCCGGAACTGGTCGTCTTCTGCATCGAGGCTTTCTTCCTGGTCGGTCTGCTCGGCCTGATCCAGCGCTACCTGGAGCATCGACGTCGGCAGCAGATGTGGCTGAGCCTGCGCGGGTCATTTCGCGACCTGTTGTCCCTGCTCGATATCGCCTTCCTCGAGCCCAACACCGAGCCCACCTCCTCGAAGGAGCTCGAGCGTGATCCCCAGGTGATCGACCGCATGCTCAGCGAGCTCGAGCACAAGCACCCCGATCTCGACAGCCTGGTGGCGCTCAAGCGCGAAGGTGAGGAATCGCTGTCGATGACGCGCGACCTGGTGGCGGTGGCCGCCCAGCTTTCGGCCACGCACATGAACTGGTGGATCGCCATTGTCGACAGCATCCGGCGCCTGGCCGAAGCGACCGATCGTCGCGGCATGGAGAAGGGCATCCACGAGATGCTGGTCAATATCCGTGAGTTCGATCGCCTGGAATTCTGACGTGGCAAGCAGGCTGATGCGGCCATAAAAAACGGGGTGGCAAGCCACCCCGAAATCTTCTTCTTCCGGCTGTAATCGGGCGAATCAGCCGCCCTTGATGTCGATTCGCCGGCCGCTGGTCGTCTCGATGTCGTCGCGGCGCGGGATCGTTACCTCGAGCACGCCGTTTTTGAGTTCAGCACCGATCTTTTCGGTGTCCGCGTCCATGGGCAGCGTGAGCATGCGTTCGAAACGGCCGTAGCTGCGTTCGACGCGATGGTACCGGTCTTCATCGACGTCTTCGCTGCGACGCTCCTTGCGTGCCCGGATGACCAGCGCGTCGTCATCTATACTCAGGTCGATGTCATCGCGCTCCACGCCCGGCAGTTCGACCGACAGCCGATATTCCTTGTCGGTTTCGAAAATGTCGAGCTGGGGCTGCATCAGCGCATTGGAACCGTCGACCAGTGGACGGTCCATCGACCAGCCGGCATCGCCGAAGAAGTTGTCGAACAACTGGTTCATCTGTTCGTGCATGCGGGCGAGGGGATCGTTGTCCCGCGTCATCGAGCCGCTTTGCATGCGGCTGACCGGTTCAGCGCCGGAACGACGGAACCAGCGAGTGGGGGTCGTCAGGTGGGTCATTGCCATACGAATCACCTCCTCAGCCAAATTGACCGAAAGCAAAACGAACAACAACGACTTTCGTCGGCGGGCACACCCGTGCCCGCATTACGCATAATAGGGATGACGCGGCGGTTTTCAAGACCCGCCTGGCCGCAAGAATTCCTCTGGATCAACCCTTTCCGCGGGTGCGCGTCTTGTTCTTTTGGGCGTTCTTTTCCATGAAGCTGATGATCAGGCCGGCGACATCCTTGCCGGTTGCCGTCTCGATGCCTTCCAGGCCGGGCGAGGAGTTGACTTCCATGACCAGCGGTCCGTGGTTGGAACGGAGCAGGTCCACGCCGGCAACATTGAGGCCCATGATCTTGGCCGCGCGCACGGCCGTGGAGCGCTCTTCGGGCGTGATCTTGATCAGGCTGGCCGAGCCGCCCCGGTGCAGGTTCGAGCGGAACTCGCCCGGCTGGGCCTGACGCTTGATGGCGGCGACCACCTTGCCGCCGACGATGAAGCAACGGATGTCGGCGCCGCCGGCTTCCTTGATGTATTCCTGCACCATGATCGAGACATTCAGGCCCATGAAGGCCTCGAGGACGCTCTCGGCGGCCTTTTTCGTCTCGCACAGCACCACGCCGATACCCTGGGTGCCTTCGAGCAGCTTGACCACCAGTGGAGCGCCGCCGACCATCTGGATCAAATCACTGATGTCCTTGGTGGCGTAGGCGAAGCCGGTCACCGGCAGGCCGATGCCCTTGCGGGCGAGCAACTGCAGGGAACGCAGCTTGTCGCGCGAGCGCGTGACCGCCACCGACTCGTTGAGCGGGAATGTACCCATCATTTCGAACTGGCGCAGGACCGCCGTGCCGTAAAAGGTAACGGACGAACCGATTCGCGGAATGACGGCGTCGAACGGAGCGATCGGGTCGCCGCGGAAATGGATCGTCGGCCGGTGCGAGGCAATGTTCATGTAGCAGCGCAGGGTGTCGACCACCTGGACTTCGTGACCGCGGTCCTTTGCGGCTTCGACCAGGCGGCGAGTGGAGTAGATGCGGCGGCTACGGGAGAGAATGGCGATGCGCATGGTCGGCGAATCCCTGAGTGTTCGAATGAAGCTTACAGGCGCGGTTTGCCCTGCAGGAACGTGCGTGCCGGGTAGACCAGCGCATGGTTTTCCATGGCGGTGCGTCCCAGCAGCATACGATAGCGCATTTTCTCACGGTTGGTCAGGGTGATGTCGACGTCCCAGCGCGAATGCCCGATCACCAGTGGAGTTCGTATCGTCAGGCGTTCTTCCGGCTCACCGGAGGTGTTGCGGACCCGTCGAATCCGGCGTACTTCGGCTTCGCAGCGCTGCCAGCGGACGGTCTCGTGGCGGCCGATGGGAATGTGGAAGATGGCCAGCGTGACGCCATCGCGTTCGACCTGCTCGATGTCGCTGGCATGCATCGCGCACGTCTTGGCGCCGGTATCGACCCGCGCCCGCAGCTGACTGATTCCCAGGTCGGGCAGGGCGACCCACTCGCAGGCGCCGATAATCATGTTGGGCTGGATCTGCGATTTCATCCTCTTATGCCGGTTCCGGAAAACAATGAACCACGGAAGACACTGAAATCACGGAGGTCAAAAAGGATCTGCTGATGACATTCCGTGTTTTCAGTGATTTCCGTGGTTGCATGTTTTTCGGCCTTTATTCTGCCTTCGAGAGGTCGGCGATCATGGCCCTGAGGAAGCGCGCCGCTTCGCCGCCGGTGCAGGCGCGGTGATCGAAAGTCAGCGACAGCGGGATCATGCGGTGTACTTCCATGCCGCCGAGAACCGGGACCACGTCGTGGCGCAGCACGCCCGCGGCGACGATGGACACGCAGGGCGGATTGATGATCGGCGTGGCATAGCGCCCGGCGAACACCCCGAAGTTGGACAGCATGATCGTGTAGTCCTTGAGGTCTTCGGGCGGGATGCTGCGGTTGTTGACGTTTTCCTTCAGGCGGTTGATCTCGCCGCGGATGTCCTCGTGCGAGCCGTTGTGCACGCCCTTGAGCCGGGCCACGAACAGGCCGTCGGCGGTGTCGACCGCCATGCCGACGTCCATGCCCTTGTGCACCATGCGCATGTTCTGTTCGTCGTCGAACCAGGCGTTGAGTCCCGGCTCGGCCTTCGCGCCGGCGGCGAGCGCGCGCAGCAGGCGGAAAGTGACGTCCTCGCCCGCACGCCATGCGTGGATGTCGGCGTCGTCCATCAGGGTGGTGGGTACGACGCGCTTGTGCGCTTCGCTCATCGTGCGCGCCATGGTTCGGCGGGTGCCGCGCAGCGGTTCCCATTCGCCGCTGGCCGATGCGGCCGGCTGGCTGGGTCGGCCGGACTCGGCCGGCTTTTGCGCGCGTTCGGCGTCGGTCGGAAAATCCGGCTCGGGGCGACCTGCCGACTGCGCCTGGCGCGGTTTCGACGGAGCCGTACCCTCTTCGGCTGCCTTTCGAACGTCCGCGGCCGTGACTACGCCGTCGGCGCCGGTAGGCGTGACCTGGCCGAGATCGACCTTGTGCTTGCGTGCGAGGGCGCGGACGGCCGGAGTGACCTTGACGCCCCCGACGGTCGAAGTGCGTTCCTGCAGCACTTCGCCACCGGCCTGCATCTTGCCGACGACCGTGCCTGAATCCTCGCGTTCTTCACTCCCGGTGGTTTCGGAGTCGCCGGTTTCGGAGCCAGTGGTATCGGACTCGGAGCTTTCCTGCGGCGATGCTTCGCTTGAGGCCTCGCCCGCAGCTTCGTCCGGCTGTTCCGATTCGGCCGCCGCCTCGGTGGCCGGCGGTTCGTCCTGCGTGGAGGCTTCGGTGCCGGCATCGCCCTCGACCTCGAACTCGGCCAGCGGGGCGCCGGTCTTGATCACGTCGCCGGGGCCGCCGTAGAACTTGACCACCTTGCCGTCGAACGGGCTCGGGACTTCCACCACGGCCTTGGCCGTTTCCATCGAAACGAGGGGTTGGTCCACTTCGACCTCGTCACCCTCGGAAACCAGCCATTCGACGATTTCGGCATCGGGCAGACCCTCGCCGAGATCGGGCAGATTGAAAACGCTCATGAAACCTCCAGAATCTCTTTGGCCGCGTCGACGATGCGACGGGCGCTGGGCATGTACTTCATTTCATTTCGATACAGCGGCATGACCACATCGTAGCCGCAAACGCGCTTGACCGGCGCGTGCAGGTGCCAGATGCCGGCGTCTGCCAGGCCGGCCGCGATTTCGCTGGCCACGCCGCAGTGTTTCGGCGCTTCCTGCACGATCACGCAACGACCCGTGCGCTCCACCGACTCGATGATGGTCTCCATGTCGAGCGGGCTGACCGTGGCCACGTCGATGACCTCGACGCTCAGTCCCTGCTCTTCGAGCTGATCGGCGGCCTCCTGGGTCTCCTTGACCATCGAACCCCAGGTGACCAGGGTGATGTCGTTGCCGTCGCGGAGGGTGTAGCAGACGTCCATCGGCAGTTCTTCACCGTCGTCGGCCACTTCTTCCTTCTGCCAGCGGTAGATGCGCTTGGGTTCCATGACGATGACCGGATCGGGATCGCGGATGGCCGCCAGCATCAGCCCGTAGGCGCGCGACGGGGAGGAGGGGATCACGACCCGAACCCCCGGCATGTGGGCGAACAGTGCTTCGGGACTTTCGGAATGATGTTCCGGTGCGTGAATGCCGCCGCCGGAAGGAAAACGCAGCACCATCGGGCAACTCATCCGGCCACGGGTTCGATTGCGCAGGCGGCCGGCGTGGCACATGATGTGGTCGATCATCGGCATGGTAAAGCCGCAGAACTGGGCCTCGGCAACCGGTTTCATGTGCTGGGCGGCCATGCCGACGCTCATCCCGGCAATCATCACTTCGGCCAGAGGAGTATCGATGACGCGTTCCTCGCCGAACTTGTCGTACAGGCCGGCGGTGGCCCGGAAGACGCCGCCGTTGACGCCGACGTCCTCGCCAAACATGACCACGGCCGGGTCTTCTTCCATGGCCCGCGCGAGCGCCATGGTGATCCCGTCAATCAGGGTAATCGCTGCCATCAGTGCTGCCCTCCGTCCTCGGCGTAGTCCTGCGCGTAGCTGCGCTGTTCGATCAGGTCGTGCGGCAACTCCTTGAACATGTAATCGAACATGGCCGTCACGGGCTGCGGATCGTTCTCGATCATCTCGAGGTACTCGTCCGCTGCCTGCTGCACCCATTGCTTGCACTCACCCAGCAATTCCTCTTCCTGCTCTTCGTTCCAGGCACCCTGTTCGACCAGGTAGGTCTTGAGGCGTGACAGCGGTTCCTTGTCCCAGGCTTCGTCGACTTCGTCGCTGGGACGGTAGCGACGGGCATCGTCGGCCGTGGTGTGGTCGCTTAGGCGGTAGGTGAGCATCTCGATGACGAAAGCACCCTTTCCCCGGCGCGCGGCGTTGATCGCCTTGTCCATGGCCCACAGGCACGCGATCAGGTCGTTGCCGTCGACCTGGATGCTGGGCAGGCCGCCGGCAATGCCCTTCTGCGCCAGCGTCGCGGCGGTATTCTGCTTCTTGCGCGGCACCGAGATGGCCCACTGATTGTTGACGATGACCAGCACCAGCGGCAGCTTCCAGGCGCTGCCGGCGTTGATGGCCTCGAGAAAGTCACCCTTGGAGGAGCCGCCGTCGCCGACGACGGTCACGGCCACGCGCTCTTCCTTCTTGAGCTTGAAGGCCATGGCAGCACCGGCAGCGTGCAGGCACTGCGTGGCGATGGGTACGCACCAGGCGAAATCGTGTTCGGGTCCGCTGAAATCGCTGCCGCGTTCGTCGCCACCCCAGTAGAGGAGAACCTCCGACATTTTCACGCCGCGATAGAACTGTGCGCCGTACTCGCGGTACATGGGAGCGAAACAGTCCTCTTCCTTCATGGCCGCGCCGATGGACACGTGGGCGGCTTCGTGCCCCAGGCTTGACGCATACGTGCCGAGTTTGCCGGTACGCTGCAGGGCAACGGCCTTCTTGTCGAAGCTGCGCGTGAGCACCATCAGCTTGTAGAGCTCGGTCAGCCTATCGAAGTCCTTCGCCAGCGCCGGCACCTGCTGGTCCTCGACCAGCTTGCCGTCGGGCTTGAGAAACTGGAAATAATCCACCTTGAAGGCGGCGGCGGTCTGCGCCATGACGAATCCTCTCTTTGTGATTTTCCGGATCCCGGAGCGCCGGCCGGCCACTCCGAAACGGGGGCGTATTATAAGCGCTTCGAACCGGCGGGAGGAAACACCCTGTCACCTTCGCGCCTGGGCGGCTTCAGGACGGGAAAAGTGGCAAATGCCGCCAATTCGGAGGCTATCGGGGCGTTTATGCCATAATCACTTTTGCTTTAACACAACAATCAGGGGTACTCGAGGATGAAAAAACTGATCACACTCGTCGGCGGACTGGCGCTGGCTGCCGGCCTCAATGCGCAGTCGGTGCCGATGCCGGCCCTTTCCGCGCCGGTGACGGTTCATACCGATGCCAACGGCATACCGACGATCGTCGGCGACACCGAGCACGACGTCAACTACGTGCGCGGCTTCCTGCACGCGCGCGATCGACTCTTCCAGATGGATTACCTGCGGCGGGTCGCGTCCGGTACCCTGGCCGAGTTGCTGGGCGAAGGCGCGCTGAGCAGCGACATCGAACTGCGTACGCTGGGACTGCGGCGCGGAGCGCTCGAAACCTGGCAGCACATGAACGCCGACGAGAAGGCCTGGGTCAAGGCGTATTCCGACGGCGTCAACGCCTTCCTGGCCGCGGCCGATCAGCTGCCGCCGGAATACGGCGCCCTGGAATTGACCCAGGTCGAACGCTGGTCGCCGGTGGATTCGCTCATTATCGGCAAGCTGCTGGCATTCCAGCTGTCGTTCGACTCCGGCGTGGTCGATCGCACCATCCGACTGGCCAACTACCAGGGGGTCGGCGACGCAGCCGGTTTCGACGGCATGGCGCTGTTTTCCGAGGATCTCTCGCGCAGCGCGCCCATGGATGATCGCCTCAGTATTCCGAATTTCTTCGAGTCCGCCGGCATCGTTCAGGTCCCCGGCTCGAAAGAGCCGAGCCTGCAGTCGGAAGGCGGCGAATCTTCTGCATCAGGTGGCTGGCAGAACGTACCGCAGCTCGACGATGCAGTCGTCGACAGCCTGAGCAGCTACATGGAGCGTGTCCGCAACATCCCGCTGCTGGGCACGACCGTCGGCCGGGCCGAGAACCGTGCCGGTTCGAACTGGTGGGTCGTTTCGGGCGAACACACCGAAAGCGGTTTCCCGGTCATGGCCAACGATCCCCACCTGGGCCTGGACATGCCGGCGCTGATGATCAACGAGAATATTGTCATCCGTGACGAAGAACGGGTCGTCAGCGGTGTGAACCCGCCCGGAACGCCGCTCACGCTGCTGGGCTGCAACCTCAACATCTGCTGGGGGCTGACCAATCACAATATCGACGTCACCGACTACTTCCAGGAAGACATCCTGACCAACAGCTACGGCCTGCCCACGCACACCGTTCACGAAGACGGCGAAGAGTCTGTGCTCTATGCTTTCCAGAGCTATTTCGTCAACGGCGTCGGCGACGGCGAAATGGACAACGTCAATCGGGCCAACGTCGGCTACGATGCCGGTGGCATCACCTTCCTTGTGCCGCGTCGTAACAATGGCCCCATCGTCGCTCAGCCCGATGCCAGTTCCGCGATTTCGGTGCAGTACGCCGGCTGGGGCGCGACGTTCGAACTGAGCACCTTGCGCGGGTTCGAGCGTGCCAGCAATATGGAGGAATTCCGGGCGGCCATCGACAACTGGACCTTCGGCTCACAGAACGTCGCCTACGCCGACGTCGAGGGCAACATCGCCTATTTCACCACCGGCGCGGTGCCACTGCGCGAAGACCTGCAAAACAACAACGTCGGCGGCGGCGTTCCGCCATTCCTGCTTCGCGACGGCTCGGGCGCCCTCGGCCACGACTGGTTGCCCGCCAACGAAGACTCGCCGCGGGCAGCGCCGTTCGCCTCGCTGCCGAAGTCGGAAATGCCGCACGTGGTCAATCCGCCCTGGGGCTACATCGCCAACGCCAACAACGATCCGGTGGGTACCACGCTGGATAACAACCCGCTCAACCAACTGCGTCCGGACGGCAACGGCATCTATTACCTCAACCCGTCCTACTCGGGACTGCGCATGGCGCGCATCGATCGGGAACTGCAGGACATGATCGCCGCCGGTCCGGTCAGCGTTGATCAGATGAAGGCCCTGCAGGCCAACAACCAGATGTTCGATGCCGAACTGCTGGTGCCCCATATTCTCGAGGCCTTCGAAAACGCCACCGGGGAGGATGCCTGGCCCGGACTGGCGCAGTTCGCCCTCGATCCGGGTGTGCAGGAAGCCATCGGTCGTCTGGCCGAATGGGATTTCTCCACGCCTACGGGCCTGGCCGCAGGCTGGGATCCCGGCAGCCCGGCCGGTAGTGGTGAGCCTTCGGCCGAGGAAGTTGCCAACAGCGTGGCGGCCACCATCTACTCGGTCTGGCGCGGCCAGGTGATCGGTAACACGATCGATGCCACGCTCGAGGCCCTGCAGCTTGGCGACCATCGACCGGGTTCGAGCGACGCCCTGCGCGCATTCCATAACCTGCTGGCCAACTTTGATGAAAATGGCGGCTTTGGCGCTTCAGGCGTGCCGTTTTTCAATGTCGAGGAAGCCCCGGACATGGCCTCGGCGCGAGACACGATTCTGCTCGCCAGTCTGGCGCAGTCGCTCGAGCTGCTGGCCAGCGACGAGTTCGCACCGGCGTTCGCCAACTCTACCGACCAGAGCGACTATCGCTGGGGCAAGCTGCACCGCATCGTCTTCAGTCATCCCCTGGGCAGCGATCCGTTCAACGTACCCAACGGCGGCGGCCTGAGCGACGTGGGTGAGGGCCTGCCCGGCGTGGCACGAGCGGGTGGCTACCAGACGGTCGATGCCGCCTCGCACAGCGTTCGGGCCGATGGGGTCAACGATTTCATGTTTGGATCCGGCCCGGCGCGTCGCACGGTTGCCGAGATGACGCCCGGCACGCCAAACGTATCGGAGGTTCTGCCCGGTGGTCGCAGCGGTGTACTGGTGAGTCCCTTCTACACCAACCAGTTGCGTCTGTGGCTCGTCAACGACTACCTGCCGCTGAGCTTCGGCGAAAGCGGTGGTCAGTCGAGCGCCGTGGATAGCACGACCTTCACGCCATGAACTTTTGACGGCGTTGACGGAGTCGAAAGCGCCCGCCACCGTGCGGGCGCTTTCCTTTCCGGTCTGGGGCCTGAATCTTGAAACGCATCGAGATCAAGGCCATCTTCTGTACTTGTTCCGCCCCTGTGGATGTTTCATGATCAACCTGCTAGACCATTTTTCCCTTGCGCACACCCAGGTAACGCGCCTCAATGCGGACCTGCGGGAAATCGTGTCGCCTGACGAGCCGTTCAGCGCCAAGGTGGAACTCAAGCTCACGCCGCTGGAGATGCCTTACGAGGGTGAGCTGCCCCAGTATCAGGTGACTGCCCGCCTGAAATGCCGGGGAAACAGGGAATCGGACAACCCCGACCAGCCACTGTTCACGATCGAGTTGGTCCTGCAAGTGGTCTACGAACAGTTTCGGGGTGAGCCGGTCGGGTTCGAGACGTTCAAGGAAAATCACGGCACCCTGACCAGGCAGCTCTACCCCCTCATTCACCACCAGCTCCAGCCGATTTTCAAGCAATTCGGGCTCGACCAGATCAAACTGCCTTACGATCTGGCAGGCAACGCGGCCCAGCAGGTCGGCCAGAGACAGGTGCATTGACCCATTTCAAGTGTGAAGTGCGCTTGTTGGTGAAAGGGGATCAAATTGACCCGGGGTGGTGGGCGTGGAAGAATCGAGCCACGACAACAGCAGGGACATGAGCACGTGACGGGAGTGCAGCGGGAACCCATTTCCAAGGTCGATATCGCCTGGCTGCGGATGGAGCAGCCGACGAATCTGATGATGATCACCGGTGTGATCATGCTCGATGAGCCGGTCGACTTCGAGGCGTTTCGCGATGTACTGGTCAACCGTTTTCTGGCTTTTCGCCGATTTCGCCAGAAGGCTGTGGAATCCGCTCGAGGTTGCTGGTGGGAAACCGACGAGCTTTTCGAGCCCAGCGCCCACATCGTGCGCACCGCGCTTCCCGGCGACGCCGGCAAGGTGGAGCTCGAGGAGCTGGTCTCCCAGCTTGCCTCGACCCCCCTGGACAAGACGAAGCCGCTTTGGCAGTTCCACCTGGTCGAGAACTACGCGGGCGGTCCGGCGGTCATCAGCCGCATTCACCACTGTTATGCAGACGGCATCGCGCTGGTGGAGGTGCTGCTGTCACTGACCGAGTCCGATCCCGACAAGTCGCTGCGGCAAATCAGCCCCGAGCGCTGGAAGAAGCGGCGGGCGGCGGAATCGAACATATTCCGACGGCTGATGGCTCCGGCGCGGGAGGGAATCGACGCAGTGAGCCATTTAAGCTACAAGATGCTGGAGGAGGTCGCGCAGGTGTTTCGCGAGCCCCATCTGGCGGGCGATTACGCCGGGATCGCCACTGACCTGAGCGCCGAACTGATCAATGTGTTGCTGCTGCCGGACGATCCGCCGTCACGTTTCAAGGGGGAGCTCGGCGTGCGCAAGAACGTCGCCTGGGCCGAGCCAATCGATCTCGAGGAGGTCAAGGCCGTCGGCAAGGCGCTGGGCTGCACCGTCAACGATGTGCTCATTGCGGTGATGAGCGGGGCGCTGCATCGCTACATGGTCGAATGTGGCGACGACCCGTCGGAGGTCACCATGCGTGCCACGGTCCCGGTGAACCTGCGACCACTGGAGCATGCTCGCGAGCTCGGCAACCATTTCGGCCTGGTGTTCCTCGAGCTGCCGGTCGCAGAGGACAATCCGTTGGCCCGAGTCTACCGCGTGGCCGACCTCATGCATGAACTCAAGAATTCCAGGCAGGCAATGATGTCCCTGGGTCTTCTAGCCGCGCTCGGTATGGGCCCGGCGTCCTTGCAGAAACCCGCGCTCGACTTATTCAGTCGCAAGGCCTCTTCCGTCCTGACCAATGTGCCCGGTCCGCAGGCACCGCTTTACATGGCCGGCGCCAGAATTCGCGAAATGATGGTCTGGGTTCCGCAAAACGGATCGGTGGGCATGGGCATCAGCATCATCAGCTACAACGGCAAGGTGTTCTCGGGGTTGATTACCGACAACAAGCTGGTGCCCGACCCGCACAATGTCGTGGTCAACTTCGGCCGTGAATTCGAAAACCTGCTGCACCTGGCCATGCTGCTGGGCCCGCAGGAAGAGCCGCCCCACCCGGAGATGGCCGAGATGGTGCATGAGTGGATCGATGGGGAGGGGATTTAAGTGGCTTGCCGAAGCAGGGGGCTCGGCTGTCCGTAGGTGCCGTGCCAGTAGTGGCAAGAAAATAGTAAATAGAAAATAGAGGCGGTCCTCGATCAGGCCTCGTGGAGTACTTCTTTTCACTTTTTTCTATTTACTTTTTTCTATTTTCTGGTCACCACTGCGTGATTAGGTCAGCTGATCAATGGGCGCCCCAATGATTGAGTCGGCGCCCCCTCACACGCTCGCCTTCGCAAACTCCACATCCAGCTTCTGCATGGCATCGATGGGCTTGATGGTTGCGGCCTTCTCATAAGCGGCGTTGGAGTCGTCCAGGCGGTCGTCACCGAACAGCAGGTGCAGACCGTTGCCGTACTCGATGTGTGCGATCGGCGCCTCGGGAGTCAGTTTCAGGGCCTGCTCGAAATGTTCGAGCGCCTTTTCGGTAGTGGCGCCGTATGTGAGCTTGCCGACCATCCTGCCGACCTTGCCTATGATCTCTGCGTGATAGAGCCCGAGTGCGGTATGGGCTTCGGCGTGGTCGGGAGCCAGCGACAGGGCATTCTCGAGCGAATCGCGTACCTTGCCGCCGATACCCTGCGTCAGGGCCCGGCCGATCGAAATGCTCTGGCTGTAGCGGCCGAGCAGGAAGGCGTGAAAGTAGTGAGCGTTGGCGTCGTCATCCCACTTTCGAATCGCCGCCTCGGCGCGCCGGATACCCTCCTGATAGATGGCCACCTGGGTGTCCTCGTCTTCTTCAAGGTAGTCGGCGTAGATACCGCTTGCCTTGTTGGCCACGGCATGCGCCTCGAGGCCGGTGCTGTCCGCCAGGTCCACCGCTTGGGCAAAGTCGCCAGCGTGAAATCGGCGCCAAGCCTCGAGGATGGCGGAATCTTCCGGGAGCGGTTCAGCGTCGCCGCGATGGAGCTCATCCCAGGCCTGGACAAGCTTGTCACCGGGGTACTGAAGCGTCTTGTTGGCATGCGGGAAGGCGGCCCAGCTGGCGGTATCCATGATTAGTGTGCCTGCTCTAGAAATTCGGCCTATCTTACAACTGAAATCCACGTGACATCCGCCAAGCGGCGGAGAAAGGAGCAGAGACATGGCTAAGAAGACTGCCAAGAAGAAGGTCGCCAAGAAGAAGGTGGCCAAGAAGACTGCAACGCGCAAGACGGCAACCCGCAAGACCGCCGCGCGCAAGACTGCCACTTCACAGGTTCAGGACTACGCCCACGAGATCTGGTTGGCCGGCTTGGGCGCTTTCGCAATGGCGCAGCAGGAAGGTGAGAAGCTGTTCGATCAAAGTCGCAAGACCGTCGAGCAAACCAGCAGCCGAGTTGTGGGTGAAAGCAACAAGATGTTCGAACGCCTGGTCAAGGAAGGCAGCAAGCTCGAAGGCCGGGGCCGCAAGGCGGCCACTGACACCGTCAGCGGTGTGCGCGACGACGTCGAAAACCGAGTCGGCAAGGTGCGCGAATCGGCCCAGAGCAACTGGGACAAGCTTGAGAAGGTATTCGAGCAGCGCGTCGCTCGTGCCCTGTCTCGCCTGGGTGTACCGACCTCCGACGAAATCACCCAGCTCAGCAATCGTGTCGCCGAGTTGAACAAGGAGGTTCGCACACTTTCCCAGCAGCAGAAGAAGTCTGCCGGCGGAGGCAGCAAGAAGACGGCCAGCAAGAAGGCCGCCAGCAAGCCTGCCGAGAGCAAGAGCGCTTCCTGAGGTGCAGTAGTCGACTTCTCCAGACTACCCCGAAGCAGCCCGGGCTCCCTCCCTCGGCCCGGAACCGCTGCTCCTTCGACCCGGACCCTGTCCGGGTCTTTTTTTGTCTGGCTGATGGCCGTGCGGGCTGGGATGCGCCTGGTTAAGGCTTTGAGCGAGATGCTGGAGATTCGCCTTCTAGAAAAAAGAAAATGGGGTTAGAAAATAGAAAATAGAAAAAAGGAAAGGTGGATCGCGGCCGCAGCAACGCCGCAGTGGCCGACAGGGTCACCCTCTATTTTCTATTCACTATTTTCTTTTTTTCTATTCCCGGCGATACGCCCTGGCCAGCTCCGACAACTCCTCCCGCGCCTCCCCGACCAAATACGGACCAATCAGGCTCATCACCTGCCAAGCAGCACGATCCGGTTGCGGCTCTGCGTTGCGCTCGGCGACCTGGTCGAAGGACAGCCAGAAGGTCGAGACCAGCACGATGTTGCGGACAAGTGCGTCCAACTCTTCGGGGCTCGCCTCGAGTTGCCCCTGATCGGCCAGGCCTTCACTCAGGTGGCGGGCTGTCTGCATCGACAATTTGATGATGGCCTGGAAACGTTGCTGCAGGTTGCGGAAGCGTCCG
The DNA here is from genome assembly GCF_003417465.1 of Wenzhouxiangella sp. 15190. Taxonomy (GTDB): domain Bacteria; phylum Pseudomonadota; class Gammaproteobacteria; order Xanthomonadales; family Wenzhouxiangellaceae; genus Wenzhouxiangella. Next base: position 34,900 of record NZ_QVMV01000003.1, read on the forward strand.
CAAAGGTCGGTCAGGTCACGGTAGATGAAGCGATACTCGCCGATGGTTTCGAATACCAGGTGCAGGAAAAACCAGATATCCTCGACGTGGACATTGCGTGAATCGGGTGTGGCCAGCAGATCCAGCATGCGGTGTTCGAAGGATTCGAACAGCGCCTGGATCAGGTCACCCTTGGTGCGGAAGTGATAATGCAGATTGCCGGGGCTGATTTCGAGTTCATCGGCAATCCGGTTGGTGGGAACGTGCGGCTCACCCAGTTCATTGAACAGGGTCAGGGCGACGCCCTGAATGCGTTCACGCGTGTTCCGGCTCATTCCTGTCGCGGCCGGGAAGGCAGACTCAGCTTTTCAGGGACTCGACCAGGTCGATGTATTTCTGCTTCGCCTCGTCGGCATCCATGCCCTGCAGTTTCTCCCAGGCTTCGTACTTGGCCACGCCGACGAAGTCGAAAAACCCCGGCTTTTCCCCGGAGACGTCTCCTTTCGAACCCTGTTTGTACAGCGCGTAGAGTTTGAGCAGTGTGTCGTTGTCCGGACGCTGGTCAAGATTCTGGGCATCGTCGGCTGCCTGCTTGAAGCGTGTCTCCAGGTCGCTCATCGAGTCGTTTTCCCTTTATGGTCGCCAGTATCGGTCTTTCTAGCATGCCGCCCGAAACGGGTCAACGCTTCGATTCCGGCGCTGGATGGTGGCGGAATGGGAATTGAGTCGGTATCTTTGGGGCTGATCACAACCACGTCGCAGGGAGTGCCAGAAATGAGCTATTTCGTCACCGGGGGGACCGGATTTATCGGCCGCAATCTGATCGACCAGCTCGTCAGGCGCAAGGGAACGATCTACGTGCTGGTGCGGCGGGGTTCGAAGACCAAGTTCAACAAGCTCGTCGAAGAACGCTGGCCGGATCACAAGCGGCGCCTGGTGGCGGTGACCGGTAACCTGACCAAGCCGGCACTCGGCGTCGGCAAGGCGGATGTTGAGCAGCTCAAGGGGAAGGTCAGGCATTTCTTCCACCTGGCCGCAGTCTATGACCTGGCGGCGGATGCCGAAAGCAATGAGGCGGCCAATATCGGTGGCACCAGGCACGCCATCGAGCTGGCCGAAAAGATCAATGCCAAGCGTTTCCACCACACTTCATCGATAGCGGCTGCCGGCCTCTACCAGGGCACTTTCCGGGAAGACATGTTCGAGGAGGCGACGGGACTGCAGCACCCGTACTTTCGGAGCAAGCACGAGTCAGAGGGCCTGGTGCGCCGGACATGTTCCGTTCCCTGGCGGATCTACCGGCCGGGTATCGTCGTCGGTCACTCGAAGACCGGCGAGATCGACAAGATCGACGGCCCCTACTATTTCTTCAAGCTGATTCAGAAAATGCGTCGCATGCTGCCGCCCTGGGTGCCGACGCTCGGCCTGGAGGGTAGCCGCATCAATATCGTGCCGGTCGACTTCGTCGCCCAGGCCATGGATCACATCGCCCACAAGCCCAAGCTCGACGGCCAGTGTTTTCACCTGACCGATCCCAACCCCAAGCGCATCGGCGAGGTGATGAACCTGTTTGCCGAAGCCGCGCATGCGCCGCTGATGTCGATGCGCATCGATGCACGGCTGTTCAGTTTCATTCCGGCCCCGGTCAAGCAGGGGCTGACCATGCTTCCGCCGGTACGCCGGATCATCAAGCAGGTGCTCGAGGATCTCGGCATTCCGAAGGACATGCTCAGCTTTTTCAGCTACCCCACGCGCTTCGACAATCGCGATGCGGAAAAGGCGCTCAAGGGTTCGGGTATTTCAGTGCCGCCGCTGGAAGATTATGCCTGGGTGCTCTGGGACTACTGGGAACGTCACCTCGATCCGGAGTTGTTCATCGACCGGTCACTGTCGGGGCAGGTGCGCGACAAGATCGTTTTGATCACCGGCGCTTCCTCAGGTATCGGAAAGGCCACCGCCTTGATGATGGGGCAGGCCGGCGCCAAGGTCGTGATTGTCGCGCGCGGCGAGGAGGGCCTGAAGGAGACCCAGGCCGAAATCGAGGCCGACGGCGGGAAGGCCTTCTACTACACCGCCGACCTTGCCGACATGAAGCAGGGCGAGAAGCTGATCGAGCAAGTGCTGGCCGACCATGGCGCGGTCGATATCCTGGTCAACAACGCGGGCCGCTCGATTCGCCGTTCCATCCAGCTTTCCTACGACCGCTTCCACGATTACGAGCGCCTCATGCAGCTCAACTATTTCGGTTCTTTGAAGCTGATCATGGGGTTCCTGCCCGTGATGGTCGAGCGTGGCGGCGGACAGGTCATCAATATTTCGTCGATCGGCGTGCTCTCGAACGCACCACGGTTTTCAGCCTACGTCGCGTCCAAGGCGGCCCTGGATGCATTTTCGCGTTGCGCGGCTTCGGAGTTTGCCGATACCGGGGTGTCGTTCACCACCATCAACATGCCCCTTGTACGCACGCCGATGATCGCGCCGACCAAGATCTACGAGCACGTACCGACCATCACGCCCGAGGATGCCGCCGACATGATCAAGCAGGCGGTCATCTACCGGCCGCAGCGGATCGCGACCAGGTTGGGCATCTTTTCCCAGGTCCTGCACGCCACAACGCCCAAGATCGCGGAGATCGTGATGAATTCCGCGTTCCGGATGTTCCCGGACTCGGCGGCCGCCAAGGGGCGCGAGGACGAAGGTGAAGTCCAGCCGACCCAGGAGCAGGTGGCCTTCGCTTCGCTCATGCGCGGTATCCACTGGTAGGCGGGGATCAACCGTGACTCGTTTGCAGGATTTCTATCGCGTCGTGGAGGTCAGCGACGGCGACTTTCTCGCCGGCGAGATTTTTCGCCACAAGCTGGGCCATGAACTGCCCGATCGCGGTCGGCACCTCATCGGCTGCTATCGGGCCGGGCCGTTTCGATTCGTGCCCCTGGGATACCTGCAGATCGGTCGGCATGAAACGGTCGCGTTGGTCGGAGGAGGCTGCACGGACGGCCGGGCCTTTGCGCATGTCGACGCCGGGCACGCCGCGGCCATCCGCGAAGCCGGCGGTGTCCTCTATTCGCTCCTGCGTCATGCCTTCACGCGAATGGCCGGGGACTTCGAGGCTTTTTTCGGCTACTGCGGGGACGCCCGCGCCGAAGAAGTGGACCTGCAAGCCGGATTCGAGTACACCCGGTACAAGCACCTGCTCGCTCATTTTCATCGACCGATCGAAGCGCAGCGCAAGCAGGCACTGACCGAGGCGGTATACGAGTTGGGTCCCTTTTGAATGGAAGGACGCCGCGCTTTCGAGTCCCGGATAGGGGATCCGCAAACTACTCGCCTTTTGGCTATGGATCGGGCTTGAAGAATCCCAAATTTCAAGCACCCATATGCGAGGTCAATAAGGGCCGATCTGACCCGGGATTGCGGCAAACCGCATGATCTCGCCGGCGGCCCGGTTTGGGTCATTGAAATTTCGTTCATTGGGAATTGTTTGAAATTTGGTGCTTGTGATTTGGTACTTCAACCGGCGTTGAGCCGTAACAGCAAGCCACCGATTTAGCCGGTGATCGTTGACGCGGTCAGTTTCGGAGCCGCCTCATTGAGCAGGCGCTCGAGTTCCTGATCACTGGTCCAGTCGTGGCCGCAGACATAGCGTGGCAGCATCCAGCGATTGCTTCCTGCAGTGACGGGGGCCGGCTCGCACCCCAGCGCTGCTTCCAGGCCGAGATTCCCGGCGTGGCGGGGCAGGTAATCATTGACCAGGTAGTCGCTGGCCTGGCCGTAGGGGTAGGCCAGAAAGCGCGGGCGGCGACCGGCGCGATGCTCGATGTAGTCGCTGGCCTGGTCGATCTCGGCGCGGCATTCGGCGGGTGTGTCGATCAGCTTGAAGTCGCCGCGGCGGTTGTCCCGCTGGGCTGTGCGGGCCAGCGCATCGTGGTTGTGATCCCAGCTGTGGCTTTCGATTGACATCAGGCCGCTGGCGTTCGCGGCCGACCACCAGTCGTCCGGCCAGACGCCCAGATCGAGGGTGGTTTTCCGGTCGAGCTCTTCGCGCGCCTCGGGCGAGGCAATCACGAAGGTGCTGGCGTGAACGCGATGGCGCGGCCCGATGGCGGGGGATTGGGCGAAGGCCCGAAGGCGGTTGTAGATGCTTTCTTGCGGGCCGCAAGTGGGATGTTCGAAATCATGGAAGTCCATGATCGAGCCATCATCCAGGGTCAACACCACGCTTCGCTCGGGCAAGTCGCCCGTTGCCAGGCGGCGAAGCGCGTCGGATAGCGGCAGGATGGTCCAGCCGAGCCTGTCGAGCAGCGCGAGGTTGTCACTGAACGCGATCAGGTCGTTCTCCGCCGGGGTGTTGTCGAGCACCCGGATGGAATGCCAGGTCAGAATGACGAAGCGCGCGCCCATGGATCCCGGCTGCCGCTCAGTTTCGCCAGCGCTTGAGAAGATCGCCATAGGCGTCGATGCGCCGATCGCGCAGGAAGGGCCAGATGCGCCGGACTTCCTCGGAGCGGCCGAGATCGACCCGGGCGAAAACGACTTCCGCTTCGCTGCCGGCCTCGGCGAGAATCTCGCCCTGCGGGCCGGCGACCAGGCTGTGGCCCCAGAATTCCGCCTCTCGCTCTCCGCCCGAGCGGTCGGGTTCGAAACCGACCCGATTACAGGTGGCGACCGGGATCCCGTTGGCCACTGCGTGGGCCCGCTGGATTGTGCGCCAGGCATCGAGTTGACGGAGCTGTTCGGGTTCCTCGTCGTCGGGGTCGAGACCGATCGCGGTTGGATACAGCAGAACTTCCGCGCCCGCGAGGGCCATCAGCCGGGCCGCTTCCGGGTACCACTGATCCCAGCACACCAGGACGCCCAGTCTTCCTGCCGAGGTATCGATGGGTTCGAAGCCCAGGTCGCCCGGCGTGAAGTAAAACTTTTCGTTGTAGCCGGGATCGTCGGGTATGTGCATCTTGCGATAGATGCCGGCCAGGCTGCCGTCGCGTTCGAACACGAGTGCGGTATTGTGCGCAAGCCCGGCCGCCCGATGCTCGAAAATCGACCCGACCACCACCACGCCGTGATCGGCTGCCGCGTGCGAGAGCATTCGCGCGGTGGGTCCGTCGAGTGGCTCGGCCAGGTCGAACAGGGCCGGGTCCTGGTATTTGCAGAAATACTCGCTGGCATGCAGTTCCGGCAGCACGACCAGTTCGGCGCCCAGTTCGGCCGCCTCGGCGATGCCGCTGGCCGTGGTGGCTCGGTTGTCTTCGGCCTCCGGCCCCATGGCGTGCTGGATAAGGGCGATGTCGAGTTGGCGTGTGCTCATCCGAGTGCCGCCGGGATGTGCATGCTGGCGCAATGCGGACCGCCTGATTGGGTGATCATCGTGGCTGCCGGTATGGATACCACCACTCTGTCAGGCAGGAGTTCGGCCATGATGTCGCATGCACGCTCATCATGTCGACTGCCGTAGGCGGGGACCAGGCAGCCCCCGTTGACGAACAGGAAGTTGGCGTAACTGGCAGGCAGATCGTCACCGATATCGTCGGGGTGGGGCAGGGCGATCAAGCGGTATTCGGCATCGTCGCGCGTACGCAACGCCTCCAGCTGGCCTCGTAGCCGATTCGAGCGCTTCGCCTGCGACTGGGTCTGGAAGACGATGGTGTCGTGGTCGGCAAACCGTGCCAGGGTGTCGATGTGACCGTCGGTGTCGTCGCCCGTCATGGGCTCGAGATCGATGCCCATGACCTTGTCCACATTGAGCAGGTTATGCAGTTCGAAGTCGATCTCGCCCTTGTCAAGATGGGGATGGCGCATGCTCAGACAATGCCAGTTGACCAGCAGGCGACCGCGACCGTCGCTGTCAATGGCGCCGCCCTCGAGTTCGAAGAGGTACTGGCGGAACTGCATCCGGTCGAAAAGGTCGTGGCGCGACAGGTGCGTATTGACGCGGTTGTCCAGCGAGGCCGGATACTTGCCACCCCAGCCGTTGAAGTAGAAATCGAGCGCCAGACGATACCCGGAAAATACCAGGGTGATCGGGCCGTAGTCGCGGCACCAGGTGTCGTTGTAGCGCATCGGCAGGCGATGCAGGTCGGGCCGCCGGGGCAGCCCTTCCGGGCCGGATTCGCCGGCGGAGTGCAGCAGGACGACCGGCTGGAAAGCCAGTGTGGCTTCGATCAATGCCCGGTATTCGTCCCGTATGGCTTCCAGGCTATGGTGCCAGTCGGAATCGTCTGCCGGCCAGGCGAGCAGGGTTGCGCTCTGGGTCTCCCATTCCGCCGGAAGACGGTAGTCGGTATGCGACATGACTGCTCGCGGCTTCCAGGGCTAGCGCCGAGCCTCGGCCTCTCGAACGATGGCGTCGTGGTGGAGCACGCTTTCAATGACGAGGTTGTATTCGAAAAAGACGTTGAAATCGTCGTAGACCCAGCGCGTGATCGGCGGCTCACCCACGGCCGCATGCTTTTCTTCGGGTGCGCCGTAGCGCTCCTCGACCCGGGCCTTGGTGAGCCCGTTCTGAGGGAGGTCGCGCATCATGCGCTCCTCGACCTTTTCGATCAACAGCACATCGCCGGCCATGGCGATCCCCGTCATTCCAATCAAAGCCGCCCCCAAAACCAGCTTGCCCGGTATTCTTCGCATCATGGCAGTTCCTCTGGTAGTGCCCTCACGGCCTGCAGTGATTTTCACAGCAAGACTAAACGTACGCGCAAAAATAGTAGCATAAGGGCCGGACCCAAAGCGGACTCTCGCAATCATGAAAACAGCCGTAATTACTGGTGCAAATCGCGGTATCGGGCTCGAACTGGCCCGCCAGCTCGGCGATCGGGGTTACCGAATCATCGCCGTCTGCCGTGAGGCGTCACCCGATCTCAAGGCGCTCGACGCCCAGGTCGAGGAGGGCATCGACATCACTGATCGCGCGAGCCTGGAGGACCTGGCCAACCGCCTGAGAGGCACGCGGATCGACCTGCTGGTCAACAACGCCGGCCTCCTGATTCCTTCGAGTCTGGACAGCATCGAGGATGAAATCGACAACTGGCGGGCCCAGTATGAAGTCAACTCCCTCGGACCCCTGCGCGTGACGCGCGCCCTGCTCAATCACCTCAACGACGGGGGCAAGGTGGCGATCGTTTCTTCGCGGGTCGGTTCCATCGCCGACAACGGTTCCGGAGGCGCCTGGGCCTATCGCATGTCCAAGGCCGCCGTGAACATGGCCGGGGTGACCCTGGCTCACGAGCTCAGGGACCGGGAGATTGCCGTCGGCCTGTTGCACCCGGGCTTCGTTCGCACGGACATGACCGGCGGTCAGGGGCACGTTGATCCCGCCGAGGCGGCTGCCGGCCTGGTCGAGCGCATCGACGAGCTGAGCATGGAAACGACCGGCAGCTTCCGCCACGCCAATGGCGAGGAATTGCCATGGTAGGACTGTAGTCTGTCGTCAGAGGTGCAGACCACAGACTACCGACTACCGACCCAATCGCTCCTGCTCGGCCAGCAGGCGCAGCCAGGCTTCGTGGCGGAAGGCGGGCAGGGCGCTCGATTCGACGGCGGCGATGACGCCGCAACCCGGCTCGGAGCGGTGGCGGCAGTCGCGGAAGCGGCAGGCGGCGGCGTGCTCCGAGAATTCGGGGAAGCCGCGCTCCAGCGTCCTGGCGTCCATTTTCCAGAGCCCGTACTCCCATACCCCGGGCGTATCGATCAGCCAGCCTCCGTCCGCGTAGGGGTGGGCCGTGGCCGTGGTGGTTGTGTGTCTGCCCTTGCCGGTGACCCGTGACAGCTGCCTGGTCCGGGCTTCCAGGTCCGGAATGAGCGCATTGAGCAGCGACGACTTGCCGACGCCGGACTGGCCGGCAAGCAGGGTGACGCCCGAGCGAATCCTTGCTTCGAGCGACGCGACGTCCAGGTCCGGCTGGCAGCGTGCCTCGATCGAGGCAAAGCCGAGTTCGGCAAGTTGGTCGAGTTCGGTAAATGGCGGCTGCTCGGGCCGCGGGAGATCGGACTTGTTGACCACGATCAGCGGTTCAATCTCGCGTATGAGGCAGGCGGCGAGGTAGCGGTGCAGCAGGTCCCGGCTGGGTGCCGGTTCGGCTGCGATAACGATCACCGCGCGGTCGAGATTGGCGGCAATCGGGCGAAAGCGGCCGCGATTATCGCCGCGGCCGAAGAGGTTTCGTCGCTCGAGAACCTCGGTCAGGGTTCCGGCGTTGTCGATCCGGACGAGATCGCCGGGCAGGGGGCGTTCGATTCGGCGTGGGAAGTGGACCGGCTTCAGTTCACCGTCGACCGCGGCTGCCCCATGATTGGCGTGCGCCTGAACAAGACGGACAGCGCCAGCGGTCATGCGCAACGTCCGGGCTGGTATAGTGCGAAGCCGGTTTTGCAACTCCCCGCCCGGGCATGAACGACAACTACCTGATCTGGATCGACCTGGAAATGACCGGCCTTGACCCGGCCGCCGACACGATCATCGAAATCGCCACGCTGGTGACCGATGCCGATCTTGCCGAGGTGGCCGTCGGGCCGGAACTGGCGATCGCCACGCCTCGGGCGATGCTCGAGGGCATGGACGAATGGAACACGCGCACGCATACCGAGTCCGGGCTCGTGCGCCGCTGTCTTGAGTCGGAGATCGATCTGCCCGAAGCCGAGCGACGGACAATCGCTTTCCTGGAGAAGCACGTTGCGGCCGGCGTCTCGCCGATGTGCGGCAATTCCATCTGCCAGGATCGCCGTTTCATGGCGCGTCTGATGCCCGAACTCGAAGCCTACTTTCACTACAGGAATCTCGATGTCAGCACCCTCAAGGAACTGGCGCGCCGCTGGGCGCCGCGGGTGGCCGAGGGTTTCAGCAAGGAATCCAGCCACCAGGCGCTTGAGGATATCAGGGATTCGGTCGAGGAGCTCAAGTACTATCGGCGATTCATGGGGGAGCTTGGTGGGACTTAAAATCTTGTAACCACGGAACTCACTGAAAACACGGAAGAGTGAAAAGGTTTTCTTTTTCCGTGCCTTCCGTGATTTCCGTGGTTCCGGTTGTCTTCGACAGTCGAGCCACCGGATTCCCCGACGGACGAGGTTAGACCAACCACCACCGAACTCAACCGCGATGCTGCGCCAGGTTGCGCCATGTGTCCACTACGGTGTCCGGGTTGAGCGACATGCTCTCGATGCCCTGGTCCATCAGCCACTCGGCGAGGTCGGGGTAGTCCGACGGTCCCTGGCCGCAGATGCCGATGTACTTGTCCTGTTTGCGGCAGGCCTCGATGGCCATCGCCAGCATTGCCTTGACGGCCGGATCGCGCTCGTCGAAGCGGTGGGCGACCAGCCCGGAATCACGGTCCAGGCCCAGGGTCAGCTGGGTCATGTCGTTGGAGCCGATCGAGAAGCCGTCGAAATGCTCCAGGAAGGCTTCGGCGCTGAGCGCGTTCGAAGGCAACTCGCACATCATGATAATCTTCAATCCGTTCTCGCCGCGCTTGAGTCCGAACTTGTCCATGACGGCGACAACGTCGCGGGCTTCGCCGACGGTGCGCACGAAGGGCACCATGGCCCAGACATGGTCGAGCCCCATTTCCTCGCGCACTTTCTTCATTGCCCGGCATTCGAGCTCGAAGGCGGGCTGGAAATTCTCGTCGACGTAGCGCGAGGCGCCGCGCCAACCGATCATCGGGTTTTCCTCGTCGGGCTCGTAGCGCTCGCCACCGATCAGGTTGGCGTACTCGTTGGACTTGAAGTCCGACAGGCGCACGATGACGGGGTTGGGCCCGAAGGGTGCGGCGATGGTGGCAATGCCCTCGGCGAGCTTGTCGACGTAGAAGCTCACCGGGTCGTCGTAACCGGCGGTTCGCCGGTCGATCTCGGCTTTCACTTCGTCGCTCTGGCCGTCGTAGTCGAGCAGGGCGAGTGGGTGGATGCCGATCATGCGATTGATGATGAATTCCAGGCGCGCCAGGCCGATGCCATGGTTGGGTATCAGGGCGAAATCGAAGGACCGGTCCGGGTTGGCGACGTTCATCATGATTTTTAGCGGGGGCTCGGGCATGTCGTCGAGCGAATCCTCGCTGACGCTGAATTCGAGCTTTCCGTCGTAGATGCGGCCGGTGTCGCCTTCGCTGCAGGCCACGGTGACTTCGGTCGCGTGAGGGACGCGCTCGGTGGCGTCGCCGCAGCCGACCACGGCCGGAATGGCCAGTTCACGGGCGATGATGGCCGCGTGGCAGGTGCGGCCGCCGCGGTTGGTGACGATGGCAGCGGCGCGCTTCATCACCGGTTCCCAGTCGGGGTCGGTCATGTCGGTGATCAGCACGTCGCCTTCCTCGACTTCGTGAATCTCGTCGAGTGACTCGATCACGCGAGCCTTGCCCTGCCCGATGCGCTGGCCGATGGCACGGCCCTCGGCCAGGATCGAGCCGGTCGATTCCAGCCGGAAGCGTTCCATGCTCTGGCCCGCACGGCTTTTCACGGTTTCCGGGCGGGCCTGGAGGATAAATAGTTCGCCCGTCTCGCCGTCCTTGCCCCACTCGATGTCCATCGGGCGGCCATAGTGATCTTCGATGGTCAGGGCCATCTTCGCCAGCTCGGTCGCTTCGGCATCGGAAATCGAGAACTTGAGACGGTCCGCCTCGGGCGTGTCTTCGGTATGCACGCCGCCACCGTCACCACTGCCGTAGATCATGCGGCTCGCCTTGGTGCCGATGCTGCGACGCAGCACGGCCGGCTTGTCGGCGCGCAGGTTCGGCTTGAACAGGTAGAACTCATCCGGATTGACCGCACCCTGGACGACCGACTCACCCAGCCCGTAGCTGGAAGTGATGAAGACCACGTTGCGGTAGCCGGATTCGGTGTCGAGGGTGAACAGCACGCCGGCCGCGCCGGTACCGGCTCGCACCATCAGCTGGATGCCGGCCGACAGCGCCACATCGGCGTGGGCGAATCCCTGGTGGACGCGGTAGGCGATTGCCCGGTCGTTGTAGAGGCTGGCGAAGACGGCGTGGATCTTCTCGAGCACCGCGTCGATACCGCAGACGTTGAGGAAGGTTTCCTGCTGGCCGGCAAACGAAGCGTCGGGCAGGTCTTCGGCCGTGGCCGAGGAACGCACGGCGACGGCCAGGTCGCCCCCGTAGCGTTCCTGCATCTGGACATACGCGTCGCGAATGCCCTGCTCCAGGTCTTCCGGCAGGGGCGTGTCCATGATCCATTGCCGGATTTCACTGCCGGCCTTCGCCAGGGCGCGGGTGTCGTCTGCGTCGAGCGTCTCCAGTGTCTCGCCGATTCGCTCGGCCAGTCCGGACTGCTCGAGGAACTTTCGGAAGGCGTCGGCCGTGGTCGCGAATCCGCCGGGCACGCTGACCCCGAGGTCACTGAGATGCTTGATCATCTCCCCCAGCGAGGCATTCTTCCCACCGACCTGATCCAGGTCGCCCATACCAAGCTCATCGAGCCAAAGGATATACTCGGACACTCGAACTCCAACAGCAGCGGTTTAGACCAGCTGCTTATTGTAACCGCTTGTAGATGGCACGAGGCTCATGCGAAGAACCGTATTTTTCGTTTCCGACGGCACCGCGATTACCGCCGAAACCTTCGGGCACAGCCTGATGACGCAGTTTTCGAACGTGGATTTCCGGCAGGTGCGATTGCCTTTCGTCGATACACCGAGCAAGGCGCGTGATGCGGTCTCCCTGATCGATCGGGCAGCCGAGGCCGAAAACGGCGAAGGACCCATTATTTTCAGCACGATCGTCGACCCGGAAGTCAGCGGCATCCTGGACGATTCGAAAGGCCACCTGTTCGATATGTTCGGTACTTTCATGGGAACGCTGGAGGAGGTGTTGGGCGTGCCCCGTTCACCCCGTGTCGGCCAGGCGCACGGCATGGGCGACTCGCAGGGTTACGAGGACCGGATGGAGGCGACCAATTATGCGCTGACGCACGATGACGGCATCTCCAAGCGTCTGGATACGGCCGAAGTGATCCTGGTCGGCGTTTCCCGTTCCGGCAAGACCCCGACCTGCCTGTACATGGCCCTGCATTTCGGCGTCAAGGCGGCGAACTATCCGCTGACCGAGGAGGATCTCGAACAAACGCGCCTGCCGGGTTTCCTGCGCGAGCACAAGCGGAAACTGTTCGGTCTGAGTATCGACCCCGAGCGCCTGTCCCACATTCGCGAAGCGCGACGCCCGGGTAGCCGTTACGCTTCGCTCAAGCAGTGTCGATACGAGGTCGAGGCGGCCGAGGCCATGCTTCGAACAGAAGGCGTGCCGATGCTGTCGTCGACCGAGACCTCGGTGGAAGAGCTGGCCAGCCGGATCCTGCTGGAACTGGGTCTCAACCGCGAAATGCGCTAATCCGTTTGGAACATTCGAATTTCGATCATTCGAATTTGTTTGGAAATTGGGTTTTGGGATTTGGTGCTTGAAGTTGGGCAGGGGGTGGCAGTTTTCTGCCGGTGTGATATTCTCGCCGGCCATGCTCACAACGACCCGCCAACTGCAGCCCTCGAGCCGGATTCTGGCGCGGCGGCTTCCGGAACTGCACAGCGCGCTCTATCGCGCGCTCAATGTCCTGTTGCCCGATGCGCTTGCCGAAAGCGACCACCTCGTCTCGCAGCCGGGTTCCGAGCCCGAGCTGTACCTGGAGGTGATCGAGCGTCATCCCTATACCACTTTCGTTCGCCTGTCCTACATTATCGGGGCGGAGCGTTCGCACAATCCCAACGCCCACGTGCGTATCTATCACGACGCTGCCATGGCCGAAGCCACTGCTTTCAGCCCCCAGCAGGGAATCCAGCGATTCGCCGGGCCGGATCTGGCGATCAACGGTCTGGTCGCTCGCAACTGGCGGCTCAACCGGGCACTGCTGAAGTGGCTAGATCATCTCATCGCCCGGGGCCACGGTGCCGAGACAATGCACCCTGTGGGCGATTTTTCGCCGGAAGTCGGGGCGGCGGCTCCCGAAGCCTGATTCGAGGCGGTTTTTCTGGCCTGCCCGGCCGGCTTGGTTTAGAATACTGATCCGGATGCCGGGCGGCTGGCCCGGTAAGCGACAAGCGGGCCTTGCCGTGCGCGGCTTCGGCCCGCTTTGTGTACCCGGAGGTTCTTCAATGCAGGCAATTCTGGCGCTGGAAGACGGTACGACGTTTTCCGGGCGGGGCATCGGCGCGCCGGGCACGCGGGCCGGTGAGGTGGTCTTCAACACGGCCATGACCGGCTATCAGGAGATCCTTACCGATCCCAGTTATGCCGGCCAGCTTGTCACCCTCACCGCATCCCACGTCGGCAATACCGGCGTCAATCCACAGGACGTCGAAGCTGGAAGAATCCATGCCGCCGGCCTGGTCATCCGTCATTATCCCCGCCGCCACAGTAACTGGCGTGCCACGCAGTCGCTGTCGGACTGGATGGCGGATAACGACGCCTCGGGCATTGCAGGAATCGACACCCGTGCGCTGACCGTTCTGCTGCGCGACAAGGGCGCCCAGAATGGCTGTCTGCTGGTCGGAGATACCGTCGATGCCGAGGAAGCACTGCGCCGGGCCCGCGAATGCGCCCCGATGAGCGGTCAGGATCTCGCCCGCACGGTCACTGTCGAGCGCGCCTACGAGTGGAACGACGGCAGTTGGGATCTGGGAGCGGGCGAGTTCCGTCAGGGCCAGGGCCGCCTTCATGTCGTTTGCTATGACTACGGGGTCAAGCGCAACATTCTGCGTCTCCTGGTCGATGCCGGCTGCCGTGTGACCGTCGTGCCCGCCCGGACGCCGCTGGCCGACGTGCTGGCGATGAAGCCCGACGGCGTGATGCTGTCCAACGGCCCCGGCGATCCCGAGCCCTGCGACTATGCCATCGAGGCGATCCGCGGCCTGCTCGAGAAGGATGTGCCGACATTCGGCATTTGCCTGGGCCACCAGTTGCTGGCTCTGAGTGGTGGGGCGAAGACGGTCAAGATGAAGTTCGGCCATCATGGCGCCAATCACCCGGTCAAGGATCTCGTGACCGGCCAGGTTCTGATCACCAGCCAGAACCACGGCTTTGCCGTCGATGAATCGAGCTTGCCGGCGACGGTCATTCCGACCCACCGCTCGCTGTTCGATGGCACGCTCCAGGGAATTCGCATCAAGGACAAACCGGCCATGGGCTTCCAGGGCCATCCCGAAGCCAGCCCGGGCCCGCACGACTTGCGGCCACTGTTTGCCCAATTCGTGGAAATGATGGAAACCGCAGATGCCTAAGAGAACCGATATCCAGACCATTCTCATCATCGGGGCCGGGCCGATTGTGATCGGGCAGGCCTGCGAGTTCGACTACTCGGGGGTGCAGGCGGTCAAGGCGCTGCGTGAGGAGGGCTACAAGGTCATCCTGGTCAATTCCAATCCGGCGACCATCATGACCGACCCGGAAATCGCCGATGTGGTCTACATCGAGCCGATCCGCTGGGACGTGGTGCGCGACATCATCGAGAAGGAACGGCCCGATGCGCTGCTGCCGACCATGGGCGGGCAGACCGCACTGAACTGCGCTCTGGATCTCGATCGGGAAGGCGTGCTGGAAGCGTTCGGCGTGGAGATGATCGGCGCTTCCAAGAAAGCCATCGACATGGCCGAGGATCGTGAGGAATTCCGCGAGGCGATGCGCGATATCGGTCTTGAATCGCCCGAGGCGGAGATGGCCCATACGCTGGACGAGGCGATCGAGATCCAGAAGCGAATGGGTTTTCCCGTGATCATCCGGCCCTCGTTCACGATGGGCGGTTCCGGTGGCGGCATTGCCTACAATCGGGAGGAGTTCGTGCAGATCGTCGAGCATGGTCTGGACCTGTCGCCGACCAACGAGGTGTTGCTCGACGAGTCGCTGCTGGGCTGGAAGGAATTCGAGCTCGAGGTGGTTCGTGACAAGGCCGATAACTGCATCATCATCTGCTCGATCGAAAACCTCGATCCGATGGGCGTTCACACCGGCGACTCGATCACCGTTGCACCTGCGCTGACGCTGACCGACAAGGAGTACCAGGCACTCAGGAACGCAGCCATCGCGGTGCTGAGAAAGATCGGTGTCGATACCGGCGGTTCGAACGTGCAGTTCGCGGTCGATCCCGAATCCGGTCGTGTCGTGGTCATCGAGATGAATCCGCGCGTGTCGCGCTCATCGGCACTGGCCTCCAAGGCCACCGGTTTTCCGATCGCCAAGGTGGCCGCGAAACTGGCCGTCGGCTACACCCTGGATGAACTGGAAAACGAAATCACTGGCGGCGCTACGCCGGCGTCCTTCGAGCCGACCATCGATTATGTCGTTACCAAGATTCCGCGCTTCGCCTTCGAGAAGTTCCCGGCCGCCAACGACCGCCTGACGACACAGATGAAGTCCGTCGGCGAGGCGATGGCCATCGGCCGTACGTTCCAGGAGTCTCTGCAAAAGGCGTTGCGCAGTCTCGAGACCGGATTGACCGGGCTCGACCCGGTCGAATTCGAAAGCGAGGAAATCGACGAGCTGACCCTGATCCGGCGCGAACTTCGCGAGGCCGGCCCGCAGCGCCTGCTGTACGTCGCCGAAGCCTTTCGTCGCGGTATCGAGTTCGAGGAGATCCGTCAGCTTACCCGCATCGATCCCTGGTTTTTGGACCAGATCGAAGAGCTCATCGAGATCGAACAGGTGCTGCTTGACGAGGGCGTGGCCGCACTGGATGCCGAACGGATGCTCGAGATCAAGCGCTACGGATTTTCGGATGCCCGTATTGCAGATTTGGCCGGCGTGAGCGAGCGCTCGGTGCGCAAGTTGCGCGGCAAGCTCTCGATTGCGCCGGCGTATCACCGCGTCGACACCTGTGCGGCGGAGTTCGCCACGAGTACGGCCTACATGTATTCGACCTGGGGTGAGTATTGCGAGGCCGAGCCGACGAACAGGCGCAAGATCATGGTGCTCGGCGGCGGTCCCAACCGGATCGGGCAGGGCATCGAGTTCGATTACTGCTGTGTTCACGCCGCATTGGCCATGCGCGATCTCGGCTACGAAACGATCATGGTCAACTGCAATCCGGAGACGGTCTCGACCGACTACGACACCTCCGACCGTTTGTATTTCGAACCGCTCACGCTCGAGGACGTGCTGTCCATCGTCGAGCTGGAGCAACCGGAGGGCATCATCATCCAGTTCGGCGGCCAGACGCCGCTGAAGCTGGCGCGCGATCTCGAGGCCGCCGGCGCCCCGATCATCGGTACCACGCCCGACTGCATCGACCTGGCCGAGGATCGTCAGCGGTTCCAGGACCTGCTCAATCGTCTGGGGCTCAAGCAACCGCCCAACCGAACGGCGCGTGATCCCGAAGAAGCGTTGATCCTGGCACGTGAGGTCGGCTACCCGCTGGTCGTGCGGCCTTCCTACGTCCTCGGCGGCCGGGCCATGGACATCGTCCACGGCGAGGACGAGCTCAAGCGCTACATGAACGAGGCGGTCAAGGTTTCCAACGAGTCACCCGTGCTGCTCGATCATTTTCTGGACCATGCCATCGAGGTCGACGTGGATGCCGTTTGTGACGGAGAGCGGGTGGTTATCGGCGGCGTGATGGAGCATATCGAGCAGGCCGGCGTGCATTCCGGCGACTCCTCTTGCAGCCTGCCGCCGTTTTCCCTGCCCGAAGCGGTGATCGAGGAAATTCGCCACCAGACTCGCCAGATGGCGCTGGGGTTGAAGGTCGTCGGCCTGATGAACGTGCAGTTCGCCGTTCGTGGTGACGATATCTTCGTGCTCGAGGTCAATCCCCGGGCATCGCGGACCGTGCCCTTCGTCTCGAAGGCCACGGGCGTTGCCATGGCGCAGATTGCCGCCCGTTGTATGGTTGGAAAATCACTTGAAGATCAAGGTATTGTCGATGATCTTTCAAGTCAGTTCTATTCCATCAAGGAGCCCGTCTTCCCCTTCATCAAGTTCCAGGGTGTGGATCCGATCCTGACGCCGGAGATGCGCTCGACCGGCGAGGCGATGGGTGTCGGCCGGTCGTTCGGATCGGCCGTGGCGCGTGCGCAGCAGGGTGTGGGTATCATCGTCAAGATGAGCGGCCGCGTGTTCCTCAGCGTGCGCGACGCTGACAAGGAAGACCTGTTGCCGGTTGCGCGCGAACTGACGGAAAGAGGTTTCGACCTTGTGGCGACAGAAGGCACCTGGAAGTACCTGGTTGAAAACGGCGTCGAGTGTGACTACGTCAACAAGGTGATCCAGGGCCGACCGCATATCGTCGACCTGATCAAGAACGATGAAATCGATTACATCGTCAACACGACGGAAGGACGCCAGGCCATCGCGGACTCGTTTTCCATCCGGCGCGAGGCGCTTCAGCGCAAGGTCAACTATTCGACGACCATCGCCGGTGCCCGGGCAACGCTGAAAGCGATGGACCACTGGGACGAACGGGGCGTGCGCAGCCTATCCGAGCTGCACGCCGAGTAATCCCTTAGGAGTAACTATGAGCCAGACGCCACTGACCAAGGCGGGCGCCGAGCGCCTGCGTGCCGAACTCGATCGGCTCAAGAAAAAGGAACGTCCGGCGGTGATCGAGGCCATCGCCGAGGCGCGTGCGCATGGCGATCTCAAGGAAAATGCCGAATACCATGCCGCGCGCGAGCAGCAGGGCTTCATCGAGGCCCGCATTCGGGATCTCGAGGCCGCGCTGGGCAATTCCCGCGTGATCGACGTTGCCTCGCTCAATGCCGGCAGCAAGGTGGTCTTCGGTGCCACGGTGGTACTGATGGAGGATGCCGACGATGCCGAGGAAGTGACCTGGCAGATTGTCGGCGACCTCGAAGCCGACACAAGCGAGGGCCGGCTGGCCATCTCCGCGCCCCTGGCTCGCGCCCTGATCGGGCATGAGGAGGGTGACGTTGTGGAGTTCGAAGCGCCCAACGGCAAACGGACCTATGAGATTGTCGAGGTCCGATACGAAGCCTGAGCAGCGCCTTGTCCTGTATGTCCCGCAGCTGGAGTCCCTGCTGCGGGAAGCCGCGTGCCTGCCGCCGTTGATTGCTGCGCTGATTCGCAGCGGCCGGCCGCAGACGCTGGATCGACAATCGCCCCAGGCTGAACTGGCGTCCGGCGTCGCGCTGCCGGCCGCACCACTGACCCGACGGATCGACCGGCCCCATGATGCAAGCGGCACCTGGTTGCGGGCCGATCCGGTCGGGCTGATTCCCGATCTCGCGGCGGTCTGGCTGCAAGCCGACAAGGGATTCGAGCCCGGTCCCTGGAAACGGGAGCTGGTCGAATTGCTCGCGGAGGAGGATCTCGATCTGGATCTGACCGAGCATGGGCGGGGCTACCTGAGGCTCGATTCCCCTCCCGATGCGCGTTTTCAGCCCCCCTGGACCCTGGCGGGCAACAGCCTCGAACATTGCCTGCCGGAAGGCCCCGATGCCCGCCAATGGCGCCGGCTGCTCAACGAAACGCAGGTTCTCCTGCAGCAGTATCGCCAAGGCGCGGAAGAGCCGGCTTCGATTCCGGGGAGCCTGTGGTTCTGGGGTGGCGGTGCGCTGCCGGACCCCGAGTCGATCGAGCCGCGAGTGTGCCGCATCGTCGCCGACGACCCGATATTGGGTGGCCTCGCGGATTGGCTGGGTCTGCCGAATCGGACGTTTGGCAGGAACGTCGAGCTGCAAGCCGGCGATCTGGTCGAGTGGCCGTCACGCTTCGAGGCCTCCGCCGAATCCAATCTCGAGCAATTGCAGGAATACCTTCGTCCTGTCTGGCGTCGGCTGCGGCTGGGTCGTATCCGCGAGCTGGAGTTGGCCGGCATGGAAACGCTGCGTCGTTTCTCGGTTGGAGATGCCTGGCGGGTGTGGCGATGATCCGCCGTGTGCATGTCCGCCGTCGCGACGGGCTGGCCTCATCCGTGGCCGGTGTTCACCCGGTGGTCGGCCGTGTGCTGGCCGCGCGGGGTGCCACGGGCGTTCCCGATTATTCCTTGTCGACGCTTTTGCCGCCAACCTTGCAGGGGTTGGAAGCCGCCTGCGAATTGTTGTCCGACGCCATCGCCGAAAAGCGGCGCATCGTCGTGGTGGGCGACTTCGATGCCGACGGGGCCACGGGCACGGCTTTGGCCGTGCGCGGATTGTGCGCGCTGGGCGCGACTGATGTGCACTGGCGGGTACCCGACCGCTTTCGTCACGGCTATGGCCTCGGTCTCACCCTTGTCGAAGAACTGGAGCAACTCGCGCCCGACCTCGTTGTTACCGTCGATCAGGGCGTGAGTTCGCACCAGGGTATCGGGCGTGCGATCGAGGCCGGCATGCGCGTGATCGTCACCGACCACCATCTGCCGGGCGAGGAACTGCCGCCGGCCCACGCCATCGTCAACCCCAACCTTCCCGGAGAGACCTTCGGTTCCAGGGCGCTCGCCGGAGTGGGGGTGATGTTCTACCTGCTCATGGCCCTTAGATCGCATTTGCGCAAGCACGGCCGTTTTGCGCACGGAACCGAGCCGCGGCTCGATCAGTGGCTCGACCTGGTCGCGCTTGGCACGGTGGCCGACCTGGTGCCGCTTGACGAGAACAACCGCCGCCTGGTCCAACAGGGATTGCAGCGCATCCGTGCCGGACGATGCCTGCCGGGCATCCGCGCTCTGCTGGAAGTGGCGGGGCGCAACGTGCGCCATGTCGACGCGTCAGACATGGGCTTTGCCGCCGGCCCTCGCCTCAATGCCGCGGGGCGCCTGGAGGATATGGGTATCGGCATTCGCTGCCTGCTGGCAGACAACGAATCGGAGGCCACCGAACTGGCGCAACAACTGGATGCGCTCAATCGCGAGCGCCAGTCGCTGCAGGCCGACATGCAGGAAATGGCCGAAGAACAGGCGAAGCGCCTGGGTGAGCAATTCGATGGCGACCTGCCGGGCCTTTGCGTCTTCGATCCCGATTGGCACCAGGGCGTCGTCGGACTGGTGGCCGGGCGCCTGGTCGAGCGCCTGCAACGACCGGTTATCGCCTTTGCGCCGGCCGAAGCCGGCGGCAGCGAACTCAAGGGGTCGGGGCGCAGCCCCGCCGGCGTGCACATGCGCGACCTGCTGGTCGATATCGACGTCCGGAATCCGGGGTTGATCGACCGATTCGGCGGTCATGCCCGGGCGGCCGGACTGAGCCTCAACGAAGACCGCCTGGAGGCCTTTCGCCAGGCCTTTCACGAACAGTTGGCCGATCGAACCTTCGAGCCCGATATCGTCCATACGGATGGCGCGCTGGCGGCCGAGGAACTGTCGCTGGAGACGGCCGCCGCGCTCGCCGAGGCGGGTCCCTGGGGTCAGGCCTGGCCGGAGCCGTTGTTCGACGGTCGTTTTCGGGTGCTCGACCGCCGCGTGGTCGGCGCGCACCATCTCAAGCTGCGACTCCAGGCGGAGTCGGGTGGTCCCGCGCTCGATGCCATCGCCTTCGGAGCCGGCAGCCTCTGCCACCAGGAGCTGCCGGACCCGCTCGGCGTGGTCTACAGCCTGGAAGTCAACCGCTGGCAGGGGCGAGTGATACCCCAGATGAAGATCCGTTACCTGGTGGAATCGCTCGGTTAGGTGTGCTGGCCGCTGGTGACTGGGCGGCGTTACAATAGCGCGTTTTGCCATTCAGACTTGCTACAAGGATCACAGCCGAAATGGAACTGACTGCAATCAAGACCCTTCTGGACGACCTGGAGCGCCGTGTTAGTGCGCTGAGGGGGTACCTTTGACTACGATGGCAAGGTAGAAAGGCTCGAAGAAGTCACCCGGGAACTCGAGGATCCATCCGTCTGGGACGATCCCGAACATGCCCAGAAGCTGGGCAAGGAACGTTCCGATCTCGACCGGTCCGTGTCCGCCCAGCGGGCGGTGATCGAAGGTGTCAGCGACGCCGCGGACCTGCTCGAGCTGGCCCAGGAGGAAGAGGACGAGGACACGCTCGAGAGCGTGGCCGGCGATCTACAGGATCTCGAAAAACAGGTCGCGGAGCTGGAGTTCCAGCGCATGTTCTCCGGAGAAATGGACAACCGCCCCTGTTTCATCGACATCCAGGCCGGCTCCGGCGGCACCGAAGCGCAGGACTGGGCGGAAATGCTGCTGCGCATGTATCTGCGCTGGGCCGAGAATCGCGGTTGGAAGGCCGAGATCATCGAATTGTCCGAGGGTGACGTGGCCGGCATCAAGAGTGCGACTATTCACGTCGAGGGGGATCATGCCTTCGGCTGGTGCAAGACGGAGACCGGTGTGCACCGCCTGGTTCGCAAGTCGCCGTTCGACTCGGGCAATCGCCGGCACACTTCGTTTGCCAGCGTGTTCGTCTCGCCCGAGATCGATGAGGACATTGCGATCGACGTCGATCCCTCGGACCTGCGTATCGATGTATATCGGGCCTCGGGCGCGGGCGGTCAGCACGTCAACACGACCGAGTCGGCGGTGCGTATCACCCACGAGCCGACGGGCATCGTGGTGCAGTGCCAGAACGATCGCTCGCAGCACAAAAACCGCGATCACGCCATGAAGCAGCTGCGTGCCAAGCTCTACGAACTGGAGCTGCAGAAGCAGCGCGACAAGGCGCAGAGCACGGAAGACGAGAAAGCCGACATCGGCTGGGGCAGTCAGATCCGCAATTACGTGCTCGATCAGTCGCGGATCAAGGACCTGCGCACCGGTATCGAGCGTAGCGATACCCAGAAAGTGCTCGACGGCGACCTCGACGAATTCGCCGCCGCGCAATTACAAGCTGGATTGGAATAAATTTTGTCCACAGATGAACACAGATGAACACAGATATGGATTTTTTTGAGCTTTAGAGCGCTACGGGAATTCATCGTGTTCGAAGGTGGATAGTTAAAGCTGGTTTCATTTTATTTTTCAATCTGTGTTTATCTGTGTTTATCTGTGTTCATCTGTGGACAGTTTTTTAAAGTGATTTTCAATGACGCATAACGAACAGAACCAGACGCCCGAGGTCGACGAGAATCGCCTGATCGCGGAGCGGCGGGAGAAATTGCATGCCCTGCGCGGGCAGGGCGAGGCTTTTCCCAATGACTTCCGGGTGACTGCGGATGCGGCCACGCTGCTCGAGCGCTTCGGCGACGCGGAGCGCTGGGACCAGGAGACGCTGGAGTCGCACGACGAGCAATACCGCCTCGCCGGGCGCATCCTTTCGCGTCGCATCATGGGCAAGGCGAGCTTTGTGCATATCCAGGACAGCTCCGGTGCGCGCATCCAGCTCTACCTGCGTCGCGATGATTTGCCGGAGGGGGTGTATCAGGCTTTCAAGCAGTGGGATATCGGCGATATCGTGGGTGTGACCGGTACCCTGATGCGAACGCGTACCGGCGAGCTGAGCATCCAGGCCAGCGACCTGAAACTCCTGACCAAGTCGCTGCGGCCGCTTCCGGAAAAATGGCATGGTCTGAGTGACCAGGAGACGCGCTATCGCCAGCGCTACGTCGACCTGATTGTCAACCCCGAAGTGCGCGACACCTTCGTGCGCCGTTCGTTGATCATCCGGGCCATCCGGCATTTCTTCGACGACCAGGGCTTCCTCGAAGTTGAAACGCCGATGATGCACCATATTCCGGGCGGCGCGACGGCACGGCCCTTCGTGACCCATCACAACGCCCTGGATCTCGACCTTTACCTGCGCGTCGCCCCCGAACTGCATCTCAAGCGGTTGCTGGTCGGCGGTCTTGAAAAGGTCTACGAGATCAACCGCAACTTCCGCAATGAAGGCGTCTCGACCCGGCACAATCCCGAGTTCACCATGCTCGAGTTCTACTGGGCGCACGCCGACTACAACGACCTGATCCGGCTGACCCAGTCCTTGTTCAACCAGTTGATCGATGATCTGCCGGGGGTCTCCGGAGGTCGCGTCGAGTACCAGGGAGAGATCATTGACTTCAGTGGCGATTACGACCGGATCGAAGTCGTGGATGCCGTCATCGAGCATTACGACGAACTCTCTCGCGAAGACATCAAGGATGCCGACAAACTGCGTGCCGTCTGCCGGAAGCACGATATTCATGCCGAAGACGGCTGGGGCTGGGGGCGCCTGCTCATGGAGCTGTTCGAGGCGGGCGTCGAACGCCGGCTTATCCAGCCGACTTTCGTCACGCAGTACCCGATCGAGGTCTCGCCGCTGTCGCGGCGCAATGAAAAGGATCCGGATTTTGCCGATCGCTTCGAGTTGATCATCGCCGGGCGCGAGATCGCCAACGGCTTCTCCGAGCTCAACGACCCGGAAGACCAGGCCGAACGTTTCCAGGCCCAGGTCGAAGCGCGCGACGCGGGCGATGCCGAGGCGATGCATTTCGACCAGGACTACATCCGGGCGCTGGAATACGGAATGCCGCCGGCGGCGGGCGAGGGCATCGGGATCGATCGCCTGGTCATGCTGCTGACCGACTCGGCCTCGATTCGCGACGTGCTGCTGTTCCCCTATCTGCGGCCCGAAGCGACCGAATGACGCGGGCCTGCGCGAGTACAGTCAGCAGCTGGAGCCGCGGAAGGCATCCTCGAAGATCAGATTCATCCCTGCTGCGGGTGCGAGTATTTCCACGTTCCTCTCCATATCGTTGCCGTCACCACACAGGTCGAGCTTAACTCGGGAATTGACCGGCGGAGCGTCCGTTTCGATTTCGAAGTTGAACAGCGTGAACCAGCTCAGGGGATTGCCGGGGGGCGCCTGGAAGGACACGTAAGTGTCGTGAACTCCGATACGCCAGTCATTGACAGCATCCCTGTCAGTGTCTCCGAAATACGTGTCGAAAACCGTGGCGTTGTCAGGCAGCTCGATACGGAAGCCTTCCAGTGCCCGGTCGAAGTCGTAGTTCTGCAGCGCGTAGTTGTATCGATAGCGGTCGGTTTCGACCTCGGTGACCTTGACCAGGAGCCGCAGGTGGCCCTGCGGCATGTTATCGGGGTAGTCTTGTTCGGGGGATTCGGACGCAATGACGATGACTTCGTGGTCGGTCTTGGGACCGGTATTTCCGGTGCCTACCCATTCCGATACGACGGGACCGTTCGTGAACGTTCCTTCATTCATCACCCAGCCGTCGCCGATTGGTTCCGGATCGATGGGCCGGTACCCCATGGTGTTCCAGATGTCGACGTCGTGCTGCACGACATACCAGGCATCCATGAAGTACTCGGCTCCGGGCCGCTGTAGCTCGTCGGGGTCGACCAGAAGCCGGTGCTGCCACTCGCCGGCATCGTCGGTTAGACTGCCGGTGCAGTCCGGGTCGAAGAAGGAGCCGCAGTTGTCCCACTCGCCTATGCTGGCTTCGATCTCGTTTCGCGGGCCCTGGTGGGCCGGCATGTCGTTGCTGCCGGCCGCGTAGATGTCCTCGCAGCCTTTCCAGACCACGTTGTTGTTGTCACAGTTGATGTCGCAGGAAGTATTGACTGTGAAGAAAGCGTGTTTTGCCCCCGAAGCGGCCAGCATCTCGATCCGGCCGTCGGCGATTCGGTAAAGATTCCAGACCAGGTAGGCGTGCTGGTCGGACGGTTCGAAGGGGTAGTCGTAGCCATCGAGTGTTTCGAACTGTGGAATCCAGGGGATATCCGCTTCGGAAACATTCTTGAGGATGGCCGAGGGGGCGAGCTTGATACGGCCGTCGGCGTGCTTACCCTGGTAGGCGACGTTGTTCATTCCGATCAGCTCGATATCCGCCTCCACGCCGTCCTGCGGCCAGATCGGTCGTCCGTCACATGCCTCCGGCAACCCGGAGAGGTCGCCGCGGTCCGTGATCTCGAGTTCGAGATCCATCCGGGCCGCGCCGATCGGCATCCCGGCCAGTTTCCCGAAGCCCAGTCGCCGCGCCAGATCTTCTGTCGCTTCCAGTTCGGCGTGACTGACGGAAAATCGCCCGTCTTCGATATCAAGCGATACGTGCAGATGGGACAGCGTGAAAAGGGCATTGTCCCGGTCGTCCAGGACGACGAACCGGGGATGCCCGGCACTTTCTCCGGGAAGGATCGTCATCGTGTCGATGATGACTTCCCGGTCGCCACGGCGAAGGACGACGTCCGCCTCGGCAGTCAGCCGTCCGCTGCCCGGCTTTAGTGCCTCGAAGACGCCCCGGGGCGCGTCAATGCCGACCGGCTCGGTAGCATCGACCCGAAATCTCAGCTGCTTGCGCGTGGTGATCGGTTGCCCGCCATGAAGAATTTCGATACCGAAATCCGGGAGGTAATCACCACGCATCTCCAGCGTCAGGCTACCGGCACCGGCTTGCAGGGATGCCTCCGAATACGCGGATCCGGCCCAGATGAGTTGTGCGAGGCAGGCTGTTGCCAGTAATAAAAGGGTGGACAGGCCGCGGAGATTCATTCTTGCGCGCTGGGGACTCGAAATGAAATGGCAGTCGGCCGAGACTACCCCATTTCCACCGTCCTTGTGAACGTCGGGCGGCCCCGAGCGAAAAGCGCGCCCGATCCCGCGCGACGGGTCAGGGCGTTGAGCCCTTGTCAACCATGGGCGGCGGCTGGTGGTGACCGGTGCCGATTTTCTTTCGTCGATTGCCTGCGTGGCCGCCACTGGGCCAGCCATCTTTCGGCGCTATCCGGAAAGCGCTGCTGGACGAAGTGCCGCAATTCTCGTGCTCTCGGTGCGTCGCCGAGCCGCTCTTCCAGGATGCGCGCCGCCTCCATCCATGCCTCTGCAATATGGAAGAACTTGCGATCGTCCTGCGGCAGGCTGAGAAGAAGCCGGCAAGCGATCTGGTGGTCGCCCAGTTCGTCGAGTTCCAGCGCAAGGCGGTACCGGGTTTCGCTCAGACGAGGCACCCAGTTGTCGAGGCTCGGGCTGTTTCGCTGCCACAATTCGGTTGCCGCGGCGACCTGACCACCGCGGATGAGGCGCTGCATGCGGCGTTCGAGATGATTGCGATATTCGTCGGGTCCCGCCGTCTCCCAGACCAGCTGGTCGAACAACGCATTGAGAGCCGGTTCGTCCGGGTAGCGCGTGAGCGCCGTTCCCAGCAGTTGCCTTGCCTCATGCAAGTGGTTTTCGCGCAGTAGCACTTCGGCATCGGCCGCCATCAGGGCCGGTTCATACAAGGCGGGTTCCGGACGGCGCGGGCGATCGATGCGGGCGACGCCGGCAGGATAGTCGAGCCTGCGGCGATGGGTGCGAGCGATCATGCCCACCCGTGCGCTTATCCCCAGGGCGAGCATGGTGGCGATGAATGCCAGCGGACCGCGAACAAAGACAGCGCCATCGCCCGCGAGAGCGATTACACCCGCGCCCGCGATGACGGTAGCCATGGCCAGTAGCGAGAGTTTCACCAGTTCCCGCTTCGTGACACCGACGACGTGGGCGACCGATGCCGGATTGAACGCTGCACGAGGAGATTCGAAAACAATCGCCGTCATCAGTGCCGCGGGTAGAACGGCAGCGGCTGCAAGCCAGGTCAGGGTCGCCAGTGCTGTCGAAGTCGCCGCCATTGTGATCAGCAGCAGCAAGATGAATGGCAATCCGAAAGTCAGTATGCGACAGCCGTATTCGATCTGGTCGATATCGATCAGATCTCCGAGTGAAGGTGGATGCGCCAGGCCTTCGCCGGCTCTACGCGTCAATATGACCATCATGTAAAACAGCAGGACGCCCAACGGCAGAGCCAGGACAAGCCCCGGCAGAGAGTCGAAGCCGACTGTTCCGACCGTGGCCGCAAGGGCGGCGATGACTAATGCTGGTGGGCAGGTCGCGTTCTTTCCGGGAATCTCGATCGGATCGGCTTGATCGACCCCTGCGGCTCGCTCCTGCATGGCTTTTCCGCAAAGCGGGCAGCCGACTTCCATGGGAAGTTGCTCGGCGTAGGGCTTGCAGGAGGTGCAAAGGGGCAGTAGGCAGGACTCACAGTACCAGTGGATCGAACGCTGCGAATGGTAACGGCAACTGGAAGGGGTTGGGTGCTTCATAGAGCCTCACTCCATCGTCACCCCCTTTTTATTGAAGGATTTCAGTTCATTGGTCGGCCAAGTCTATCAGCAATTGAGGTGCCCGCCCAAGACGCATCTGCATGGCAGGCGTATGATGGCGATACAATTTCCGGATGAATGGATTCCATGCAGTCTTCGCGATTCTTTCGTCTCCGACCGGGCCCGGAAGTGGCCTTGTTCTTCATCGGCCTGATGCTGAGCTTTCCCTGTATGGCGCGTAGTCCCCTGGAATTGGTCGACTCGCTCGACCTGGAGCGCTATCAAGGGCGCTGGTACGAGATTGCGCGGTTGCCCAACCGATTCCAGAGCCATTGCGACGGTGAGGTGACGGCCGAATATGCCTTGCTCGACGACGGGCGGGTCAGCGTCACCAACCGCTGCCGCCGGGCGGACGGGAGCTGGAGCGAGGCCGAAGGTATTGCCCGGCCCGACGATGCCGACAGCCGTGAATCGGCGCTGGAAGTCCGGTTTGCCCCGCGATGGCTTTCCTGGCTGCCTTTTGTCTGGGGCGAGTACCGGGTCATGGCGCTGGATGACGATTATCAGTATGCACTGGTCGGCAGTGACGACAGGGAGCTGCTGTGGATACTGGCGCGGCAGCCGGAATTGCCGGACGATATTTTTGAGCACCTGGTGGCCGAAGCGCAACGACAGGGCTTCGACACGACGGGCTTGATCCGAACGGAGCATCGATGATCGACGTGATCGTGATTGGTGCCGGCTGGAGCGGGCTGACCGCTGCGGCGAGGCTTGCTTCCAGCGGCCGTTCCGTTGCCGTGGTCGAGAAGTCCCGCGGCCCTGGTGGGCGCAGTGCAACGAGGCGAGAGGAGGGGTTCATCTTCGACCACGGCGCACAGTACTTGACGGCGCGCAGCGACGCATTTTCCCGCCAGGTCGAGGCCTGGACGGGTGCCGGGCTTCTTGCGCCGTGGACGCCAAGCTTGACCGTGTTCGGAAAGCGGCCCGATCATGCCGGCGAGTCACCGGCACGGCGTTGGGTCGGCGTCGGCGGGATGAATGCCGTGCTGCATCGTCTCGCCGGTGGGCTCGACTGCCGCTGGGGCTGGCGCGCCGAATCCATCGAATTCGACAGGCAATCCTGGCGGGTCCGTTCGACCGATGGGCAGTTGCTGGAAGCTTGTTCTCTGCTGGTGACCGCGCCGCCGGCCCAGTCATCCGCTTTGCTGGGGCCGGAGCACGCCTTTTCCGGGCAGCTCGATACGGTCGAGATGCTGCCGTGCTGGTCGGTCATGGTGGGCTTTGCAGAGCCACCGGCCACCGCCTTCGACGCCGCATTCGTCAACGAAGGGCCGTTGTCCTGGGTCGCACGCAACGACAGCAAACCCGGCAGTCAAAGCACGTCGGCCTGGATCGGGCATGCCAGTGCGGCGTGGTCGCGGGACAACCTGGAAGCCGAACCTGAAGAGGTGGCGGACGCGTTGTTCGCGGCCATGACTGAACTCGATTCCGCTTTCAACCGGCCTTCACGCCTGTGTCTTGCCCATCGCTGGCGCTATGCAATGGCTCGAGCTCCCCTGGACGGGCCGATACTGGCCGACGATGGGCGCAAGCTGGTGGTCGCCGGCGACTGGTGTGCCGGCGAACGAATCGAGGGTGCCTGGATCAGCGGCGTGGCGGCAGCGCAAAGGCTGGCGTCCGTGCTTTAGAAACCCAAATCCCAAGCACCAAGTACCAAACAAATTCGAATGATCAAAATTCGAATGACCCAAACAGTCTGGGCGCCGTAAATGTCAGTTCTAGGCGGTTGAGTTAACTCGGGTGTCTTTCGCTGCACCCATCAGCTCAGAGGCGCCGCCGTTTCCTGCAGCCTCAGTTCGACGCTGCCGTCGTCATTGCGGGCGACCGTCATCATGGTCACGCCTGAATCCACGCGCACGGTGCTGCCCGTCTCGTGCCAGTCGCCGAGTACGATTCGTTGACAGTGACGCTGATCGACCGATATATCGTGAATCGCCAGTCGATGGGTGTGGCCGTGAATCATGCGGCGTACACCATGCTCGCGAAAGGCCGCCTCGACCGCCTCGAAATTGACATCCATGATGCTCTCTTCGGTAGAGGCCGTGTGCCGGAGACTCTTCCAGCGCGCCAGTCTTGCCATCAGTTTTCGCAGCCAGGCCGGCTTGCCGAGGATCCGCTGCTGCCAGCGGGGATCCCGTGCCTTGCGCCGGAATCTCTGATAGGACTCGTCGTCCGTGCAGAGCGTGTCACCGTGCAACAGCAGAATCGGCTCGTTATCCTGCGTGAGGAATACCGGCTCCTCGAGGCGCGTCATGCCGGATTGCCGGCAGAATTGATCGCCGACGAGGAAGTCGCGATTGCCGCAAATGAAGAACAGCGCGGTCCCGCCTTCGGCCAGCTTCGCCAATTGGCGGGCTACCCGGCGACCGAGGTTGCCGGGCGCGTCATCACCGATCCAGACCTCGAACAGATCCCCCATGATGTACAACGATGCGGCTTCGCGTGCCGGGCCGTCGAGGAAATCCAGAAACAACTGCGTGGTTTCCGGTCGCTCATCCTGCAGATGGAGGTCGGCGATCAGATAGGTTGGTGCGCTTTTAGTCAGAAATCTCGACTCGCTCGATAATGACGGGTTCGGCCGGTACGTCGCGGTGCATGCCCTTGCTGGTCGTTTCCACCGACCGGATCTCGTCGACGACATCCATGCCCTCGACGACGCGGCCGAAGACCGCGTAGCCCCAGGTTTGCCCCGAGGCCTTGTTGCGGTGGTCCAGGAAGGAATTGTCGACCACGTTGATGAAGAACTGGCTGGTGGCCGAGTGCGGATCGTTGGTGCGGGCCATGGCCAGCGTGCCCCGCTTGTTCTCGAGACCGTTGTCGGCTTCATTCTCGATCGGATCACGGGTGGGCTTCTGCTCGAAGTCGGTATCGAAACCGCCGCCCTGGATCATGAAGTTTTCGATTACCCGGTGGAACACCGTGCCGTCGTAGTGGCCGTCGCGGGCGTAGGCGAGAAAATTGGCCGTGGATTCCGGCGCCTGTTCCTCGAATAGTTCGACGGTGATGTCGCCGAAGTTGGTCTGCAGAATCACGGTCGGGTTCTCCATTGTTGTCGAATCGTTCTGGGTTTCGGTGTTCTGTCCGGATTCCTGCGCGGCCAGAGGCAGGGCCGTGAGCATCAGCAGGGCAAGGAAAGTTCGCATCGGTGGTCGTTCATCCATGGGTTGCGCAATCGTTCATAATACGGTTTTGCACAACAATTGTCAGCGACGGATACCATGCCGACAGCAGCGGAAAATGACGGTTTTCAGGTCATCGAGTTCGCGGATGGCAGCCTGAAGCTGCTCGACCAGCGCCTCCTGCCTGCGCAGGAGCGCTGGCTGCAGATCGGGACCGTGGACGAGGCGGCGGCGGCAATCCGTGATCTCGTCGTGCGCGGCGCGCCTGCCATCGGTATCACGGCGGCCTATGCCGCGGTCCTTGCGGCCACCTCACGCAATGGCGACTACGCGGCCTGGTGCGGGGATCTCGAGCGACTCGAGCGCGCCCGGCCCACCGCCGTCAATCTGAGCTGGGCCTTGAACCGCATGCGTGGATGTGCCGATCGCATCGGTGGGGCCGAGCCGAAGGCACTTCTGGCCGAGGCCCGGCGTATCCACCGGGAAGACATCGAGGCGAACCGAGCGATGGCCCGCGCCGGGGCGGCCCAGATCGATACCGGATCGGGTGTGCTGACGCACTGCAATACCGGCTCGCTGGCGACCGGCGGTATCGGAACGGCGCTGGGCGTTATCGTCCAGGGCTGGCGGCAGGACCGTATTGCGCGAATCTATGCCGACGAGACACGACCCTGGCTCCAGGGTTCGCGGTTGACGGCCTGGGAACTGGCCCGGGCAGGAATCCCTTTCCAGGTCATCGTCGAGGGCGCCGCAGCGTCGCTGATGGCCTCGGGAACCATCGACTGGGTGATCACCGGCGCCGACCGGATTACCGCCAACGGTGATGTTGCCAACAAGGTCGGCACCTGCATGCTGGCTGTTCTCGCCCGCCATTTCGGCGTCAGGATGATGGTGGTCGCGCCCTCGTCGACTGTCGATCCCCACCTTGACTCGGGGACGGAAATCGCCATCGAGCAGCGCGATCCGGCCGAGATCTGGCGTGCCGCGGACATCAAACGAGTGCCGGCCGGATTCGATGCCTGGAACCCCGTCTTCGACATTACCCCGGGCAACCTGGTCGACTGCATTGTGACCGAGCGGGGCGCACATTTCCCCCCTTACGGCTTCTCGAGTTCGCGGGATGGCGAAAGCCCCTGAAATCAGCCGTCTGTGGTAATATTCAAGGCTTGTTGCGCTTCTCCGGCGAGCCTCTTCAGGTATCCGGAAGGGCCTTCCTTAAAAGTTTTATTTTCAGATACTTACCACAATAACTTAAAGTAGTTACGGGGTTACCGTAGATGGCGGAAATGGCACGCGAAGTGCTCCAGGTAAACCTGGAAGACGAAATGCGCCAGTCCTACCTCGATTACGCCATGAGCGTGATCGTGGGCCGGGCGCTTCCGGATGTTCGAGACGGTCTCAAGCCGGTCCATCGGCGCGTGCTGTTTGCGATGCACGAACTGGGCAACGACTTCAACAAGCCGTACAAGAAATCGGCCCGCGTGGTCGGTGACGTCATCGGTAAGTACCATCCCCACGGCGACAGCGCCGTCTACGACACCATCGTGCGCATGGCGCAGCCGTTTTCCATGCGCTACATGCTGGTCGACGGTCAGGGCAACTTCGGCTCGATCGACGGCGATTCCGCCGCGGCCATGCGTTACACGGAAGTGCGCATGGCCAAGATCGCGCACCAGATGCTGGCCGACATCGGCAAGGAAACGGTCAACTTCATTCCCAACTACGACGAGTCGGAGAATGAACCGACCGTCCTGCCGGCGCGGGTGCCGAACCTGCTGGTCAACGGCGCCTCCGGTATTGCGGTGGGTATGGCCACCAACATCCCGCCGCACAACCTCGGCGAGGTCATCAGCGCATTGCTGGCCATGATCCGGGATCCGGATATCGGCATCGACGAGATCATGGAGCACCTGCCGGGCCCCGATTTTCCGACTGCGGCCATCATCAACGGCGCGGCCGGCATCGACGAGGCCTACCGCACCGGTCGCGGACGCATCTACATGCGGGCGCGTACCGAAATCGAGACCGACGAGGACAGCGGCAGGACCCGTATCGTCGTCACCGAGCTTCCGTACATGGTCAACAAGGCCCGGTTGCTCGAAAAGATCGCCGAACTGGTCAAGGAAAAGCGCGTCGAAGGCATTTCGGGACTGCGCGACGAGTCGGACAAGGACGGCATGCGCATGGTCATCGAGCTCAAGCGTGGTGAGGTGGCCGAGGTCGTGCTCAACAACCTGTTCCAGCTCACCCAGCTGCAGTCGGTGTTCGGCATCAACATGGTGGCGCTCGTCGACGGCCAGCCCAGGCTGCTCGATATCCGGCAGATACTGTCGGCCTTCCTCGCGCACCGCCGCGAAGTGGTTACCCGCCGCAGCCTCTATGAGCTCAGGAAGTCGCGCGAGCGGGCGCACATACTGGAAGGCCTGACCGTCGCGATTGCCAATCTCGATGAAGTCATCGCCCTGATCAAGGGATCCAAGACCCCGGCCGATGCCCGTGAGGCGCTGCAGACCAGGCGCTGGAATGCCGACCTGGTCGAGTCCCTGCTGGGGCAGGCGGGCGCCGAACTCTCGCGCCCCGAGGACCTGCTGCCCGAGTACGGGTTGGGTGAAGGCGGTTACCAGCTCTCGCCGAATCAGGCCCAGGCCATTCTGGACCTGCGCTTGCAAAAGCTCACGGGACTGGAACAGGACAAGCTCTCGGAGGAGTACGAGAGCATCCTGGAGACCATCCGCGAACTGATGCGCATTCTGTCCGAGCCGGACGCCTTGATGGGGGTCATTCACGACGAGCTGGTGGCGCTGCGCGACGAGTTCGACGACGTGCGCCGTTCCGAGATCATGCATGACCACCTCGATCTCACCATGGAAGACCTGATCACGCCTGAAGACGTGGTGGTCACGCTCTCGCATGCCGGTTACGCCAAGTATCAGCCGCTCGATCGCTATCGTGCCCAGAAGCGAGGCGGTCGTGGTCGCTCGGCGGCCAAGACCAAGGACGAGGATTTCGTCGAACGGTTCTGGGTGACCAATACCCACGACACGCTGCTGGTGTTCACGAGTGCCGGCAAGGTTTACAAGACCAAGGTTTACCAACTGCCACAGGCCGGTCACAACAGCCGCGGACGACCCATGGTCAATCTGCTGCCGCTTGACGAAGATGAACGCATCAACGCCGTGCTGCCGACGCGCGAGTTCCCCGACGACTGGTTCGTGTTCTTCGCGACCCGCGGCGGCCGCGTCAAGAAAACACCGCTTTCGGATTTCGCCAACATCCGTTCCAACGGCATCTGGGCGGTGTTACTGGAGGAGGGTGACGAGCTGGTCGACGTGGCCTTCACCGACGGCACTTGCGACATCCTGCTGTTCTCGTCTTCGGGCAAGACCGTGCGCTTCCACGAGACCGACGCTCGGCCAATGGGACGCCAGACGCGCGGTGTCCTGGGTATCCGGCTGAAGGACGACCAGGAAGTCGTTTCCATGCTGGTGGCCGGTGATGCGGATGTCTTGCTGGGCACCGCCAACGGCTACGGCAAGCGCACGCCGCTGGAGGAATTCCCGGTTCACAAGCGCGGCGGGCAGGGCGTGATCGGTATCCAGACCGAAGGTCGCAATGGTCCGCTGGTGGCGGCCCTGGCCGTGTCCGACGAGGACGATGTCATGCTTACCTCCAACGCGGGTACCCTGGTTCGGACGTCGGTTTCCGAAATCTCGCGCATGAGCCGCAATACCCAGGGCGTCACCCTGATCCGGCTGGATGAAGACGAGCAATTGATCGGCATGGCTCGCGTGGCGGCTTCCGAAGAAGAGTCGCCGGGTGAGGAAGGAGACGAGTAGGCACCGGTCGCCGGTGTCTCAGTCGGATGCCTCGAAGCGGTCTGCGAATACGCCGCCGATACTCAGGCTGAAGGCCTCGCTCCACTCGCCTTCGCCGCAGTTGTTGATGCCTCGTACACGCCAGTAGTACTTCGACCATTTCTCCAGATCGCTGGCGGGGGTGAATGAAGGGCTGTCGACATTCCCGTCAAAAATGATATTGCCGAACGAATCGTCGGTCGCAATCTGGATGTCGTACGCCCCGACGTCGGAAAGTGGGCTCCAGCTGAAGGTCGGTCGTAGCTCGTCGAGCTCCGCTCCGTCGGCCGGGCCGGACATCGAGGGTGCCGTATCCAGGTAGGCGTCGATATCCAGCGTCAGCCTGTCCGAGTTCCGCAGCTGGCCGTCGTCGCCCTCGATAAAAACGGTCGACTCTCCCGGTATTGCCGAATCGTCGATCGTGAGGGTCCAGGTCGACGCGCCCGGCAGGGTGACGGGGTTCGGAACAAGCGTCTGAACGACGCCGCCGGGCTCACCGGAAGTATCCAGTTCCACGTCTGCGCTGTATTCGCCGATCGATGCCAGGTCGACCGTAACGTCGTACTGATTCGTCTGACCCTCCGGTGGGACGCAGGCTTCGAGGACCGCGGGCTCGGCATCAACCGTGTAGGTCCGGCAATTGTGGCAGACCAGCGCGAAGTCCTGCTTCGCGCTTCCGGGATCATATGGACTGAGGGCATCACCCGCCAGCTCGCTGGCCACGACCTTGGCGGACATGACGGACCCCTGTTGTTCCGGAGGCAGGTACAGGCCTTCGAGATTGTTCTTTTCATCGGCCGTTCCGCCCGCTTCGGACGAACCGTCGGAGCCGATGACGTTGCCGAGGTAAGTGTAGCCCCCCGCATCCAGGCTCAGGTCCAGGTTGTTGACCCAGGCCGGCGTCTCGCCCCCCAGGCCGTGGCCGGGTGCGTCGGTCCAGGCGAGCATGACGCGGACGGGCTTGCCGGGGTTGCTTGGCTTAAACTCCAGCGACCAGTGCTGGCCCGAGTCGTTGAAGACGGTCTTCTGATCGTACAGAAGCACCGGGGAGTCGTCCTTCATGACCGAATCGAGATCGAGCCGGCCGTAGCCCTGGAAGCGATCGGGCCGGTGCCCCATGATCTCGCCGTCGGCGTTGGTCTCGCCGACGAGATTCCGGGCCGAGGCGGTAAATACGGCCTTGACCAGCGCGGGGGAGGGATACGTGCTGGTCCGGTCGAAGAACTTCTGGACCCAGACTGCAATCGAGCCGCTGACCACCGGTGCGGCCATGGACGTGCCACACTTGAGTTCGTAAGCAGGATTCCCGCTACTGTTCGTGCTGGTGCTGTCGGTCCAGCAGCCCGGTGCGACGATGTGCGGAACGCGCCGGCCGTCGCAGGCCGGCCCGTGCCCGGAGTTGGAGGAAATATCGAAAATATCCGTACGCTGAGTCCCGTCACCGTTTTGCAGCGAGTTCGAACCGACGGCGAACAGGTTCTTGGCTTCGTCGGGTGATCCCAGCGAGCTGGGCGAGCAGGTCCCGCTGCCGTCACCACCACCATTCATGATCGACCACACCGGCAGCAGCGGCTGATTGCCGGGGGTGTCGGGGTCGGCATCGCGGGTGATCATGTCCACCTGTCGGGTGGGAATATCGTAGCCCTGGGGAGAACCCGTGGGGCCCCAGGAGTTGTTGGTCAGCAGCGCACCGCTACGCACCGAATCCTGGTAAATCCTGAGCATGCCGTCGGGTGTCATCGCGCCTGGATAGCTGGTGTCGAGGAACGGTTGGTAGACCTGTGTGACGATCTTCGCCCCGGGTGCGACGCCCTGGCCGCGCAGGAAGCCATTGACATCGGCCTTTCCAGAAGCGCCGGTTCCCACGATGGCACCGGCGATGTGGGTGCCGTGCGCGCTACTACCCGAACCATTGCAACTGCCATTCGTGCCTGTACAGGCCGCTTCGCGGCCATCGAGATCCTGGTGGGATGTCAGCACCGGGCCGTCGACCACAGCGACGACAATGCCGCTGCCGTCGTAACCCGAGTCGTTCAGCCATGCCTGGTAGCCGGGCTGTAGGGTGCCCGATTCGTCGATTGCGCCGACAATGGACTGGTTGCTCATCTCCCCGCGCAGGGCGGTTTCCCGAGGGATCTGCTGGACGGTCAGGATTCCCGGAATCGCGGCGATGTCGGGATAATCCCGACCATCGGCTTCCATGTGCACGATGTCGAGATGGCGGTCGAGCGAAGTGATGGCACGTACCGTCCCGAACTCGGCCAGCTTGGCCTCGATGGTTGCCACGTCGGCATGGGTGCTGGCGAGGGCCATCGTCGGCCGCTTGCCGGGCTTCGAAATCCGGCGTCCGGGCGGCAGTTTCCAGTCGGTCTGCACGGGGCCGTTCCAGCGAACGCCGGGCATGGACCCCGCAGCGTTCATCGGCCCTGACGCGGACCAGACGATATAGCTGAAAGGATGCAGGGGCTGGACCAGCTCGATACCCCGGGCACGCAGGGAGCGAAGCCAGCCCTTGCGAATCGGCCCCTTGAATTGAATCAGGTAGAAATCGCCTTGAGGATCGACTTTTCGGCCATCAGTGGAAGATCTTTCCCGGGCCGGATCGAAACGCCGTCCGCCGAGCGCCAGCTCGAAAGGGTTTTCTTCAACGACGACGCGCTGCCCCTCGCGACGCAGTTCTTCAATCTTGTCCTGTTCAAGTTGCCCCCACTGAAAGCTGCCGTAGTCGGACAGTGCGTCATATGAAGTCCTGGACGCCGGACCGCTATCCCGGGCGTCCAGGTGCAGGCGCACCCACTGTCTCTCGCCCTCGGCAGCGAGTGCGCCGGCTGTGAGAAATACGATCAGCACACCGATTGCGGGAGCAAACCGTGTGGGGCCTCTCGCCGGGCGGGCCATCGATGAATTGCAGTTGGGCAAGTGTTTTCTCGACAATCTGATTGATTCGTCTTCCGACCTCTGCGCCGGTTGCCATTGAGGCAGCGCCAGGGATGGTTCCGTTACGGTGCCGAAGCGAGCATACCGCATGAGGGTGATCGTTTCACCGCTTGCCGGATCAGGGGAATGCACCCGTGACTATTGTCACGTTCGTTCCAGAAGGGCGCTGTAGTACTATCTCGACCTATGTCATTTCGGAGATGGTTCGTGTCCAAGATTCGCAATCCCTTGTTTGCCAACTGCGTGATCGGTATTTCTCTGGCATTGGTCGCCGCAGTTTCATTGGCCGATACACGGCTGCTCAGATTCCCGGACGTCCACGGCGAGCGTGTCGTGTTCAGCTACGGTGGCGACCTGTGGTCGGCGCCGATCGACGGCGGATCGGCCTGGCGCCTGACAGCGCATCCCGGCCTCGAACTCTTTCCCAAGTTCTCGCCCGACGGGCGCTGGATTGCTTTCACCGGCCAGTACGGCGGTGACGAACAGGTCTACATCATGTCCTCGTCCGGCAGCGAGCCCGAGCAGCTGACCTGGTACCCGGCCTCGGGTCCACTGCCGGCACGCTGGGGATACGACAACCAGGTCTACGGCTGGACACCGGACAGCGAGTCGGTGCTGTTTCGTTCCTACCGTGATGCCTGGGGCTCGTCGACGGCGGGGCTTTACACCGTTCCGCGCCGCGGTGGCCTGCCGGAGCCCCTGCCGATGCCGGTCTCCGGCGCAGGAACCTTCACTGACGACGGCGAGCATGTTTTCTATTCGCCGCTGTTCCGCGATTTTCGCACCTGGAAGCGCTACGAGGGTGGCTGGGCGCAGGATCTCTGGTTATTCGACCTGGAGGCCGGGGAGGCGCGCCAGATCACCGACCATGAGCGCACCGAACGTGATCCGATGTGGATCGATGGGCAGGGCTATTTCGTCTCCGACCGCGAGGGCACCCTGAATCTTTACCGGGTCGATCCTGACAGCGGTGAAATCGAGCAACTGACCACCCATGAAGACTTCGACGTTCGCTGGGCCAGCGCCGGTTCGGAGGGGCAGATCGTCTACGAGCTCGGTGGGCGGTTGCGGGTTTTCGATACACGTGACGGTAGTGATACCGGAATCGAGATCACCGTTCCCGACGACGGTATCAACCGCCGGGAGCGGGTGATCGATGTTTCCGATCAGATTCAATCCGCCCGGTTGAGCCCGACCGGCAAGCGCGTGCTGTTCGAAGCTCGCGGCAACCTGTTCAATGTGCCGGTCGGTGAGGGCGTGGTCCGCAACCTGACCGGCCGTTCCACCGCCCATGATCGCGAGGCGGACTGGTCCCCGGATGGCGAAAGCATCGTTTTCGTTTCCGACGCCGCTGGCGAAGAGGAAATTTATATCATGCCCGCCGACGGCAGCGAGGAGCCGCGCGCCCTGACTTCGGACAACGAGACGCGGTTCTACGACCCGCGATTTGCGCCGGATGGCGAGCACATTGCCGTGTCGGACAAGGACGGGTACATCTACGTGGTTGGTACCGACGGCGACGGCGCGCTTGAACGCGTGGCACGCGACGACAGCTGGCGCAACCGCGACTACACCTGGTCGCCCGATGGTCAATGGCTGGCCTTCAGCCTGACCGAGAAATCCGGGCTGCGTGCCCTGCATCTCTACTCCGTGGCCGACGAGGAAACCCGGCGCCTGACCGAGGGCCTGTTTTCCGAATACCAGCCGGCCTTTTCGCCCGATGGCGATTACCTGTATTTCCTGGCCGACCGGGAGTTCGCACCGCAGATTTCCGGCCGCGAGTGGAACTACGCCACCAACCGAACGACCGGCATCTATGCCTTCATTCTGGATTCATCGGCGGAAAATCCCTTCGCACCGGAGGATGCCGAGGAGACCGGCATGTCCATCGACGGTGAGAACGGTAACGGCAAAGAAGATGAAAACGGCGATGCCGACTCCGCGACGCAGATCGATTTCGACGGCCTGGCCGACCGGGTGATCCGCGTCCCCGTCGAAGCCGGCAACTACATGGCTCTGTCGGTGGCGGAAAACGGCATCCTGTTCGGTGAGCGCGATGCGTTCTACTACGGTCGTGCTCCGGCGGTACCGCCACGGCTGAAGCTGTTCAAGTTCGAAGACAGGAAGGTCACGGATTTCGCCAGCGATATCGCCGCTGCCGATCCCAGCATGGATGGCAAGCAGGTGCTGATCCGAAGCGGCAGTAGCTGGAAGGTCTATCCGATCGCCAAGGAAGGCGATGGGAGCGAAGATGTTGACACTGCCGGCATGCAGGCGCGTATCGATCCCGTCGCGGAATGGGCGACCATCTTCGACGAGGTCTGGCGGCGTTTCCGTGATCATTTCTATGTGGCCAACATGCACGGCTACGACTGGGAAGGCCTGCGCGAGCGCTATCGGCCGCTCCTCGAGCACGTCGCCCACCGTAGCGATCTCAACTACGTGATGGGCGAAATGGTCGCTGAACTCAATGTTTCGCATGCCTATGTCTCCGGCGGCGACGAACGCCTTCCGGATCGGCCGTCCGTCGCCCTGCTGGGGGCACGCTTCGAGACCGATAACGGGCGGTATCGTGTCAGCCGTATTCTCGAAGGACAGAACGACGAGCCGCGCTACCGTTCGCCGCTGACCGAATCCGGCGTGGACATCGCCGAGGGCGATTACATCCTGGCCGTCAACGGGCAGGCACTGACTGCGGAAGACAATATCTTTCGGCGCCTGATGCTGCCGAGTGGCGAGGCGCTTGCATTGACCGTCTCTGATCGGGCTTCCGGCGAGGACAAGCGCGAGGTGCTGGTCGAACCGATCGACAGCGAAAGCGATCTATTCTACCTAGCCTGGGTGCTGGACAACCATCGCCGGGTCACCGAGGCTACCGACGGCCGCGTCGGCTACCTGCACGTGCCGGACATGGGCCCCAAGGGTATCCGCGAGTTCATCAAGTGGTTCTACGGCCAGATCCGCAAGGAGGGGTTGGTCATCGACGTGCGCTCCAACGGCGGCGGCAACGTTTCGCAGATGCTGATCGAGCGCCTGTCGCGCAAGCCGCTGTCGCTGGGCTATTCACGCACCCAGCCGAATGTCTCGACCTATCCAAACCAGGCCTTCAACGGCCATATGGCCGCGATCCTGGACGAGAACTCGGCTTCCGACGGCGACATCTTCCCGTGGCAGTTCCGCAATGCCGGACTCGGGCCGCTGATCGGCAAGCAGTCCTGGGGTGGCGTGATCGGCATCACCAGTCACGGACCGGTGATCGACGGCGGCTCGGTCAACGTACCCGAGTTCGGATTCCTCAACACCGAAGGTGAATGGGTGATCGAAGGGGAGGGGGTCGAACCGGACATCGAGGTCGAAAACGACCCGGCCAGCGTCATCGCTGGCGAGGATCCACAGCTCGAGCGCGCCATCGAGGAAGTGATGAAGCAGATCGAGGCCGATCCGCCGTCCTTCCCCGAACGGCCCGAGCCGCCGGTGAAAACCAACTGATGGTGAGTCGCCCGGTCGGGACCGCGTGCGCCCCGACCGGGTTACATCCGCTTCAGTTCGACGCAGTGGCGAGGCCCTCAGCGGATGTAACCCGGCCGGAGCAAACGCTCTGTGTCTATCGCCCGCTTGTTTTTTTCACCTGCCTCGGCAGCTCTCGGTGCTGGTGGGCCTGCTGAAGGCCTCGCCACCGCGTCGAACCGAAGCAGGCCCACGGCCGTCAAAACCCGGCCCCTGACTATACCCTTAACCAGCTTCCAGCCAGTCTTCCATCGGCGGGCAGGAACACACCAGGTTGCGGTCGCCGAAGACGTTGTCGACGCGGCCGACAGGGGCATAGAACTTGCCCAGGCGCAACTCCTTGACCGGCCAGCCGGCGTCCTGCCGACTGTAGGCATGGTCCCATTCGTCCGAGCCCAGCTCCTCGATCGTGTGCGGCGCGTTCTTGAGTGGATTGTCCTCGGCATCCCATTCACCGCTGGCAACGCGTTCGATCTCGCGCCGGATGGCGATCATGGTCTGGATGAAGCGATTCAGTTCCGCCTTCGACTCGCTCTCGGTCGGCTCGATCATCAGCGTGCCGGGCACCGGCCAGGACATGGTCGGTGCGTGAAAGCCGTAGTCGATCATGCGCTTGGCGACATCCTCCTCGGTAATGCCGGCGCTGTCCTTGAACGGGCGCAGGTCGATGATGCACTCGTGTGCGATACGGCCGTTGCGTCCGGTATAGAGGATGTCGTAGTGGCTTTCCAGGCGTTTGGCGATGTAGTTGGCGTTGAGAATGGCCACCTCCGTCGCCCGGCGCAGTCCTTCACCGCCCATCAGGCGAATGTACGCCCAGGGAATCGGCAGGATGCCGGCGCTGCCCCAGGGGGCGCCGGCGATCGGCGGATTGGTGCCGAATTCGGGCCCCAGCAGCCCGCTGCCGTGGCCGGGCAGGAAGGGGATCAGGTGTTCACGTACGCCGATCGGACCGATGCCCGGGCCGCCGCCGCCGTGCGGAATGCAGAAGGTCTTGTGCAGGTTGAGATGGCAGACGTCGGCATATTGCGCCACGCGTGACCAGCCCACCAGGGCATTGAGATTGGCCCCGTCGAGGTAGACCAGGCCGCCGGCTTCGCGCACTTGCTCGCAGATGCTGACCACGTCTTCCTCGAACACGCCATGCGTCGAGGGGTAGGTAATCATGAGCGCGGCGAGCCGCTCGCGGTGCTTGTCGATCTTCCCGGCGAGATCGTCGAGATCGATGTTGCCCTGCTTGTCGCACTTCACCACGACGATGTCCATGCCCGTCATCTGGGCGCTGGCCGGATTGGTGCCGTGCGCGGAAGACGGAATCAGGCAGACATTGCGATCATGATCGCCATTGTGCTCGTGAAAGCCCTTGATCGCCAGCAGGCCGGCATACTCGCCCTGCGAGCCCGCGTTGGGCTGTAGCGAGACGGCATCGAAGCCGGTGATTTCGCGCAGCATGCCTTCGAGTTCGTCGATGAGCTGGTGATAGCCGCGTGCCTGGTCCCAGGGGCAGAAGGGATGGAGCTCGGCGAATTCCGGCCAGGTGATCGGGATCATCTCTGCGGTGGCATTGAGCTTCATGGTGCACGAGCCGAGCGGGATCATGGCGTGCGCCAGGCTCAGGTCGCGATTTTCCAGGCGCTTGAGATAGCGCAGCATTTCCGTCTCGGAGTGGTAGCGGCCGAATACCCCGTGTTCCAGGTAAGCCGTCTGCCGCCTGAGCCCCTCGGGAATGGCCTGAAAATCGGTATCGAGCTGCTCGTCGAGCGTGGCGATGTCGTCGGCCTCATTGCCGCGGAAAATGCCCAGCAGGCTCGACAGGTGGTGGCGTCGCGTTTGTTCGTTGAGACTGATACCGATGAAGCCTTCGCGATCGGCACGCAGGTTTACGCCGGCCTGGTGTGCGCGGTGCAGCAATGCCTGGCGCTCGGGCTCATTGATACGCACGGAGACGGTGTCGAAGAAGTGCTCGCTTTCGAGTTCGTACCCGGCCTCGACGATGCCATGCGCCAGGATGCAGGTTTGCCGGTGGATGCGGCGCGCGATCTTCTTCAGCCCTTCGGGACCGTGCCAGACGGCGTAGAAACCGGCCAT
Source organism: Wenzhouxiangella sp. 15190 (assembly GCF_003417465.1). Lineage (GTDB taxonomy): Bacteria > Pseudomonadota > Gammaproteobacteria > Xanthomonadales > Wenzhouxiangellaceae > Wenzhouxiangella. The sequence continues at coordinate 77,315 of NZ_QVMV01000003.1, forward strand.
GACCGCCAGCAGGGCCTGGGCGGTGCAGATGTTGCTCATGGCTTTCTCGCGGCGGATATGCTGCTCCCGGGTCTGCAGCGCCATACGCAGGGCGGGATTGCCATGCCGGTCCCTGGAGACGCCGATGATGCGCCCGGGTACGCTGCGGCGATAGGCCTCGCGCGTTGCGAAAAAGGCCGCGTGCGGGCCGCCGTAGGCCATGGGCACGCCGAAGCGCTGGGCGCTGCCGACCACTACGTCGGCGCCGGCGCTACCGGGGGATTCGAGCATGATCAGCGCCATCGGGTCGGCGGCGACCGCCACCTGAGCGCCGCGGTCGTGAGCCAGCTCGACCAGGTCTCCAAGCGGTTCGACGGCACCGTTGGCGCCGGGGTATTGGGTCAGCATTCCGAAGCAGTCGGTGTCGGAAAGTGCCGCCGTCAGGTTCTCGCGCACCTGCACGTCGATACCGAGGTGTCGGCCGCGATTGATGACGACGTCGATGGTCTGGGGCAGGCAGTTCGCGTCGACCAGGAAAACGTCGCTCTTGTTCTTTCGGTTGACCCGCCTGAGCATGGCCATGGCTTCGGCCGCGGCGGTGGATTCGTCCAGCAGCGAGGCATTGGCCAGCTCCATGCCCGTAAGATCCATGATCATTTGCTGGAAGTTGAGCATCCCCTCCAGGCGGCCCTGCGAAATTTCGGCCTGGTAGGGCGTGTAGGCCGTGTACCAGCCCGGATTCTCCAACACGTTACGCAGGATGATCGGCGGGGTAAGCGTCGGGTGGTAGCCCAGTCCGATCATGGAGTGGGTGGGCGTGTTGTGCGATGCCATCTCGCGGGCGCGCTCGAGCACGCGCTCCTCGTTGTCGCCGGCGGGAAGGTCCAGCGGTCGTTCACTGCGGATGCTGCCCGGCATGGTTTCCAGCACCAGATTTTCGAGCGAATCGCTACCGACGGTATCCAGCATCTGGCGCACTTCTTCCGGGTCGGGACCGATGTGGCGTGCCACGAAGTCATCATGGGATTCGAGCCGGTGAAGCGGGGTGTTGGTGTTCCGGTTGTCGGTCATTTCAGAAGCAGTCCTTGCGCGGCAGTCTTGAACAGATAGTGGTCAATCAAGAGAAAGGCAAACAGGGCCATGAGGTAGACCACGGAGTAATTGAACATGTTCATCGGCAGCTGCTCGTTTTTCGAGCGCATGATGCCGATGGCATAGCCCAGGAATCCGATGTCGAGAATAACGGCGCCAACCAGATAGGCCAGTCCGCTCATGCCCGTCAGCCAGGGCAGCAAGGTGACGAGCATCAGGATGATGGTATAGAAGAGAATCTGCCAGCGCGTGAACGTCACGCCGTGAGTGACCGGCAGCATGGGTACGTCGGCGGCGGCGTAATCCTCGCGTCGATGAATGGCCAGGGCCCAGAAATGGGGCGGCGTCCACACGAAGATGATCAAAAACAGAATCAGGGCGTGGGCATGGATCTCGCCGGTTACCGCGACCCAGCCCAGAACCGGAGGTGCTGCACCGGCCGCGCCGCCGATGACAATGTTCTGCGGCGTGGCGCGCTTGAGCCAGGCGGTATAGATCACGGCGTAGCCGATCAGGCTGGCGAAGGTCAGTATCGCGGTCAGCGGGTTGACCAGCAGGGTCAGTATCAGCATGGATACGGCCGCCAGCGCCAGGGCGAAAATCAGCGCCTGGCGGCGGTTGAGCTGATTCGTGGGCAGCGGCCGGTTGCGGGTGCGCGCCATGATCCGGTCGGCGCGTTCATCCAGCAGATGGTTGATGGCCGCCGCCGAGGCTGCGGCGATGCCGATACCGAGTGTGCCCCAGACGAGGGCGTCGAGCGGGATCATGCCGGGGACGGCCAGCGCCATGCCGACAATGGCCGTAAAAACGATCAGCGCAACGACCTTGAGCTTGCACAAGCCCAGAAAGAAGCGCGTTTGCTGCCAGATTGATGCAGTCGCTGCCGTCATGTGCGCT
>NZ_QVMV01000012.1:0-10000 GCF_003417465.1 Wenzhouxiangella sp. 15190
GACGAGCGCTTCGCTTGCCCAGGTCACCACCGAATTCACCTACCAGGGCGAGCTGGAGCAGTCCGGGACGCCTGCTGACGGCGACTATGATTTCCGCTTTACGCTGTGGGATGCCGAGAGTAGCGGTACGAAGTTGCAAGGGCCGGTCGAGGACACGCGTGTCCCCGTCAACGACGGGCTGTTCACGGCCAATATCGACTTCGGCAGCATCGTCTTCGGCGGCCAGGACGTGTGGCTGCAGATCGAGGTTGCCGAGGCGGGAACCGGCAGTTACACGACGCTGGGACCACGCCAGCAGATCAAGCCGGCACCGATGGCCCAGCATGCGCTGACGGTCGGGGCCGATGCGGTAGGCAGCACTCAGATTGTTGATGGCAGCATCACTGCCGCCGATATCGACAGCGGCCTGTTCTGGTCTACCGGGGGCAACGCTGCCGGCAGCGGAGATTTTCTGGGTACGACCAACACCACGCCGCTGGAGTTGCGTGTGAACAACCGACCGGTGACCCGGATCTTCGATGCTGAGGAAGGCAACGGCATTCACGCCCCCAATCTGATCGGGGGATCCGAGCTCAATGTACTGTCGGGCGGGTCGGTCGAGGGTGCCACCATTGCCGGCGGCGGCGGCGATCCGGGCTTTACGACCTGCGGCCCGGATCGCAGTAGCCCGTGCATCAACACCGTCGCCGACGACTTCACCACCGTTGTCGGTGGGTTTGGGAATTACGCGACCGGGCTCGCCGCCACGGCGATGGGCGGTGGCACGACCGCAAGCGGAGCTAATTCCACAGCGATGGGCGAGGAAACGACCGCCAGTGGCAACGACTCCACGGCGATGGGCGGTGGCACGACTGCCAGCGGTTCTCATTCCACGGCGATTGGCTTTCGCACGACCGCCAGCGCCTTCGCCGCCACGGCGATGGGTGATGAAACCAATGCCCCCGGGCTTGTAGCCACGGCGATGGGCGAGGGCACGACCGCAAGCGGCACCCACTCCACGGCGATAGGTAGGCGCACGACCGCCAGCGGCGATCAGTCCACGGCGATGGGCATGGATTCGAGCGCCGGCGGCGATTTCAGTTTTGCCGCCGGCCGTCGCGCGGTGGCGCGCGACGCCGGGGACGCTGGAGAGACCGATACCGACGGCAACTGCACCGCAAATGTCGACGAGTGTGGCGATGAGGGCACTTTTGTGTGGGCGGACAGCGAGGACGTCGATTTTGAATCGACCGGTCCCGACCAGTTCCTGGTCCGCGCCGCGAGCGGTGCCGGTATCGGCACGAGCGCACCGTCTGCCCAGCTTCATGCGGAAAACAACTCGGGCAGCGGTCTGACCACGCCGACCCTGCGTGCGGATAACTTGAGTACGGGTGCCGGTATTGCGGGCTATTTCATCACCCACGGCAGCGATGCGACGATGGTGTTGGCCAACCGCGAAGGCAGCGGGCCGCTACTTAAAGGCTTCGGCAACAATAACGGAGGCCGAGAATTCGAAATCCGCAACGACGGTTCCATGGATTTCTACAATGGTTTCGACCGGACGATCAACATCGATGCGCCGGGTGGCGAGATTACTGCCGACAACGGCTTTACAACAGGCGGTGCGGACTTCGCCGAGATGCTGCCACGCCATCGGCCTGAAGAATCGATCCGGCCCGCCGATCTCGTCGCGGTTCGCGGCGGGGAGATTACCCGTACCACCGATGACGCCGAGCGGCTGATGATCATCTCTTCCAGTCCCGCCATGCTGGGCAACCATGATGCATCGAAACCACAGAGCGATCACTCGCCCGTGGCATTTCTTGGGCAGGTCCCGGTTCGCGTGCGCGGCCCGGTTGCGATCGGCGATCTGCTGGTCGCCAGCGGCCACAACGACGGCACAGCCCGGGCCGTCAGCCCGGCGCAGTGGAATCCTGATGAACACGGCCCCTTCGCCGGTCATGCCTGGAGTGCCAGGTCCGACGAAGGCCTGGGCACTGTCACTGCGCGGGTCGGTGCGGCGCAGTCGACCGCGCTGGTCGAGCGAATTCGTTCGCAGAAGGCGCGAATCGATTCGCTGGAGGATCGGCTTGCCCGCCTGGAACAGGCGCTTGAGGGCCGTGCCGACGCATTGTAACTTTTCCGTCGGGGATGTTACCCCGACCTACTTGTTTTACCCCCTGACCTGTGGCAATTTGTGAATCATGATGTTTGAAGTCATTGCACTTGCCAATGCTGACAGCCCGCGTCCCGGCCGCCTGCCGCGACGTCCGCGCCGTCGTGTCCGTCATTCGGGCCGGGGTGTGCATTAGTCCTATCGAGCTTCAATCAGACGAGACTGCACGAGAAACCCGGCCCCAGACGCCGGGTTTCTTGTTTTCGGGAATGACAATTGAATTGAACGGGAAAACGGATCATGAGTGAACGCGTCGTCCTCGCCTTCTCCGGCGGGCTGGATACCAGCTATTGCGTGCTGGCCCTGAAGGAACAGGGTTTCGAGGTACACACCGCCTTTGTCGACACCGGCGGTATCGGTGCCGACCAGAAAGCCTGGATCGCCGGACGCGCCCGCGCCCTGGGAGCGGTCGAGCACCACGAGCTCGACGCCGGCCAGCCCTTGTGGGACCAGTTCGTGGTGCCGCTTCTGTGGTCGGGTGCACGCATGCTCGAGCAGTACCCGATGCTGTGCTCGGATCGCTACGTGATCGTGCAGGAGTGCCTGAAGCTGGCCGACGAGCTCGGCACCACGCACTTCGCCCACGGCTGTACCGGCATGGGTAACGACCAGCTACGCTTCGACCAGTCGGTGCGCTCGCTCGGCGATTACACGATCCACGCGCCCATCCGCGAACTGCAGCGCGAGACCAGTAACGTCCGCGCCCATGAACTGAAGTTGATGGCCGATGCCGGCGTCGAGGTGCCGGAATCGGCCAGCCGCTACTCGATCAACGAGAATCTGCTCGGCGTGACGCTTTCCGGCCAGGAAATCGACGAGTTCGGCGTGCCGGACGAGGACACACACGTCTGGTGCCGGCCCCGTTCCGAGTGGCCGGACGGCCCGCTGGAACTGACCCTCGGTTTCCGGGAAGGCCGTGCCGTGAGTCTCGACGACCAACCCCTGGACGGCCCGGACCTGCTCGCCGCACTCAACGACAAACTGGGTGCCTACGGGGTGGGCCGGCACATTTATACCGGCGACGTCTCCATCGGACTGAAGGGCCGGATCGTGTTCGAGTGTCCCGGCATCGACGGCCTGATGGTCGCCCAGCGGGCGCTCAGGGAGGCGGTCAATACCAAGCTGCAGAACCAGTTCCACCAGGCGATCGCCCAGCGCTGGGCCGAACTGGTCTATACCGGCTTTTTCTTCGAACCGCACAAGGCCGATCTCGAGGCCTATCTGGAATCAGCCAACGAATACGTCACGGGCGTCGTCCGGCTTTCCAGCGACGGCGGCGACATCCAGGCCGTAGCGGTGGGATCGCGCTACCTGTTGAAAGACCCGGACGCCGTCTATGCCCAATCCGCCGGGTGGACGCCCGAAGAAGCCGAGGGCTTCGTCAAACTCCTCGGCCAGTCGTCCACGCTGGCTGCCCGGATCCGGAAAAGATGACTAACTGCAAAGACGCGAAGAAAACTATGGAGCCACGGAAAGCACGGAATCCACGGAAGGGAAAAGGGTGAACATGTTGAATGCTTTAAACCGGTTCTTTCTTTCCGTGCATTCCGTGTCTTCCGTGGTTCCCGATTCTTTTTGTTTTCATTCTTTGTGTCTTGGCGTTTAAGAGGTTTAGAAGCTAATGCCCCAGCGACTTCTAGAGCACCTGGCCAGGCTGATCGAGTGCGACAGCCAGAATCCGCCCCGGAACATCACGCCGGAGGCGAGCATGTTCGTGTATGCCCGCAGCGTGCTGAAGGCGGCCGGATTCTCGGTTTCGATGACCGCCTACGGCGATGGCCACGTCAACCTTTTTGCCCGGCGTGGCGGGGCCTCGGTGCTGTTCAATTGCCACCTCGATACCGTGCCGGTCGGTGAGGGCTGGACCAAGCCGCCGCTGGAACTGACCGTCGAGAACGAGCGTGCATACGGCCGCGGCGCCTGCGATATCAAGGGGGCGGCTGCGGCGCTACTGGCGCTGGCCGAATCGAGCGAGGCGCGGATGGCGATCCTGTTTTCTTCCGACGAGGAAGGTGCCGGCGGTTGCTGTGTACGCAACTTTCTGGACGAGGCGTCTCACCGTCGATTCAAGCAGGTGGTCGTCTGCGAGCCGACCGATTGCCGGGCGACCCTTGCCCACCGCGGCTATCTGTCGGTCAAGGGGCGCTTCACCGGTATCGCCGGTCATTCGTCGGAAGGTCGGGCGCTTGCCGACAGCGCCATCCACCGCATGGCTCGCTGGACCTGTGCCGCCCTGTCGTACTGCGAATCCGAAAAGGCCGCTGGCCGGCCGACGGGCTTCAACGTCGGCCTCGCGTCCGGTGGCACCAAGTCGAACGTGATTGCCGGCGAGGCGAACCTGCATTACTCGGCGCGGCTGGGGCCGGGTGAGTCCAACGAGGAGCTGCTGGCGGAGCTGTCCGGCCTCGGTGGTGCCGACCAGTGCGCGAACTGGCATGTGCCGTTTTCCGGCCCGCCGCTGCCGGCGGCCGGTCAGGACGAAGCGCCCGTGCGTGCGTTCTGCGAGCGTCATGGTTTGCGCGTGGGCGAGCCGGTCGATTTCTGGACCGAGGCCTCGCTGTTCTCGGCTGCCGGGATGCCGACCATGGTGCTCGGTCCCGGTGACATCGCCCAGGCGCATACCGCCGACGAGTGGGTGACCCTCGATCAGCTCGAACGAGCCCGAAACCTCTATCAACGGATCGTCGAGCATGCCTGAAGTCCGTCGCACCGTCATCGAACTGCTCGGCCAACTCGGTTCCAGCCGGGAAGCGCGGCAGTATCTCAAGCAGTTCTCGCGCATCGAGGAATCGCGCTTTGCCGTGGTCAAGGTCGGGGGTGCGGTCATGCGCGATCACCTCGAGGAGATGGCCGCTTCACTCGCTTTCCTGCACCGGCTGGGCTTGACGCCCATCGTATTGCACGGTGCCGGACCGCAGCTCGACGAGGCGATGGCGGCCGCCGGCGTGCCTGTGGAGAAGCGCGACGGCCTGCGCGTCACCACCGAGGATGTCATGGCCGTGGCCCGGCCGGTGATTTATCGCGCCAATGCCGCGCTGGTCGATGCCCTGGAAGCGCGCGGGGTGCGTGCCCGCGGCATCCTGCACGGCGTGTTCGAATCGCAGTTATTCGACCGCGAGCGCCTCGGCCTGGTCGGCGAGATCGAACGGGTCGAGCTCGAACCGGTCCGTACTGCCATTGCCGCTGGATCGCTGCCGGTGGTCGCCTGCCTGGGTGAATCCCCGGCCGGGCAGGTGATGAACATCAATGCCGATATCGCCGCGCGTGAGCTGGTGTGGGCGGTGGAGCCGCACAAGGTGATTTTCCTGACCGGCACTGGCGGGCTGCTCGATCACAGCGGGCGCGTGATCTCGGCCATCAGCCTGCGCACCGACTACGACCATCTGCTGGCCCAGGACTGGGTGCATTCGGGCATGCGATTGAAGCTGCAGCAGATCAGGGAGATGCTCGAGCGCCTGCCCGCGGACACCTCGGTGTCGATCACCTCGGCGGAGAATCTCACCCGCGAGCTGTTCACGCATACCGGTGCGGGCACCCTGATTCGACGGGGCGAGGCGATCGACTGGTTCGAGACGGTCTCGCCGGAACATCGGGAGCAGCTCCAGATCCTGCTCGAAAACAGCTTCGGCCGAAATCTCCGTCCGGACTGGCTCGAACGGCGCGAACTGCTCGGCCTGCTCTGGGCCGAGAGCGGCCGGGCGGCCGCTCTGGTCACGGCCGGTGTCGACGGCGTGCCCTATCTCGACAAGTTCGTCGTCACCCCGGAGGCTCAAGGCGAGGGTCTGGGCGCGGCCCTGTGGCAGGCGCTGCGGCAGCGCTTTCCACGGCTCTACTGGCGCGCCCGCGCCGGCAACCCGATCGCCGGTTGGTATTTCCAGCAGGCGCACTCGACCCATCGTCGGGGCGAATGGATTGTCTACACCATCGGCATCGAGGACTTCGGCCTGCTCGGCCGACTGACGGCCGACGCCTGGCAGCGGGACTCTGGCTGGGTAGCGGAGTAGTTGCATGTTAAAGAGCAATGTGATAAAAATGCGCGTAGGAGTGCAATTGAACCGAGGCCTGGATGGATGACCGGCTTGCCCTGATTGCCGATGTGGCCGACTCGCGGCAAATTGGCGAATTTCCCGAGCGGCGGGACCGGCTGTTGACCGAGCTTTCGCGGCGCCATCGGGCCAATGGTTGGACGCGTTTCGATTACGCGGTAACTGCCTGGGACGAGTTTCAGGGGCTGATCGACCAACCGGCGATGCTGCCGTGCGTCGTCTGGGACTTCTGGTGCGCTTTCCGGCCCTGGTCGCTGCGCCTGGCATTCGGCTTCGGTCCTGTCGAGCCGGTGGTCGGGGCGGATGAAGGGTTGCCGCTCAACCAGGCTGTGACCGGCGAGGCTTTCTACCTTGCCCGCGCGGCGCTCGAAGCACTGGATTCGCCGCGCCACGGCATGAGCCGGGTGCGACTCCGGGTGGGGGCGCCGGACGACCCAAGGTCAATGACCTGCAACGCGGTACTACGGCTGGCCGATGCCCTCGTGCAGGACATCACCGACCGGCAGTGGCAGATCATCGAGCGTTACGAGGAAACCGGCAAGCAGACCGAAGTGGCCGCCATCCTCGACGTGGTCGAATCGACCGTCTCGCGCAGTCTGGCGAGCGCGCGCTATTGGGAGCTCAAGGCCAGCCTGGCGGAGTTGCGCGAGTTGCTGTCACGTCCGATGGATAATAATGTGGCTCCGTCGGGCGAAGAATTGGACTGATGCAGATACTGTTGGCACTCTTGATCGCGCACCTGGTCGGCGATTTCGTCGTTCAGCGCAAGTCCATCGTCGACGGCAAGCGCGAGGGTCGATGGCCGGCGCTGCTCGAGCACGGCGCCTGGCACCTGGCCTGCCTGATCCTAGCCTGGCTGCTGTTCGCGCCCGCCGGGGTTGCCGGCTGGCAAGTGATATTGGCGTTTGCGGTGATCGTCGTTGTGCATCTGGCCGTAGATCTGCTGAAATGCCGGTTCGACGGCAAGCATCAGCTGTCCGCTTTCGTCCTCGACCAGGCCGCCCACTTGATCGTGCTGCTGCTGGCCGCCTGGTGGCTCGCCGGTCGACCCGACTGGCTGGCGTCGATCAGTGGATTCTGGCGACTGTCTGCTGGCGTAGTGGGCTGGGTGCTGGTCGCTTACCTGGTCGTGGTCGTCGCCTGTGGGTGGGTCAACCGCCTGCTGCTGGCCTCGTTGCTGCCTGAAGGTGAAGACGCCGGCGAAGGCCTGGCACGGGCCGGCCTGTACATCGGTTGGCTGGAGCGCTTTCTCATGTTTTCGGCGTTCCTGGCGCAGGCCTGGGCAGCCATCGGCCTGGTGCTGGCGGCCAAGTCGGTCTTCCGTTTCGACAGTGTGCGTAAACAGCGTGCGCATGCCGAGTACTTCGTGATCGGTACCCTTTTGAGTACCAGTGAAGTCGTGGCCTTCGGCCTGATTTACCGGTGGTTGTCATCGAGTGTCGTTCTGGGAGGATTGTGATGCATCGACTGGCCCTGATCGGCGGGCGTGGCTACACCGGATCGGAATTGTTGCGGCTGCTGGCCGGTCATGATGAAATCGAACTGGCACTGGCGACCAGCGACAGCCAGGCGGGTCAGCCGATTGCCGACACCGTTCCGGAGTGGCCCGACTCGGGCCAGGCCTTCGAGGCCCTGCAGCCCGAGGGCGTGCACGAGGTCGATGCGGAGGTCTGGGTGCTGGCGTTGCCCAATGGACAAAGCCAGGCCTGGGAGGATGCCATCGGCCAGGCGCGCCCCGGGGCCGTCATCCTGGATCTCGGCGCCGACTGGCGCTTCGATCGGCACTGGACCTACGGTCTGACCGAGCTCAGTCGCGAGGCGCTGGGCTCGACGCAGCGAATCGCCAACCCCGGCTGCTACGCCACCGGCGGGATGTTCGGCTTGTGCCCGATTCGCCATTCCCTGGCCGCGCCGCCGGTGGTGTTCGGGGTGTCCGGCTACAGCGGTGCCGGCAAGATGCCTTCGCCGCGCAACGATCCCGACCGGCTCAAGGACAACCTGATCCCTTATGCCCTGGCCGGGCATATACATGAACAGGAAATCTCCGCGCACCTGCGCCGGCCGGTGCGTTTTCATCCGCACGTAGCGCCGTTTTTCCGCGGTATTTCGATGACCGTTTCGGTCATGCTTACCGAATCCATGTCGGCCGAAGACTTGCTGTCGATGTATTGGCAGCAGTATGGGGACGAGCCCCTGATCCGGCTCAGCGAGGAGATCCCCGAGATTCGCGACGTGGCCGGTACACCGAACCTGATCATCGGCGGATTCACCGTCGACGAGCGCGATTCCATGCGCGCCAGTTTCGTGGTGGTGCTCGACAATCTCTTGAAAGGTGCGGCCAGCCAGGCCCTGCAGAACATCAACCTCGCGCTCGGCCTGGACGAGTTGGCGGGCATCGCTGAAACGGCCCGATGAAGACGATGCGCCACAGAGGCCGGGCGGGATGGGGTGACTTTGCTGAAGGCCTCGCCACGCGTCGAACTGAAGCAAAGTCACCCCATCCCGCCCGGCCGATCTGGAGCCGCGGCACACCCAAGCCAGATACGGATGGCGAGAAGGGCCGAACGGGTGCGGGATCGTTCGCTTCAGTTCGACGCATGGCGAGGCCTTCAGCGAACGATCCCGCACCCGTCCGGCCGGTACGCAAAGGAGTCGTCAATGGCTGACTACATCTGGAAGAAGGATTCCACGGGCGAGGTCGACGAGCGTGTGATGCGCTTTCTCGCCGGCCAGGACGTGATCCTCGACCGCGAACTCCTGCCTTTCGATATTCGCGCCAGCCAGGCGCATGCCCGGGGCCTGGCGCGCATCGGTGTGCTTGGCGAAGAACAGGCCGAGCAGATGGTCTCGGCCCTGAACGATCTGCAAGACGCTTTCGCAGCCGGGGAATTCGTCCTCGACGAGCGCCATGAGGACGGCCACTCGGCCATCGAAGCCTGGTTGATCGACCGGCTGGGCGAACTCGGCGGGCGGATTCACGCCGGCCGCAGCCGCAATGACCAGGTGGCCGTTGCCGTTCGCCTGTACTTGCGTCACCGGCTCGGCCGGCTGGGCGAGCTGTGCCGGGAGATCGCGCGTGTCGCGCTCGATCGCGCCGAATCCGAAGCCATGGTGCCGCTGCCCGGTCATACGCACCTGCAGCAGGCCATGCCATCATCGCTGGGCCTGTGGTGGGCCGGACACGCGGAAGCCTTCATCGACAATGCCGACCTCGCCGGCCAGGTTGCCGAATGGCTCGACGCCAGCCCGCTGGGCACGGCATCGGGGTTCGGCGTCAACCTGGCGCTGGATCGCGAGGGTGTGGCCAGCGAACTGGGCTTTCCGCGCCTGGTCGTCAATCCGCAGTACGCGCAGAACAGTCGCGGCAAGGTCGAGTTGCGTGCCGTCGACGCCCTGGCCGCGGCCACTGGCGATCTGCGGCGCCTGGCCTGGGATCTCAGCCTCTACGCGAGCGAGGAGTACGGCTTCATGAAAATCGGCAGCGCTTACTGCACCGGCTCGTCGATCATGCCCAACAAGCACAATCCCGATACGGTCGAACTGTTGCGGTCCCTGCACGCCACGGTCGTCGGCGCCCGCGCCGAACTCGATGCCGTGCTGTCGCTGCCTTCCGGATACCAGCGCGACCTGCAGGACACCAAACCGCCGCTGATCCGCGCCTTCCAGCGCGGCCTGGCCGGCCTCGAACTCGTGCCTGACCTGCTCGAATCGATCGCCTGGAACGAGGCGCGCATGCGCGAGGCCATTGCGCCGGCGCTGCACGCCACCGACCGCGCCAACGAACTGGTTGGGCAGGGGC
>NZ_QVMV01000012.1:12500-124962 GCF_003417465.1 Wenzhouxiangella sp. 15190
CAGGAGGTCGGCGGTTCGATCCCGCCTGGCTCCACCATTGTGGTCGGGCCGGTAGTGGGATCCACAAGTTCTTTAACAATCAGGAATCTGTTCAAGAGCGTCTTGGACGTTGATCATTTTCAATTTCAATGATCGATGTTCAGTCGTGTCAGCGTAAAGGTTGGGTGTTTGTGTATATTCCTCGAGGCCAGTTGGCTTTGGGTTATATGACCAAGCAACCAAGCGCACACGGTGGATGCCTTGGCGGCAGAAGGCGATGAAGGACGTGACAGCCTGCGATAAGTCACGGGGAGCTGGCAATATGCTTTGATCCGTGAATTTCCGAATGGGGAAACCCACTCCGCTTGCGGAGTATCGGCACCTGAATCTATAGGGTGTCGAGGCGAACCCGGAGAACTGAAATATCTAAGTACCCGGAGGAAAAGAAATCAACCGAGATTCCCTCAGTAGCGACGAGCGAACGGGGATTAGCCCTTAAGCCTCATATGTTTTAGCAGAACGGTCTGGAAAGGCCGGCCATAGACGGTGATAGCCCGGTATGCGAAAGGGCACATGAGGTGAAATCGAGTAAGGCGAGGCACGTGAAACCTTGTCTGAACATGGGGGGACCATCCTCCAAGGCTAAATACTCTCTGCCGACCGATAGTGAACCAGTACCGTGAGGGAAAGGCGAAAAGAACCCCGGAGAGGGGAGTGAAATAGAACCTGAAACCGTGTGCGTACAAGCAGTCAGAGCCTGGATTCGTCCGGGTGATGGCGTACCTTTTGTATTATGGGTCAGCGACTTACTTTCAGTGGCAAGCTTAACCGTTTAGGGAAGGCGAAGGGAAACCGAGTCTGAATAGGGCGTATAGTCTCTGGGAGTAGACCCGAAACCGAGTGATCTAGCCATGGGCAGGGTGAAGGCCGGGTAACACCGGCTGAAGGCCCGAACCCACTAACGTTGAAAAGTTAGGGGATGACCTGTGGCTTGGAGTGAAAGGCTAAACAAACTCGGAGATAGCTGGTTCTCCTCGAAAGCTATTTAGGTAGCGCCTCGTGTCTCACCTCTGGGGGTAGAGCACTGTTATGGCTAGGGGGTCATACCGACTTACCAAACCATGGCAAACTCCGAATACCAGAGAGTGCAATCACGGGAGACACACGGCGGGTGCTAACATCCGTCGTGGAAAGGGAAACAACCCAGACCGCCAGCTAAGGTCCCCAAATCATTGCTAAGTGGAAAACGATGTGGGAAGGCCCAGACAGCCAGGAGGTTGGCTTAGAAGCAGCCACCCTTTAAAGAAAGCGTAATAGCTCACTGGTCGAGTCGGCCTGCGCGGAAGATTCAACGGGGCTTAAGCAATGTACCGAAGCTGCGGATGCAGGTTTACCTGCATGGTAGAGGAGCGTTCCGTACGCCTGCGAAGGTGAACCGAGAGGTTTGCTGGAGGTATCGGAAGTGCGAATGCTGACATGAGTAACGATAAAACGGGTGAAAAACCCGTTCGCCGAAAGCCCAAGGTTTCCTAGCGCAACGTTAATCGGCGCAGGGTGAGTCGGCCCCTAAGGCGAGGCGGAAACGCGTAGTCGATGGGAAGCAGGTTAATATTCCTGCACCAGTTGTTACTGCGATGGAGAGACGGAGAAGGCTAAGTGCGCCGGGTGATGGTTGTCCCGGTCCAAGCAAGTAGGCAGGTCCCTTAGGCAAATCCGGGGGATCAATGCCGAGATGTGATGGGGAGCCCCTTGTATGGGGCGAAGGCATCGATGCCATGCTTCCAGGAAAATCTTCTAAGCTTCAGGTAACAACTGACCGTACCGTAAACCGACACAGGTAGGCAGGGTGAGAATCCCAAGGCGCTTGAGAGAACTCGGGTGAAGGAACTAGGCAAAATGGTACCGTAACTTCGGGAGAAGGTACGCCTCTGGCGGTGATGGGACTTGCTCCCTGAGCTTCTGGAGGCCGCAGTGACCAGGTGGCTGCGACTGTTTATTAAAAACACAGCACTCTGCAAACACGTAAGTGGACGTATAGGGTGTGACGCCTGCCCGGTGCCGGAAGGTTAAGTGATGGGGTTAGTCTTTTAGACGAAGCTCTTGATCGAAGCCCCGGTAAACGGCGGCCGTAACTATAACGGTCCTAAGGTAGCGAAATTCCTTGTCGGGTAAGTTCCGACCTGCACGAATGGCGTAACGATGGCCACACTGTCTCCACCCGAGACTCAGTGAAATTGAAATCGCTGTGAAGATGCAGCGTACCCGCGGCAAGACGGAAAGACCCCGTGAACCTTTACTATAGCTTCACATTGAACTTCGGTTATTCCTGTGTAGGATAGGTGGGAGGCTTTGAAGCGTGGACGCTAGTCTGCGTGGAGCCAACCTTGAAATACCACCCTGGTGTAACTGGAGTTCTAACCTAGAACCGTTATCCGGTTCAGGAACAATGTGTGGTGGGTAGTTTGACTGGGGCGGTCTCCTCCCAAAGAGTAACGGAGGAGCACGAAGGTACCCTCAGCACGGTCGGACATCGTGCGCTGAGTGCAAAGGCACAAGGGTGCTTGACTGCGAGATCGACGGATCGAGCAGGTGCGAAAGCAGGTCTTAGTGATCCGGTGGTTCTGTATGGAAGGGCCATCGCTCAACGGATAAAAGGTACTCCGGGGATAACAGGCTGATACCGCCCAAGAGTTCATATCGACGGCGGTGTTTGGCACCTCGATGTCGGCTCATCACATCCTGGGGCTGTAGCCGGTCCCAAGGGTATGGCTGTTCGCCATTTAAAGTGGTACGCGAGCTGGGTTTAGAACGTCGTGAGACAGTTCGGTCCCTATCTGCCGTGGGCGCTTGAGACTTGAGGAAATCTGCTCCTAGTACGAGAGGACCGGAGTGGACGATCCGCTGGTGTTCCGGTTGTATCGCCAGATGCATTGCCGGGTAGCTACGATCGGCAGGGATAACCGCTGAAAGCATCTAAGCGGGAAGCCCATTCCAAGATTAGGTCTCACTGGACCCTTGAGGTCCCTGAAGGGCCCTGGAAGACGACCAGGTTGATAGGCTGGGTGTGGAAGTGCAGTAATGCATGAAGCTAACCAGTACTAATTGCCCGTGAGGCTTGGTCATATAACACCAAAGCCAATTGGAGAGTTGACGCTCTCCTTGCGATGACACGACTGACGCTTTTGAACAGATTCCGACTCTCTGCTGCTTGCAGAGGGGTCCCGGTTGGTCCGGATACGCTCTGCTTAATGCAGGGAGATCCCGGATCAGGTCCGGGATCAACGGGCCCCGGCCTTTGGCCGGTGCACAGTTGAGCTTGCCTGGTGGCAATAGCGGCGTGGAACCACCCGATCCCATCCCGAACTCGGAAGTGAAACGCGCCAGCGCCGATGGTAGTGCGGCATTAGCCGTGCGAGAGTAGGTCACTGCCAGGCATTTACACCGAAACCCCGGTTACTCAATTAGAGTGCCGGGGTTTTTTTATGCCTGGGACTCACTAGATGGGCCTGGCAGTGCCTACGGTCACGCGTGGCCGCCCTCTGCGGCAAGGCTCCTTGCGCCTGACGGCGCAAACCGCCTTACCGCGCCGGGCTACGCTGCCAGGCATTTACCCTAGGAACCCCGTAGCCACTTGTGGTTGCGGGGTTTCTTTTTGTCTGGATGCCAGCCTCAGCGCCCTGGCAGGCCCCGTCATCTCGGCATCGCGGCTTTCGCGTAAGCGAATGAAGCGATGTCGTAGGGGCGGATCAGGCCGTGACCAACGGTCACGCACGGGCGGCCTCCAGCGCAGCGCTTCTTGCCCTGTCGGGCAAACCGCACTGCGCTTCCGGCCTGTGCTGCCAGGCATTTATGCTGTGCGCGCCCCTTCGGGTCGCGCGATTGTTTGAACTCATTAGCTGCTCTAGCGGGCACCGCCACTGTCTTGTGATGGTGGATGTGGCAAGCTAATTGCTGATTCTCAACACTTCATTCCGTGTCCACGCTTCGCTTTGCCATACTTCTGGGTATGACTGTGGCTATCGGGCCCTTTGCGCTCGATACCTATTTGCCTGCATTTCCCGATATCGCCGCGGACCTGGGCGTGGATCTTCCGGCAGTGGGGAGGACGTTGAGTGTCTACGTGTTCGCGCTGGGACTGGCCCAGCTGGTGGCCGGGCCCTTGTCCGACCGGTACGGGCGGCGGGTGGTCCTGTTCAGCGGGCTGGCTATCTTTGCCGTTGCCAGTGTGATGGTCGCCCTGTCCAATAGCCTCGGCGCGATGATGTTGTGGCGAATGGCGCAGGCGATTGGCGGGGCGTGTTGTGCGGTGTCCGTACCGGCGATCGTTCGGGACCGAACCCACGGCCAGGCCTCGGCCAGTCTTTTTTCGCTGATCGGCATCGTGATGCTGGTGGCGCCGGCGCTCGCCCCGGCCATCGGATCGGCGCTTCTGTACCAGTTCAGCTGGCCGGCGATTTTCGTTTTCCTGGCCGCTTATTCACTGGTCGTTGCGGTCACCCTGCAGCGGTTTCTCTTTCAGAATCTTCCCGCAGCCGAAAAGATCCGCACCCCCGTCCACACATTGGTGACCAACTACATCAAGGTCATCGGCCACGGGACCACCATGCGCTTCATTGCCATCCAGACGCTGGCTTTCAGCGTGATGCTGGTCTTCATCACCCACGCCTCATTCATTTACCAGGACTGGTTCGGGGTTTCGAACCGGATGTTTTCGCTGTTGTTCGCCGCCAATGTCGCCGCGATGGTAACCGCCAATCTGCTCAACCGCCGGCTGCTCAAGTCCTTCCACTCGACACAGATCCTGCGTGCGGGCTGCGTCATCCAGGCCGTGGCCGTGCTGAGCCTGCTGGCAGTGCTGGCGAATGGGGGCGGGCTTCTGTCCGTTGCGCTTTGCCTGGTCGTGACCGGCGGTTGCCTGGGGGTCATCATTCCGAACAATATTGCCAACGCCCTGGAGTTCTTTCCGAACCTCGGCGGCACGGCCAGCGCACTGCTCGGTGCTACACAGTTTGCGCTGGGTGGACTGATCAGCGCCCTGTCGACCGTACTCGTGGGCGCCACGCCCCTGCCGGTTGCGCTCGTGATGGCCGCCTGCACGCTTTCCGCGCTGGGCTTCGCGCTCGGCGCACCGCAAGCCATGCGCAATGCCCTGGACATGCAAGCAACAGCGCGCGAGACCATCGGTCGCATGTAAAACAATCACGCCGCGCCATATTCACGATGTCCAGTCGCCAACTACGTACTCCCCCTGATGGACAGCCTGCCGGGCCGATCCGCTAAGCTGTCATCTGAGCACATCACCGGGCAAGCCCATGGGAGTCACCGTTGCAGCAATCGCGCTTCTACTCGGCACCCTGGCTCATGCCGAGGCGCCTTCGTCCTTTACGCTGGACGACCTCGAGGGCAGGAGCCACAACCTGCCCGATGAGCAGGAAGGCATCGGCATCTACCTCTTCTGGGCCAGCTGGTGCCCGTATTGCCAGGCCCTGATGCCGCATATCCAGAGCCTGCGGGACGAATACGGTGAACGCGTTACCATCTACGCCCTCAACTTCCGTGACGAGAAGGATCCGTCACACTTGATCGAGGAAAACGGTTTCGACTTCATCGTCTTTCCGGATGCCGACGAGGTGGCCGACGACTGGGGCGTCCATGGAACGCCCGGCCTGTTCATCATTGACGAGTCCGGGGGCGTCCGGTTCAACCTGTACGACGTCGTCACGGAAGATCCCCCCGGATACGAGGACCTCGGCCACGCCCAGAAAGCCGCGCGACGTGCACCGTTCTGGGCGGCGCGAATCCGCGAAGCGCTCGATTCGCTCACCGACTCCGATTAATGGTTTCTAGATGCGTTCGGCGTCCGGATGGAAACTAAAGATCCATGGACATATGCCGTTCACCCTTTGCTTACGTTTTCTGCTCGCCGGGCTCGGTTACGGACGGCTGAATCTCGAGCGAATTGAAACGATCGCGATCGAGTTCGCCTTCGCTGTTGGCCACGATGCAGGTGACGGTGGCGTCGCCAGTGACGTTGACCGCGGTTCGTGTCATGTCCAGCAGGCGATCGACGCCCAGGATCAGGGCGATCCCTTCGGTGGGCAGGCCGACCTGGCCAAGTACCCCGGCCAGCAGGATGAGACCCACGCCCGGTACGCCGGCCGCGCCGATCGAGGCCATGACGACCATGAAGATCACCATCAAGTACTGCGTCAGCGACAGATCCACACCGTAGTACTGGGCGATGAAGCCCACGGCGATGCCCTGCATGATGGCCGTGCCGTCCATGTTGATGGTCGCGCCCAGCGGGACGGTGAACGAGCTGATTCGGTTACTGGCGCCCAGGCGCTCCTGCACCGCCCTGAGGGTGACGGGGATCGTTGCGCCCGACGAGGCGGTCGAGAAGGCGAAGGCCATCACGTCGCGGAACTGGCGATAGAAGGTGATTGGGCTCAGCCCGGTGAATGTCTTGAGTAGCAGCGGATAGACCACGGCCGCGTGAACGATCAGCATCCCCATCACCAGGAACACGTATTTGAGTACACCCGCGAAAGTACCCCAGCCCGTGGTCGCCGCCATGCCGGCGATCAACGCGAACACCCCGTAGGGGGCAATCAGCATGACGATGCCGACGAGCTTCATGACCACCTCCATGAAGTCGGTGAAGAACTCACCGATCCGCCTGCCGGACTCGCCAGCGAAGGACATGGCCAGGCCCAGCAGGATGGAGAAGATGATGATCGGCAGCATGTTGCCTTCGGCCATCGCCTCCACCGGGTTGCTTGGCACCAGGTCGATCAGCACCTGTGCAAAGGATGGTGCCTCGGAGATTTCCGGTGTTTCCATGCCCACGGGACTCGCGCCGACCCCGGTCTGGAAGACCATGCCGGCCAGCAGCGCGAGCACGATGGCGATGCAGGTGGTGATCAAATACAGCCCGATCGCCTTCGAACTGACCCGGCCCAGGCTTTTCGGGTCCGCCAGGGACGCGACGCCGGATATGAGCGAAACGAACACGATGGGCACGATCAACATGCTGAGAAAACGCACGAACATCTCACCAACGACTTCGAACAAGCCGTCAACCAGCCATTTCTGAATCCAGCCCACCTCGCCGAGGAAGAGATTGATCACCAGGCCCGTGATCAGGCCCAGAACCAGGGCAAGGAGAATTTGCGTGCTCAGCTTGTGATGATCGAAGCGATATTCCTGGGTCATGGAATCGATTCCGGTTGTTCGGGATGCGCAGACTGTAGCGTACCGGACCGGGGTGGTCTACCGTGCTTCTGGGTTCGGGGCAAGATTGTCGTCCCGGAAATTGCGCAGCGATTGTCCGGGGCCTCGCATGGTGCAGGTGCCAGTGCGTCGGGCCGTGCCGGCGTTTATGTGCGGGGTCCCGGATCGTGGTCCGGGACGACGCTTCGCGTTGGTTCGAGGCACTGTTCCAAGCTCAAGAGGATATGGGCCGAGCCGCTTGACCGGTATAATGCGTGGCTCAGATCAATTGTGCCGATCCCATGACCAGCGATAGCCCAGCCCCGCCGACCAACTTCATCCGCAACCGGATTCGCAAGGAACTGGACGCGGGTCAGTACGATGAAATCGTCACCCGCTTCCCGCCGGAGCCCAACGGCTATCTGCACCTGGGTCACGCCAAGTCCATCGTGCTCAACTTCAGCCTGGCCGAGGAGTTCGGCGGCTACACCAACCTGCGCTTCGACGACACCAACCCCGCCAAGGAAGAGCAGCGCTATGCCGATGCCATCAAGGAAGACGTCGCCTGGCTGGGCTTCGAGTGGAAGAACGAGTGCTACGCGTCCGACTACTTCGAGACGCTTTACGGGTATGCACTCCATCTGATCGACAACGGCCTGGCCTATATTGATGGCCAGGACGCCGACGCCATCAGGGAGCAGCGCGGCACGCTGACCGAGCCGGGCACGCCCAGCCCCGACCGCGACCGCGACCCGGCCGAGAGCCGGGAGCTGTTCGAACGCATGCGCGCGGGTGAGTTCGAGGACGGTGCCTACGTGCTGCGCGCGAAGATCGATATGGCAGCGGCCAACATCAACCTGCGCGACCCGGTCATCTACCGTATTCGGCACAAGACCCATCCCCGCACCGGCGATAAATGGTGCATCTACCCCAGCTACGACTTCGCCCACGGCCAGTCCGATGCCATCGAGCACATCACCCACTCGCTGTGCACGCTCGAGTTCGAGGACCATCGCCCGCTCTACGACTGGCTGATCGAGCACTTGCCGGTGCCATCGCGCCCCTATCAGATCGAGTTCTCGCGCCTCAATCTGGACTTTACCGTTCTGTCCAAGCGTAAGCTGACCCGCCTGGTCGACGAGGGCCATGTCGACGGCTGGGACGACCCCCGCATGCCGACCATTGCCGGCATTCGCCGCCGTGGTTTCACGCCCGCATCCATTCGCCATTTCTGCAACGAGATCGGCGTGACCAAGTCCGAGAGCATCATTCCATTCGGTGCACTCGAGCGAAACCTCAGGGATGATCTCAACATGCGTGCGCCGCGCCGCATGGCGGTCCTACGCCCGCTCAAGCTCGTACTGACCAATTTCCCCGAGGGCGAGACCGAGTGGGTCGAAGCTGCCAACCATCCGCAGGACCCGGACATGGGCACGCGCAAGGTTCCGCTTACGCGTGAGCTCTACATCGAGCAAGATGATTTCATGGAAGAGGCGCCGAAGAAGTTCTTCCGGCTCAAGCCCGGCGGCGAGGTCCGCCTGCGCAACGCCTTCATCATCCAGTGCGATGAAGTACTCAAGGACGAGGCCGGCAACGTGGTCGAACTGCGTTGCAGCTTCGATCCCGAAACGCGGTCGGGCCAGCCCGGCGCCGACCGCAAGGTCAAGGGCACCATCCACTGGGTTTCGGCCGAGCACGCCGTCAAGTCAGAAGTGCGCCTCTACGATCGCCTGTTCAACGTGCCCCATCCCGGTGGCGACAAGGAGCAAGACTTCGTCGAGCACCTCAATCCCGAATCGCTCGAAGTGCTCGAGAACGCGCGTCTCGAACCGGGTATCGAAGCTGCAAGGCCGGGCGAATTCTTCCAGTTCGAACGCCTGGGCTATTTCGTGCCCGATCCCGACACGGCGCCGGACAAGCCGGTTCTCAATCGCGCCGTGACCCTGCGCGATACCTGGGCCAAGCTCGAAAAGCAGCTGCGTTCGCAAAAGCCCAATACCTAGGTTCGGGCGGGCCTAAGCCTCGGTCGCCGGCGGCGGGGGAGTTGCCCCGGTCAGTGCCGGAGGGTTCCGCCGATTCGGATGCGTAGCAGCCGGTTCGTTTGGATCATTCGAATTTCGGTCATTCGAATTTGTTTGGTACTTGGTACTTGGAATTTGGGGTTTTCCGAGCACGGTCATGCTCCCAAACGAGGGCGAACTCCGGATTCCCCACTGCCATCCCTATAGCGGTTCCGCCAACCGACAGCCATCGAAGTCGGGATGGCCGCGAACGAAATACACGTTGACGGCGGGGTCGGTGTCCAGGGGTGGTTCCAGTGACCAATCGGCGCCGCCGGCAGTCGTCATGCCGTAGCCCGCACCGCTCGGCACCCAATCACCGTACTCGCTGCCGGCATCGACCGGCGTGTAGTCGTCTTCCCATTGCTGCCGCTCCAGCCGATAGCTGCGGTCGACCCGCAGGAACAGCTTGAGGAGCCGGGCATTGCAGGTGCCGGCCAGGTGCGCATGCACCTTCAGCTTCGGTTTGTGCTCCGGTGCGGGCAGATGGATGTAGATGCCCAGGTTGCCGGCGGTGAAATGGTGGTTGCCGTAGTCCTCGGGTTCGATGCGGATCGACTCACCGGGTGCGGCCAGCAGGGCTTCGAGTTCCTGCGCACGGTTGAAGGCGGAAGCGCTGTCGCCGTGGACGATCACCGTTTCGGCCACTTCCAGCCCGCCGGGCGTTTCGGCGTAGGTGATTCGGTGGCGGTAGCCGGCGGCCTCGAGTTGCTCACCGAGCGCTCTCACCTCGGGGTGATCGGGCTGATTGGAAAAGATGTGCACGGTAATGATGTCGGCCGGTCGCGTGGCGCAGGCGGCCACGATGACCGCCAGCGTCAACGCGATAAGCCCTCGCGCCATCACTTCTTGCGGCTGTACTCGCGCACGGTTTCGACCAGCACCGACACGTGCTCGGGCGGGACGTCGGGCGTGATGCCGTGGCCCAGGTTGAAGATGTGGCCCGGGCCGCTGCCGAAGCTGTCGAGCACACGTTTCGCTTCTTCGGCGATGACTTCGGGGTTGGTCAGCAATACCGCCGGGTCGAGGTTGCCCTGCAGGGCAACCCGGTCACCCACGCGTACGCGCGCCTCGGACAGATCCAGCGTCCAGTCCACGCCCAGCCCGGTGCAGCCGGTCTCGGCCAGTTTTTCGAGATGCTGGCCGCAGCCCTTGCCGAACAGGATCACCGGCGTGTCCGGGCAGGACGCCTTGAGTTTCTCGACGATACGCTGCTGCGAGGCGAGCGAGAACTTCTCGTAGAGCCGCGGCGAGAGCGCGCCGCCCCAGGAGTCGAACACCATCAGCGCGTCGGCCCCGGCGGTCACCTGGGCAGCCAGGTAATCGGCGGTGGCGTCGGCCAGGTGGTTCATCAGCCGCCCGGCCGCTTCGGGCTCGGCCAGCAGCATTTTCTTGGCGCGGGCGAAGTCCTTGCTGCCCTTGCCCTCGATCATGTAGGTGGCCACGGTCCAGGGGCTGCCGGCGAAACCGATCAGCGGTGTGTTCGCGGGCAGCGATTCGCGGATCATCCGCACCGCGTCCATGACGTAGCCGGTGTCGTCTTCCGGGTCGGGCATGGGAAGCGCGTCGATGTCGGCCACCGTGCGAACCGGATGCTCGAAGTACGGCCCCTCGCCGGGCCTGAAGCCCAGGCCGCGGCCCATCACGTGCGGCAGGATCAGGATGTCGGAAAACAGGATGGCGGCATCGAAGCCGTAGCGCTCGATTGGCTGCAGCGTGACCTCGCAGGCCAGTTCGGGTGTGCCGGCGAGCTTGAGGAAACTGCCCGCCTTCTCGCGGGTGGCGAGATATTCGGGCAGGTAGCGGCCGGCCTGGCGCATCAGCCAGATCGGGGTGCGCTCGACGGATTCGCGCCGTAGCGCGCGCATGAGAAGAGAATCGGATCTTGGGGTCATGAACGTTCCAGTACTTCGCGGATGTCGTCGGCCGGACAGGTTTCCACGACGGCACGCCCGACTTCCTCGAGCAGCACCACGCGAATCCGGTCGGCACGGTTTTTCTTGTCCAGTCGCATCAGGGCCAGCAGGCGATCGCGGTTGATATCCTCCGGAAGCGTCGTCGGCAATCCGAGGTGCTCGAGCAGGTGCACCAGCCGTTCGGATGTGCCCAGGCGCAGCTTACCCAGCAACTCGCTCAGTCGCGCGCCCAGCACCATGCCGATCGCGACTGCCTCGCCGTGGCGATAACGCGCGTAGCCGGTGGCGGTCTCCAGCGCGTGACCGAATGTGTGGCCGAAATTCAGCAGTGCGCGTTCGCCGGCTTCGCGTTCGTCGGCGGCCACCACCTCGGCCTTGTGCGTGACCGAGGCGTGCACGGCCTCGAGCAGGGCGTCGGGCATGCGGGCATTGAGTGGTTCGGCACGGCTTTCCAGCCAGGAGAAAAACCGCTCGTCGCGGATCGCGCCGTATTTGACCACCTCGGCCAGTCCGGCGCGATAGTCCCGGTCTTCCAGGCTGATCAGTGTGTCGATGTCGGCCACAACGGCCGCCGGCTGGTGGAAGGCGCCGATCAGGTTCTTGCCACTGGCGTGATTGACGCCGGTCTTGCCGCCCACGGCGGCGTCCACCTGTGCGAGCAGGGTGGTTGGCATCTGCACGATTCGGATGCCGCGCATGTAGCTGGCTGCAGCGAATCCGGCCAGGTCGCCGATCACCCCGCCGCCGAGTGCCAGCACCGTGGCGTCGCGCTGTGCGCCCATGTCGACCAGTTCGTCGAGCACCTGCTGCCAGTGGGCCACGGTCTTGGCCGCTTCGCCGGCAGGCAACACCAGCGAACGCCAGCGTCGATCCTCGTCGAGGATCCGGCCGACGCGATCGAGGTAGAGCCCGGCCACGGTTTCGTCGCTGACCACCAGTACGCGCCCTTCGAGGTGGCGTTGCCAGATGCTGGCCATGGCCAGCAGGCCCTGCCCCACGTAGACGGGATAGCTGCCCCCTGCCGTGTGAACCTGGGTGACCTTCATGAGGCCCTGGCCCGTCGATGATGATCCTGTACGCGCCGCGCCACATCGGCAGCCATGGCCGCGGGTGAAATATCCGCCGAGCGGATGATCAGGTCGGCGCAGGATTCGTAAACGGGGTTTCGCTGCTCGGCCAGTTCCGTCAGCCGGCGCCGGCGGTCGGGTGCCTGGAGCAGTGGTCTCTGCTTGTCGCGCTCGAGGCGCCTGAGCTGCTGGTCGACGCTCGTCTTCAGGTAAACGACCAGGCCCCGTTCGGTCAGCATTTGTCGGTTGTCTTCGTTCAGGACGCTGCCGCCGCCGGTGGCCAGTACCAGTCCGTCGCGCCGGCTCAATTCGTCGAGCAGGGCGGACTCGCGCTCGCGAAATCCGGACTCGCCCTCGATGTCGAAGATGACGGCCACTTCCACGCCGCAGCGCGCCTGCAACTCCAGATCCAGATCGACAAACGCCATGCCCAGGCGTCGGGCGAGTCGCCGGCCCACGGTCGTCTTGCCCGAACCCATCGGTCCGACCAGGAAGATTCGATCGGGTGTTCCCTGCGCGGCCTTGTCCGTCATGCCGGTTGCGGAATTGCCGGCCGCCGTGCGGCGTTGAGCGGGTCGTGGAGTCGACTGTACATGCAAAGAGGCAAACGCCAGGATCAACCGGGGTTCAATGCTATCACGGCGGCGCTATTCCGGCCCCTCGGCCGGTACCCTCGACGCGGCGGTTTGATACCATGAACTATCCACGCCTCGGACGGGTCATACCGGATCATGCTGCGCTTTTCGATTCTCTTCATTGTCCTGCTGCTGGGCCTGTTCACCGTGGAGGTGTTGCAGCCCGTACAGCAGCATGTCGTATTGCCGTTCACGGCCGGTATCGCCAATGTCAGCGTCTTTCTGATCGAACTGTTCGACAGTGGCGTCACCTCCTCCGGCAAGGTGATCCAGGACATTTCCAGCGGCTTTGCCGTCAGTATCGAGCCGGGCTGCAACGGTGTCGAAGCATTGATCATCCTGTTCGCCGCCATCTTCGCGTTTCCCGCACCGTTCAAGCACAAACTGGTCGGGTTCACGATCGGTTTCTTCGCCATCCAGGCGCTCAACCTGGTGCGCATCATCAGCCTGTTCTATCTCGGCCAGTGGAACATGACCTGGTTCGAGTGGTTCCATCTTTACCTGTGGCAGGCGCTGATCATTCTCGACGCCCTGGTGGTCTGGCTGATCTGGCTGCGCAAGCTGCCGCCGCGCGATGTCGACGGTGGAGACGATGACGGGCCGACGCCGGAGCCCGCTACCCCGTGAAACTCCTGATCGCCGGCTGCGGCGACCTCGGCATTCGCCTCGCCGGTCGCCTCGACGACGACTGGCAGGTGCACGGTCTGCGCCGACATACCCAGGCGTTGCCCGGCCCTATCGTGGCCGAACCCGCCGACCTTGCCGATCCCGACAGCCTCGCCCGCGTTGCCGGCGAATGGGATGCCGTCGTCTACCAGGCCACCCCGGACCAGTATGACGAAACGGGCTATCGAGCCGCCTACTTTCAGGGTCTCGCCAATCTGTTCGAGCGGGTCAGCGCCCGGCGCCTGATCTTCGTCTCCAGTACGGCCGTTTACGGCCAGGACGCGGGCGAATGGGTGGACGAGACCAGCGAGACCCGGCCGCCCCGCTTCAACGGACGCGTCCTGCTCGAGGCCGAAGCGCTTGCCGCCGATTCGGCGCCGGAATCCGTGGTGGTGCGATTTTCGGGCATCTACGGACCCGGTCGCGACTATCTCGTGCGGAAGGCGGCCGCCGGTGATGCGCGCTGTCGCGACAATCCGCCGCAGTGGACCAACCGCATCCACGCCGACGACTGTGCCGGCGTGCTCGCCCACCTGCTCACCCTCGATCGACCCGCGCCGCTTTACTGCGCCAGCGACAGCCACCCGGCAACGCGCTGCGAAGTGCTGGACTGGCTGGCCGAGCGGCTCGGCGCAACACCGCCGGCGCGCGAGACGAGTGATGGCGGGCAGGGCAAGCGCGTGGCCAATGCTCGCCTGCTGGCCTCCGGCTATCGGCTGATTCATCCCGACTACCGCTCCGGTTACCAGGAGTTGCTGCCATGACCCAATTCATCGACATGACCGGCGCCATGGTCGAACGATTCCGGAAGGGCTTCGACCAGGCCGTTGAAACCGGCATTCCCGAACCCACGGCCATGACCGTGGCCACCGTCGACGAGCACGGCCGCCCGAGTGCGCGCACGTTACTGCTCAAGGACATGGACGAGCGCGGCTTCGTCTTCTACACCAATCTGGGTTCGCGCAAGGGCCGGCACCTCCAGACGAATGCCGATGTCTCACTGGTGTTCTGGTGGCGCGAAACCGCCGAGCAGGTACTCATTGACGGTCATGCCGAGCCGGTCAGCGACGCGGAAGCCGACACCTACTTCGCCAGCCGCCCCCGCGGCAGCCAGATCGGCGCCTGGGCCTCGCAGCAGTCGCGTCCGATGGAAAGCCGCGAGGAATTCCTCGAACGCATCGCGGACTACGAAAAGAAGTTCGAAGGCCAGGACGTTCCGCGCCCCGAACACTGGTCGGGCTTTCGCGTCAGACCCCGCCGCGTGGAGTTCTGGTACGGGCGGGAGTACCGGCTGCACGAGCGGGTGTGCTTCGATCTCGTCGACGGGGTGTGGCAGGAGTCGTTGCTTTACCCCTAAGGGGAAAAGCAAATCCGAAATCCGAAGCACCAAATCCGAAACAAATTCGAAATTCGAATGACCGAAACACGCTGAGTCAGTGCTCGTTTCGAATTTCGTGCTTCGTGCTTGTTTCGGATTTCGATATTCGGATTTCGAATTTCAGTGGATCAGCCATCATCGACTGTAGTGGCAACTGATGACCCGTCACCTCTCCCCTTCTTCCTCCTCATCACCTCCCTTTCGATCCACTGTTCACAAAGTGATTTCCACGGTTCTTCCTCGAGCGAGTGCGGTTCGTACATGCCCGCTGCCTGGCGCTGGCGCTGGGCTTCGTAGAGGATCAGGGCGGTGGCGACCGAGACATTGAGGCTCTGGGTCATGCCGCTCATGGGGATGAGGATTTCGCCGTCGCATTCGGCCAGCGCCTCTTCGCTGACGCCGAACTTTTCGGTACCGAGCACGATCGCCGTCGGCTGCGTGTAGTCGGGCTGGCGAAAATCCATCGCCTTGTCTGAAAAGTGGGCTGCGTAAAGGCTGAAGCCCTTCTCTTTCAAACCCCTGAGGCCCTCCACGGCGTCGTGGTGGCGATGCAGCCGGACCCAGCGCTGCGCGCCCTGGGCGGTATGGTTGAGCGGTGGAATGCCGCCGGTGGGCGGGACGGCATGCGCTTCCATCACGCCGACGGCATCGCAGGTGCGCAGGATGGCGGCCACGTTGTGGGCCTTGTGGACCCGCTCGAGAAAGACGGTCAGGTCCGGCTGCCTGCTGGCGGCCACCTGCTCGATGCGGGCCTTGCGTTCAGGTGTCATGACGACATGTTATGGCACAATCCTTCGCCATGACAGACTGGTTTGAACAACTCCGATCCTGGGTCGCGCCGAGCAGTGACGAACCCGTCGACCTCGAGCTCATTGCCCGCGCGGCGGCCGTCATCCTGCTGGAGATGGCTGCTACCGATGAGCATCGCGACGACGACGAGTTGGCCGTGATTCACCGCGCCATGCAGGATGCCTTCGAGATCGATGACTCGCAGTTGGGCGAATTCCTGCGTGACGCTGAGAAACTGCGGCGCGACTCGGTGTCGCTGCACGACTTCACCCGCGATCTCAAGGCCCACCTGGACCGCGACGAGCGTGCGCAACTGGTCGAGTGGCTGTGGCACGTGGCCTGGGCGGACGGGCGTGTCGACCGCTACGAAGAGCAACTGCTGCGCCGGTTGGCCGACCTGCTGGCCGTGCCGCACGGCGAGTTCATCCGGCGCAAGCACATCGCCGCCGAGGCGGCCGGGATCACTCCGTAAAGAACTGCTGCTGGAAGCTGAATTCCTGCGGTGGTTGCTGACTGCCTTCCGGCTGGACGCTGATGGTGAAGGTCAGCGTTTCCTCGTCGTGGATGCGGAAGGTGCCGATGTAGTAGACGGCTTCGTCGTCTTCGAGTTCCTGCAACTCGATCTCGCGCCTCTGGCCGGTCAGGTTGATTGCGCGTGCGCTGATCTCGGCGTGCGTCGGCGTGTCCATGCTGTCGGTGCTCTCGGCCTTGCGCAGCACGGCGATGTTGAGCATGGCGCGGCTGCCGGAGCGCTGGATGCCGTAGGCGCCGGCCACTTCGGGAGGCAGGGCGTTGGTATTGAGCGCGTTGTAGTGAACGCGGTAGTTGCCGATATCCTCGGCCTGCTGGGCCGGCGCCATGGCGGGCGCCAATAGCAGGGCGAATGCGCTAATGCAAAGGGCTGCAAGCTCTCGTCTCATCGTTGGCGCCGTCGTCATTGGACTGCCTTCGATGCTACTCCCGCCACCGCCGCGTCGGCAAGACGGGAGGCAGAATCCCGGCCCCTGGTGCCGAGCGCGGCGGGAAATCCGAAATACGAATACCGAAATCCGAAACAAGCACGAAGCACGGAAGTTCGAAACGAATCCTCTCGGACCGCCGTGTTTCGAATTTTGGGTTTTCGAATTTGTTTCGGATTTGGTGCTTGGTGCTTGGAAATTTCGATCAATCAGAGCCTTCGCCGACTTCCGGCTGCAGCGCTTCCCTGACCAGGCAGGGCGTCCCGACTAGACGCCCAGCAGGATGATCAAAAACTGGATGACGATGATGGCCACAAGCGGCGAGAGGTCGAAGCCGCCCAGCGGCGGCAGTATGCGGCGGATGGGGGCCAGTACCGGTTCGGTCAGCTGGTAGACCAACGGCACGATGGGATGGCGAAAGCCCTGGCCAACCCAGGAGAGAATCACGCCGACGATGATCAGCACCAGGTAGAGCACCAGCAGCATGCGCACCAGGCGCAGAACCCCCAGGAGCAGCAGCACCGGCCAGTCCAGGTTCCAGCCGCCGAGGGCCGCGAGAATCACCAGCAGCAACAGCTCCAGGATATAGAGCCAGACGATGCCGGCCAGGCTGAGCGGGCCCACGCGCGGGATGATCTTTGACAGCGGCTTGACCAGCGGGTCGGTGATCCGGATCAGGGCCTGGCAGACGGGGTTGTAGTAGTCGGCGCGCAGGGCTTCCAGCAGCACGCGCAGCATCAGCGCGGCCAGGTAGAGCTGGAAGACCGTTTCGATCAGGAAGGCGAACGCCTGGCTGGCCGAGCCCATCAGCCTTCTCCCAGTTCGCGGCCGCGCTTGACCGCGGCCCGAACGGCCTCATCGACAATCCGCTCGAAATCGTTGTCGGCCAGGCTCTCCAGCGCGGCGGCGGTGGTGCCGCCGGGCGAGGTGACGCGTCGGCGCAGTTCACCGGCCGCCACGTCGGATTTCGCCAGCATCGTGCCGGCCCCGAAGGCCGTCTGGCGGGCGAGCTTCGCCGCCGTTTCTTCCGGCAGGCCGGCGCGCGTGCCGGCGGCGGTGAGTTGCTCGACCAGCGAGAAGAAATACGCCGGTCCCGAACCGGAGACGGCGGTCACGACATCCATCTGCGCCTCGTCGTCGACCCAGGCGACTTGGCCGGCGGCCTCGAGCACCTGGCCGGCGCGCTTGCGGTCGGTGTCGGTAACGCCTTCGCCCGCGGCCAGCCCGGTCATTCCGGCCTGGTAGAGCGCCGGCGTGTTGGGCATGGCGCGCACGACGCGGTCGTGTCCGCCGAGTCCCTTGCTGATGCGGTCGATGGTCATGCCGGCGGCCACGGAAATCACCAGGGTGTCGGCGTCGATGGCCTCGGCCACCGAGTCCAGCACATCGTCCATGACCTGTGGTTTGACCGCTACGACCAGCACATCGGCCGCCCGCGCGGCCTCGGCATTGTCGGCGTGGACCGTCACGCCCAGGTCGTCGGCCAGCGACCGGCGCTGCTCCTCGCTGGGGTCGGCCACGTGAATGGCTTCGGCCCGGGTGCCGCCGGCCACCAGGCCGCCGATAAGTGCACGGCCCATGTTGCCGCCGCCGATGAAGGAAATCGTTATGTTGTCCATGGTCTCTATTGTAACGACGTTCAAACCCCGGCACCGTAGGTCGGGGCCACGTCCCCGACGGACGAGGTTCCGGCCTCCCCCGTGGTCTGCTACGCGTGTTCGTGTTCTCGACACGGGACACGCATGAGTGCCGCGTGGTGGTTGAATATACGTCGTCCGTCGCGGATGTTACCGCAACCTACTCCCGCGGCCCGAACAGCGCGGTGCCCACCCGGACCAGGGTCGAGCCCTCGGCAATGGCGGCCTCCAGGTCGGCTGTCATGCCGGCAGAGATCGTGTCGATCTCCGGGTATTGCTTCTTGAGGGCTTCGAACAGGGTGTGCAGGCGGGCAAAGACTTTTCGCTGGTCTTCATACGCCTCGCGCGGGGCGGGAATGGCCATCAGGCCGCGTAGCGTCAGGCGTTCGCTTTCGTCGATCTGCGCGGCCAGCGCCTCGATGTCGCCGGGTTTGCAGCCGGCCTTCTGTGATTCGTCGTCGAGATTGACCTGGATGAGAACGTTCAGCGGCCCGGCCTCGTCGGGGCGTTGGTCGTCGAGCCGCCGCACGATCTTGGCGCGGTCGATCGATTCCACCCAGTCGAAGTAGGCGGCGATCAGTTTCGTCTTGTTCGACTGGATCGGCCCGATGTAATGCCACTCGAGATCCAGGTCGGCCAGTTCCCGGATCTTGGCCACGCCCTCGTCGACGTAGTTCTCGCCGAAGGCATGCTGGCCCAGCCCGTGCAGTTCGCGAATCGCCTCGACGGGATGGCGCTTGCTCACCGCCAGCAGTAGGACCGAATCGGTGGGGCGGCTGGCGTCCCGGCAGGCGGCTTCGATGCGTTTCACGGTCCGCTCGAGGCGTTCCCGGGGACTCTTCGGGGCGATTTGATTCATGGCCGAGTTACGCTAAGATCGTTGGGTGTGCTTGAAAGCCCGGTTGCGATCGCAATCGGAACCGGCAGGGCCGAGGCCATTGGCAGGGAGTTTTTCATGGATATTACCGAGCTGCTCGCATTTACCGTCAAGAACAAGGCATCCGACCTGCATATTTCGGCCGGCCTGCCGCCCATGATCCGCGTCGACGGCGACATGCATCGTATCAATACCCCGGCAGTCGAGAACAAGGAAATGGCCGAGCTCATCTACTCGACCATGAACGACCACCAGCGCCGCGACTACGAGGCCAACCTGGAGGTCGACTTTTCCTACAACGTACCTGGTCTGGCACGTTTCCGTGTCAATGCCTTTCACCATCACCGTGGCATGGGCGCGGTCTTCCGCGTCATTCCCAACGATATCTGGTCGCTGGAGGACCTTGACGCGCCGGCCATCTTCAAGGATATCGTGGAAGTGCCGCGCGGCCTGATTCTGGTCACCGGGCCGACCGGTTCGGGCAAATCGACCACGCTGGCGGCGATGATGGATTATCTCAACAAGACCGTGCCCGGCCACATCCTCACCATCGAAGACCCGATCGAATTCGTCCACACCTCACAGCGCTGCCTGATCAACCAGCGCGAGGTCCACCGCGATACCCACGGCTTCAACCAGGCCCTTAGATCGGCGTTGCGCGAAGACCCCGACATCATCCTCGTGGGCGAGCTGCGCGACATGGAAACCGTGCGCCTGGCCCTGACCGCCGCCGAGACCGGCCACGTGGTGTTCGCCACGTTGCATACATCCTCGGCGCCGAAGACCATCGACCGAATCATCGACGTCTTTCCCGGCGACGAAAAGCCGGTGGTGCGCTCAATGCTGTCCGAGTCGCTCCGGGCCGTCATCTCGCAGACGCTGCTCAAGAAGGTCGGCGGCGGGCGGGTGGCCGCGCACGAGATCATGGTGGCCACCTCGGCCATCAAGAACCTCATCCGCGAAGACAAGGTCGCGCAGATGTATTCGGCCATCCAGACCGGTCAGAATGCCGGCATGACCACCCTGGACCAGTCGCTGATCGCGTTGGTGCGCCGTGGGGCGGTCAACAAGCAGGAAGCCGTGCGCAAGGCCCAGAACAAGTCGGCGCTGGCCTGACCCGGCGGCGAACCAAAGTCAAGGAGACGGCATGAATAACATTCAGGACTGGCTGCACAAGCTCAACGAGGCCAAGGGTTCCGACCTGTTCGTGACCGTGGGCGCGCCGCCGTGCATCAAGGTACACGGCAGGATCAAGCCGCTCACGCGCGAGGCGCTGACCCACGAGATGGTGCACGACATCATTGAGTCGATCATGACCCCCAACCAGCGCGAGGAATTCCAAACCACGAAGGAATGCCAGTTCGCCGTCTCCCTGGAGAGCGTGGCCCGATTCCGTGTGTCGGCCTTTCACCAGCGCAACAGCGTCGGCATTGTCTGTCGTCGCATCGAAACCAAGATCCCCAGCTTCGAGGAACTCGACCTGCCCGAATCGCTTTCGGAGCTGGCGATGGTCAAGCGCGGCATCATCATCCTCGTGGGTGCGACCGGTACCGGCAAGTCCACCACGCTGGCGGCCATGCTCGGCTACCGCAATATCAACGCTTCGGGCCACATCATCACCATCGAGGACCCGATCGAGTTCGTGCACAAGCACCGCAAGAGCCTGGTCACCCAGCGCGAGGTCGGCATCGATACGGACTCCTTCGAGGTAGCGCTGAAGAACACGCTGCGTCAGGCGCCGGACGTGATTCTCATCGGCGAGATCCGCACGCGCGAGTCGATGGAGCATGCCATCACCTTCGCCGAGACAGGCCATCTGTGCCTGACTACCCTGCACGCCAACAACGCCAACCAGGCGATGGATCGCATCCTCCACTTCTTCCCCGAGGACCGGCACCCACAGATCCTGCTCGACCTGAGTTTCAACCTCAAGGGCGTGGTCGCCCAGCAGCTGGTGCCCTCGATCGACGGCAGCCGTCGCCATGTGGCGCTGGAGATCCTGCTCAATACGCCGTTGATTCAGGAAAAGATTCGCAAGGGCGCCATCGAGGAGCTCAAGGAGATCATGAAGGACTCCCGCCATCACGGCATGGTGACCTTCGACCAGAGCCTGCTCGAGATCTACCAGGAAGGCCTGATTTCTTACGAGGAAGCGCTGCGACACGCCGATTCACCCAACGACCTGCGCCTGGCCGTCAAGCTCAGCGAGGGTGGCGACGCCGACTCGCTTTCGGGCAATCTGCAGGACATGAATCTCGTCGACAGCGACCGCTAGGTGCCTGATTAACATATAACTGCTTGCCGTAACGGCATTTTTTGGCGGCTTTAACGTGGGGTTAACCATACGGGGCGTATCATTCAGGCTGTTGGTGCAAAGCGCGAGCCAGGTTTCAGCACCGACGGTTACGGGGCAATGTGGGCCCGGGCGGAGTCGACCCCTCTGTCCGGGCTTTTTTTAACCGCATTTTCGACAAGGGATGAATCGGCCGATGCGGATTCTGATCATCGAAGACAATCGCGATATCGCCGCCAATCTGGGCGATTTCCTGTCCGACCACGAGCATGAGGTCGACTACGCCTACGACGGCGTTACCGGCCTTCATCTGGCCGTGGTCAACGAATTCGACGCCATCGTGCTCGACCTGGCCCTGCCCGGCATGGATGGGCTCGAAGTCTGCCGCAAGCTCCGGGAAGACGGCCGCAAGGACACGCCGGTTTTGATGCTCACCGCGCGCGACCAGCTCGAGGACAAGCTCACCGGATTCGAATCCGGTGCCGACGATTACCTGGTCAAGCCCTTCGAGCTGCGTGAAGTCGAGGCGAGGCTCCAGGTGCTCGCGCGGCGGGGCCAGCGCGTCAAGCCGCGTGAACTCCAGGTGGGCGATCTCGAATTCAACCTCGAAACGCTCACGGTCAAGCGCGCCGGCAAGTCCATTGATCTCAACCCCATCGGGCTCAAGTTGCTCGAGAAGCTCATGACCGCCTCGCCGGCGGTGGTCACCCGGCGTGAGCTCGAGCACCACGTCTGGGGCGAAGAGCTGCCCGACAGCGACAGCCTTCGCGTTCACATTCATAGCCTGCGGGCGGCCATCGACAAGCCCTTCGATCAAGCGATGATCCAGACCCGTCACGGCATCGGCTATTGCCTGGTTGCACCGGATGAAGTATCGGCGTCGACTTAGAAGCCGACTGATCTTCTCGTTTCTGGTATTCGGCACGCTTTTGAGCGTGCTGTTCGCCGTGGCCGTGTTGCTGGTACAGAGCTGGCTGGTCGACGCGCTCATCTCGCGCACCCTGGCCGACGAGATCGACCAGTACATCGCCGACTTGCGCGAAGACCCGACCCTGGTCGAGCCCTTCTATACCCGCATCGAGGGCTATGTCACCCGCCCCGGACGCGCGGATATCGTGCCCGAACCCTTCCGCAAACTCCCAAGCGGTGTGCACGACGTCACCACCGACGACGCGCAATACAAGGCGGCGGTGCGCAAGGCCGACGACTTCTGGGTGTTCTTGACTTACGACGTCTCCGAGAACCAGGAACTGGCGCGCCGGCTGCAGATTGCCCTGGGGGCCGCCGTGGTCTTGTTCGTGTTGTTTTCGCTGGCGCTGGGCATCTGGTCGTCAAGCCGCGTCATGGCACCGGTGACCGAGTTGGCCCGTCGCATCGAGGCCATGGACGAGCACTCGCCGCCCGGCGACCTGGCACGGCATTTTCCCGACGATGAGGTCGGCCAGCTTGCCGCGGCGCTCGACGACTACGCTCATCGCCTCAAGGACCTGGTCGAGCGCGACAAGGCCTTCAACGCCGATGTTTCGCACGAATTGCGCACGCCGCTGGCGGTGATCTCCGGCGCCACCGAGCTGATGCTGGCCCAGCCGGAACAGGACGAGCGCACGAGAGAGCGCCTGTTGCGCATCGCCCGGGCCGCGCGACAGTCGACCGACATCACCACCGCGTTGCTGCACCTGGTGCGCACCGAGCGCGACGCCGACGGCGAGGGCCGGGCCCACGACGTCGGCCAGATCGCGCGCCAGGTCATCGGCAACTACGAACCGCTGATCGGCGACCGTGAACTCGAACTCATCGTCGACGAGCGCGAGGCGGTCAACGTGATCGCACCCGAAGCGGTGATCGCCGTCACCCTGGGCAACCTCATCGGCAACGCCATCCGCTACACCACCGAAGGCGAGGTGCGGGTGTTGATCGAGGCCGGGCAGGTCAGCATTCTCGACACCGGACCCGGCATTGCCGAGGAAGAACTGCCGCACGTCTTCGATCGCCACTTCCGCGGCCGCCAGGCCGGCGGCACCAAGGGATCGGGCCTGGGGCTTTCCATCGTCAAGCGCCTGTGCGATCTCTACGGCTGGCGCATCGAGTTCGCCAACCGCGAGGAAGGCGGGTTGGCTGTCACGCTGCGGTTCTTCCCTGACCAGGGGTGAGGAAAACCTGTGGCCAGTTGTCGGTAGTCCGTTGGCAGACCACAGTCTCCATCCCCTAGCATGCTTCACCCACATCCCACTACAATACCGCCCATGGCCATTACTACCTGTCCTGACTGCAAGAAGCGAATTTCCGACCAGGTCAACGTCTGCCCGCATTGCGATGCGGTGCTGGGGGAGTTGACTGAGGAAAATCTGGCCCGCATCCGTCAAAGGCGCTGGAGCAAGCGCGTTTACCTGGCCAAGAACCTGACTTACCTGGGCATGACTTTGGTCATCGTCGGCGCGATATGGTGGTGGATGGCGGGTTGGAGGTCCCCGGTCCCGCAAGGAGCCGTGTTTCTGATCGCGCTCGGGTTTCTCGGCTATCTGGTGAGCCGCGGATGGCTGTTCTGGCTCAGATTGAAGCGCAACCGCCCGTAGTATCGAGCGGGATCGGTTTAAGGCGTCACTTGATGCGCTCGACCTTCAGCCGGCGGTTCTGGCCTTCCACGATCATCTGCCAGCTACCAAACATGCCCGGTCGGATCTCGACGGCCGGCGACTCCTTCGGCGCCACATGGTACGTGCCACTCTCGGCCTGCTCCCAGACCATGCCGTTTTCAAGTTCAAAGACCGTGTCGCCGTCCCAACCTTCGTAGGTGCCGACGATGCGGCTCTTGATCGGGCGCTCGTCATCGTCGTCGCTGTCGGGCAGGCCGCGGCGATCCGTCGCGGCGGCGCTCGCGTCGTCGCCGCCGGCAGCGCGGCGTTGATTGAGTTCGCGGGCCTCTTCTTCGGTCAGCGAGCGCTCGCGAATCCACTCGTTGAGCGCGGCCAGCTCCTCTTCGTTGAGCTTGTGCAGACCGGTCTCCATGTACTCCTCGCCGGTCATGCGCTCCTCCAGCGTCGAGAAGGTGTCCTGCGCCGGCGAGGCAGCGCAGAAGGCAAGCGCAATCAGCGCGATGCTGAGACGAATGACGGCAATGGGCATAATCCTAGCTCTCCGAATTTCACTCATGTTTCAGGTGTCGCGCGAATACTAGCACCGTCATCGATGCTGTCCCATTCTGCTTGTCTCTCGTCGTTCGTGGCAAGGCGGCGGTGCGCAGGTGTAGTTGGGCGCTACATCAAGCGCCGGCAACGCAGTCCACGGACGTCGAGAGGCGAGCAGAATGGGTCACGATCGGTGACGGTGCTAGTACTTACAAGTCCTGCTTGTAGCGCACGTAGGGAATGCGACCGTAGACGCTTTCGAGCGGATCTTCAAGTGCGGCGGCGTCGGCGCTGGGCTCGTCGGCCTGCGGGGCCGCGTCCATGACGTTGCTCACGCCGATCGACAGCGAGGCGTTGCGTTGTGCGTGCCAGGAGAACTCCAGGTCGAAGGAGTTCAGGGTCGACGGTGCCTGGTCTGCGCCCAGCCACAGCGGCAGTTCGCGATGATGGCCGAGCATCTCGCCGCTGAAGCGGCCCCGGCGCCAGCCCAGCAGTAGCTGCGCACTGTTGCTGTATTGCATGTCATTGCGCAGTTCGCGCGGCTGGGCGGCCATGCCCAGCTCGGCCAGGCTCATGCGTTGGCGATAGCGTGCCAATTGCAGCCCCAGCAGGAACTCGCCGACGCGCTCGGTCTGGATGCCGAAGCTGACGTTGACGTCCAGGCCCTCGACGGCGCCGTCGGGGGTGCCGGCGGCTTGCTGGCGAGCAAGCAGTTCGGGCGCGAGATCGTAGGCGAAAGCCGGCTCGGTATTGTCGGCGGCATCGTCTCCGCGGAAGGCGCTCATGCCCAGCTGAAGACCGGGGGCGGCCATCCAGTCGCCGGAGACCTGCAACAGGTTCATCGAATTGCTGGGCAGGGGTTGGTCGACGAAGCGGCAGTCCTGCGCCAGGTAGGAATTCATGGTCATGGTGCCCTGGCTGCACTGGATGTGGGCCAGGCTGGCGGTATTCATCTGCCAGGCCTTCAGCGACCAGGAGAAGGCACTGCCTTCACCGTCATCGTCAGCCATGGCGAGACTGGGGCGGTTCGACAGCGGCATGGCCATCGACAGGCGCGGGCGATCGCCAGGCAGTCCGAGCGGCGAGCGGTCGGCAATGACCTGGATGACGGGCGCGTCGGTCGCGGCCGAATTCTCAGCGTTCTGGTCGGGCACGATCGACCACGGCACATCGCCAGCCGTCTGGGCCTGCGCCCCGGCTGCGAGCAGCGCTGTAACGATGACGATTTGCTTGAGGCGACTCATTTCCCTCGTACCCGATGAAAACGACCAGATTGCCCCCGTTTTGACGTCGCTGGCCCAATAAAGTTTTCGCTAATTTGTAGTCTACCAAAGCCCGGCACAGGATGCACTCGCAAAAAATAGTGCAAGTTCCCGGAATTCCCGCAATTGTCCGGGGTTCCATCGCGCCTCGCGACGTTCCGGCGGCGACGCGGTGACCGAGCCTTGCCCTGCACCAGCCAGGGGACGGTAAAATGTGCGGCTTTCCCGTCCACATTACAAGCAGGCAGCAGAAGTTTCATGACCCAGCCGAACCAGGACCGTCGACAACTCGCCAACGCCATTCGGGCGCTGGCCATGGACGCCGTCGAGCGCGCCAACAGCGGCCACCCGGGCATGCCCATGGGCATGGCCGACATCGCCGAGGTGCTCTTCAACGACCACCATAAGCACAACCCCGCCAACCCGAACTGGTGGGACCGTGACCGTTTCGTCGTTTCCAACGGCCACGGCTCGATGCTGCTCTACAGCGTGCTGCACCTGACCGGCTACGACGTGTCGATCGACGATCTCCGGAATTTCCGCCAGCTGCATTCGCCCACGCCGGGCCACCCGGAATTCGGCGAGGCGCCGGGCGTGGAGACCACCACCGGCCCGCTGGGACAGGGCCTGGCCAACGGCGTCGGCATGGCGCTGGCCGAAAAACTGCTGGCGGCGCGCTTCAACACCGACGAGCACCGGATCGTCGACCACCACACCTGGGTGTTCGCCGGCGACGGCTGCCTGATGGAAGGCGTCTCGCACGAGGCCTGTTCCCTGGCGGGCACCCTGGGCCTGGGCAAGCTGGTCGTCTTCTACGACGACAACAACATCTCCATCGACGGCGACACCGACGGCTGGTTCAACGACGACACCCCTACTCGCTTCAAGGCTTACGGCTGGCACGTGGTCGAAGATGTCGACGGCCACAGCGCCGACGCCATCTCGGCCGCCATCGACCGCGCCGTGACCGTGCACGACAAGCCAACGCTGATCTGCTGCAAGACCGTCATCGGCTTCGGCGCGCCCAACAAGGCCGGTACGGCCGGCGTGCATGGCGCCGCATTGGGCGAGGACGAGGTCAAGGCCGCCCGCGAACAGTTGGGCTGGGAATACGCGCCGTTCGAGATTCCCGACGACATCCGTGCCGGCTGGGATGCGCGCGAGACGGGCGCGGCCGCCGAGCAGGAATGGTGCGAACACTGGGACGCCTACCAAAAGGCTTATCCGGACAAGGCCGCCGAATTCGAGCGGCGCATGAAGGGCGACCTGCCCGAGAACTTCGACGACCTGGTCGACGGCATCCTCGAGAAGATGCAGGGCGACGACAAGAAGGTCGCCACCCGCAAGGCCTCGGGCGCCAGCCTGGAAGAGTATGGCCCGCAGCTGCCCGAACTGATCGGCGGCTCGGCCGACCTGACCGGGTCCAACAACACCAAGTGGTCGGGCAGCGTCGACGTGCTCGAGGACGCGGCCGGCGGCAACTACATCTACTACGGCGTGCGCGAGTTCGGCATGACCGCCATCGTCAACGGCATCCACTTACACGGCGGTTTCATTCCCTACGCGGGCACCTTCCTGGTGTTCTCCGACTACGCGCGCAACGCCGTGCGCATGTCCGCCCTGATCCCCACCGGCGCCATCCACGTCTACACGCACGACTCGATCGGTCTGGGCGAGGACGGCCCCACCCACCAGCCGGTGGAGCATGTCTCGAGCCTGCGCATGATCCCCAACCTGGACGTCTGGCGCCCGGCCGACAAGGTCGA
Organism: Wenzhouxiangella sp. 15190; assembly: GCF_003417465.1. Classification (GTDB taxonomy): domain Bacteria; phylum Pseudomonadota; class Gammaproteobacteria; order Xanthomonadales; family Wenzhouxiangellaceae; genus Wenzhouxiangella. Next base: position 40,122 of record NZ_QVMV01000012.1, read on the forward strand.
AACCGCCGCCGCCTGGGCCGAGGCGCTCAAGCGCCGCAAGGCCCCCAGCGCGCTGGTCCTCACCCGCCAGGGGCTGCCGCACCTGGAAAAGGACGAGCAGCAGATCAAGGCCATCGCGAAGGGCGGCTACGTGCTCAAGGACGCCGAAGGCGGTGAGCCGGAAGCCATCATCATCGCCACCGGCTCGGAAGTCGGCCTGGCCATGTCCGCCGCCGAAGAACTGGCCGGCGACGGCACGAAGGTCCGCGTCGTCTCCATGCCCAACCCCGGCCGTTTCCTGGAACAGGACGAGGGTTACCGCGAGTCGGTGCTGCCGAGCGAAATCAAGGCCCGCGTGGCGGTCGAAGCCGGCATCCCCTGGTTCTGGTGGCCCTTCGTGGGCGCGCACGGCAAGGTCATCGGTATGACCACCTTCGGCGCATCAGCGCCCGCGGAAGACCTGTTCGAAGAGTTCGGGTTCACGACCGAACGCGTCGTGGCTGCGGTCCGCGAAGTGCTCTAGTAACAAAGGAAAATTCGAAATTCGAAGATCGAAATCCGAAACAAGCACGAAGCACGAAATGCGAAACGAAACCCATCAGTCCTCCGTGTTTCGTATTTGGGTTTTCGAATTTGTTTCGGATTTGGTGCTTCGGATTTCGAATTTGCATCACCCACGGTGGTTCGCGCAGCCCACTCGCAGTACAATCTTCACATCCCTGAAAACCAACGAATTTGGAGAGTCAGATGCCTATAAAGGTTGCCATCAACGGCTACGGCCGCATTGGCCGTAATGTGCTGCGCGCGCTCTACGAAGGTGCACGCAGCAATGAGATCCAGATCGTCGCCATCAACGACTTGGCCGACGCCGAAACCAACGCCCTGCTGACCCAGCGCGACACCGCGCACGGCAGGTTCCCGGGCGACGTCTCGGTCGATGGCGACCACATGATCGTCAACGGTGACAAGATCCGTGTGCTCGCCGAGCGCGACCCGGCCAAGCTGCCCTGGGGCGAGATGGGCGTCGACGTGGTGCTCGAGTGCACCGGGCTGTTCGCCAGCAAGGAAAAGGCCTCGGCCCACCTCACCGGCGGTGCCCGCAAGGTGCTGATCTCCGCCCCGGCCGGCAAGGACCTGCCCACCATCGTCTACGGCGTCAACCACGACATCCTGACGGCCGACGACGACATCGCCTCCAACGCCTCGTGCACCACCAACTGCCTGGCCCCGCTGGTCAAGCCGATCCACGAAGCCGTGGGCATCGAACAGGGCCTGATGACCACGATCCATTCCTACACCAACGACCAGGTGCTGACCGACGTCTATCACAAGGATCCGCGTCGCGCCCGCGCCGCCGCCATGAACCAGATCCCGACCAAGACCGGGGCCGCCGCAGCCGTTGGCCTGGTCATGCCCGAACTCGACGGCAAGCTCGACGGCTACTCCATCCGCGTGCCGACCATCAACGTCTCGGTCGTGGACCTGAGCTTCATCGCCAGCCGTGACACCTCGGCCGACGAGATCAACGACGCGGTCAAGAAGGCCAGTGATGGTGAGCTCAAGGGCATCCTCGGCTACAACACCGAGCCCCTGGTCTCGAGCGACTTCAACCACGACCCGCGCTCGTCCATCTTCGACGCCACGCTCACCAAGACCTCCGGCCGCCTGGTCAAGGTCTTCTCGTGGTACGACAACGAGTGGGGTTTCTCCAACCGCATGCTCGACACCGCGCTGGAACTGTCGAAGAAGTAAGCGACCAATGTCGTCCCGGCCCCCGAGCCGGGACCTCCTAAAAGAGGCCCGGCAAACCGCCGGGCTTTTTTATGGCCGCCAACCCTTGAGCAACACCCCACCCCTCTCTAAACTGGCGCCATAAACGAGCCCCCAACAAGCCAACCAGGAAACCGGAAAATGAAAACCCTCGACCAGGTCGATATCCAGAACAAACGCGTTCTGATCCGCGCCGATCTCAATGTCCCGGTCCGCAACGGCCAGGTCACCTCGGCCGCGCGGATCGAAGCGGTCCTGCCCACCATCCGACAGGCGGTCGACGCCGGTGCGGCCGTGATGGTCATGTCCCACCTCGGCCGCCCGGAAGAGGGCAGCTTCGACGAGGAATTCACCCTGGCCCCCGTGGCCGAAAGCTTAAGCGGGATGCTGGGCAAGAAAGTCGAACTCGAGCGCGACTGGGTCGACGGCGTGGACGTCGAGCCCGGCCAGGTCGTCCTGCTCGAGAATGTGCGCTTCCTGAAAGGCGAAAAGGCAAACGACGACGCGCTGGCGAAGAAAATGGCTGCCCTGGCCGACGTCCTGGTCTTCGAAGCCTTCGCCACCGCCCACCGCGCCCAGGCCTCCACCGAAGGCGTGATCCGGCACTCACAAGTAGCCTGCGCCGGCCCGCTCCTGGCGCGCGAAATCGAGTCCCTGGAAAAGGCTCTGGCCAGGCCCGAGCGGCCCATGGTCGCCATCGTCGGCGGCGCCAAGGTTTCCGGCAAGCTCCAGGTGCTCGAGGCCCTGATCGAAAAGGTCGACCAGCTCATCGTCGGCGGTGGCATCGCCAACACCTTCCTGGTCGCCGCCGGCTACGACGTGGGCGGCTCGCTCTACGAGAAGGAGCTGGTCGACACCGCGAAAGACCTGATCAAGCGCGCCGAGGAAAAGGGCGCGGCCATCCCGCTGCCCACTGACGTGCTCACCGCCGAGCGATTCCACGAAGATGCCCACGCCACGCTGAGGTCTGTCGGACGCGTGCGAAAGGACGAAATGATCCTCGACATTGGCCCCGAAACCGCCGGCAACCTCGCAGCCATCGTCCGCCAGGCCGGTACGGTCGTCTGGAACGGACCGGTGGGCGTGTTCGAGTTCGAGGCGTTCCATTCCGGCACGCAAGCGATTGCGCATGCTGTGGCAGGGTGTAAGGGATTCACCCTGGCCGGCGGTGGCGACACCATCGCGGCAATTGAGAAGTTTCATGTGGCCGATCGGATTGACTACATCTCGACGGCGGGCGGCGCCTTCCTCGAGTATGTCGAGGGGAAAGAATTGCCGGCCATCAAGGCACTCTCCCAATAGGCCGCTACAGGTCGAGCCGACTCGCCCTGATGGCGAGTCTTTCTTTGTAAGAGGAACTCAACACATGTACAGATGCCTGGCAGTCATTCTGATCGCTACACTAACGGCGTGTGGAGGGACGCAAGTACGCCCCTATGGCGAGCACTATTCGCCAACGCTGCCTGGCGAGGTAGAGGTGTTCTACTCATTCCCTCACGAGGAACACAACAAGATCGGCGCGGTGGACGTCAAGCGTTACAAGCCGGGCTTTTCGAAGCCCACTGTCTATGATGCCGTGGAGAAACTGCAGGAGGCCGGTGCTGAGCTGGGTGCTCACGCTGTCGTGGTCGTCGACTCTCAGAACATAGACGACCGGGTCATACGAGTAACCGCGGAAGCCATCCGCTGGCCCGATTAGACCTGACGAGCGGCGGTCTACCCTACCCGACCGGAGATTTGACCGCCAAGCCAATCGCCGGGTAGTAGCGGTTTTCGGTTTCCTGAACGCGTTGCATTCATTCACGCGGGCGGCTTGCGATGCTCCCGAGTCCTTCGGGCGGTGTTGGAGAAATCAGAGAAATCAGGACACTCACGATTATCTCGGCCTATTGACTAAAGATCGTGGGTCTCCCGATTCCTGTGTATGTGGACGCCTCCCGTTTGTTCGCGCTTGAAGTCGCGGACTGGTACCGTCATAGCCGATCACAAAAGGAGGAAACATGAGACGACTGACTGGAATCCTGGCAATCATCCTGTTGCCCGTTCTGGCCGTGGCAGCCTCGCAAGAGGAAGCTCCTCTGAAGCAGGACGGCGAGTACCTGCCGCCCGCCCATTTCCTGAACCCGGACGGAGAAGCCGGTACGGAAGTGCTGCTTGTCGGCACCTGGCACTTTGCCTATCCCGGGCTGGACGCCCACGTCGCCGAAGAAGACAAGCGCGTGGATGTGCTCTCCGACCTGCGCCAGGCTGAAATGGTGAAGCTGCTCGACTACCTGGCCCGCTTTGAGCCGGACGCGATCGCCCTGGAGTGCGATAAGGACTCGGATTTTGCCGAATCCTATCGGCAGTTTCGCTCAGGCGAACTGGAGGATAAGCGTGACGAACGCTACCAGATCGGTTTTCGCCTGGCCAGGCGCATGGGGCTGGACGAGATCCACTGCGTCGATGCCGAATCATTTGCCACCGATCACATGGACAAGCTCAAGGCGATGGAGGCCGTCCCGGAGGCGTACGATTTTAAGTCCGACGACGAGATGAGCCGACGTTACAAGCGTTGGTACGACTACAAGGACCGGGTCGCAAAGGACGCTACGCTACTGGAAGGGTTGCTTTACACGAACCGGGAAGATGTCCTCGACAGGGGTTACGGTGCCTACCTGGTGGGCGACTTCAAGCTGGGTGACCATGGCGGCGCCGATGCGCTGGCACTCCACTGGTACAACCGCAATCTGCGCATCTTCCGCAACATCCAGCAACTCGACAAACAGGGGTATGAACGCATCCTCACGCTGTTTGGATCCGGTCATGTTCAAATCCTCAAGCGGCTCGTCGACAGCTCGCCGGAGTTCGAGCGTGTGCCGTTCGGTAACCTATAATCGAGGACGTGCCACACCCACTCGGTGTATTCGACCTCTGTCCGGGCCGCGCGAAATTGGGGAACCACGATTTGTCTTTGTCTGGGTGCGCCCAGCCCGTCGTCAGGCCATCGGTGCGTTCGAGTAGTAGTGCCAGACGAAGATCGCCACCGCGCCGCGGTAGGGTCGCCAGGGTTTGGCGACGGCGTCGGTTCTCTTGCGGTCCGGCCGCTTGCGCATGTTCTTGATCCGGTGCAAACCGGCCTGAATGGCGAGGTCGTCGGCGGGCCAGACGTCGGGCCGGCCCAGTGAGAACAGCAGGAACATTTCCGCGCTCCAGCGCCCGAAGCCCTTCAGTCGGGTGATCTGCTCCATCACGGCGTCGTCCGGAAGCTGCGCGAGGGCCGCCGGCACCAGCGAGCCCTCCTGGACGGCCTGCGACAAACCCTTTGCATAGCCGATTTTCTGCCGCGACAGGCCGAGCGCGCGCAGGTCGTCGTCGCTCATGGCCAGCACCCGCTCCGGCCGGAAGTCGCCTTCCAGTGCGGCTTCGACCCGACCAAAGATGGTGGTGGCCGCTTTTGTCGACAGCTGCTGGCCGACGATGATTCTCAAAAAGTGCTCGAAGCTGGGCTCGCCCATGCGGCGCTCGGCGGGATAACCCACTTTCTCCAGCGCCGCGGCAATATGCTTGTCTCGCCGGGCGATTTCGTCCAGCGCGCTTTCGAGATGGCTAGCGGTTAACTGAAATTCCAATTCAAGCACTCATTATTAGGTGCCACACCCATGATTCTATCCTCGAGGGCGACAGCGGAGGTCTGGGGCGCGCTATGCTGAAAGCTGAACCAGCAGCAGGAGATTCGGGAATGTCGCCGTGGGCTTCATCATTGTTGCGGATTGCGCTGGTCGCCGCCTTGCTTTCAGGCTGCGCCGGTGGCGCACCTGAACAGCCCCGGGAAACCGTTCCGGAGCTACCGGAAGACGAGCCTGCGGAGCCGGTGTCGACCACCACCTCCGGGCAGGACCGCGAGGGAGAACCACCGCAGTTCGACAGCGTGGCGGACAAAGTCGACTATTACATCAGCCGATTGTCGGATCGCGATTTCGTCGACACCTACGGCGGGGAGGAGCATCCGCGGCCCTGGTACATCGCGGCGGAACGGTTGGGGCAGATCGGTGAGCCGGCCATTCCCGCGCTGGCCTCACGGCTCGACACCTCGGATGAATACGAACTGATGCTGGTGCTCTATGCACTTATGCTGGCCTCGCAGGACCCGGCGCTGATGGACGCCACCGGCGGCGATTACGTCAAGCTGGGCACCGTGCTCGATCCGCGCTACAACGACGAGAACCGCGCCATTGCCCTTGATTGGTGGCAGCGTCACCGCTGGCGTTGGCAATAGTCCAGAAAAAGGGGGGAGAACCAGGGCAGCCTGGATGCTGGCCGCCGCAAATGATGACGTGTAGGCGTTCGCTGAGCAGTCAGCGGACAGTCCCGCCGTTCGCGAGCCGTTCCATTACCGTGTCGGCGAAGCGGTCGACGCGCTCCCAGTCGGTGTAGTCGACCACGGTCGACGGATCGGTCGGTCCGCCGGTCATTTTCATGATCAGGCGGATCATGAATCGGTCGAAGAATTTATAGCGGGGGTAATCGAGCTTGCCGGCGAAGATCTCGATCGGGGCGGGCTCAAAGGTCAGGGATTCGAGAAACTTGCGCACGTATTGGTTGCCTTCCACCGTGCGTTTTTCGGGTTTTCGAGCCACCAGGTTGACCGAAAAGAAGGCGACCGGACAATCTCCGAATCGATCGGCATTGCCATTGAGGAACTCGCGCATCGACGGATCGTGCTTGCCATAGCGAATGCTGGCGCCGGCGATAACGGCATCGTGGGTGGACGGGTCGAACGACCCGGCGTCGCTCACGGCTTGGAGGGTCACCCCGTGACCGGCCGCACGTATGCGCTCGCTCATGCGCTCGCAGATGAGGCGGGTGTGGCCATCGGTGGTGGCGTAGACAATCAGGATCGTGCTCATCGCTCATTCCTTGGGCTCTTGAAACTCAGAAAGATCGTGGACGCCCTGATTGTCCCCCAAACCCGATCAGTTATTGCCGGCGTTTACATCGGGAAAGCGGTTGGAAACGTATTTACTGTGACATTCGACACAATTGCGCGTCATGGTGCTGAAGAGATCTTGCTGTTCCTGCGTGTCTTTATTTCGACCGGCCTCTGCGAGCGATGCAGCAAGCTGGTGGAACTCTTTATCCAGCTTGATAAAGCCTTCTGGCACCGCCGACATTAGGTCTTCGCGATCCTGTTTGGTCAGCGATTGTTGCAATATGAAGCTGTCATGAATTTGCTGGGCGTTTTCGGCAACAGCCGCATGTTGCCCCATGACCATGGCGGAATGAATGGATGTCATGGCGCCCTGCACAGCCCTCATCTCCTCCTGAAGCAGTTGGCGCAGTTTATCCGTGAGCTTCGGGGTGACGGGTTCTCCCGCCATCGAACCGGTTGACACCGCCAGGCTTAGTAACAAGGCTCCCAGAAATTTTCCGGTGATCGCTTTCATTCTAATTGCCTCATTTCATGTGCATGTTTGCATATTAGCATTGCCGCGACTTCACGTCAGGGACAAGTGTTCTCACCATCTTGCGCTGAAGAAGCTGGTCTTGGAAGTCGGGGAAAAGGGCGCCTATACTTCGAGTGCTCGGTGCCGTTCTCCCTGTATGCGCTGTCGCCGAGTGAACTCGACCCTGAATCCAGGAATAGCCAAGGAGACCCAGATGTCGAACGATGCCCGCCCGCAAGTTCTGATTCTCGGGCGAGGGGCCATGGGCAGCATGTTCGAGGCCCTGCTGCAGAAGACTGCCCACGTGACCACCTGGGATCGAGACCTGGAGACCGGCCGCGAAACCGGCCCGCTGGAAACGTTGGCGGCCGACAGTGATGCGGTGATCCTGGCGGTGCCCGCCACGCCCCACGACGAACTGGCCGGGCGACTGACCGCTTGCGTGGGCGCCGAGACGTTGTGCCTGACCATCGCCAAGGGGCTGGATGAGGATGGCCGCACCCCGGCCGATATCTTCGCCCGCCATTTCGGCGACACGCCGGACCCCGGGCCCGCCTGGGCGGTGATCTACGGGCCGATGATTGCCGACGATCTCGACCGCGGGCGAGCCGGTTTCGCGCTGGTTGCGGCCAACCGGGCGGCGATTGCAGAGCGCGCAAGGGACTTGGTCGGCGGCGGTCCGCTTTACCTCAGGCCGCACGACGACCCGCACGGCGCGGCCTGGGCGGCGATCCTGAAGAATATCTATGTGCCGCTGGTCGGCATGGCCGATGAACTGGATCTGGGAGACAACATGCGTGGCTTCCTGATCGCCGAGGCGCTGGGCGAACTGGCGGCCATCGTCGAGCACCTGGGCGGCCATCCGGGCACCGCCTACGGCCTGGCCGGGCTGGGGGACCTGGTGACCACCGCGACCAGCGCGGACTCGCATCATCGGGGTATCGGGCAGGCGATTGCTCGTGACGAACTCGAATCCGAGGTCGACACCGACGGTAACGTGCGCAGTGAAGGCGTTCATGCCATTACACAGATCCGCCGCCACGGCCTGGTCGAGATTGCCGACTATCCCCTGCTGCAATTCGTGGCGGAGCTGCTGGAGACACCGACCGATGCCGAACGACGCCTCGACGGCTGGATTCGGCGTCGCTTCGCGGGCATGACGGCGTCATGAACCGGCCCGGGGCGGCCGGCTGGCTGATCGCCCATCGCGGCTATCCGCACGCGTACCCCGAAAATTCGCTCGCCGGCGTCGAAGCCGCACTGGCCGCCGGCGCGCGCTTGGTGGAATTCGACATTCAGTTGACCCGCGACGGCGTGCCGGTGGTGATCCACGACGAGTCGCTGAGCCGCGTCGGCGACAGCGACGAAGAGATCGCCACGCTGGACTGGGAAACGGCGTCGCAGCGCAGCATTGGCGAAGCCGGCCGGTTCGACTCCGAATTCGCGCAGCAACATGTTCCGCGTCTGGCGGACATGCTCGCCCTGGTGGATCGCTATCCGGCCGTGACCGCCTTCGTCGAGATCAAGCGGCAGAGCCTGAAGCGGTTCGGCCGGGCCCCGGTGGTCGAGGCGGTATGCCGCGTGCTGCGGCAGGCTTCCAGCCGTTGTGTGCCGATCTCCTTCGATGCCGCCGCGCTGGCCAGGGCGCGCGAATACGGCGCCGAAGCCATCGGCCTGGTCATCAAGCCCTGGAACGACGAATCCAGGCGCGCGGCCGAGCGCCTGGCGCCCGACTACCTGTTCATCCAGGCCGGGCGCGTTCCGAAAGGAAGCCGGTCGCTGTGGCCGGGCGAGTGGCAATGGGCGGTGTACGTCGTGGACGACCCCGATTCGGCCCGCATGCTTCGCCGTCGCGGCGCCGACTTGATCGAGACCGACCGGTTTCCGCCGATGCTCGAGGCGTTGAGCGCGTCGTAAGCCGGCAAGCGCGCAGGGCCATGACCCTTGCTCCGTTGTCCCTGCTGACCGACGCGGGGGCAGAATTCACGGGTAACGCCACGCTTTCACACGGTCTGCGTTACACTTTAGAGCAATCTAATATATATGAGGTGCACCAATGAGCTACGAAATCAACAAGACGCTGGAAACGACGCCGACCCAGGCGCGTGAACGTGCCATGGAAGCCCTGTCCGCCGAGGGCTTCGGTGTGCTGACCGAGATCGACGTTCAGGCGACCATGAAGAAGAAGCTCGATCGCGACATGCGCTACTACACGATTCTGGGCGCGTGCAATCCCGAGATGGCCTGGGAAGCGCTGGATCGGGAACCGAAGATCGGAACGATGCTGCCGTGCAACGTCATCGTGCGCGAACTCGAAGACGGCAAAGTTGAAGTGTCCGCGGTGGATCCGCAAGCTTCCATGCAGGCGGTGGAAAACCCGGACCTCGCCGAAATTGCCGGCGAAGTCAGAGCTGGGCTGCAGCGAGTCATCGACGCGCTCTGAGTCGTTATCGGGTCGGTTGCTGGCGCCATCGCACTGGCGCCGTACAACCGGCCAGAGCGCGTCAAGCGGAACTCCATGGCAATCCCCGGTGGAACTTGCGCTGGATCAACCGATCCGCTTACCCATTAGCGTACGTTGACGAGATCGCCCGAATCTGGTGACGGGCGACGGAAAGTTCTCGCAAGCACTCATGGAGGCAGGTCATGTCAATCAATCGCACAAGGATTCCCACGAAGCATCTCTTCCACGCTGCGGGAGCCTGTTTGGCATTGGCGCTATCCCTGCCGGCAAGCGCACTGGAGGTCACCGGTAGTTTCAGCGGTTGGTGGGACCAGCCGGAGCAGCAGAACCACGGTGCAATCATCACGATTTCGCGGCTGCCTTCGGGCAAGAAAATCGCCGCAGTCTACTGGGCCCATTTTGATGATGGCGGCGAACCCACCTGGATGGTCGGCCAGGGTGAGATCGAAGGCGATCGAATCAGAGCGCAAGTCTACGAGTTTGACGGCATTTCCTTCATGCAGCAACACAGCCCGGCGGGCGATTTTGGCGAGGTGGTCGGGACGATGGATGTTCAGTTCACCGATTGCCTCAACGGTCGGGTCATGTTTGACACCGATACGGTCGGGGCCGGTGAATTTCCGATAGGTCGGCTGACCGATCAGCCGGGGGTGGCTTGCAGTGGCGGTATTTCGGACGATTTCCGCCCTGATCACATGCCGCGCGAGTTCGTCGCCGCACTCGAGCCGACCGATGCGTTTCCAGATGCCCGCGGCGAGATCGAATTCAAGATGCGGCCCGGTCGCGCCGAGTTCGGCGTTCAGGTTGGTCATCTTCCCGAAGGGGAGTATGAATTGCGCATCGGCGGCGAGCCGCGCGGTGCAATCGAGGTCTTCGCCAGTGACGACGGCACCGCCGGTCGTATCGGCTTCCGTTCGCCGGCCGTGCCGGGCACCGGGCTGCTGGATTTCGACCCCCGCGACCGGATGATCGAAGTTGTCGCCAACGGCGAGCTGGTGCTGGCCGCGCTAGCACCAGAGCAGGGTAATTTCATGGGCCGCGGTCCGGCGCCGTTTCAGGGGCCCGATGACGGCCGGTTCGAGACCGAAATACAACTGGCCAGCGACGGCGTGTATCCGGACGGTTCGGCAACGGCCCGGCTGGAGATGCTCGGTCATTCGACCCGGGGCCAACCGGCGATGGAGTTCGATATCGAGGTCCGGAACATACCGTCCGGCAGCTATCCGGTGCTTGTCATGGGCGTCGAACGCGGGCAGGTTGAAGTGAACGAAATCGGTGCCGGACAGACGCGCGGCGAGCTCGAATTCCGGTTCCCGGACGCTGCCGGAATGATGCACTTCGACTTTGACCCGAGAGGCTCGATAATCGAGATCATGGAAGGTGCGACCCGGCTATTCTCGGCCGAGTTTCCCGATTCCGGAACGGATGGCGGGTTCGGTATGGGCATGGGTTCCGGAATGGGCCCGGGAATGGGTCACGGAATGGACTCCGGAGTGACGTTCGCCGAAATCGGCATCGAACTCGACAATGCCGGCGTTCATCCCGCGGGAACGGCCGAGGCGTACTACGAACAGCACCCGATGCGCGAGATTTTCCGCGTCCGGGTTGCAAACGTCCCGGACGGCACATACGAGCTCTTCGTGGGTGGGACTGAGCAAGGTGTGATTGAGGTCGCGTCTGCGCCAAGGGGCTCGCATGGCGTGATCAGGTTCGGTGAGCCGCCTGCGTTCAACGAACAGACACTGGACTTCGACCCGCGTGGCGAGCGCATCGAAATCCGCCGGGACGGAGAAGTGATCTTCACCGGCGATTTTCCGAATTAAAAGGCAAAACGAAGGCCTGCCATGAAAAAGAACTTGTCGGAATCCTCGCCACGGGCTTCTGCGATGTTTTCGGTTTCTCCTACAAGGAACGTGGAGCGAATGCCGAAATAGGGCGCGAACTCGCGCTTGATCTCATAACGAAGGCGCAGGTCAAGCGTTGCGTCGGTCATGCCCGCGCCAAGGCTGCGCTCCTCAACGTCCTGAAACGCAAATCCGACCCCGGCTCGTGGCTGAAGCACGAGGCGCTGGGTGATTCGGAGGTCGTACTCGGCTTCGACTGCCAGCGTTGCATCACCATGCTCGGAAATGTATAGAGAGTTATCGAGTTCGAACTTGTAGGGGGCCAGGCCCTGTAGCGCGATCACACCCGACCAGCGATCTTCGTAGTTGCCGTCGTGCCACTCGTTGGCGTATTGAACACCGACCTGGAAATCCCAGAACGGTGTGATCAGGCGCGAGTAGAGCAGGTCGGTTTCCGTTTCTCTCTCGTCTGGACCGTCGAAGACCGCCTCGCCCTCGTTCTTCCACCAGAATTTGTTGATGTCGCCGCCGATCCAGCCCTGAGCCTCCCAGCCGAGATGATCAGCGGTGTCGTCGTTGGTCCCGACGCGATACTCGAACTGCTCAAACATCGTGAACGCGTAGATCCGGTCATCGGGCACTGGTTCAGGGAATTCGTCCGGTGGCGGTGACTCGGAATACTCGAAGACATCCTCCAGCGTCATCCCCGCCGGGACCGCCGGTTCGAACTCCGGAGCCTCGGGCGCGGATTCGTCATGCTGCTCGGCCGATTCGCCATGAGACTGGCGATCCGCCGTATTGGGTTTGCTGGACTCTTCCTGGGCCCATGCCGCGGCGGAAAACGCCAACAGCCCCGCGAACACGACCGCGACCGGAGGGCGGTGATTAGGCCTTGACATCGATCGGGCCTCCATCCAGCGAGCGCACCACGGCGACCGTGCGGAACATGCCGGCCTCCATGTGATAAAGCAGGTGGCAATGGAATGCCCATTGCCCCGGCGCATCGACGCTGATGTCCACCGTGAGCAACTCCGACGGCTGGACAATCACCGTGTGCTTGCGGGGGTTGTCGCCGTAGTTCTCGGCCCCGGCATAGAGATCCATCCACATGCCGTGCAGGTGGATGGGATGGCTCATCATGGTGTCGTTGATCATGTTGATCCGAAGCCGCTCGCCGTACTGAAAGCGGATCATGTCCGACTCGGACCACTTCTTGCCGTCGAAACCCCAGACGTACTTGTGCATGTTGCCGGTCAGATGCAGGTCGAATTGACGCGTGGGCGGCCGCCGATCATAAGGTTTTTCCAGCGCGCGCAGCTGGCTGTAGGTCAGTACGCGCCAGTCGTCGTCGCCGAGTCCTGCCCCGGGATAGTCGAGCCGGCGATACGCCATTTGACCCATGGTGATGCTGGCCGGGCCGTGCTTGTCGGGGCCGTGTTCGATACTCTGGATCAGGTTGGTCGTCGGCAATTCCTTTCCATGGCCGTTGCCGGATGCATGATTCGGCATGTCGTGTCCCATGGCCTCATGGCTCTCATCCTTCATGCCGTTCATGCCGTCCATGTCGCCATGCATCATCATGCCCATATCGGCCATGGTGAGCATGGGCCGGCGACGCTGTTCGGGCACGGCTGCCGACATGCCCTGTCTCGGGGCCAGCGTGCCGCGCGCATACCCGCTGCGGTCCATGGTCTCCGCGAACAGGGTATAGGCCCGCTCGTCCGGCAGCGTCACGATCACGTCATAGGTTTCGGCCACCGCGATGCGAAGCTCGTCGGTTTCAACCGGCCTGATGTTCTGGCCATCGGCCTGCACGACGGTCATCGGCAGGCCCGGGATGCGGATATCGTAGAAAGTCATGGTCGAGGCGTTGACGAGGCGCAGGCGCACCCGCTGGCCGGGCCTGGCAATGAACGTCGGGTTCTCGTGGGCCGCCTTCCCGTTCATCAGGAAGGTATAGGTCGCGCCGGTAATGTCGGCGATGTCGGTCGGGTCCATCCGCATCCGGTCCCACGCCAGTCGTTTTTCCAGCACCTCGCTCAGCGACATGCCTGTCGCCTTCATCTGATCGTCGATATTGGCCAGCGTCGGGCGCTGGAAGTTGTAGTAGCCCTCCAGGGTCTTGAGCTTTCTCAGTACCCGATGCGGCTCCTCGAACGTCCAGTCGGACAGGACGATCGAATGCTCCACGTCGTAGTCCACCGGGTCCGGTTCGGCCGGTTCGACGATGAGCTGGCCGTAATGCCCGAGCTGCTCTTGCAGGCCGGTGTGGCTGTGATACCAATACGTGCCGTTCTGCCGGATGGGGTAGCGGTAGGTGAAGGTCTCGCCGGCTGGAATGCCCGGGAAGCTGATGCCCGGGACACCGTCCATGTCGAAAGGCAGCAATATGCCGTGCCAATGAATCGAGGTTGATTCTTCCAGCCGGTTGTGGACGCGGATCAACGCCTCCTTGCCTTCCTGCATCCGGATGACCGGTCCGGGAATGGAGCCATTGATCGCAATCGCTCGCCCTGGCCTGCCGCCAATCAGCAAATTCTTACGTTCCAGGTACAGGTCGATGCCGCCCGCATCGGTCGCGTTGAGTTCGCCAAATTCTCCAGCGTTTTCCGTGGCTTGCCGGCCTGCCCATAAAGGAGTAAACGACGGCAGGAAAGCGCCCGTGGAGACCAGACACGTGGTGTAGAGGAAGTCCCGACGTGACAAGGACTTTTTCGAGAAACCCTTCCTGTCGTCTTTCATCGAGTCACCTTTCGGGTGAGATCGCATGACGCCTTGATCAAATCGTGCGATCGGCGCTGACTTCAAGGGGCAGCTATGCCACTGTATCACTCCCGGCACTCTTCCGGTTGCCAATGCACGGGCATGCAAGCACCGGGACAACCACAAATCCGAGTGCTGAAAAAAGATCCGATCTGGCCCGAGCGTGTCCTGATTCTGCCAACGGCTAGTCGTGCCGACCGGATAGCTCAGTCAACCAGGCCTGCTTGCCCTTCGGTTGCGGAGGCAGCTGTATGGCCCGCTCCGGCGTGCCGTGAAATGCGGCCAGATAGGCCGTCAGGGCATATTGTTCCGTGCCGGGGGTGACAAAATCGATGGCCACTTCGGGATAGTCGAGTCCGACGAGGTTGCGGCGCTGGGGGTCGCTGAGCCCGCGCAGAGGATAGCCGTCGCCGCAGGGTGAAAGTTCTTGATCCTGACCGTTCGGCAGCGGTACGCACTGGGCGAGGAAGGCCAGCGAAATCACGCGAAAGCGCTGCTCGGGATCGCCCATCCATTTGCCTTCGCTGATCAGTTGCGTGGTCGTTCCGTCGGGCGCGACCACGGCCAGTTCGCGTACCCGCTCACCGTTACTGTTGGCCCCCTGGTTGATATCACCCTGGCCTGTCTCCAGCGGCCGCCGGGCCGGGCGCGAGGCGTCGTAGCTCAGCCGCAGGCCGGCAAATTGCGGGAACCAGCCCGGCGTGGCGCCGGGCGCGATGCCGGAAACGGCATATTCCATGATGTCGTAGAGTTCGCCGGCCGTCACCGTCAGGGCCACCAGTTCGCCGTTGAAGGCCAGGGCGGTTTCCAGGTCCAGGCGCGAGATGCTGCCTTCGGGGCGGAAGCGATTGCCGGCCGGCGGCCCCAGCCGGACCGTGCTGGCGTCCCGGCTGCCCGGCGGTACGCGCATCTCGCCGATCGGGCCCCGAATGCCGCCGCCGTTTCGGAAGGCGACCACCGCCTCGGGTTCTTGCTTGCGGCCCAGCCAGAGGGTGGCCTTGGCCCACAGGCGGCCCAGGTTGGTCTCGCGCGTTCGCACCATGGTCCGGCGCCCGTCCAGGAACCGATCGGTGTAGCCGAGTACGTGACCTTCCTTGGCCTCCAGCGTGCGCCAGAACGCGTCGCGGATGGCCACCACTTCGGGAATGGGTTCGGCGTCGCGTTCTTCGACCATCGAGGCGTTGCTCGGCCAGACACCCGCGCGGCCGGCATCGAGGCGTTCGAGCTCGATGACGCCCTCGGCGTCGAAGGGCAGCAACAAGCGCCCCAGGTAGCGATAGTCGCCGTCGGTGTTGACCAGCAGCACGGGTTCTTCCAGTGGTGATCGATAGACCACCGGATAGTCGTCCACGGCCGCGTCACCGGGATGCAGCCGGCTATCGGAATCCGCCAGGATGGTATTGGAGCCGCCGCCGATGACCACATCCACGTGCTCGAGTCGCTCGGCCAGTGCCCGCTCGACATGCAGCTGCTGCATGTGCGCGGCCAGGATGATGATGTCCACCCCGTCGGCCGCCAGTTCATCCACGGCGTCCTGGATGATGCCGGCCAGCGCTTCGATGTCGTCGGCGTCGGCCGGGCGGACGCCGATATCGCCGGTGGAAGTGATCTGATCCAGGGTGGGCGTTGACGCCCCGACCACGCCGATGCGACGGCCGTCGACTTCCAGCACCGCCGAGCCGGCCAGACGACCGTCGATCTCTTCGGCGTGCAATCCGTCCGCGCTGACCAGATCGGCCAGCTGCGGATCGCCGGCAAAATCCAGGTTGGTCGACAACCAGGGGAAGCGCGAGCCCGGCCAGCCATCGTTGGGCTGGATGATGGCGGCGAATTCCTCGGGGCCGCCGTCGAGGTCGTGGTTGCCGACGGCGCTGACATCGACGTCCATGGCGTTGAGGAATGCGATTTCACCGCGGCCCACGCCCGGTGCGCCGGTGACTTCGGCCATGGCCGGGTCGTTACTGGCCTGGTAGACCGGGCCGGGGACATAGTTGTCACCGGAGCTGATCAAAAGCGTGCGCTCCGGCATCTTGGCCCGAAAGGAAGCCACGAGGGCGGAGAATTCCGCCACATGCTCCAGTGCCCCCGTGCCGCCGCCGTCAATATCGGCAAAATGTAGCAGTTGCAGTTCCAGCCCCTCGACCCGCTCATCACCGGCAACCGGTTCAGGCCTGGGTTCCGGCTGGCTGCAGGCGAGCAGCCCGGCAGCAAGTACAACCGCGATCAGGGCGCGACAAGAATCACGCAGGGCAGGCAGCATATAAACCTCGGGCAAGCAATTCAGCGTGCCATTTTTTGGTAACGAACCCCGGATTGCAAGAAGCAATCAGGCGCCTGCGAGGGCGGATGGTCCCTGGGTCGGTCCAGGACCGGGTGTCGAGTCAATCCCGGGCGCTCGAATCGGCGTCGATTCCGGTTGCGAATCGGAGGATTTGCTCGCGCATCTCGTCGGGCTGTTCGGTCGGGATCCAGTGTTCGGCATCAAGTTCGGCGATCTCGATCCGGTCGATTCTTTCGAGCCACGCGCGGGTTCTGGCCGGATCACCAAACAGCCCCCCGGACGACAGCAGGGCCAGCGTGGGACAGGTGATCGTTTCCGGTTCGGGCAGCGGCCGCAACGTCTCGTAGAGCGCGGACAGGTAGCTGGCAGTGGGCAGGTAACGCAGGTCGCGCCCGGGCGTGGCGTAGTCGGCATTGAACTGTCCGTCGGCGGCCATTTGGTCGCGTCGAGCCTCGATGTCGCTTTTTTCAAGATCCAGTTCGGGAAAGCGCTTGCGGCCGATTCCAAGCCGATTGAGCATGCGCGCCAGCATGGCCAGCGGCGGCAGAAGGAAGCGCAAGGGTGCGAGGCGCGCTGCGAGTCCGGCCCGGGCCTCGGGCACCATGGGTTCGATCAGAACCAGGCCGGCAAGACTTTCCGGTGCGGCCGCGGCGATTCTCAGCGCCAGATTGGCGCCCATGCAGTGGCCGCCGACGATGCAGGTCGTGACCCGCTCTTGATGCATCATGGTATGGAAGTCTGCAATCCATGTTTCACTGTCGATCCGGCCGCGCCGCGGCGAACCGCCGTGACCGCGCAGATCGGGGGCGATGAACTTCCAGTCCGCCAATTCCTGCCGCTGGCTGACTCCGCGCGCGAACTCTTTCCAGCGCGTGCCATTGCTGGCCAGGCCGTGAAACAGCACCAGGGCCCGGTCCGAAGCGGCCTCGCCGGCGCGATGCCAGCTCAGCCCCTGTTCGCCTTGAATTCGTTTCATGGGAAGTATTCTATCGGTCGTGCGTTTGACCGGATCGTTGCGAGGTATGGTTATGTTTTCAGCCGGGATCCGTCATGAGCACGGCACTGAGCGAATCTGAAATCGAGCGACTGCGACTGGCCTGCGACCTGCTCGAGAATCCGAGCCTGGCCGCCCGGATCAGCCACATGGTGGGCACGCCTGTAGAACAGGGTTTCGAACTGTTGCCCGAGCGCTGGAGCGAGGTGGTCAATGCGGCCACCAGGAAGGCGATCGAATCCACGCTGCATATCGCGGTCGGCACCATGGATGGCAGCCACCGGGGCACCCCCTCGAACTGGTGGCACAAGGCGGCGGCGACAGCGACGGGCGCGACCGGCGGCGCGTTCGGCCTGGCCGCGTTGGCCATAGAATTGCCTATATCGACCGCAATCATGTTGCGGTCGATTGCCGATATTGCCCGAAGCGAAGGAGAGGCTCTTGATGACCCCGAGGTGCGCATGCAGTGCCTGCAGGTGCTGGCGCTCGGTGGACCCTCGCGCAAGGATGATGCGGCCGAAATCGGTTATTTCGCCGCTCGTGCAGCCATGAGTCGTGCGGTTTCCGAGGCGGCTTCGCACATTGCGCGCAAGGGTCTGGCCGAGCAGTCCGCGCCGGCCATCGCGCGTTTGATCTCGCAGGTCGCATCGCGCTTTTCCATCGTCGTTTCCGAGAAGGCCGCGGCGCAGGCGGTGCCCCTGATCGGCGCATTCGGTGGTGCGGCAATCAACACGATCTTCATCGATCACTTCCAGGACATGGCGCGTGGACATTTCATTGTCCGCAGGCTGGAGCGCAGCCATGGCACCGAAAAAGTGCGCCGGATGTACGCTGAACTCTCGGGAGACGAATCCGAACCCGAGCTGTTGCCCTGAGCCATGTCGGTACTGCCTCCGGCAGTCAAACGAGCCCTGTCGGTGGCGCCATGAACTCCGGTCCGACCGGATCCCGGACGGCCTCGGCCAGGATGGAATCGACTGCAGCCAGGGCGGCACCGTCCAGCGACCAGTCGAAGAGCCGATCCAGCGGATCCATCTGCTCGGGCCGGCGGCCGCCCCAGATCGCGATCGGCACACCCATTTCGAGCACCCAGCGAATACTGAAGTCGAGCAGAGAGCGGCCGAACTGTTCCTCGGCGTACTGCTGTAGCCGTTCGACGGCGCGAAGATACTGGCCATAGCGGGGTTGGGCGAACTTGGGGTCGTTGTTGCGCAGGTCGTCACCCTCGAAGGAGGCGTCGACAGTCATCTTGCCGGTCAGCAGGCCGCGGCACAGCGCGCCGTAGGTCATCAGCACGATCGGCTTTCGCTCGCAGTAAGGCTTGATCGAAGACTCGATGCCGCGCTCGAAGATGTTATACGGCGGTTGGCAGACGTGGATCGGGCACTCTGCCCGGAACCGCTCCATCTGGTCGCAGGTGAAGTTGCTCACACCGACGTTGCCGACCAGTCCCTGATCGAGCAGGCGGCGCATCGCGCGGGCCGTTTCCTCCACGGGCCGTGTCGGATCCGGCCAGTGGACATGGTAGATATCGATGTGGTCCCGGCCCAGGCGCTCGAGCGAATCGTCGATCTCGCGCTCGATGCGGCCGGACGAGCCGTTTCGAAACACACCGCCATCGTCATCCCATTCAAGGCCGACCTTGGTCGATACATGAACTTCATCACCGTCATCATGCTCGGCCAGCGCCTTGCCGACGATCTTTTCCGACGTACCGAAACCGTAGACCGGTGCGGTATCGATCAGCGTGACGCCCTTGTCGATTGCCGCGTGAATGGTGTCGATGGAACGCCGCTCCTCGGTACCACCCCACATCCAGCCGCCAATGGCCCAGGTGCCCAGCGCAATCCTCGAGACTTCGAGATCGGTTCCGGGAATTCGGATCGTCTGCATCGTAATCGCTCCCTTTTGAATTGCTTTTGGCTGGTTTCAGCCTACCATCCGCGGTTGTGTCGATCGTTCTACGCTGTGGGTGTACAGATGCTTCTCTCCTCAGTAGTCACCCGGCTCACCCGAGGCCTCTTCGCTAATTCGCTCCAGTCGTTCCTTCTCTTCTTCCCGGGCGGCATCGATGATGCCCATCAATTCGTCGAGGTTCACATCCTGTGATGAGGGTTGGTAGGCGCCGGTCAACGGACGCTCGGTATCGAGATTACCCGAAGCGTAGCGCGACCACATTTCCTTGCCGTATTCGGTCTTCAGCAGTTCCGGCGCGAACCGGCCGAAGTAATGCTTCATTCGATCGACATCGCGCACGAGCATCATCGCCGCGCTGTTGTTGGCCGCGGCATTGACCGCCTGCGGCAGGTCGATGATAACCGGGCCGGCATTGTCAACCAGCACGTTGAATTCCGAAAGGTCGCCGTGGATCAGACCGGCGGCCAGCATACGCACGATTTCGGCAATGATGCGACTGTGGTATTCACGTGCCTGTTCGGCACTCAGCTTCATGGCGTCGAGCCGCGGCGCCACGTTGCCCCCGGAATCGATGATCAACTCCATCAGCAGCACGCCGTCGACGAAGCCATGCGGACGGGGCACGCGCACACCGGCGGCCGACAGGCGATAGAGTGCATCCACCTCGGCGTTCAGCCACTCCTTTTCCTGCTCCTTCTGGCCGTAGCGGGTGCGCTTGTTCATCGCACGGGCGCGCCGGCTGTTGCGCACGTTGCGGCCTTCCTGGTACTGCGCGGCCTGCTTGAAGCTGCGCACATTGGCCTCCTTGAACACCTTGGCACAGCGTTTTTCGTCACCGCAGCGCACGACGAAGACATCGGCTTCCTTGCCGCTCTTGAGCGGGCGCAGCACTTCGTCGATCAAGCCGTCTTCGGCCAGGGGTTTCAAGCGGGCGGGAATTTTCATCGGGAACAATTATGACACCCATTGTTGCCTGTCACCGGCGTCGGACCCTGGTGCGGCCGCAATGCGGATACCCGGGATTTTCACTATCGTGCCGCCGGTTTGCGCCGCCGCGGCCATCGGAGTACGGTACACGAAGGGGTTGCAGGTGCTTGACCTGCATATTCATTCGCAACGCGGGAGGTTGGTATGGAAGGCATTCTGATTTGGCTCATCGTCGGCGGCATCGCCGGCTGGCTGGCAGGCCTCATCGTCAAGGGTGGTGGTCAGGGCATCCTGATCAATATCGTGGTCGGCATCATCGGCGCGATCCTTGGCGGCTGGCTGTTCGGCGAGCTCGGCATCGCTGTCGGAACGGGCATACTCAACGCCATCGTCACGGCCGTCGTCGGCGCGGTGATCCTGCTGCTGATCGTCGGGGTGATCCGCGGCAAAACCTGAGATTCCCGAGCCGGGAAACCGGGACAACCACGATCCCGGTCGCGTGGACGTTGATCAGGGCATAGTCGAGGACGACACGGCCTCCAGGATGTCACGCTTGATCAGGTCGGAGAGTGGCTTGCCCGGAGAAAGCTGATCGAGACTGTCGCTACGGGCACGCGGGCCGGGGAGCAGGCCATACCAGCCGTTCTTGCCCGCGGCCTTGGCGGCATACAGGGCGCGGTCGGCCAGACCGGCACCCATCGCGGGCTCGACACCGTTGGCTACCAGCAGGAACTCTTCCCCGCCCCAGCGAACCAGGATGTCCTGCTGCCTGCAGAACCGGTCCAGTCTTCGGTTGCTGTGATGCAGCTTTTCGTTGAGAATTTCGAGTTCCGCCGTGCGCTTGGCGACCTGCCGATGCAGAATCTCGACCTGGCGGCGCTTGTAATGCATGTTCCGGCGCACCCGCCAGACGATCAAGGCGAGCAGCATCACCAGGAGCACCCCGTAAAGCGCGTAGGCCACCGGATGAAGCCACAGCGGCGGCGTCAACACCATGGTTAACTCGCTCTGGTTGCCGAAACGGCCATCCCGGCCGGCTGCTTCGATGCGAAGCCGGTAGCTGCCCGGCGCCAGGTAGTTGACCGAGAATTCCGCCTGAGCGCCGTTGACTTGAACCCAGTCGTCATGCAATCCCTCCACCCGGTAACGCAGCCGGGCGGCGCTGGGTGCATTGAAATCCAGCGCCACCATGCGCAGCGCGAAGATGCGCTGACGATGGTCCAGGCGGAGTTCACGGGCATATGGCAGGGATGCATCCAGGCCGGCGAACGGTTCCAGCAAGCCGATCTCGCGGTGCATGACGGTGAGTCCATCGACGACCGGCTGCGCCGCCGGGCTGTCGAATGAGAAGGCCGAGCTCTTGACCGAATCGACCCCGGCAACGCCGGTCCGCCACTACCCATTAACGGCCGTCGAATCTGACCAGCCCGATCAGGCCATCCCGGGAAATCAGGTTGCTGACGCTCCGGTCGGCCAGATCGATCACCTCGACGCCGGCATCATTGCTACCCATCCAGAGCCGCTTATGCTGGTCGACAGTCAGCACGTCCATCGTGGAACTGACAAGGCTTTCGGGATCTCCCGGTTCCCGTCGCAGCACGTCGAAGTAGTGTCCATCGAAACGGTGCAGTCCTTCCTGGGTGCCGAACCACAACAACCCGTTGGAATCCTCAGCCAGACTGATCACGCTCGACTGCGCCAGCCCCTCATCCAGCCCGTAGGACTCGACTGCCAGGGTTCGCTCCGGCGGAAGTTCGGTGGCGTCATCGGCTGCAACAATGATGCCGGTCAGCGCGAGCAGGGCCGCAGTCAGCAGGAGACGAGGACCAAGAGCGACTAAGCAGGCAAAACGTATGGGTCGTCTGCTATCTATTTGAAAATGCAAGCCAAATTCGGGGCGGCGGGGGGTGCATTCCGTAAAGTTTACCGTCTAATGGCGCTCAAGAGCCAATCACAAACTTACGCAGTCATCTCACCACCCACTATTTCATGTTATTTCAACCAGCGATCCATCCAGTCCTCGAGTCGAGAGTAAAGATCGACACGGTTTTGCGGACTGCGGAACCGATGTGGCTCTCCTGGGTAACTGTGGCTTTCGAACACCTTGTCTTGACGTTGCAGGGCGTCGACCGCCATTTCGAACTGGTTGAAGGGCGCGCGGGCGTCCGCCTCGCCATGCATGAGCAAAATCGGAGTTTCCACCTGGGCAATCCGCGTAACGGAATTGCTGCGTGCATAGACTTCGGGGCGGTCCTCCGGCGGCCCGCCGTGCCCCTCGGAGGTGAACAGCCGACCCAGACGGTCCGCCGACTTGTAAGCATCTGCCCAGTCGTAAATCCCGGCCATCGGCACGGCGGCATCGAAGGCCTCAGGGGCCCGGGTGACCGCAGCCAGGCTCATGATGCCGCCATAGCTGTAGCCGTAGATGCCAACCTTGCCACTGGACCAGGGCTGCTCACGGATGAAGTTGGCAGCTGCCGCAGCATCGTGTGCCTGATCGTCGGCCCAGTGGTGGACAGCCATGTCCTGGAAGGCTTGGCCGAAACCGGAGCCCCCTCGGTAGTTAATGGCCAGGACGACATATCCTTGATGCGCCAGACGCTGTTCCACGAGATTCAGTCCATTGTAGTAGGAGTTGGTGCCTCCGCCGTGGACCTGCACCAGTGCCGGATACTTTGTGGCGGGCGAAAAATCCGGCGGCGTAAACAGGAAAGCCTGGATGTAGTGACCGCCCAGGCTGCGATAGCTAATCACGTCGGGTGCTTTCACTCCCTGCCAGTCGGTTGATACCGCCGTCAGTTGATCGGTGCGGCCGCCTGCTTTCGGTAGCCGGTCGACCTCGCGGCCGCGCGTCGGCGTGGAACGGATGAAGATGAATTCTCCGGCGCCTTCGGTCGCATCAAATCCGTGGATCAGTCCCCCCATGTTGCTTACTTGTGTGGCGACGCCGCCGGAGGCCGGCACGCGCCACAGGTCCAGCTCGCCGCGTAAATGATTCGGAAAAAACAACTCCGATCCGTCCCGGGACCACTGCGGCTGATTCATGGCCATCGCGTGGACCTGCATCTCGATTCGGCGTTCGTCACCGGAGGCAGCATCGATCACGTACAGGTCCGACAAATCCCCGTACCAGAATTCGTCCTTGGCGGTTGCGAAAACGGCGATCCTTCTGCCGTCGGGCGACCAGGCCGGCGCCGCACGTCCCATCACGGTACCGGACAGCTTGCGTTCATTCCCGGACTCGACATCCACCAGCCAGAGGTCGTCATCCCAGTAATCGGCCTTGTTGGAGAAATAGGCGATTTTCTTTCCGTCCGGAGACCAGGCGTGTCCCAAACGGGCTTCTTCCACCGTCATGGACTCTCGGGTCAGTTGCTTTGGCTTACCCGAATCGTTGGTGTTGACCAGCCAAATATCCTGATGCCCGGACCGCGTGCTGTAGAAAGCGATCCTATGGCCATCCGGAGAAGGTTTTGGGGCTCGTACGTCATTACCATCATTCGTAAGACGCACGGGGTTTTGTGAATCAACATCGACAACCCACAGATCGCTGTCACCGACATAGACGATTCGTTCACCGTCCGCGAACCACCTCGGCGATGTGCCCGTCACCCATTTCGAGAGGTTTTCCGTATCGTGCGACAGCAGATAGATGCCCTGCTTGTCCGGGGTCTCCAGCACTGCGGCGACATGAGCTCCATCCGGCGATATGCGCGCCTCCATCACACCGTCATGCCCGGTGGCACGACAGACATCAGTGCGGCAGATGTTTTCCCAGGAAAGCGCTTCCTCTCCGGTACTCCCCGTCGTCGGGATGAAAACAGCCACAAGGCACAGCAATGGAAGGATGTGCGGGCGGACAAGAATCAGGGACATTTCGATGGGCTCCAAATACGACATATAAAAAAGTCGAGTTTGCAGGGTACCACTCGGGACAGGAAACACCGCGATCGGCGGCGGTATCTTCAAACAAGCTGCACCGCGTCCCGTTGTACACTTGGTTGCATGTTGCGTTCCAGTCCCTGCGGTTTATTGCCCTTGGCAGCTGATTCGGGTACTCGGGTATGAGTGCTCCGGCCACATCGGATGTGCTGGTCATTGGCGGCGGGCTAGCCGGGATCGTCACCGCGCTGGAGTGCTTGCGCAACGGGCAGTCGGTCACGCTGGTCGATCGCGATCGGCCCGAGCGTTTCGGCGGTCTGGCGCTGTGGGCCTTCGGCGGGATGGCTCTGGTCGGTACGCCGCTGCAGGCCAGAAAGAAGATTCCCGATAACCCCGAGATCGCGTACCGCGACTGGTTGCGTTTCGGCGAGCTCGATCCGCGTGACCACTGGTCGCTGGCCTGGGCCCGTCATTACGTGGAGCGGTCGCGGGCCGATGTCCACGATTGGCTGCTGGATGAAGGGTTGAAGTTCCTGCCGGCAGTCAACTGGGTCGAACGTGGCCGCTTCGGCGAGGGCAATTCCGTGCCGCGCTACCACATCGTGTGGGGCACCGCGCGCGAACTCGCCCGGCGCATGATCCAGCTTTTGCACGAATCCGATTCCGGTGGCCGCCTGACCCTGCTGCACGAGCATCGCGTCACGGCACTGCTGCACAGCGCCGGCCGGGTTTCCGGCGCGCTGGCCGTCAATGAGCGCGACAGTCGCGAAACGCACCTCGAGGCGGCGAACGTGGTACTGGCCACCGGCGGCCTCAACGGCAGCCACGACCAGGCGCGCGCCAACTGGCCCCGACATCGCCCGCGGCCGAAGACCATGCTCAACGGCGCCCATCCCTTTGCCGATGGCCGCCTGCAGCGCTTCGTGGCCAACGAGCTCGACGGTCGCATCGTCAATGCCGGGGAGATGTGGAACTACGCCGCTGGTTTTTCGCATCCCTTTCCGCATTTCGAAGGCCACGGCCTGTCGG
This sequence comes from Wenzhouxiangella sp. 15190, assembly GCF_003417465.1. Classification (GTDB taxonomy): domain Bacteria; phylum Pseudomonadota; class Gammaproteobacteria; order Xanthomonadales; family Wenzhouxiangellaceae; genus Wenzhouxiangella. The sequence goes on from NZ_QVMV01000012.1 coordinate 65,398, forward strand.
CCGTTCCCTGCAAGTCGGCGCTGTGGCTGGACCACCGCGGCCGCCGCATCGGCCCCGAGCCGCTGGTGACCGGCTTCGACACGCACTGGCTGTGCCGCCGCGTGGCCGAGCAGGAAAAACCCTGGACCTGGCACCTGCTCAATCGGCGGATCGCCCTGAAGGAGTTCGCCATTTCCGGGGCAGAGCACAATCACTCCATCCGCGAAAAGCGTTTTCCCGCGTTCCTCGCAGAACTGCTGCTCGGCAACAAGCGCCTGTACGAGCAGATGCAGCGTGAATGCGATGAGTTCCTGGTCGATGACACGCTGGGCGGGCTCGCCGGGAAGATGAACCAGCTCACGCGATCGCACGATATCGACCCGGCATTGCTGGAAGCGACGGTCGACGACTTCGACGCCAACTTCGCCCATCGCGATGCCCTGCAAAACGACGATCAGATCCGCCGCATCCTGCACGCCCGTCAGTGGGGCCCGGACCGGCTCCGCACCTGCCGGCCCGCGCCGCTGAAAAAGAAAGGGGCGGGCCCGTTCATCGCGGTGCGCATGCAGCTGGTCACCCGCAAGAGCCTGGGTGGGCTTCGCACCGACCTGGAAAGCAGGGTGCTCGACGCTTCGGGCGAGGCGATTCCGGGGCTTTACTGCGTGGGCGAGGCGGCCGGTTTCGGCGGCGGCGGAGCCAACGGCAAGCGCTCGCTCGAAGGCACCTTTCTGCCCGGATGCATTCTCACCGCGCAGGCCGCGGCGCGTTCGATCCGTTCCGGCGGCTGAACTGGAGGCGACGCCATGATTCGACAGCTTCCGGCCACGATCGAGGACTTCCGCAGACTGGCACGACGGCGACTGCCGCGCTTCCTCTACGACTACTACGCCGGCGGCGCCGGCCGGGAACGAACCCTGGCGGCCAATGCCCACGACTGGGACTCGGTGAAGCTCAGACAACGCGTGCTCGTCGACGTCGAACAGATCGATACCGGCACGACGCTGGCCGGCGAGGACTGCGCCATGCCCCTGGTTTTAGCGCCGATCGGCCTGGGTGGCATGGCGGCGCGCCGCGGCGAGGTGCAGGCGCTTCGAGTGGCCGAGGCCAACCGGGTGCCGTTCACCCTCTCGACGGTGGGTATTTGCGGCATCGACGAGCTTACCGGGGCCGCGAGCCGGCCGTTCTGGTTCCAGCTTTACATGATCCGCGACCGGGGGATCGTCGAGGCGGTCATCGACCGGGCCTGGGCGGCTGGCTGCCGGACCCTGGTCTTTACCGTGGATCTGCCCATGCCCGGTCCGCGCCATCGCGATACCCGCAACGGCATGGCCGTTCCGGGCCTGCGCCCCAAGCTGTTGAAGATCGGGCAGGTGCTCGCGCGTCCCGGCTGGATCTGGAACGTGGCCCTGCGCGGCCGGCCGATGAGCCTGGGGAGCATGAGCCCGTATGTTCATGCCGCCAGCGACCCCGACTCGTTCCGGAAATGGATCGACACCCAGTTCGACCGCAGCGTCATTTGGGCCGATATCGAGTGGCTGCGCCAGAAATGGAAGGGCCGCCTGATCCTCAAGGGCATTCTCGACGCGGCCGACGCCGAACGCGCGATGGCGATCGGCGCCGACGGCATCGTCGTCTCAAACCACGGCGGTCGCCAGCTCGATGGCGTTGCCTCGACCGCTACCAAGTTGCCGGAAATCGTTCGCGTCGTGGATGACCGGATCGAGGTGCTGGTCGACGGCGGCATCTGCGGCGGGATCGACGTCTACCGCGCCCTCGCCCTGGGGGCCGACGGTGTATTGATCGGCCGCGCATGGGTGTGGGCCCTGGCCGCGGCCGGCCAGCCCGGATTGCAGCAGCTGCTGGCCGGTATCCAAGAGGAACTGCGCCTGGCCATGGCACTGACTGGCGTGACCCGGCTCGAGGAGATCGGCCCGCACTGTCTCGACCCGGGCCCGCCGGAAACCTGAAACAAGGAGATCGACTATGCCCAACGGCGCCCAAGCCCTGATGCAGACCCTGGCCGATGCCGGCATCGAGGTGTGCTTCACCAATCCCGGCACCAGCGAGATGCATTTCGTCGCCGCCCTCGACGACGAGCCGCGCATGCGCGCGGTGCTGGCGCTGTTCGAGGGCGTTGCCACGGGCGCCGCCGACGGCTACGCGCGCATGGCCGACAAGCCGGCCGCCTCACTGCTGCACTTGGGCTGCGGGTTGGGCAACGGCCTGGCCAACCTGCACAACGCGCGCAAGGGCAAGGTTCCGGTGGTCAATATCGTCGGCGACCACGCCACCTACCATCAGCCGCTGGACGCCCAGTTGCAGTCCGACATCGAGACCGTCGCGCGCAATGTTTCACCCAACTTCGTACGCAGCTCGCGACGGACCGAAGACCTTTGCCGAGACGCGGTCGACGCCATCGCCGCGGCTGTCGGCCCACCGGGGCAGGTCGCGACCCTGATCCTGCCGGCCGATGTGTCCTGGGGCGAGGGCGGGCAGCCTGCATCGCCGCCGACTGCGCCTGATCCCGAATCGGCCGACGAGAAGGCGGTCAACGCCGTTGCCGAGGCGATCCGAAGCGGCGGCAAAACGGCGTTGCTGCTCGGTGGCCGTGCCCTGCGGGAAGGCGCCCTGCGGGAAGCCGCCCGAATCGCCGCCCACAGCGGCGTGAAGATCTTCTCCGAGGTCTTTCCGACCCGGCTGGAGCGGGGCGCCGGTCGCCCGCCGGTCGAGCGTATCGCCTACCTGGCCGAACTGGCCACCCTGCAGTTGTCGGCGTACGACCACCTGGTGCTCGTCGACGCCAAGGAACCGGTGTCCTTCTTCGCCTATCCCGGCAAGCCCAGCGAACTGGTGCCGGACAGCTGCAAGGTTCATACCCTCTGCGACCCGGCGCAGGACAGCAAGGCCAGCCTGGAAAGACTGGCCACCGCGCTCGGCGCCGACCAGGCCGAACCCGAGCTTCAACAGGCCGGCCGGCCCGATCGCCCGCGTGGGCGCCTGAGTGCCGAGAAAGTATGCAAGGCGGTGGGTCATCTGTTGCCGGAGCGTGCCATCATCGTCGACGAGGCCAACACCTCGGGGCTGATGCTGCCGGTGATGACCGCCGGTGCCCCCGCCCACGATTTGCTCACGCTGACCGGCGGGGCCATCGGCCAGAGCCTGCCCAACGCGATCGGCGCGGCCATCGCCTGCCCGGACCGGCCGGTACTGGCGCTGGTCGGGGACGGCTCGGCCATGTACACCAACCAGGCCCTGTGGACCATGGCCCGCGAGAACCTCGATATCACGGTAGTGGTTTTGGCCAACGCCGCCTATTCGATTCTCAACGTCGAACTCGAGCGAGTCGGCGCCCGCGACCGTGGCGGCGAGAAGGCGCGTGCCCAGCTCGACCTGACCGGCCCGAAGCTCGACTTCGCGCGCATGGCCCAAGGCATGGGCGTGCACGCGGTGCGTGCCGACACGGCCGAGGATTTCTGTCAGGCGATGGAATACGCCTTCGGGCAACCGGGCCCGCACCTGATCGAGGCGGTGATTCCCGAGTCGCTCAACCGGACCAAGCGCCGTGTCCTGCCCTGGCTGTTGCGCTCTCTGCCGCACATGCCGAAATCGATGGCCCGGGCACTCAAGCGTAAACTGGCGCCGTAGCGCGGGGGGAGTGTCAGTTCAGGAACCGGGCCCCACGATTCCGACGGGTGTCATGATTCAGCGTGAAGCGCGGGCGGCAGCGGGATCGACCAGTACTCGCCGCGCGTCGTGTCGTACAGCGGTACACGGAGCGTCCGTCCTTCCGGACCAAAGCCGATATCGCGCGCCGGGCTCTTGAGGTCGTCGGGCCGGGCAGCAAGCAGTTCGGAAGGCGAACGTCCGTCGTCGGCGTGGCGACGCATCCAGGCCAGGCTGCCGAGTACGCGCAGTTTGGCGCCATGGTCCTGAAGGCGGTGGCGGTAGTCGGTGTAGCTGGGCAAAGCAATCGAGTTCATCATGCAGCCGATGGAGTTTGCTACACAGGCAAAGCGCAGCATGCCTTGAGACGATGATTCGGGTATTTCACGCCGGTCGGCGCGTAGCCGGTCGCGTTCGGATTCGCCACAGAACGACCGGAGCTGCTTCGCACTCGTGCCCACCGTCGCTTCGGCGTCGAACAACAGCGGCCGGGAGAGTCGATCCAGGAAGCCGCCCTGGTCCATGGGTTCCGGCAGATTTCTGATGCTGTTGGCCGACGTTTTGAATTCACCATACATCGCGTTGCAAATGGATACGTCGACGAAGCTTGGTGGCGCCAGGGCGTCGTCGCATGCCTCGGGAAGCGGCATGTCGACTGGCAGTTCGCCCAGCATTTTCGCAAGCATATGACCATGGTTGTCGGTTGAATTCGCGACGCTGATCAGGCGGGTAATCAGGTTGTCCGAATGCGCACCCAGCCGGCGCCAGGTGTTGATGTCGCGGCATGTGGCCGCCACCGCTTCCCGCTTTCGTCCCTGTGCGAACGCGACTGCATGTCGGGTCCGAAGCAGGAATACGTTCTGATAGCTTGGGAGCGGCGTGTACACTCGGTACGGAAATTCGAATCGTACGTAGTCATAATCGCGAAGTGCTTCGATTCGATCGAGGAGCTTCTGGTTGCGTTCGACCAGTGCGGTATACGCTTCGAGTTCTTCGCGTACTCGCGCCAGGCAGTCATCCCCCCGAGGCCTGCAAAACCGTTCCCGATCTTCGGGGGTTGGCGTCAGGTCAGGGTAATCCTCGGCGACTGACTCGATTCCCCAGGTCTTGCCTTCATCCATATTTGGATTGGCCGGTATCTCGGAGAAGCGACGAACATCCTCCGCCATCACCTCATCGAGACGATCTTCCGGCACATCACGCGCGAGCGTCCATAACAACGCAAATGCGTTCTCACCGGAAAAGTCGGGATGTTGTTCCATCTCGGCAATCGCCTCGCGCTGCGCCTCGGTCGGATACATCAGCCGTGAAACAGCCCAGGCGGCGATCACCAGAACCAGCAGCAATACAATAAAAACAAAACCCCACTTCAGGATTGTCCGGAGCACAGCCATAAAACCGACACACAATTGGAATCGGTCAGTACTCTAGCAAATCAACAGAATCGGCGGCCCGCCAAACAACCAGGAGCTGAACGAGTCTTTATCGGGAAACGAAACCGTCATCTAGCGCAATGTGAAGGTCACCTAGCTCGGGGTCGAACCGTGGCACGTCAGAATAGAGTGGCGACGTGAGCGTGCCGAAGCGCAAGCTGCACAAGGAGCTGCGGTTCTGGTTCGACGAGGAAGGGATCGTGGCCGACTATCAGCTGGAACAGCGACGCGAACGACCGAGCAGACGCCGAGCACCCAAGCGGCCTTGTGCTATCGTGCAGGGGACGCTCCGCACGAGGGTGCAAACGTGTCCACAAAGGAATACGCATCGAAGCGCGACTTCGACCGGACCTCCGAGCCGCGTGGTGGCAACGGCAAATCCGGGTCCGGCGACCAACCCCGCTTCGTGATCCAGAAGCATGATGCATCCAGCCTGCACTACGATTTCCGGCTGGAGATCGACGGCGTGCTGAAATCCTGGGCCGTACCCAAGGGCCCGTCGACGGATCCGGGCGACAAGCGCCTGGCGATTCCGACCGAGGATCACCCGCTGGCCTACGCTGACTTCGAAGGTGTCATCCCCCAAGGCGAGTACGGCGGTGGGACCGTGATGATCTGGGATCGCGGTACATTCAGCAACATCACCGAGAAGGATGGTGAACGCCAGCCGCTGAAACAGGCCTGGAAAAACGGGCACGTGCTTGTCGAGTTGCACGGCGAGAAGATCTCTGGTGGTTATGCGCTTCGTCGCACCGGTTCCGGAGCCGACGCCAATTGGTTGCTCATCAAGATCGACGACGCGGACGCCGATGCGCGCCGCAATCCGGTGTCGACCGAGCCCAAATCCGTCAAAAGCGGGCGCACGATGAAGCAGATCGCGCGCGACGAAGGCGGGAACGACGAATGAGTGACTGGCTCGATGACCTGTCCTCGGAGGAGCGTGAGGCACTGAAGCAATCACCGCATCCCGACTGGATGTCGCCGATGCTCGCGACGCTGACAGAGGACCGGTTCTCCGATCCAGCCTGGATTTTCGAGCGCAAGCTCGACGGCGAACGCCTGCTTGCGTTCCGCGACGGAGACCGGCTCCGGCTGCTGACACGAAATCGAAAGAACGCACTGGAGACCTACCCCGAGATTGGGGACACATTGATGGCGCAACAGATTCCGGATTTCGTAATCGATGGTGAGGTGGTGGCATTCAAGGGGAGTGTAACGAGCTTTTCGAGGCTGCAACAGCGCATGAAGATCGCGGAGTCGGAAGAGGCGCACGCCAGCGGCGTAGCAGTCTATTTCTATATATTCGACGCACTGCACGTCGACGGATATGATCTCGATGCCTTGCCGCTTAGAACACGCAAGCGTATTCTTCGGCGGTTGTTCGATTTCAAGGTGCCGCTGCACTTTACCCCGCACCGCAACGAGGATGGGAAGGCGTTCTTTGAAGAGGCATGTAAAAAGGGTTGGGAGGGAATCATCGCCAAGCGCGCCGACTCCCACTATTGCCATGGCCGATCCCGTGACTGGCTCAAGTTCAAATGCGATCGCGGCCAGGAACTCGTCATAGCCGGCTTTACCGAGCCGAAAGGTGAGCGCAAGGGCTTCGGCGCACTGCTGGTCGGCTACTACGACAATGGTGATCTTTGCTATGCAGGCAAGGTCGGCACCGGCTACGATGATCGCTTCCTCGAGGAATTTCGCGCTCGGCTGGATAAGTACGCGATCGGCGAATGCCCGTTCGCCGACGGGCCCACCGAAAAGAACATCACCTGGGTACGGCCACACTTTGTCGGTGAATTCAGTTTCACCGAATGGACCGAAGACGGGAAGCTCAGGCATCCACGCTTCCTCGGGTTGCGGCGGGACAAGAAGCCGCGCGAGGTTACCCGCGAGACAGCTGATGACTGAGGATGGCGAACGAGTCATCGAGGTCGGCGGCCGCGAGATCGCGATCAGTCATCCGGACAAGGTGCTGTTCCCGGACGACGGGCTCACGAAGTGCGAGTTGGCCGAATACTACGCACGCATCGCCCCAACCGCGCTGCGACACTACAAGAATCGCGCACTTAGCATGCACCGCTATCCCGACGGGATCGGCGATGAAGGCTTCTTCCAGAAAAAGATCGGTGATCACTTCCCCGACTGGATCAACCGGGCAACGTTGCCGAAGAAAGACGGCGAGGTTACCTACGTCGTTGCCGACAACGAAGCCACACTGGTCTACCTGGCCCAGCAGGACTGCATCACGCCACACTTGTCACTGTCGCGCATCGACCGACCGCATCATCCCGACCGCATGATTTTTGACCTGGACCCCTCGGACGACGACTTCAGGAAAGTATGCCGTACCGCCATGTACCTGAAGAAGATGCTCGACCGCCTGGAGCTGAATGCCTTCGTGCAGACGACCGGCTCGCGTGGGCTACACATCGTGGTTCCGCTGGACCGTCACGCCGACTTTGAAGCAGGCCGGGGCTTTACCCATGCCTTGTGCGAGCGTGTCGCCGCGGAAGATCCGGAGCTCATGACCACCGAGCAGCGCAAGGCCAAGCGAGGCAAGCGAGTGTTCCTCGACGACCTTCGCAATGCTTATGGTCAGACGGCCGTGGCGCCCTATGCGGTTCGGGCGCGACCCGGCGCCCCGCTCGCCACGCCGATTCGCTGGGAAGAGCTCGACGGGCACCTGGACCCGCGCCGTTATCACATCGGCAATATCTTTCGCCGCCTGGCCCGGATTGAAGACCCTTGGCGTGACATCGCGAAGCATGCGTCCCGGCTGCCGGATACTGCTGCTATTCCGGCGTTCGAAACGTAGCCCGACCCTCTTGGGATTGGTGGGGCGGATTGTCGGTTTAAATCGATCAGGGCTTTACCAGCTCCACTCGCCGATTTTGCGCACGCCCTTCTTCAGTAGCATTCGTGGCCGTCGGCGCCAAAGGACCGACGCCATGCGGATGAAGCCTTTCCTGGCTAATGCCATAGTCCGTTACCAAAGCATTGACGACTGCCTTGGCTCGATCCTTCGAGAGACTCATGTTGTACTCAAGGTCTCCACTGCTGTCGGTGTGTCCGACCACATAGAGGTCGAAACCCTTTTCTTCCTTGAGAAACTTTGAGATTTCCTCGAGCGCAGTCCTTGATTCGGATTTTATCGATGCCTTTCCTGTGTCGAAGTACAGATCCTGAATGGAAGTGACGCCCTTGCTACTGATTTCCTCGGCCAGCACATCGGCATCGGTCCTGACGTCGACTTTGTCGGTATCCATCGATCCAGTCTCGACAACATCAACCTGGATCCCGGAACTGTCTGAACCTTCCCGTAAACTTACACAGAGAGAAACATAGACGACGCCTGCACCTTCATCCTGACGATCCAGCTTTGCCGACAGGTAGCGAAAATCCTGCTGGGATACGACCGGGTTTTGTTCGATATCCAACGGATTGACATCGCGCTGGTATAACTTGATGGTCCAGAACCAGCCCAATTCTCCTTGAGTGCCGGAGAACAATATATCGAAGCCAGCATCCTTTAGGGCTGTTTCATAGTTGCGGTATATTTCGAGTGTAGATCGCCCCTCAGGTGCCTTGTACTGGATTCGCGTTACCTTGCCAGTGACTGTTTTGCTGTCCGACAACTCCCGGTCATCGTCAAGCTCGCCAAGGGGTAATTTATATTCACCGAAGTCTTTTACATCGTAGTAAGTGATAACCGAATCATCATAACGAGAAATTAGTGGATGATCCTCGCTGCCTTCGATGTCGTCGGCGTGAGCTATGTTCACGCCTTGAGTAAGGCCAATCAGAAACACAAAAGAAAGGGGAATGAGCAGGATTCTCGTTTCAGGCGTCTTCATGCGAGCATCTCCAATCAAATAATGCCCTTCAGAATAACACTTGTGGATTGTCGACCCGTGGGTACGTCACATGGGTATCAAAGCATCAGGGCATCCTCAGCCGCCACCGCCTCCACCGCCACCTCCACCGCCGCCGCCACCACCGGCGCCGCCGCCACCACCACCAGTCCCGATGGTGCCGCCGCCACGCCCGGCCGGCAGGATGAAGAACACCAGGTAGAACACGATTGCACCGAAGGCCAGCATGAAGACGATCCCGAATATCCGCATCCCGATGAGTTCGAAATCGATCGGAATCCGGGACGGCTCGATCAGGCCCGAGGGCCAGCGAGCGGAAAAGGCGAACTCGCCACCGGCGGCTACGCCTTCATCGTGGATGATCTCAATGGTGTCGGAATCACTGCGACGTACCTGTGTGGAATCGGTCTCGATAACCCCCTCGCCCTCGCCGGGCCAGCGGTCAAAAGTCGATACATTGACCTGATCTGCCGAAAGGGGTCGGGGTACATTCAGTTCAACCCGGACTCTTTCGATATCGAGGGGCCAACCCCCTCGACCGGTAACCGGCCAGTACATTCGGGCCTCGTCACCGGTTTCGCGAAAGGGTGCAGTGACGCGGTAGTCGAAATGGAAGGTATATCGGCCGGGTTCGAGGTCGGTTCTCGGGTCGCCCGCCGGAATGCGGGGAATCACGAACTGGCGCTGGATTAATTCCTCACCATCATCCCGTTGGAAGACGATCGCACTGGAACCGTCGTCGCGATGACGCTCGACCCGCACCCCGTTGGCTTCGTAGGCGACCTCGTGGCTACCATCATTGGGCAGTTGCAGGCTTTCGGTCAGCGAGCGGTAGAGGTAGTGTTCGACTTCCTCGCCCCGCACATCCACCGTGATCGCTTCCTCGACCGTCAGGTACCCTTCCGGATCGAGCGCCATGCGGATACCGAATTTCTCGATCCGCTCTTGTGCCGAAAGGCCGCTCGCGGCCACCAGCGACAATCCGAAGAAGGCGGCACGCAAAATCCACGGTAGAAGGGAGCAGGTTGCGTTCATGTGTGAGCCCTTTTGTCATCGTGCACCATGCCAGATCGTACGCGTGTCCGGCAAGCACAGACACCTGACTCGCAAGGCCGAGAGTCGGAGTCGCTTTGATAGCGGTCAAGCAAGTCCCGCAGTCTTCTTCCGACGGTCGCTTGCTACACTGCCCATTCAACACCGCGGGATGACTGAGTGATGACCAATCGGGTTCGTGGGTTGCACTGCAGCCTGGACGGGACAAGCTATCCATTCGGGGAGGTCCATCGCTTGTCGGAGGCCGGCAGGCCGCTGCTGGTCGACTACCACCTCGAGGGCATGCGCGCGCAGCTCGATCGCGACGAGATCGCGGCACGCCCCGGTGGTTTCTGGAAATGGCGCGAATTGCTGCCAGTTTCGGATTTCGACCGGGTTCCGCGGCTCGGCGAGATCGACACCCCGCTGATTGAACTGGCCGCTAACCCAGGCGTGGTGGTCAAGGACGAAGGCCGGCTGCCGACCGGATCTTTCAAGGCGCGCGGTCTGGCTCTGGCCGTGGCCATGGCACGCGAACTCGGCCTGGAGAAACTCGCCATGCCGTCCAATGGCAATGCCGGGGCGGCCCTGGCGGCCTATGCCACGCGGGCCGGACTCGAGGCCCTGGTTTACTGTCCGGCTGATACGCCCCGCATCAACATCGACGAGACACAGCTGGCCGGCGCCGAAGTGGTCGAGGTCGACGGCTACATCGACGATTGCGGCAAGCTGCTGGCCGAACGTGCCCAACGGGAAGGCTGGTTCGACGTCTCCACGCTCAAGGAGCCCTACCGGCTCGAAGGCAAAAAGACCATGGGCCTGGAGTTGGCATCACAGATGGACTGGCGCCTGCCCGAGGCGATCTTCTACCCCACCGGCGGCGGGACAGGGCTGATCGGCATGTGGAAGGCCTTCGCTGAGATGAGGCAACTGGGCTGGATCGAAGGGCCCTTGCCGAAGATGTTCGCCGTTCAAGCGGCCGGCTGTGCCCCCATCGTGCGCGCCTTCGATGCCGGCGAGCGTTTCGCCGAGCGCTGGGAGAACGCACACACCATCGCGGCGGGCATTCGTGTGCCGAAGGCCCTCGGCGATTTCCTCATTCTCGATGCGGTACGCGAGTCCGGCGGCAGCGCCATCGCCGTTTCCGAGGACGCCATCAATGCCTCCTGGCGCGAACTTTGCCGGACAGAAGGCCTATTGATGTGTCCGGAGGGGGCGGCCACCCATGCAGCCTGGCGGCAGGCCGTCGCCGATGGTCAGCTCGACGAGGGTGCACATAGCGTGCTGTTCAACTGCGCAACCGGTTTGAAATACCCCCTTCAGGGCCTTGCCTGACGCAGCTTTCGAAAATCAGGCCTGAAGAGCCTTCAGGCACATGCCCACTGGACAAGGCCTTCGCTGGCAAGAATGCGACGTATCCTCTATCCTCGGGATACTGGGTGGGCTTGGCGTCCGGCGGGTTGAGTGTCCAGCCATTGCGGACGAGCCAGGCAGCCTGAAAAAGAGCAGCAGGGGTCCTGTATGGTTCAAGACAGCGAAACGCGCCAGCTTGCCGCGATCGTGTTCACGGACCTGGTCGGCTTCACTGCGCTGATGGAGGCCGACGAAGCCCACGCCCGTCAAGTTCTGCAATCCCAGCAGCGTCTTGTTCAGTCCCTCCTCGGGCAGTACGGCGGCAGGCTACTCAAGGAAATCGGCGATGGTCAGCTGCTGATGTTCGGCAGCGGCGTCAACGCGGTCCGCTGTGCCGTCGCCATCCAGGAAGCGGAAAAGGACTTTGCCCTCCGGATCGGCATTCATATCGGTGATGTGGTCATTGAGGATGAGGAGATTTACGGGTCCGGAGTCAACATCGCCTCGCGGATCGAATCGCTGGCCCCGCCGGGCGGCATCTGCCTGACCGCCGATGTCTGGCACCAGACGCGAAACCACACCGACCTGCAGGCTACCCGGCTGGGCCATCGTGAACTGAAGGGCATCAGCCTGCCCATAGAACTTTACAAGCTTGAGCCGGGCAGCCAGCAGGATGCTGCCAGCGGTGGATTGGATGCGGCGGCCAGTTCTGACACCGGTTCAACCACGCGTGAAAGCAACGCTTTCAACGCCGGCGGCACGGTCAGGTCCGGCTCCGGCGTTCGTTCCGCGCCGATGGTGATCGCGGCATTGGCATTGCTGGCCGCGGCCAGTTTCGTTGTCTATTCACTGATTCCCGACCCGGTGGCTCCGCCGGACGTCAACCGGCTTTCCATTGCCGTCCTTCCTTTCGAGAATCTCAGTCCCGATCAAGACGACGCCTACTTCGCCGAGGGGATTCATGAAGACATCATCATCAAGCTTTCCCGAATCGGTGGTATCCGCACCATATCGCGCCGCTCGGTACAGGAGTTCGCCGGCAGCGACCTGGAACGAATTGCCGATGAACTGAAGGTCGGCTCCATCCTGGAAGGAAGCGTGCGTCGCTCTGGTGATCGCATTCGGGTAGCGGTTCAACACGTCGATACCCGTAGCCACGAAACCCTGTGGGCGCAGTCTTTTGTACGCGGTGAGATTACGGACCTGTTCGAGATTCAGAGCGCGATTGCCGAACAGATCGTGTCGGCGCTCGAAGCCAACCTCAGCCCGGATGAGCAGGAACAACTTCGGCAACGACCGACCGAAATTGCCGAAGCCCACACGTTTTACATGAAAGGCCGCGCCAGCCTGCGCAAGGAAGGCACGCTGGAGAACCTGAAAGAAGCCGCCGGATATTTTGAACAGGCGCTTGAGCAGGATCCCGAATACGGCCTGGCCATGGCCGGTCTTTGCACTGCGCAGTGGCAACAATATGATCTTACCCGTGATAACGAAATGGCCGAGGAGGCCATCGATACCTGCCGCCAGGCCGATCGCCATGATTCACTGGCGGAAACGCATGTGGCACTGGCCAATCTGTATCTGGGGATCGGAGAGCTCGATCAAGCCTGGTCGGCGCTCGAGCGGGCACTGGAGATCGAGCCCGGAAACGCCGAGGCTTACTCGGTGCGTGGCCAGGTTTACGAAGAGCGCGGCGAACTGGAAGCAGCCGAAAGCGATCTCCGCAAGGCGATCGAGCTGGACCCGGGTTACTGGCGGCACTACAACGACCTCGGAGTCATGTATTTCAAAAGCGGCCGGTACGAACTGGCGGCCGAACAGTTCTCACGTGCCATCGAGCTTGAACCCGCCAGCCCCCGTCCCTACTCCAATCTGGGTGGAGCGCTGGTGCATCTTGGCGAGTATCTCAAGGGTGCCGACGCCATTCGACAGTCGATCGAATTGCGTCCCACCGACAGGGCTTACTCCAATGCTGGCGTCAACTACTTCTTTGCGGGCAATTACTCGGAAGCGGAGGCCATGTTCGAGGAAGCCATCGCAATGAACCCATCCAATTTCCTGTATCACGGGTCTCTGGGGGATGTCATTGCAATCCAGGAAGGTCGAAGTTCCGAAGCGAAGGCCCATTACGAAGAGGCGATTCGACTGGCCCGTGAGCGGCTCGAAGTCAATCCCAATGATCATTCAACGCTTGCGCGGATTGCCCTCTATCTGGCCCGGATCGGAAGGATTGATGAAGCACGGGAAGAACTTCGAAATCTGTCCGAACTGGAGCAGCTTGACTACGATGCCGAACTTTCCATCGGTATGACGGAGTTCTTTCTGGGCAATAAAACCGAAGCCATCGAACATTTCCAACGCGCGATCGATCTGGGGTACCCGCGCGATCTTCTGGAAGCCGATCCCAATCTGGAACCCTTGTCGGATCATCCGGCCTACCAGGACTTGATGCGGGACGATTCCAGTTAACCTCAACGAACGGAGGAAACTGCCATGAAAACAGGACTTGTATCAATTAGTCTGTTCGGAATCACTATCTTCATTCTTGCCGGCTGCGCGGTGACAGCGCCCCCCGGGGAGCCCGAAGTCTGCCGGGCTGAATGCCGGGTCGATATCAACTTGCCCGACGAGCCCGCCAATCTCCATGTCGAAGGCGGATCCGAAGTCAATTTTCGCATTCAGAACGCCGAACAGGCTTTGGCCCGATCGGATTCGGCCCGACGGGTTTCGGCCCAACGGGATTCGGCCCAACGGGTTTCGGTCCAACGGGATTCGGCCCGCATCGTGCTTTCATTCGAACAGCCGGCGCTGCTCGACAACCAGGGAACTCCGCTTTACACCCTGGACTTGCGATCCGGGAATAACCTCTACGAGGTCAACGATGAAGGCGTCTGCAGACCACCCGACGGCTGCCGTTACGTGATCATCGATGTCGGACGACCGGACCGGCCCTCCATCATTTCCACTCCGAAAATCATTGTGTATTGACGAGAAGGTTTCATCTGGGAATGGACTCCGAAAAGGGCACCCCTTCGCACTCGAAGGGGCCTGCCCGGCCGAGACCAGCTTGCACCTCACGACGTAGGGTTATCTGCAGCCACCTCAACCCAGGCCGGAAAGCGGCACCAGGAGAATGCCGGCGACGAAGCCGGCCACGGTGAGTAGTGCGACAAAGTTTCCGCCACCTTCTTCGAAAGCTTCGGGCAGCATCGTCTGGGCAATCATGGCCAGCATGGCACCCGCCGCCATTGCCTCGATGAATGAAAAACGGGCAGGCGGCGCACCCAGAAGCAGGGCATAACCGCCGGCTGCAAACATGCCCGCCAGAAGAACCAGGAACATCCAGATCAGGACAATCACGGTTCGAGTCAGTCCCTGGCGCCTGAGCGTCACCGCCGAGGACATGGATTCGGGCAGATTCGACAGGAAGATGGCACCGAGCAGCGGCAGGCTGACCGCGGTTCCGACCGTGGTGGCGCCAAGCACCACCGATTCGCCGGCACCGTCGAGCGCCGAGCCGAGGAGGATGGCGAAACCGGCCGCACCCCGATGACGGGCATCCCTGACCACTTGCTGGATATCCATGGAGGTGGGCTGTCGGGCTTCCGGCGTCAGGCTGTGGAATGCGCGATCGCGCCATTCGTCGGCCTGCAGCAGCAGCTCGGTGCGGCGGTTGCGTTCGGCCATCATTTCGTTCACGGCCTGTTCCAGCGCCGGCGAGTCGGCGACGAGACGATCAAAGTCGTCCTTGTGAATCTTCCAAAGTGTCACCGGCTCGGTGGCAACCACCGACGCATTGCGGGGGTTGCTCGTCAGCAAGGTGCCCTCGCCAAAGGTCTCCCCCGCCGTCAGATGGGCCAGAGTCGTGGTTCGGCCTTCTTCTTCGCGTAGCACGCTGACCTGGCCTGATTCAATGATGTAGAGCGCGTCTCCCATTTCCCCCTGCCGCAGCAGGATTTCACCGGCCGGGTAACGATAGTGGCTGATCACCGGAAGCAGGGCCTGAATCTCTTCCGGTGGCAGTGATCGCACGATATCGACCTTGGCCAGTTCTTCGAGGGTTGCCTTTACCTTTCGTTGCCGAAACCGCCGGGCATACTTGCCCAGAGTAGCGGCCTTCCGCAAGAAGGCACCGTATTCGTTGAGGACATGGTTGAGTGCGACGAAAACGACGCAGCCGAGTATCAGCCCGGCACCCAGGAACGTGAAGTGCTCACGCTCGAGCGCAGGAAGTACCAGTTCAAAGCTTACTGCTGCCAGCAGCGCCCCCGCGCCGAAAGCCATGACCGATGAGGTCACTCGCGGAGAAGGCCGCACCCAGGCACCGAACAGCGCGCCCAGCGGCAGCGAGGCGGCAGCCAGGGCACCGTAGAAAAAAGCAATCGCCAGCGGAGACTCGGGCATCGCCTACCTACAACTTGAAACGAAGGTTCCTGAAGATCAATACTCTAGCGCGTTTTTACCGGAGCGTCTGCCCATTCGTTGTGCTAGCGCCGGCGGGTCGAAATGACGATGGCCCAGACCAGTCCGGTAATGGCCAGCAACATGCCAGGCAACGCGAAAAGCAGTGCGCGCAGGAAATGCTCGAGGAAACGGATTTCGCTCAGACGGAACTTACGGGGATCTGCGAAGCCGGCAATGTTTGCCATGTAGGTGCCAGCCTCGGGGATCTCAACCCGGCCAACGGCCACTCGACGTGCGTTGCCGATCTCCTGACTCATGCTGCCGCCGATGGATTTCAGCGGGACGGTGGTGCCACCGGCGTTCTTGAACTCGATGACCGTCCCTGCCGGCAGTTCGTCGTCGACCACCTGCAGTCGGCCGTCGATAATGGTCTTCGATTCATGCCAGAGGCGGTAATCGCCCGCCTCGGGAATCTCGACAGTGACCGTGCCCGGCCCCTGGAATGACGTGTGCCAGCCCCCGAATCCCTGTATGAAAGTCCATGAAGCCAACGCGCAGAGAATGATCCCGGCGACACCCGCAATGACCGGCCAGCGATAGCGTCGTGACATGGTTCCGGTTCCTGTGTTCATGAAGTGGTCCGAAGAGCTTTTGTCGTAGTATCTTCAGCCGCGTACCAGCAAAAGGGTCACGCCGGTGACATACAGCGCCAGGAGGACCACGCTTTCGACTCCAATTACACCGGGACCGCGCTTCTCCCGCCGGATCAAACCCAACATCAGGACTGCCGACATCAGAAGGGTGAGCGTGGTCCAGAAAATCACGGAATCGGACATGGCGTGGTAGATCGACCCCGGGCGATAGGCGACGTCGGAAGCGGCGGTGAACAGCGTATCGAAAGCATTACCCCCGATGATCCCGCCCACCGCCAGCGTCAGTGCGCCGCGGCGCACTGCTGCGACTGAAGTCACCAACTCCGGCAGGGAGGTGGCGATTGCCGTGAAAAGGACACCCACCGCGGTTTCGCTGAGCCAGGTTTGTTGCGCGATGTTGGAGGCCGCCTTTTCCATCGTCCACCCGGCAATGCCGAGTGCCAGCATCAAAACCAGGAAGCGCACGACCAGGCTCTTGAGGGCGGGAACATTGTCCAGGTTCTCCGGTTCGTCGCGACGGGTCTCGGGCGTCAGTGTCGGTTTCCACATGGGCCGGTCGTGCATGCCACCGATGATCCGGATGCCGTAGATGTAGACGCCGAGCATCAGTGGCGTGAGCGGATGGATACCCCATATCGTGACATCCGGCAGCGTTGGTCCCAGCAGGATCATTGCCAGTAGCGCGATGAGCAGTGCGTTCTGCATCATGTTCTGGGCCGAAGCCGCCGCATGCTCGAGGTTGGCTTTGCGATACACCACATCGGCCACGACCAGGAATGCGGTTTGCACGGCGATGCCGCCCAGGGCATTGCCCAGCGCCAGTTCCGGCAGGCCGTTCCAGGCAGCGGTTACCGACAGAACGCTGCCGGACAGGGAGGTGGCCGCGCCCAACAGCACCGCACCGGAAATGGCTTCCCCGAGCCCGGTCCGATCCGCGAGCTGATCCACGACGCCGGTGATCCAGACACCGCAAAAGCCGATGATCGCCGTGCACGCGGCGAATACGATCACACTCTGCAGCAGTGTCCAGCTTTCGAAGTCAGGCAAAGTGGATTTGTCTCCGGTTGGAAAAATGGAAAACCAAGGCAACCAAGATATCAAAAGTTCTCAGTGATCCGTATCACCCTGCCGACTGCACAGAATCCTCATGTCAAATTAAAGCGGTTGATGCCGTAGAGAAAAGGGGCGGGCCTTGCGTGGTATCCGGGAGCTAGTCATATTCTGAGTGCAGCATTGATGGCGGGTAATCGGAATGCGCTCCGTTTCCCTTGATACCCGCAGGTAATTCCAAGAGGCATGACCATGAATTTCCCGCGAATCAACCAATTGAGTGTGTCGACAAAACCGCTAGTGGGAGGGCTGGTCCTTGTGGCGGCCGTCGCACAGGCTGGCTCTCCGGAGCTTGACGGCAAGGCATTCGATGTCGAGATGCTGCCGGCCGGCGCCGACGAACCCGTGGACAATACGCTGACATTCCACGATGGCACTTTTCTGTCGGCCGTCTGCGTCAATCATGACTTTCCGCAATCCAGTTATACGGCCCACGAGTCCGACGGCGAAGTCCGGTTCGAGGTGCGTGCCGAGAGCTACACCAAGGGTTACATGACCTGGGAAGGCACTGTCGAGAACGGACAACTGGAGGCCAGCGCGGTCTGGCACCGCCCGGACCGTGATGAGCCGGTGCGCTTCGAGATTAGCGGCACGGAGAAATCGAAGGCGCGCTGATTAATCGTCGCACAAGTCTCGGCGCGTGCCGATGACGATTGCCAGGCGGTAATGGTCAGCAAATACGCGCTCCACGAAACTCCGAGTGATCCACATCAATGGCTGTATTTGCTGCTCTGAGCATTCTGAAAAGTAAGGGTGAGGGTTTAGCTTCGAATTAACCGCTCCCACAGGCCGTTGATCCAGTCCATCATCTCGGCGACGAACGGCTCGTGTATTGCTGTGGGATCGACGGTCCAGATGTCGATGTCGGGGTGACCGGGTGCGGCGTATTCCCAGTCGATCAGATACACCTGTTCACCGGTGTCGAGGATGTTGTCGGGGATCAGGTCGTGATGAACCAGGCAGGCTGACCAGGGTGACGTGTCGAAGGATTCGAGTCGTGGCTCGAAGGATTCCCACGCTTGTCTCAGTTCACGGTCGACTCGTTGCATCTGTTCGAGCTGCTGCCAGTAGTGGCACAGGTAGGCGTGATATCGGCGTCGGGGCCAGTCCGGTGTAATCCGGTGAAGGCGTTCGATCATCGCCCACAGCCGGGCTCGTTGCTCGGGGTTTTCCAGATCTTTCGTCGTCCAGGTTCGTGCCGATAGATATGGGAATATGACGAAGCGCTGGTCGGGATCCCAGTACCAGACGGGGCGGGTAAGGCCGGCATCCCATGCCAACGTCAGGATTGCGTGCTCGCGTTCACGATCGATGCCCAGCCGGGCCGGGTTGGGATGATTGACCCGCATCAGGAGATCGCCGGATCGTCCCGGCGCGCTCAGTCGATAGTTGCGGTTGGTTCTTCCCGCTTCGATCGGTTCGATCAATCGCGGTCGATCGTTCAGCGCCAGGCCCCAGTCACGCCAGGTGTCGATCAGGTTCTCCGGGCTCATGGGCCGGTTTGCTCCTGGGCGGTTGCCTGCTGCCGATAATCTCGATGCCAGCTTATCCAGCCGAAAACGGAAATGACCAAGTAGGACGCGTGCAGCGTGGCCGTCAGCGCCATGCCCCGGTCTATGAACAAAAAGATCGCCAGGCTGTTGATCACCATCCAGTACGACCAGTTTTCCAGCACCTTGCGCGCCACCATGAAGGTGGTCACCACCGCCCCCCAGGTCACCAGGGAGTCGAGGTAGGGCCAGGCCGCCTGACTGTGACGTGTGAGCAGGTAACCCGAGACCAGCGCGCAGGCCGCGATCACGCCCAGTGCCAGCGCGTGCCGGGAAAGCCGCCAGCGCGTGATCGGCAGCGACCCTTCGCTGCCTTCACCGTGCCGCCAGTGCCACCAGCCGTAGACAGCCATGGCCATATAGTAGACGTTGAGTGCCGACTGCATCAGCAGCTGCACGTTCCAGAACAGCACGGTGAAGATCGTCGTGCTGACGAACGCGGCGATCCAGCACAGCCGGTTCTGTCGTACGGCCAGCAGCAGGTAGGTGACCGCCAGCACGACGGCCGCCAGTTCCCAGCCCGACATCGCTGCCCAGCGCTCGGCGATCTGTTCGAGCCAGCGCTCCGGGATCATGTCGAATGCTCCGGGCGATCAGAAGGCATAGCTTGCCGAGACCCCGACGACCCGCGGTTCGCCGAACTGGTAATAAGGCTCGGTCGCATACCCCTTGCGTGGGTCGTTGCCGAAGGCGCCGAAGCCGCGCGTGCGGATATCTTCGTTGCCGAGGTTGCGTGCCCACAGCGCCACTTCCCAGCGCTCCTGTCGGTAGCCCAGGCGCGCGTTGAAGATCTCGTAAGCGTTGGAGCGCTCACTGTGCCGGCTGGAGAAGAAGAAGGAATCCTTGCCTTCGGCCTCCACGCGCAGATACCAGCGATCGGACAAATCGAAGATCGCGCCCAGGCCGAACATGTATCCCGGCGCATGCGGCAGCTCGCGACCGTCCAGGTTGACCGGCTCGCCGGTTTCCGGATCGGCGTCGACGTGAGAGAAATTCAGGAAATCGTCGAACTGCGATTCCAGAATGCCGAGGCTGGCGAAGGCGCGCATGCGATCGTTGACCCGCCAGTCGAGTTCCGTTTCCAGGCCGTAGCTGGTGCCGCCGGTAGCGTTGGTCTTGTACTCGACGAATTGGCAGGGGCAGGAATCACCCTCGATGGGTTCGACCAGGGACTGCTCGGTCTGCACCTGGTCACGGTCCTGGAAGAACACTGCGGTCCGCAGGTTGACTCGGCCGTCGAATAGTCGAGTCTTGACGCCCAGCTCGTAGTTCCAGAGTGTTTCGGTGTGGAATGTCCGGAATTCGTTCGGGATGATCGAATCGGCGTTGACGCCGCCGGCCTTGTAGCCGCGCGAGGCCAGCGCGTACCACAACCCGCCCCGCTCGCTGCGGTATTCCAACATCAGCTTGCCGCCCCACATGCCCTCATCGGGCCGGAAGGCCGCGCCGTCGCTGTCGCTGTAGTCGACGTCGCGCCACTCGCGGCGCAGACCGGCGCTGAGCTGCAGGCTTTCTCCAAGCGGGATGTCTAGCTGGCCATAGAGCGCCCGGCTTTCGGTGTCGTAGTCGAACAGGAAATCCTCGGCCAGGAAGGTGTACTCGCGTCGCAGGTTCTGGGACTGTTCGCGCGAATACGCGCCGACAACCCAGTTCAGTTCGCGTGGGGCATTGCTGGAAACCGCCCTGACGTCCAGCGTGGTGTTGCGGTCGCCGCGGATGTAGTTGTCGAAAGATGAGTAGCCGGGAAACACGCACTCGAAGACATCGCAAAGGCCTTCGAAAGCCCAGTCCTCGTCGTAGCCGTATTCCATGTCGGCGTCGGTGTGGCTGACCAGTGCCTCGATATCGAAGGCCTGATGCGCGCGCCAGTTGACCCGGACCGAACCCGCCATGGTTTCCTGTCGGTCATGCCCCGGTTCGTCGGACAGGGTGGTGCGGGTGTTGTCCAGTGAAAAGGCGTCGTAGCCGTTGTCCACGTCCAGGTACAGTCCGGTCAGGTCGATCTGCAGGTCCCGATGGGGCTGCCATTGCAACTTGGTCCGCAGGGTTTGCTCGTCGATGTGCTGGTTGTCGTCGATGCCGAGAAAATCGTTTTCCTGGAAGCCGTCGCTCTGGTGATTGGCATAGGCGACGCGATAGCCCAGCGACTCGCTGATCGGACCGGAGACCACCCCCTCGAACGAGCGCATGCCGTAGTTGCCGGCGCCGAGTTCCAGGCGACTGGTAAACACTTCGGTGGGGCTGCCCGAAACCATGTTGATCATGCCGGCCAGGGCGTTGGCGCCGAACAGCGTGCCCTGTGGGCCGCGCAGGATCTCGATCTGTTCGATGTCGAGCGTGGTGGCCGCGCCACCGAGGCCGGTCATGTCGATGCCGTCGACCAGCAGGCCAACGGATGCGTTCATCGGTTCGACGAACTGGCTTCGGGAACCGATACCGCGGATCTGGAAGTAGCGCCCGCGCGAGGCGCCGGTGGAGAAGTTGATGTTGGGGGCGGTGTTGAGCACATGCTGGAGATGCGAGGCACCGCGCTGGCGCACCGTCTGGCCGTCGATCACGCTGATGCTGCCACCGAGGTCGAACAGGCCGCTACCGTAGAAGTCGGCTGTGACGACTATGCGATCCTCGATCTCCCAGGGTGAGGAGTCGGATTGCGCGGCGGCGCCCAGTGGGATCGCCATCAACAGGGCAGTGAGGGCTGATGTTTTCATGCTGAGTCTCCGTGGTTCAAGTTGGTGGAGACCCGGAATGCGCGGGGGATATTGTCGAAAGCCACCCCGAACAAGGGGTGCTTTTTCGTTCCTGTCCCTACGCCGGCATTAACCGGATCAGGTTCAACGGGTCCACCCTCAGCGGGTGTCTCAGGCGATAACGCCGCCCCGAGGAATCGGCACAATTATAACGTGTTGTCAGGCCCGGCGTGATTACCGTCTACTAGTCCCGCAGCCTTCGGCACATGCAAATGCCGACGCGCGCTCACGGCACGAGCCGGCCCGAACCGCTATGCTGGGTGGCATGCGGTTGTATCGCAGTCTGATCCGGTTCCTGCGCGTGGTCACGCACCTGTATTTCATCGAGGTGCGCTCTTCGGGACGCGATCATGTGCCCCGGGAAGGTCCGTTGATTCTCGCGGCCAATCACCCCGGCTCGGTTCTCGACGCGATCCTGCTGAGTACGCAGGTCCCGCGCCCGATTCGCTATCTCGCCCGCAGCGGTCTTTTTCGTCTGCCGCTTCTCGCCACGCTGTTTCGATCACTGGGTGCCATACCGGTCTATCGGCCACACGAGACGGCCGATGCAAGTGAGCGCAACCGGGTGACATTCGCCCGGGTTCATGAGCATCTGGAACTCGGCGGCTGCATCGGAGTGTTTCCCGAAGGCCGCAATTCCCCCTGGGCGAAGGTCGGGCAATTGCGAACGGGTGTGGCGCGTATGGCGCTGGGCGCCGAAGCGCGCAATGATTTTGCGTTGGGTCTGGTGATCGTCCCGGTCGGCATCAATCATGATCGGCGCGATCTGCTGACTTCGGACGCGCTGCTTCGCTTCGGCAAGCCGATCCGCGTGGCAGACTACCGCCAAATCTACCAGGGCGATCCGGAAGTGGCCGTGCAGGCATTGACCGACGAGGTGCAGCAAGTGCTTCGGCGACAGGCCTTGCACATAGCCGACCGTCGGCTCGAACGGATGGTTTCCGATCTCGAGACGGTCTTTTCGGACCGGCTGGCCAGGCTTCTGGATCAGGGTGAGTCTTTGTCGAGTGAGGAGCCCGAACCGACCCTGGCCAAGCGCTGGGTGTGGAAGATGTTGCGCTGGTACCACCGCTCGAGCGTCGCCGCGGGTCGCGCCCTGGAACAGCGGATTCTCTCGCGTCAACTGATCAGTTCGGTCTTGTCACGGACACTCGAGCAAGATCCGAAGTCGTTGGTGGCGTTGAGGATCCACCTCGAGCGTTACAAGGACCACCTGGCCCAGGGGCGCCTGAAGGCGGCACTGCAGCAGTCTTTCGACCACCCGGTGCGGGAACGCTGGGTTCGTCTGCGGATGACGGTCTTTGCCGTCGTGACGGCGCCGGTGGCGTTGTTCGGGTTGGCGCACAATGTCGTGCCCTATCTGATCACCAAGTTCCTACCCCGGATCTTTCGCGACGAGGCCGTTCGCACGTTCGCTTTCTTCGGTATGGGCGTGCTGGCATTTCTCTCCAGCTACGCTGCCGTGGGTTACTGGCTGTGGCGTTCGAGCGAGCTTGCGTGGCCGTGGATCCTGGCCTATATCGCTGTTCTACCGCCAACGGGTTTCGTTGCGCTGGGCTATCGCCGCAGCATTCTGGCCTACCGCGACAAGATCCTGGTGCGGACCTTCGTCTTCGATCAGGCCCAGCTCGTTGAACTGTTGCGCAGTGAGCGCGAGTCGCTGTTTGCGCGATTCGAAGCGTTGAGCGAGCGTTACAGAGATTGATGCGGAGTCAGGCGCAAGTGTGACGGGCATCTCGTTTCGGGTTCGCGCTATCGGATTGTCCGGGCGGATCCTGCCGTTTACGCCTCGCGATGAACAATGACTCGTTAGAATGACGCGCTTTTCCGATCTGAATTACTGCATTCGCATGGATGTTCGAAATCTCGCCCCGGCTTCAGCCGGCTGGTGGGCGGCGCTGGGCTTCGCCATGTCGTTGACGGTGACCGCTTTTAGCCACGCTGCCGAGACGGCATTGCCGGGTACGGAGCGCGCGGACGGTCCCGGTCAGAACGAGGAGACGGTGATTTATCCGCGGTCGTTCTTCGACATGTACAGCCCGGTCGATGCGCTCGACATGGTCAATCAGCTCCCGGGCTTTCGCTTGATCGAAGGCGGCGGCAGTCGCGGATTCGGCGGGAACGCCGGCAATGTGCTGATCAACGCTGAAAGGCCGAGCAGCAAGCAGGATCGCTTGTCGCAGATCCTGTCACGCATTCCGGCAGCCCGGGTCGAGCAGATCGAGCTGGTGCGGGGTGATACCGGCTCCCTGACCGCGGGTGGACAGTCCGTGGTCGCCAACGTGGTTCTTCGCGATGAAGGACGCGCGAACTGGACGTGGAAGGCGCAGGTCGAACAGGACACCGACAGCGGCGGTCCCGAGCCGGGCGGCAGTGTGTCGATGGTTGCACGAAGTGGCAATACCCGCTATGCGGCGGGTGTGGAAGCACGGCACTTTTTCATTGGCAATGTCGCCGATGAGCGCCTAGAAGTACGCGGTGTCCCGGCAGAGTGGCGCGATGATGTCGAGCAGACGCAGGGCAATGACTTTGCAGCAAGCTTCAATTCGGAGACCGATTGGGATTCGACGGTAGCGCGCTTCAACGGCAAACTCGAGCATCAGGTGTTCGATTTTTTCGAGCGCTCGGAACGTACGCCGCAGTCAGCGGACGAGTCGCCGTTCAGTGTGCATCGAGACACCGACAGCGACGAATACGAACTCGAACTTGGCGGCGATCTCCAGTGGCAAGCAACCCCGCAGACTGATGTGAAAACCATACTGGTATTCAATCGCGAGTGGAAAGACAGGATTTCCGGCCGTCGGCGTGAAGTCGAAGACTTGTTAATTCGACGCCAGCGGGCGAATCGCGAGACACGCGAGGCCGAAAGCATTGCGCGGGTCGAAGTCGACTGGACCGGGTGGGACGACCACTACCTGGAATTCGATTTGGAGACCGCGCTGAATGTGCTCGACAACCAGCTCGAGCTGGCCATCGACGATGGAAGCGGTTTCAGTCCCGTTGTGGTGCCCGGTGCCGACTCGCGCGTCGAGGAATGGCGGGGCGATGTCCAGATCAGCGATTCCTGGCAGATCGATGCCTGGACCCTGGAGCCGTCGTTGGGCGCCGAGGTTTCGCGCATCAGTCAGACCGGTCCCCAGGGACGCGAGCGTTCATTCTTTTTCGTCAAGCCGTCACTGGCGATGATCCATGCACCGGCTTCCGAGCGACAGACCCGGATCAATCTTCGCCGAAGCGTGGCGCAACTCGATTTCGGTGATTTCGTCAGCGCCACGAACTTCGGCGACAATGAAATCAACCTCGGCAATCCTTCCCTCAAGCCCCAGAACACCTGGATTGCAGAGGTGGCTCACGAACGTCGCTTCGGTGAAGTCGGCGTTGCCACGGCAAAGATGTTCTTCAACTACGTGCGCGATCTGCAGGACCGGTTGCCGATCGACGGGAAGGACGTACCGGGCAACATCGGAGACGGGCGTCGATGGGGCATGGAGCTCGAGACAACCATGCCCATGGACCCGATCGGACTGGATGACGCGCGTCTGGACATGGACCTGCGGTGGCAGGATTCGAGCGTTGAAGACCCGGTCACCAGCCGGGACCGACCGTTTTCCGGAGAGTCGAAATTCCGAATCCATACCGAGTTCCGCCAGGATGTGCTCGCTGCGCAGACTGCCTGGGGGCTGGAGGCTTATTACGAGGATGCTGTCACGCGCTACGAGCTCGATGAACTCGACACCAGGGATGATGGTGTCGATCTGACGTTTTTCATCGAGACCACGCGTTTCCTGAGTACGAAAATGAGGCTGGTGGCACAGAATCTGCTGGATCGCCGCTTCGGCCGGGATCGGCGGGTTTTCGAGTCGAGTCGTGTGGAAGGGGAGGCAGCCTTTCGAGAAGTCCGCGACTTCAGGCGCGGCCGTTCGCTGATTCTCTCACTCAGCGGGAGCTTCTAGCTCGAGCAGGGAGACAAAATCACGACGCCAGTTTTGCGGGAAGGCCGTACTGACCGGGTGTGTCCCGCGCCCGACGATTAGTCGAGTATCATGCCCACATGTCTTTGTTTATTCTGATTGGCGGCATGATCGGCTTGTTCGCTGGAGGCTTCGGCGGTTTGCTGCTGGGTGCTGCCATGGGTTACGGCGTCGGGTACCTGATGTCGCGCGTGCTGTTGCCGCACGGGCTGGGCGCAATACAGCGACAGTTTCTCGACTCGACCTTTGCCGTCATGGGCGCGCTGTGCAAGGCCGACGGGCACGTGACGCGTGACGAGATCCGTGTCGCTGAACAGTATTTCGGCAAGCTCGGGCTTTCGAAGGAGCAGCGTCAGGCTGCGCGGAATTCCTTCAACCGCGGCAAGGAAGAGGGCTTCGACCTGGCTGCCGAGATCGAGCTTCTGCGCGGTGTGGTCCGCAATAACCAGCCGTTGCTGCAGCTATTCCTCCAGATTCAACTGTCGGCGATCGCAGCCGACGGCGTACTGCACGACGACGAACGCGAGATGCTTCTGCGCGTGGCGCGTCTTCTCGGTTTGTCCGAACTCGACGTCAAGCGGCTCGAAGCCACCCTCAGGGGTGCTTCCAGTGCAGGAGTCGGCGGTGCCGGAGTGCCGGACGGCAAGTCGCTCGAGGATGCCTATGCTGCCCTCGGCGTGGATTCCTCGGCCAGCGACGCCGAGGTCAAGAAGGCTTACCGCCGATTGATGAGCAAGTATCACCCCGACAAGCTCGCCAGCAGCGGCATGCCCGAGAACATGCGTACGGTCGCCGAGGAGCGAGTACGCGATATCCGCAAGGCTTACGACCGGATCAAAGAGCATCGTGATCGACAGCAGGCGGCTTAAGAACGCCAGCGAGGATCGATCATTGTGATCCGACTGCTCATCACCCTGATCGTCGCTTACGGCATCCTGGTGCTGCTGGTCTATCTGCTTCAGCCACGCCTGCTTTTCATGCCGAACTTCCAGGGGCGCGAACTGGCCGCAACACCCGCGCAGATCGGCCTGCCTTACCGCGATGTGACGCTGTCGACCGAAGACGGCGAAACCCTGCATGGTTGGTGGCTGCCGCATGATCAACCGCGCGCTACGCTGTTGTTCTTCCACGGCAATGCCGGCAATATCTCGCACCGGCTCGACAGCCTGAAAATCTTCCATGAACTCGGGTTGCAGGTGTTTATCATCGATTACCGCGGCTACGGTCAATCCAGCGGCAAGCCGTCGGAGGCCGGTGTGTACCGCGATGCACAGGCAGCCTGGAACTGGCTGACGGAAACCGAGGGCGTGCGCCCCGAGAACATCATCCTGTTCGGGCGTTCGTTGGGCGGCGCGGTTGCAAGCCGGCTCGCCGGGCGTGTCGAGGCCGCAGGACTGATCGTCGAATCCACGTTTACCTCGGCGCCCGATATCGGCGCCGAGCTGTACTGGTGGCTGCCGGTTCGCCTGCTCTCACGCCTTGAGTTCAATGCCGCCGATCACATTCGCCGCACCGACCTCCCGATCCTGATCGTGCACAGTCTCGAGGACGAAATCATCCCCGTCGAACACGGCCGCCGCCTTTACAAGATTGCCGGTGACCGCGGGACCATGCTGGAAATCCAGGGTGGGCACAATACCGGTTTCCTCGAGTCCGGGGAGCGCTATCGCAAGGGTTTACAGCAGTTTGTCGAAGCTGCGACCGACTGAGTTCGAACGAAACTGATGGCAGTCTCGGCTACCTGAAACCGTAGCGTAGGTGAGACCGAATAATGAAGGAGGATTTATGCCTCGATTCGACAGGTACAAGATGATTCGCACCAATCGCTTTTTTGCCCTGACATTGCTGCTGGTGAGCCTGGCTTCCTTGGCAACCGCCAAACCGCCTCACCTGATTCGCGACCACCTGCTCAACGACTCAGACAAGTCCATTACCTCGGTGAACTCGGTTGAATCGTTCCACGCCGAGGCGCTGGACGATCTGGTGACCACCGGAATCTGGAAGGTCGCCTACAACAGCGAAGGTAACGACGGCGAGAGCCTGGTTTTCATGGCCGTCAAGGACGGCGAGGTGCTGCGCATCCATCGCTTCGATCAACCCAGAACGCGCGAAAACTTCTTGAAGCTGCTCCCGGACGACTTTCGGGTGACGTCTGATGAGGACGCCAAGCGACTGGTGGCCGCAACGCTGGCGTTGTATTTCGGGTTTCCGTTCAGCGAGCCGGAAAAGACGGTTGACGAGTTGCGCGTCGAAAAGCGCAACGGCGAGTATTTCTTCGTTGACGGCGAACGTTTCGGCGATGCCACCGGCTATCACATCACCACCGACGACGAAGGTCGTGTTACCGGCTATGAATACAGCTGGGAGTTGCCGGTTGCACCGCCGGAAAACTGACCGGTCAGCCACAAGAAGCCGCAGCCTAGTGTGCCCCGCCAGCGCGACGATTCGCGCCCGCCGACGGTTTTGGGCAGTATGGCGTCAGCAAGGGAGCAGGAACGGCATGGGTCGCCATCCAGCCGGTATGTGCCCGGGTAGACTTTTGACGCGCGCGCTATAACGAAATAGTCAGGCTTACGTTATTGATTACGAGGATTATTCAGGTCAGGGTTCAGCCAATCGATATACGAGGTGGTGGCAATGTCTGATTCAAGAAGTAAGGCCGTTCAAAGACGGACGCTAGGTGCTTTCCTGCTTGTTGCCGGCCTGGTCCTCTCTGTCGGGGCCGTGCAGGCCGACACGGGCTGGCCCCGGATCGTGAATTCGGAAGACGGCACCCCGATCTCCTATGAAGTACACGGTTCGGGTGAGCCCATGCTGGTCTTTGTGCATGGCTGGAGCTGTGATCGTCGTTACTGGCGCGCGCAGGTACCCCATTTTTCCGGGAATCACCAGGTGGTGACGGTCGACCTGGCCGGTCACGGTCATTCGGGCTTACAGCGCGAGTCTTACTCCATGGCAGCGTTTGGCGAAGATGTGCGCGCAGTCATCGAGGCCGTTGGCAGTGACGATGTCGTGTTGGTCGGGCATTCCATGGGCGGCCCGGTAGTGGCGCATACGGCCCGGCTGTTGCCGGATCGGGTCATTGGACTGGTCGGTGTGGACACTTTCCACAACCTTGACCAGGAGATGACGCAAGAGGGAATGGATGAATGGCTTGCACCGTTGAAGAGCGACTTCCGCGAAGGCACCGGTCAGTTTGTTGCCAGTATGTTTGTGCCCGAAACCGATGAGAACCTCCGTGACTGGGTGATCGCCGACATGTCTGCCGCGCCTTCGGCCGTGGCGCTCAGTTCCATGGAGCACATGTTGGACGACGCAATAACCGGAGGGGCAAGAAAGGTATTTGATGGGCTCGATATCCCGATCGTGACCATCAATGCCGACCTGTGGCCGACCGATGCCGAGGCCAACCGCAACCATATGCACTCTTTCGATGCCGTCATCATGGAAGGCGCCGACCATTTCCTGCACATGGCACGGCCCGAGGCGTTCAACGCCCACCTCACCGAAGTGATCGCCCGGTTGGCCGACAGCGACGGCACTCGAAACGATTGACGCTGCTGACGTTGTCGGCCCGCTGCTACACCGCCCAGTCGGAGCTTTCCATTGCATTGGCAAGATAGTCGATCATCAGGCGCAGCTTGGGGGCGATGTGGCGACGTGAGGGGTAGAGGGCATGGATATCGAGTTCGCCGGCGCGGTAGTCGGGCAGTAGTTCGACCAGGCGGCCCGCCTCGAGATCGGCACCGACAAGGAAGCTAGGTTGGAGGATGATGCAACGATGCTGCAGAGCGCCTGTTCGACAGGTGTCGCCGTTGTTTGAATGCAGCGCCGGGCGCAGGCGCACACTGACTTCGCCGTCCGGTCCCGTGAAGCGCCACTCGTCGCCGAGCGCGAAATAGCTGTAGGACCATATGGCGTGATCGGCCAGCTCCTGCGGGTGTTTTGGTGATCCGTTTTGCACCAGGTACTCGGGCGAGGCACACAGGATCATGCGCGTGGTCGACAGCCGCCTTCCGATCAGCGTCGAATCGGGTAGCCGGCCGATGCGAATGGCCAGGTCGTAACCTTCCTCGACCAGGTCGACGGTTCGGTCCGACAGGGTGATATCGAGTTGTAGCCGAGGGTGTTGCTCCAGGAAGTCGCCCCAGAGACTGGAAAGGTGCTGAACGCCGAAGCTCACCGGTGCGTTGATGCGCAACCGGCCTACGGCCTCAGCGCTGCGTTCGGTGATTTCGGCCTCGGCCTCCGACAGTTGCTCGAGCAGCTCGCGGGCGCGTTCGAGAAAGACTTCTCCTTCCTCGGTCAGCGATAGCCTTCGGGTGGTGCGGTTAAGCAGGCGCACGCCCAGTCGCGATTCCAGCGCGGCCAGTTGCCGGGAGACCGCAGCCGCTGACAGGTCCAGCGCATTGGCCGCGCCGACGAAGCTGCCTGCGTCGACCACGGCGCTGAACACCTGCATTTCCTGAAAGCGATCCATTGTTGCATGTTGCGCAATAAACAATCACATATCAAGCTGTTTATTCCGCCATTCGAAGCTCCTAGGATGGTTTCCAACGCGGGGCCACCTGGCCCGGAAACTCATTCTCGAAGGAGCACATCATGAACACCACGACTTTTAAAAATCTGCTTGTCACACGCGCCGGTTGGGGTCCGTTGGCCCTGCGACTGGCCGTCGGCATTATTTTCGTCGCGCACGGCGCACAGAAACTGTTCGGCTGGTTCGGCGGTCACGGTCTGGAAGGTACGGCCGGCTGGATGGCCTCGATTGGCCTCGAGCCTGGTCTGCCAATGGCCCTGCTGGCCGGCAGCGCCGAGTTCTTTGGCGGCCTGGCATTGATCATCGGCCTGTTGGTGCGACCGGCCGCCGTGACACTGGCCTTTACCATGCTGGTGGCGATCTTTGCCGTGCACTGGTCCAACGGTCTGTTCATGGCCGACAATGGCTACGAGTTCGCGCTGTCGCTGTTTGCCATCAGCCTGGCCCTCGTATCCAGCGGCGGCGGCAAGGCATCGCTCGACGATTACCTGAGCGGGTCGGCTGAAGCCTGATCGTTCATTCCACAAGCACGGGTCGATCATGCATAAGCTACCCAGCCTTTTCGTTTCTCACGGTGCGCCTACCTTCGCCCTGGAACCAGGCGCAATCGGTGAAAAGCTTCGTTTGCTGGGCCGACGGTTGTCACCGATCAAGGCGGTCGTGGTCGTCTCGCCCCACTGGATAACCGACAACATCCGTGTCACGGCCAGCCCGAGTCCGTCGACCATTCACGACTTTCGCGGTTTCGACCCGGCGCTGTACGAAATGGATTACCCGGCACCGGGCGATCCCGATCTGGCCGGGCGGATCGTCGAGCGGCTTCAGCAGGCCGGCTGGTCGGCCCGGACCGATTCCGGACGCGGTCTTGATCACGGCGCCTGGGTACCGCTGCTTCATTTGCTGCCCGAGGCTTCGGTGCCGGTCGTGCAGGTTTCCCTGGCGGCCGAGCTGGACGGTGAATCCGCCTGGTCGCTTGGCCGTGGGCTATCCCCCCTGGCCGCTGAAGGCGTACTGGTGATCGGGTCGGGCAGCCTGACCCATAATCTCTACGAGGTGTTCAGGGGCGCCGAGGATACCGGCTATGCTGAAGCCTTTACCGGCTGGATTCGCGAGGTGATCGAGGCGGGCGACACCAGGCGACTGAAGTCGGCACTCGATCGGGCGCCAAACGCCCGCCGCGCCCATCCCACGCCCGAGCATTACTGGCCGCTGGTGGTGGCGGCTGGTGCCGGAAGCGCAATGCCGACCACCGTGCTCGAAGGCGGCATGTCTTATCAGGTGCTGTCGATGGACGCGTTCGTGTTCGGCGAATTGCCTTTTAATGCGGGATATGTATGATGCCAGAAGCCCCTCGGGAACCCCTTGGCAGGAGAAGCCAAGCGACAATGCGTGGCGGGATGAGTGAGGGAGCCTTCGACACAAGGGGGACTTTGGCACGTCGATAACCGGGTGTTCATGAGTTTCTGGAGGGAATTGCAGCGCCGCAATGTGTTTCGTGTGGCAGCGGCGTATGTGGTCATCGCCTGGCTGATTGTCCAGGTAGCCGAGACGATCCTGCCGATCTTCGAGGTGCCGGATGTCTTCCTGCGTGGCGTGATCCTGGTCCTTGTGCTCGGCTTTCCGCTGGCGCTGTTCTTCGCTTGGGCTTTCGAGCTGACCCCGGAAGGCGTCCAACGGGAAACGGCAGTTGACCGCGAGCGATCGGTGGCGCCGAGAACCGGGCGCAAGCTCGATCGGGTCATCATCGTCCTGCTCTTGCTGGCCGTGGGCTATTTTGTGGCCGACAAGTTCCTTTTGACGACTGATCAGGCACTACCGCCCCCGGAAACCGCGGAGCAGGTGGATGGACCTGAGCCTCCTGTTGGAGAAGGGGATGATTCTCGCAAGGAGAATTCACTGGCCGTGCTGGCCTTCGACGACATGTCGCCCGACAACGACCAGGAGTACCTGGCCGACGGCATAGCCGAGGAACTGCTCAACCTGTTGGCGCGCATCCCCGAGCTGCGGCTGACTTCCCGTTCTTCGTCGTTTGCTTTCAAGGGCCGGGATGTTTCTCTGCGCCGCATGGCCGACGAACTGAATGTGGCCTACATTCTCGAAGGCTCGGTCCGCAAGGCCGACAATCAGGTGCGCATCACGGCGCAGCTGATCGACGCGCGCAGCGATTCGCACGTTTGGTCGCACACCTACGATCGAACACTTGAGGACATCTTCGCCATCCAGGATGAGATCGCCGCCGCGGTCGTCGATGAACTCAAGGTCACGCTGCTGGGTGATGCACCCAAGGTTGATCCGGTCGATCCGGAAGTCTACGAGCTGATTCTCAAGGGCAGGCATTTTTCGAACATCAGCACGCCGGAGTCGTTCGAGCAGGCCAGGGAGTATTTCGAGGCCGCCCTCGAGATCGATCCCGACAACGCCGAGGCGCAAATCGGCCTGGCCGTGATTCTCATCAATGAAACCAGTTTCGGCGTCAGGTCCCGGGAGGCGGCGCTGCCCCAGGTGCAGGCGCGCTTGGATAATGTGCTGGACGCTCACCCGGATCATGCGAAGGCGAACAGTCTGATGGGCTGGAAGTTGATGCAGTTCGAGAACGACTGGTCGGGAGGGGCAGCGTATTTCGAACGTTCGCTCGAGGAAGCGCCGACCGACATGAACCTGGTGTCCAACGCACTGGTGTTGCTGTATGCCCTCGGGCGGCTGGAGGAGGCGAGTGCGCTCTACCAGACCGTGATCGAGCGTGATCCGCTCAGCCACCACGCGCGGTCCAACCTGGCCAGGATCCAGCTGGATGCCGGTCATCTCGACAAGGCCTTGGTGTCCGTGCAGGAGGCGCTTCGCCTGAGCCCCAATGCTTATGGCTCGAACGTGGTCCTGGGTCGCATCTATCTTCAGCAAGGCGAGCCCGAGTGCGCTGCCGAGGCCTTTCGATCAGAGCTCTCGGAAAACGAGAAGGAATTGGGGCTGGCAATGGCCACCCATGACCTGGAGCCGCGCGACGTATTCGAGCGCCGACGCGACGAATGGCTCGATCAATGGGCTGAGGAATATCCCTTCAAGGCGGCCATGCTCTCGGGCTACGCCGGGGAAGTCGACCGGGCGTTCGATTGGCTCGATGGCATCGCCCGCGGCGGCCTCAGCGACTCGTTCTGGAAACCCGAGTTCGATTCGCTTCGCGACGATCCGCGCTGGGATGCGCTGCTCGAGCGCCATGGTCTCGCCCCCGAGCAGCGCGAAGCAATTCAGTTCGAGATCGAGATCCCCGGTCCGAACGCCTGAACTTGGCTTCCAGACTGGCCACCGGCCGCGGTCAATCGATGGGTCGATCCGCGACGATGACGCCGTTGGCGTCGGCATAGACGTATTCGCCGGGGTGGAAAGTGACGCCCCCGAAGCTGATCGGTATATCGACCTGGCCTTCCTTGCGGCGCACGCTCTTGCGCGGTACGCAGCCGAGTGCGAATACGCCGAAGTCGATGTCGGGCAACACGTCCACATCGCGGCAGGCGCCGTGAATGATGATGCCGGCCCAGCCGTTGTCGCGGGCGTTGGTGGCGATCATGTCGCCGATCAGGGCGTGGCGCAGCGAGCCGCCGCCGTCGACGACAAGAACACGGCCCTTACCCTCTGTACCCAGCAGCTCCTTGATGCGTGAGTTGTCTTCGAAGCACTTGACCGTGGCAATCGGCCCGCCGAATCGCTCACGGCCGCCGTAGGAGTGCCAGTGCAGGCCGGTGACAACCTGGACATGGTCGGCGTGGTCGTCGCAAAGATCGGGTGTTGAGCGCATGGTCTTACTTCCTTCGGTTTGGTGCGTCCGGGCAGTCCCGTTGACGCGTATCAATACCCGGACAGCTCACACGAACTACATTGAATGCGCTTCGCCCGGAATCGTTCGTCGGCCAAAAACCATGGTACTGAACGACCGATTACCGTGAATGTCCGGCAGGCCGCACGGCTTTGTCGATGACGTGGAGAAGGGTTGATGGAACACACGTTCTGGATCGCCTTCGTTGCAAGCGCCCTGGCGGCGCTGGTGACTGCGACCGGCATCATCACGATCCGGCGGTTCGAGTCCTGGGGCCGCCGATACAACATTTACTTCGTGTGCTTTGCCGCCGGTGTGCTGATCACGGTTTCATTCCTTCACATTATTCCCAAGTCTTTCGAACTGAGCAACAGTGCACCGACGTTCTTGCTTGTCGGTTTCGTTTCGATGCATCTGTTCAACCGTTTCGTCACGGCTTTTGTCTGCGAGCACGAGGATGAGGGTCGGGCGCGATACGGCATCGGGCTGGTGCCCATGCTCGGCATCGGGTTTCATTCATTCATCGACGGCTTCGTCTATTCCATCACCTTCACGGTCAGCACCCTCACCGGCGCCCTGGCGGCGACGGGAATGGTGCTGCACGAGTTCCCCGAAGGGATCGTCACCTATCTCCTGCTGCTGCGCGGCGGGTTTACCGAACGCTCCGCTTTCGTGCTCGCCTTGCTGGCGGCCTCGCTGTCCACGCCGCTGGGCATGCTGGTTTCCTACCCGTTCATCAGCCGCATCGACGAGCCCCTGCTGGGTACCTTGCTGTCTCTCTCCGCCGGGGCACTGGTCTACGTCGGCGCGACGCATCTGCTGCCCCAGGCGGAACACGAAAGCCGGCGCTTCAGCCTGCTCGCGCTGGCGGTCGGCATCCTGGTTGCGGTCACGATCGTGTTGTCCAAGTAGCGCGTCTCCCCGCGTGGAGCCCGGGCCTCATGTCTGATCGACGTCAACACCTCACAAGCCGAACGGGCGCATAATCATCAAGTAGTCGACATCGGATCGACCGCAGTCACACGTGACAGGAGGTCACCATGGCGGGAAAGTTCGAGATCTACAAGGACTAGGCCGGCGAGTTCCGTTTTCGCCTGAAGGCCAGCAACGGCCAGAACATCCTCGGCAGCGAAGGCTACACCAAGAAGCCCAGCTGCACGAACGGCATCGAGTCGGTGCGCAAAAACTCGCAAGTCGAGGAGCGTTTCGAAAGCCACGAGACCGCAAGTGGCAAATGGACCTTCAAGCTCAAGGCCACCAATGGCCAGGTAATCGGCACGAGTCAGACCTATGACTCGGAATCCGGTTGCCGCAACGGCATCAAGAGTGTTGCGAAGAACGCCCCCCGACGCGAAGGTCGACGATCAGACCTGATTGATCGCGCGGCTCGCTAAAGCAGGATCAGCGACGCCAGGCCCAGAAAGGCAAAGAAGCCGACCACGTCCGTGACGGTAGTGACGAAGGGTCCGGAGGCCAGGGCCGGGTCGATGTTGAATCGCTCCAGCATGATCGGAATCACGATGCCACCCAGGGCCGCGGCGACCAGCGTGAATGCCATGGCCAGTGCAATCACGGCGCCAAGCATGGGTATGCCGAACCAGAATGCGGCGACCAGGGCCATGACGATACCGAAACCCACCCCGTTGATGGCGCCCACCGTGATTTCCCGCCAGCTTACGCGCAGGGCGTTGCGGCTCGTGAGTTCGCGCGTGGCGATGGCGCGTACGGCCACCGTCATGGTCTGGGTGCCGGCGTTGCCGCCCATGGAGGCGACGATCGGCATCAGCACGGCCAGGGCCACCATCTGGTTGATGGTTTCGGCGTAGAGGTTGATCACCATCGAGGCGAAGATGGCGGTCATCAGGTTGACCATCAGCCAGACGGCGCGACCGCGCGTGGTCTGCCAGACGGTGTCGGCCAGGCTGGAGTCCTCGTCAACGCCGGCCATGCGCAGCATGTCTTCTTCGTGCTCTTCGTCGAGCACGGTCATGGCGTCGTCGATGGTGATCATGCCCACCAGGCGACCGTTCTCGTCGATCACCGGTGTTGAAATCAGGTGGTAATGATTGAACAGGTAGGCCACTTCCGACGCTTCCTCGGTCACGCTGACCGTGCGGAAACTGGGTTCTGTAATATCGGCCAGCGGCACCTGGCGGCGCGATGACAGCAACCGGCCCAGTGTGATGTAGCCCACCGGCTTCATGGCCGGCGAGACGAGGATCACGTGGTAGAACTGAGCCGGCAGGCTGTCGTCTCCCCGGATGTAGTCGATGGCCTGGCCCACGCTCCAGTCCTCGGGTACGGCGACCAGTTCACGCTGCATCAGGCGGCCGGCCGAGTACTCGGGGTAGGACAGCGCGCCCTCGACGCCGATGCGGTCCTTGATCTCCAGGGCTTCGAGCAGGCGCGACTGGTGTTCTTCCTCCAGGTCTTCGACCAGCTCGACGACATCGTCGGAGTCGAGGTCGCGGATGGCGTCGGCAACGACTTCCGACGGCAGCACCTCGAGCAATGGTTCGCGCACCGACTCGTGGAGTTCGGAAAGGACCTCGCCGTCGATGCCGTCACCCCACAGCTCGACAAGGGCCACGCGTTCGGGCTGGCTGATCTGCTCGATCAGGTCGGCGACGTCGGCGGCGTGAAGCGGCTCGAGCAACTCGTTGAGCTGGTCGGAATCCTGCGCTTCAACCGCTTCGATCACCGACTGGATGTGCTCCTGTTCCAGGCCGTCTGTGATTTCTTCTTGCTCCGGCGGTGTCTCTTGCTGCACGGGCGTTCTCCTTGTGGATCATGTGGCGGCCGGAGACGCGCTCCGATCGATCACGTCCTTGTCTCGAGTTCAAATTATTGCAGGTCTGCGTCGAGCGCATGACGGAATGAGGGCAATGAAGCATCACATGCCGGGTAGACTGGGCCAATGGCCGATACACGTCTTGTTGCCGATTATCCGCCCCTGAAGCGCCACCGCGACGAGCTGCGCGAGCAGCGGCGATTGCGTCGCCGCCGGTTGATGATCGCGGTGCCGATCGGCGTGCTGACCGTTGTTGCGGCGGCCACCTTGAGCGCGCCGCTGGCGATGATGCTGGCCGGTGTCGCCGCGCTGGCGATCTTCTTCGCGGCGTTGCCGGGTTCGAGTTCGGTCGATGCGGGGCAGTTGGCCGGCGTCGAGGGAGAAGCGGCCGTACTCGAACGGTTGAAGCAACTGCCCGATGATTTCGCGATCCTCAACCGGGTCCGCCTGCCCGATGAAACCCTGACCAACGGCGAGCGCGAGCTCGATTTCATCATCGCCGGCCCGACCGGCTTGTGGGTGGTCGAGGTCAAGAACACCCCCGGCCATGTGCAGGTGCGACCGGGCGAGAAACACTGGCCGCTGGCGCGCCGGGCGGGCTGCGGTAGTCAACCGAGCTGGAACGCCATGCCCAATCCCGTGCCACAGGCGCGCGCAGGTCGAGGCACTCGAGCGGTGGCTGCTCAGGAATGGCGTCAACGCCCGGGCACGGGGCATCATTGTCCTGGCGCATCCGGAAGTCGCCATTACCGACGGCGATGCGGCCGAAATGCCGGTACTGGTGCGTGACCAGGTGGTCGAGCATCTGGAGAAGCAATCGGGCCAGAGGCTCGCGCCGTCGGTTACCCGGCAATTGGCCGACCTGCGCCCCGGCTGAAGCCCACCCCACGGCGCCTAAGGTAGACTGGCCGACCCATTTCACTCAGTGGAGATCGCTTGATGCCCCGTGTCCTTCGCCCTCTCGTATTTTGTGTTCTCGCCGGCCACTTTTTGGCGGCTTCGGCGCTTGCCGACGAAACGACTGGCCGCCTGAGTTCGGCCGACCTGTTCGATCTGCAGTACGCCAGCGAAGTGCGCATTTCGCCCGACGGCGAGCGCGTGGTCTACACGCGGTCCATTCACGACATCATGTGCGATTGCGTGCGTTCCAACCTGTGGATCGTCGACAGCGACGGGGACAATCACCAGCCCCTTCTGTCGGGGCGTGGTAGTTACAGCTCGCCGCGCTGGTCACCCTCCGGTGACCGACTGGCCTACGTGGCAAAGGACGAGGCGGACAAGACGCAGCTCTACGTGCGCTGGATCGAATCCGGCCAGACGGCAATGGTGAGCAACCTGGTCGAATCTCCCTCGTCGATCGCCTGGTCGCCGAGCGGGGAGTCGATTGCCTTCACCATGCGCGTTCCGGCCGAGAAGCCGTCGCTGGCCGATCCCCCGAAAAAGCCCGAAGGCGCCGATTGGGCACCGGAGCCGGTGGTGATCGACAGCGTGGTCTATCGATATGACGGTCGTGGTTACATCGATCCGGGATTCGATCACATCTTCGTCGTGCCCGCCGACGGCGGTGCTGCACGCCAGTTGACCAGCGGCGATTTCAATCACCACGGGCCGCTTTCCTGGATGCCCGATGGCTCCGGTATCGTCTTCTCGGGCAACCGGGCGGAGAACTGGCAGTACGAGCGCAACGAGCGGGACCTCTACAGCGTCAACGTCGAATCCGGTGATATCGAACAACTCACCGACCTGCCCGGCATCGAAGGCTCGCCCGCGGTTTCGCCCGACGGCGAGCGCATCGTCTTCGAGCGCGATGACCATCAGGGCCGGCAGTACAGCATCAATTCGCTCGGCCTGGTCGATGCCGAAGGCGGCAACCTCGAGATCCTCGGCGAGGACCTCGACCGCTCCATCGAGTCGCCGGTGTGGTCGGGTAATGGTCAATCGATCTACTTCCACTACACCGACCGCGGCTGGCGCAAGGTGGGTCGTATCGACCTCGACGGCGACATCGATACCGTTGTCGACGGCATCAACGGCACAACCGTCGGCCGGCCTTATCGCAGCGGTGATTTCTCGGTGGCCGATGACGGGCGCATTGCCTACACCCTCGGCACCGAGAAGCATCCGGCCGATGTCTGGGTGCAGC
Source organism: Wenzhouxiangella sp. 15190 (assembly GCF_003417465.1). GTDB lineage: Bacteria > Pseudomonadota > Gammaproteobacteria > Xanthomonadales > Wenzhouxiangellaceae > Wenzhouxiangella. Next base: position 104,450 of record NZ_QVMV01000012.1, read on the forward strand.
CGCGCCGCGGTGATGCCCGCCGGCTGACCCGCCTGAATCGCAACCTTCTCGACCAACGCGCGCTGGGCGAGGTCCATGAAATCGTCTATGAATCGTCGGTCGACGGCACCGATATCCAGGGCTGGTACCTGACGCCGCCGGACTTCGATCCCGAAAAGCAGTATCCGCTGATCCTCGAAATCCACGGCGGCCCGCACCTGGCCTACGGCCCGCATTTTTCCGCCGAGATGCAGCGCATGGCTGCCGAGGGCTACGTGGTGTTCTACGACAATCACCGCGGCTCGTCGGGCTATGGTCGCGACTTCGGCATGCTGCTCGAGTACAAGTACGCCTCCGAGGAAGACTTCGGCGACCATATGTCGGGCGTGGACACGATGATCGACAAGGGCTTCGTCGATCCCGACCGGCTGTTCGTCACCGGCGGCTCGGCCGGCGGTATCGCCGCGGCCTACGCCATCGGCCTGACCGACCGCTTCCGCGCCGCCGCCGTGGCCAAGCCGGTGATCAACTGGATTTCCAAGACGCTGACCGGCGACATCTACACCACGCAAATCGAGCACCAGTTCCCGGGCCTGCCCTGGGAAGAGTTCGAGCATTACTGGAAGCGCTCGCCGCTGTCGCTGGTGGGTAACGTGACCACACCGACGCTGTTGATCACCGGCGAGGACGATTTCCGCACGCCGATCTCGGAGACCGAACAGTATTACCAGGCGCTCAAGCTTCAGAGGGTGGACACCGTCATGGTGCGCCTGCCCGAAAGTCCGCACGGCATTGCCGGCCGGCCCTCGCGCCTGATCGCCAAGGTCGACAATATCCTGGCCTGGTTCGAGCGCCATGACGAGGAGGAATAAGAGAACTGTCGTCCCGGAAGCCGCGCAGCGGCTATCCGGGATCTCGCACCTGTCGGCTGCCACTCAGCCAAGCCGTGTCGAGATCCAATGTGCGAGGTCCCGGCTCGTTGGCCGGGACGACAGAGCCAGGCGGCCATCCCGAACCTTGTCGTCCCGGAAGTGGCAAAGCGACTATCCGGGACCTTCCGCATGGCTGGCGGGCGTGTTGTGCTGGGTCGGCCTGCTGGCCGGTGCCTGGGCCTCGGCCGATAAGCCGGCGGCGGTCTGTCCCGAACCGGACGTGGCCTTGGTGCTGGGTTCCGGGGGCGCGGCCGGCCTGGCCCACATTGCCATGTTGCGTGCGTTCGAAGAGCAGGGCATCCGGCCGCGTGTCGTTGCCGGTTCGAGCATCGGGGCGATCATCGGCACTCTGCACGCCGCCGGCATGGATGCCGACGAAATAGAGACCTTGTTTCGTGAATTTGGGGGCTCCGCGTTCAACCCCTTCGCCGGCCTGTTCGGCGGCAACGTAGCGCCAAGCCTTCGGGAGCTCATCGAGATCGACCTGGGCAACGGCAGCCTGCTCGATTCCAACCGTTTCGTCGATTTCGTCGGCGAGCGCACGGAAGCACGAACCTTCGACGACCTCGAAATGCCCCTGTCGATCGTGGCCACCGATTTCTGGTCGGGCGAGCCCCGGGTGATCGACGCCGGTGAGTTGCTGCCAGCCATGCGCGCCAGCATGGCCGTGCCCGGCGTGTTCGCCCCGGTGGGCAAGGGCGAAGACCTGTTAATCGACGGCGGCGCATCGAACCCGCTGCCGGTCGACGTGGTGGGCGAGCACGATATCGTGGTGGCCATCGACGTCACCGGCTCGCGCCGGCGCGATTCGGGCGCCCCCCCGGACATCAGCGACCTGCTGTTCAGCAGCTTCGAGATCATGCAGCAGTCGATCATTCGAGCGCGGCTGCGCGAATACCCGGCTGACATCTACATCAAGCCGGGACTCGACGACATCCGCATGCTGCACTTCGACCGCGTCGAAGAAATCCTCGAGCGCTCCGAACCCGCCGCCGAAGAGCTGTCCGAACGACTGCAAGAACTCATCGGCAAGCGCTGCCCGGAATCAGCCGAGGACTAACCGCACGACTCTTGGCCCAAGAGGGACAAGTGAATGTGTCGTCCCGGAAGCCGCGCAGCGGCTATCCGGGACCTCGCACATGTCGGAGGGCAGACCCCCTCAATCAAGCCGACGCCACTCCCCCGGCGCCAGGCCTTCTACCGACCACTCCCCAATCGACCACCGAATCAACCGCAGGGTAGGGTGCCCCACCGCCGCGGTCATCCGCCGCACCTGCCGATTGCGCCCCTCGCGCAACACGATCTCCAGCCACACGTCGATCACGTTCTTGCGATACCGCACCGGCGGATCACGCGGCCACAACCCTTCGGGCTCGGCAATACGCCGCACCTCGGCGGGCCGAGTCCAGCCATCCTTGAGCTCGACGCCGCGGCGAAGTTGCTCCAGAGCTTCCTCCGGCGGCTCGCGCTCGACCAGCACCCGGTAGCTCTTCGGCAACTTGAACTTCGGCGAAGCAATCCGCGCCTGCAGCTTGCCGTCGTCGGTCAGAAGCAACAGACCCTCGGAATCCTTGTCCAGCCTCCCGGCGGGATACACGCCGGGCACATCCACGTAGTCGGCCAGCGTCGGGCCCTCCCCGGTGAACTGGCAGAGCACGCCGAAGGGTTTGTTGAAGGCAATCAGCATTTGGAAAAGGATAGTCGCTGCCGAGAGCGAATGCAGCATATTTACCCATTGACCGCTTGAACCGGCCGGGGCAAAAAGGCAACATTGAACTACGGGAGGGCAATGGAAGAGATAGATTTCAATATTGAAGTGAAAGAGCTCCTGGAGTCCTATGGGCTTCCCGTATCGGATGTTCCGCAGAATGACCAAATCCAGCTTTTTGGTATTAAAGAAAGATGGGGCGCTTTCCGCAGTGGTTGGTATAGAACTGTATGGTGACTATGCCCTGATTCAGCGCAATTCATGCTTAAAGAGTTGATTGCTGACAATGGCCGCAGCTCAGACGTGGGCAAAGACCGAGCCGGTTAGGCCAAGCGTTAGTCTCGATGATGCGGGGCATGCCGGCATCGTTTGAGGCTTCATTTTCTCGCACTTCACCGCCCAGGCCGGTGCTTGGTGAGGAGGTTTGATGGGCACACATCAGGATCAGATGCGTGGATTTGCCAAGTACAATCGCGAGTTCAACTTGTCGCTGTTCAGCAAGGCGGCGGAGCTCGATGATGGCGAGCGCAGACGGGATATGGGCGCTTTCTTCGGCTCGATCCACGGGACCCTGAATCATATATTGCTGGCCGACAGGATCTGGCTTGGTCGGTTCGCAAAAGCGTTTCCGGACATGTCCGCGCTGAGCAATGCGGAACTGGTTTTCGAGTTCTCGTCGTTGTCGCAGGAAATCTGTGCCGACTTCGGCAAGTTGTTCAGTGAGCGGAAAGCCACGGACCGGGTCATTTCGAACTGGGTCGAGGAACTGAACGATGAGTTGCTGGCGCAAACCATGCGCTACAGTAATTCCAAGGGCCAGGTGCGCGAGCATCCTGTCTGGGTGGCGGCTGCACACGTGTTCAATCATCAAACCCACCATCGGGGTCAAGTGACGAATCTATTGTCCCAGCTCGGCCACGACCCGGGCGTGACCGACTACTTCGCTTATGTGGAGTAGCGGTCTGCCGAGCAAGCCGCGTTAATTGACCGCCGGACTGTCGCGCGGTCCCGCGGCGGATCAAATTCGGCATTGTGCGACAGATTTCTCAGGGCCATCTTGATGCAATCGCCTAGTCCTGGTCTCCGACCTTGTCCCAGGTCCGATGCTCGAAATCACTGGCATCATGCCGCTCCCGCAACTGGTTCTCCGGCTCCCCGAACACCGAATTGACCATCCGCCCGCGCTTGACGGCGGGGCGCTCGTCGATGGCCTTCGCCCAGCGCATGACGTTCTCGTATTCGTGTGCCTGCAGGAATTCGACCGCCTCGTAGACGCGGTTGAGCACCAGGCAGCCATACCAGGGCCAGATGGCCATGTCGGCGATGGTGTAGTCGTTGCCCGCGATGTATTCCTTGTTGGCCAGCTCGCGGTCGAGCACGTCGAGTTGGCGTTTGACCTCCATGGTGTAGCGGTCGATGGCGTACTTGATCTTCACCGGCGCGTAGTTGTAGAAGTGCCCGAAGCCGCCGCCGAGAAGCGGTGCCGCACCCATCTGCCAGAACAGCCAGTTGAGGCATTCGGTGCGTCCGTCCGGATTGCCCGGCAGGAAAGCGCCGAATTTCTCGGCCAGGTAGAGCATGATCGAGCCCGACTCGAACACTCGCCGTGGCGGGTCGACGCTGTGGTCGGCCATGGCCGGGATCTTGGAGTTGGGGTTGAGTTCGACGAAGCCGGAGCCAAACTGCTCGCCCTCCCCGATGCGGATCAGCCAGGCGTCGTATTCGGCATCCGAGTAGCCCTTTTCGAGTAGTTCCTCGAACATCACCGCAGCCTTGACGCCGTTGGGCGTGGCCAGGGAGTAGAGCTGGTGCGGGTGCTTGCCGACCGGCAGTTCCTTTTCCTCGCGGGCGCCGGCGGTCGGGCGGTTGATGCTGGCGAACTGGCCGCCGTTGTCGTCATCGGGTTCCCATTTCCACACTCTGGGCGGTTCGTAGTCGTCCTGGCTCATGCGACGTGCTCCTTATGTCGGTGTCGCAGACTAATGTGCGAGCAGTGCGCGCTGCCGTCAACTCTTGTCGTTAGGGAACCTCTGAACAACTCTGCACGGAGCGCGTTTCAGTCGGAAATGCCGCAGATCGTGTGGTGCGACCCGAGTGACAGTACTGATTGTTACGGCCGAGGGTCGCAACGCGCGAGATGCGGCATTTCCGGCGAAACCCGGAGGGCCGGCGCCTTTGCGGGGTCTCCGCTTCGTTTCGACTCGCTCATTTGGAATAACCAAACTTCGCTCGCCGAAGCCAAAACGGAGCCTCCCGCAAAGGCACCGTCGCGCCCGCGCAGAGTTATTCAGAGGTTCCCTAGGTAATTGTGCGTAGTCGCCGGGCATCGGGGCGTGAAGCCGCCCGATTGCCGTGGTCGGTCGCTGTATTGATAATGAGGGTTCCCCTATCCCGGAGAACAGACCATGAAGCACCTGATCACTGTATTGCTGGCGCTTACTCTGCTGGGTTGCGGTCCCGCATCCGATGAGGGCACAGAGGGCCAGACCGACGCTTCCGAACCGGAAGCGAACGAACCCATGGTCGAAGACGACGCCATGGAGACCGCCGAGGAACCGTCGATGGACGAATCGATGGATGCTTCGGCGTCGGATGACACCGACCGACTGGGCCAGGTTCTCGAGGCCCAGCCCGAAGAGGTCAGGGCGCGCTACGACGACCGCCATCCGCGCGAGACGCTCGAGTTCTTCGGGATCGAGCCGGGTATGACCGTGGTCGAGGGCCTGCCTGGCGGCGGCTGGTACACCCGGATTCTCCTGCCGTATCTCGGTTCGAACGGCGAACTGATCGCGGCCAATTACCCTCTGGACATGTGGCCGAACTTCCCCTTCGTGGACGATGATTACCTGGCACAGATGCGCGAATGGCCCGAAACCTTTGCGCAGCAAGCGAAGGGGTGGTGCGAAGACGATTGCGCCGACGTCCGTACATTCTGGTTCGGCGATATGCCGGCCGAAATCGAGGGCGCGGCCGATGCGGTGTTGTTCATCCGGCTGATGCACAACATGGCGAACTTCCAGAACGCCGGGGTCGATAACTATCTCGACCAGGCGATTGCCGATGCCTTCTCGGCGCTGAAGCCCGGCGGCATTCTCGGCGTGGTTCAGCACGAAGCGCGGGAGGACATGCCCGACGAATGGGCCGACGGAAGCGCCGGTTATCTGAAGCGCTTTTTCGTGGTCGAACGCGCTGAATCGGCGGGTTTCGAGCTGGTCGACGAAAGCGACATCAACGCCAATCCCAACGACCGTCCGACGACCGACGAGGTGGTCTGGCGTCTGCCGCCTTCGCTGCGCGTGCCCGAGGACGCGGAGAACGCCGAGGCGCTGGGTGCGAAGTACGAGGCCATCGGCGAGTCGCACCGGATGACCCTGAAATTCCGCAAGCCGGACGCGTGAGTCATCGAATCGGCATGCGCGACTGCTAGACTCGCAGGCATGACAAGAAGAACCAAGATCGTGGCCACCCTGGGGCCGGCCACCGACGAGCCGGATGTGCTCGAGCGTCTGATCACCGCCGGCTGCGACGTCGTGCGGATCAATTTCTCGCACGGCGATCATGAAACCCACGCCCGCCGCATCAAGATGGTGCGCGCCGCCGCGCGCGAGCTCGACACCGACGTCGCGGTTTTGGCCGACCTGGCCGGCCCGAAAATACGCATCGACCGTTTCCGCGAGGGCTCGGTCAGCCTGAAGGCGGGGCAGGGATTCGCCTTGTATGCCCGCGAGAATCCGCCGGCCGGTGACGAGAATGGCGTGGGCGTGGCCTATCTGGGACTGGTCGATGACGTTAAGCCCGGATCGGAGTTGTTGCTCGACGACGGGCTGATGGCCATGCGGGTCGAGCGTGTCGACGGCGACACCATTCACTGCACCGTGCTGACCAGCGGCAAGCTGTCCGACCGCAAGGGGCTCAACCTGCGCGGTGGCGGCCTGTCCGTGCCCGGCATTTCCGAGGCCGATGCGCGTGACATAGAGCGCGCCGCGGAATGGCAGGTGGATTACCTGGCCGTGTCCTTTCCGCGCGGGCCCGAAGACATGCAACGTGCCCGCGAGCTGATGGAGGCGGCCGGCGGCCACGCCGGACTGGTGAGCAAGATCGAGCGCGCCGAGGCGATCGAGAATCTCGATGCGATCATCGAGGCCTCTGATGCCGTGCTGGTCGCCCGCGGCGACCTGGGCGTGGAGATCGGTGATGCGGAACTGCCCGGGCTGCAGAAACGCATCATCACCGCCTCACTGGCGGCCAACCGGCCGGTGATCACGGCCACGCAGATGATGCAGTCGATGGTCGAGTCCCCGATCCCGACACGCGCCGAGGTGCTGGACGTGGCCAATGCCGTCATCGACGGCACCGACGCGGTGATGCTCTCGGCCGAGACGGCCGTCGGGCGTCATCCAGTGACGGTGATCGAGGCCATGCGGCGTATCTGCCGGGGCGCGGAGCGCCACGTCGAGGCCCACGTGCCAATGGGCAAGATCAACGTGCGCGCCGAGCGCATCGACCAGGCGGTGGCGATGGCGACGATGGTGACCGTCCACAACCTTCCGGTGAAGGCGATTATCGCGCTGACCGAGTCGGGCTCGACCGCGCAGTGGCTCAGCCGCGTGCGCTCGCCGGTGCCGATCATCGCGCTCTCGCCCAATCGCGCCAGCCTGCGCCGGATGCGCCTGTTCCAGCACGTTCGCCCGCTTCTGTTCGTGCCCGAGAACGTGCCCACGCCCAGCCAGGCCCGCGCCGCGCTTGAGCACGCCCGGCGCGCCGGCGTGGTCGAAGCCGGCGACCGCGTCCTGATGACCCTCGGCGACGAGCAGGGCGTCATGGGCGGCACCAACACCATGAAGATCCTCACCGTCGAGTGACGGGGGCGCTTCCGCGAAATTCAAAACCTTTGGAACGCAAAGCCGCAAAGCAGCAAAGGACGCAAAGAAAAAAGAAAAGAATAAAGAAAGAGAAGTGAATTGAAAGAGTACCGGTGCTAGGGCCAGTCCCCCGGATCCCTCTCATTGCGGTACTGGTGGCGAACAGGGATTGGGCGAAACCCTTGCTCTGGGGAAGGGACGGCCTGGTCAACCAGAGCCCGACTCATTTTTTCAATCTTTGCGATCTTTGCTGCTTCGCGGCTTTGCGTTTTAAAGGTTTTTACCCACCAGAGCCCCAAGATGGGTGAACTCGGCCTCTGGGCTGGCTACAATAGCGGCCTGATCTCTCATTCACCCTCAAACTGCGTAGCAGGGGATTTTCAAGATGACCGACAAACTCGAACAGCTCGTTGAAACCGCACAGGCGATGGTCGCCCAAGGCAAGGGTATCCTGGCCATCGACGAATCCACCGGCACCATCAAGAAGCGCCTCGCGGCCGTGGGCGTCGAGTCGACCGAGGAAAACCGCCTCGACTACCGCTCGATGATGCTGACCACGCCGGGGCTGGGTGAGCACATTTCCGGCGCCATCCTGTTCGACGAGACCATCCGGCAGTCGACTTCCGACGGCAAGCGGCTGGTCGATGTCATGAACGATGCCGGCATCCTGCCGGGCATCAAGGTCGACCGCGGTGCCAAGGCATTGGCCGGCTTCGAGGGCGAGAAGGTCACAGAGGGACTCGACGGTCTGCGCGAGCGCCTGGCCGAGTACGCCGAGATGGGCGCGAAGTTCGCAAAGTGGCGCGCGGTGATCACCATCGGTGACGACATCCCCTCGCGTGCCTGCCTCGACGCCAACGCCCATGCTCTGGCTCGCTACGCAGCCCTGTGCCAGGAAGCCGGCATCGTGCCGATCGTCGAGCCGGAAGTGCTGATGGATGGCAACCATGACCTCGATACCTCCTACGACGTCACAGAGGCCACCCTCAAGGCGCTGTTCGGCCAGCTCTACGAGCAGAACGTGCTGCTCGAGGGCACGGTGCTGAAAGCCTCGATGGTGATTTCCGGCTCGGATGCAAGCGATCGCGCTAGCGCAGAGGAAGTGGCCGAGGCCACCATCGACTGCCTACTCAATGCCGTTCCGGCGGCGACCGCCGGCATCGTGTTCCTGTCCGGCGGGCAGGAAGACGTGGAAGCGACCGAGCACCTGGACACCATGAACAAGATGGGTACCCTGCCCTGGCCGTTGTCGTTCTCCTACGGTCGTGCTCTGCAACAGGAATGCCTCAAGACCTGGGCGGCCGACCCGAAGGGCAATCGCGAAAAGGCCCAGCAGATCCTCGCCCACCGCGCGAAGATGAACGGCCTGGCCGCGATGGGTGAGTGGAGCGAAGAAGCCGAGCGCGGCTGACGGCTGCTTCGGTGGTCCGTGATCTGTAGTCTGTGGTCGGTAGTCTGTAATCAGTATTAGAGGTCCATCGCCCGATTGCAGCTGCTGAACACGGGCCCGGGATGACCGACCACTGACCACGGACCACAGACCACTGGCCACCGACCACGGACCACAGAATCAATGAGCGACCAAGACAAGTTCCGCGAAGAAGCCCTCGAGTATCACCGGCAGTACCCGCCGGGCAAGATCAAGATCGTGCCGACCAAGGCGCTGACCACGGCCAAGGATCTGGCGCTGGCCTATTCACCGGGCGTGGCGGCGGCCTCCGAGGAAATCGCCAAGGACCCGCTCAAGGCGCTCGACTACACTGTGCGCGGAAACCTGGTGGCGGTCATTTCCAACGGTACGGCCGTGCTCGGCCTGGGCGATATCGGTGCGGCGGCTTCCAAGCCGGTGATGGAAGGCAAGGGCGTGCTGTTCAAGAAGTTCGCCGATATCGACGTGTTCGACGTCGAGATCGACGAGCGCGATCCCGACAAGCTGATCGAAATCATCGCCAGCCTGGAACCGACCTTCGGCGGCATCAATCTCGAGGACATCAAGGCGCCGGAGTGCTTCAAGGTCGAGGAAGCGCTCAAGGAGCGCATGAATATCCCGGTCTTCCACGACGACCAGCACGGCACGGCGATCATTGCGGCCGCCGCCCTGGTCAATGGCCTGCAGCTCGTCGAAAAGAAGATGGACGACATCCGCCTGGTCGCCTCCGGAGCGGGTGCCGCGGGCATGGCGTGCCTGGACCTGCTGGTGACGATGGGTGTCAGGCGCGAGAACATCGTCGTCTGCGACCGCGAAGGCGTCATCTACAAGGGACGAGCGTCCTACATGGACGATCGCAAGGCGACCTATGCCGTCGAGACCGAAGCGCGCACGCTGGGCGAGGCGATCAAGGGCGCCGACGTTTTCCTGGGCGTGTCGGCACCGGGCGTGCTCAAGCCCGAAATGGTCAAGAAGATGGCCGATCGGCCCATCATCCTGGCCCTGGCGAATCCCGTGCCGGAGATCATGCCCGATCTGGCGCGCGAGGCGCGTCCCGATGCGCTGATCGCCACCGGCCGCTCGGACTTTCCCAACCAGGTCAACAACGTCCTGTGCTTCCCCTACATCTTCCGGGGCGCGCTCGATGTGGGCGCGACGGCCATCAACGACGAGATGAAGATGGCCTGCGTGAACGCCATCGCCGAGCTGGCCCAGATGGAAGCCTCCGACGTGGCCGCCCAGGCCTACGGCGGCCAGGCCCCGAAGTTCGGGCCCGAGTACCTGATCCCCCAGCCCTTCGACCCGAGACTGCTGGTGCACTTGGCCCCGGCGGTGGCCAAGGCCGCCATGGATTCGGGCGTGGCCGCCCGGCCGATCGAGGATCTCGACGCCTATACCGAACGGCTCTACCAGCATGTCTTCCGCACCGGCTTGTTGATGAAGCCGGTCTTCGACGCCGCCCGCAAGGACCCCAAGCGCGTGGTCTTCGCCGAGGGTGAAGAGGAAACCGTGCTACGTGCGGTTCAGACGGTGGTGGATGACGGCCTCGCGAAACCGATTCTGATCGGCCGGCCCAAGGTGGTCGACATGCGCATCGAGCGCGCCGGCCTGCGGCTGAAGCCCGGCGAGGACTTCGAGCTAGTCAACCCCGAATCCGATCCGCGCTTCAAGGAATACTGGCAGACTTTCCACGAGATTACCCAGCGCCGCGGGGTCACGCCCGATTCGGCCAAAGCGCTCGTGCGTACGCGCACGGCCGTGATTGCCGCGGTGATGGTGCACCGCAACGAGGCCGACGCGATGATCTGCGGTGTGGTCGGCCGCTACCAGAAGAAGCTGCAGTACATCAACGAGGTATTCGGCACCCGCGACGATTGCGGCACGCTGGGCGCGCTGTCGGCCATGACCAACGAAAACGGTGTGTGGTTCGTCTGCGATACGCACGTCAACCCCGACCCCACGGCCGAGCAGCTCGTCGAGCTGACCCTGATGTCGGCCGAGCGTCTTCGGATGTTCGGGATCACGCCGCGTATCGCGCTTTGCTCGCACTCGAACTTCGGCAGCCACGTCAATCCATCGGCCTCGAAGATGCGCCAGGTCTTCAACATGTTGCGCGAGCGCGCACCCGACCTGGAAGTCGAAGGCGAAATGCGTGCCGACGCGGCACTGATGCCGGCGATCCGTGAGCGAATCTTCCCCAACTCGCGTCTCAGCGGCGAGGCGAACCTGCTGATCATGCCCAACCAGGACGCCGCTCACATTGCCTTCTCCATGGCGCGAGTGGTCGGCAAGGGCGTGACCATTGGCCCGATGCTGATGGGCATCGGCCGCCCGGCCCACGTACTCACCCCCTCGGCGACCGTGCGCCGCGTGGTCAACATGACCGCCATTGCCGTGGTCGATGCCCAGCACTACCAGCGGCGGCAGCAAGCCAGCGGCGAGCTGTTCGACTGACGACCAGCTTTTTTCCTGCCAGTAGCTGAAGAACCCGGTGCGCCTTGTCGCACCTGAGCATTGCGGCTTCCGGGAGCATTCCCGGCATTGTCGAACTGTGTGCTTGCGAACAGACAGGTTCTGATTGCAGTCTCATCATGGGTTCCTGTCGCAGTTCGCAAAGGAACACCCTGCAATGAAACGCTCCACCCCGATTTTCTCCCGACAATCTCGTCTCCTGGCCGCGCGCACATCGATGGCCAACGGCTCAGGGCGGATATCTGTGGAACTGGCATTCTGGATCATGGGCATTGCGCTTATCGCGACCTATTTTCTGATAACCACCGGCCTGGAGAGTGAACGCAAGCAGGGTATCGAATTGTTCTCCGAGGCGCGGGCGGCAGCAACAGTGAGCCACCGCCTGGAGGATCTTCCCCTCGCCGGCCAGACCCTGGCGTTGTTGAACAGCCAGGAAGTCGCGCCTGAAGCGACCCGTGCAAGGGTTGCCGATGCCGACGAACTGCCGATTGCCGTATTGCGCATTGACAAGGTGGCGCTTGAGGTACCCGTCTATCCGGACCTGAGTGAGTTGAACATGAGCCGGGGCGCCGGCTGGATCGGCGGCACGGCCGCACCCAACACGAGCGGCAATATGGCGATCGCCGCCCATCGCGATCGCTACTTTCGTCCGCTCAAGGACATCCAGGTCGGCGACACCATGGAGCTGGAGAGTCTCTCCGGCCGTGGCGAGTATCGAGTATCGAGGATCGCCATTGTTGATCCGGACGATGTGTCGGTTCTCGATGACACGACCGAGCCCACCGTCACCCTGGTCACCTGTTACCCGTTTTATTTCATCGGCAATGCACCGCAACGCTACATCGTGCAGGCCGTCGCCGTTGATCAACCCGGGAACGCGCGCCGAATGGGCGCAGTTCCCACCGCATCACCATCAGGAGAAACACCATGAACACCCGTTTAAACGTATTCGCCATGACATCAGTAGCCTTGCTGCTGGGTCTGGCATCGACTGGCAGCGTGATCGCCCAGGAATCCAGACAGGCAATGCCGGGACCGGAAGTGGACCGGGCAAGCTGTAGGGATGTCGAATGGAATCGCAGTCTGCTGCGTAACTACCCCTGGGTCGCCGAAGGGTGCCAGGAAGCCATCATCGTCGATGGACAGAAATGGGCCCGCTTCGAAGCCGAATTTGAGCAGTTCCATCGTGATGGGGCGATTACCTCAGACTTCAGGGACGAAAACGGACGCTCGCTTGGCAGTGTGCGGCTGATGCCGGGCCCGGACCAGCGCGTGATGCTCGATGGCCGTCCATATCGGTTCTCCGAGCTGAAGGAAGGCCAGGTGCTGAACTTCTATGCGCCGGAAAACGCTTATGCCTTCACCACCAAGCCGGGCGCGTTGGATACCGAGAAGGTCACGATCGTTGAACCCCGGAAGGAACAGGAAATGGCCAAGGCGCAGCCGGCCAAGACCGAGCAGCCGGAAACTCTGCCGGCCACCGCTGGCCCGTTGCCGATCATCGCCTTGGGCGGCATGTTGTCGCTGATGGGTGGCGTCACACTGACCACGCGTCGGCGCCTCAAGGCCCCGAACGCCTGAACCACCAGCTATGAAGTAACTCGCCGGGTGGTCGCAAGCCGATCGCCCGGTTTTGTTTAAAAGGAATCTCCCATGACGATTGCCAAGATCATTGAAATTTCGAGTGACTCCACCGAGAGTTTTCAGGATGCCATCGAGTCCGGCATCAAGCGTGCCGAACGAACAGTCAAGAATGTAAAAGGCGCGTGGATTTCTGAACAGAAACTCACCATTGACGAAGGCAAGATCACGAACTACCGAGTGATCATGCGAATCAGTTTTGTAATCAACTAGAAATGGCAGCGCAGGCGGGGAGCATGGGCGCTTTTGCGTCCATGTTTTTATGTGGGTCAACGAACTGAGGCGGCAGTGAGGCCGACGGTAAGGTGCTCTGTCAACCAGGAACAACGTTGCACGGGGGGCGGAGTCCATGTCTGATCACAAGTCCACGCGTCATCTGTATCGTCACCGATGGCGGTGCTCCGATCCCCTGGGGGATTGGGAGAATGAAGGTGGCAGTCTATGTTGGACACCCGCGGCGGATCGGTCCGGCCGCCGACAAATACCCAGCCATGCCGACCCGGACTTTGCGCTGCTCGACGCTCTGCCGCTTGGGATCCTCATAACCAATCATCGCGGTAACATCACTTACAGCAACCCCGCCTGTCAGCGCATGTACGCCGTTACCACATCGAGGCTGATCGGCATTCATTGGAGCCAGCTCATGGATTCCGATGATCAGGCGGTTGTGCCAACCGATTGGCGTAAATTCAACCAAACAGACCGGCCTTTACAGTTCGAGGTAAGAATTGTCACCGGCTCCGGACAGCGTATATGGACACGCCACAGCATCGCCAGGCTGGGCGATCGAACCGCATCTGGCGCCCATATCCATACCATTGAAGATATCAGCGGAATCAAGGCCGCGGAACAGGCGAAACAGGCAGCCTTGGATGATCTATCAGGGGAGCGAGAACGTGCGCGTGTGACGCTGGAATGCATCGGCGACGCCGTGATCAGTACGAACGCCAGGGGACACGTAACCTACCTGAATCCAGTTGCGGAGCGACTCACCGGTTGGCTTCGAGAGGAAGCCGGCGGCCAGGCGCTTGATCGGGTCTTCAAGGTAATCGATCCGAAAAATGGTAAGCCCATTGAAAGCCTGGCCGGGCGTGCCATGGCAAGTCTGGAGATTGTGCAAATGCCGACAGACTGTGTGCTGCTACGCCCCGACGGTAGTGAGTTGGCCATAGAGGACTCCGCGGCCCCGATCCTAGACAAGAGCGGTCAGCTCACGGGCGCGGTCGTGGTCTTTCGTGACCGCAGGCTATCACGTGAAAACACGGCAAGAATGGCCTATCTGGCGCGTCATGATGCCCTGACTGGATTGCCGAATCGTGTCGCATTCGGTGAACACTTTGATCAGGCTCTGAAGCTTTCCCGGCGGCACCACAGAAGGTTGGCTCTGCTCTTCATCGACCTCGACCAATTCAAGCAGGTCAACGATAGCCTGGGACACCATGCGGGTGACCGGCTGCTGAGGGCCCTGTCTCGAAATCTGGCAGGCTGCGTTCGGGGCACCGACCTGCTCTGTCGCTACGGCGGAGATGAGTTTGTCGCCTTGCTCAATGAAGTCAGGCAACCTGAAGATGCCGGCAAGGTGGCTCTGAAGATGCGTGCTGCGGCAGCGAAGCTTCAGCACACTCGGGATTGCAACATCAGTCTGGAGGTAAGTATCGGAATCAGTATTTGCCCCGAGGATGGCACTGAAATGGACGTTCTGATGCACCGGGCAGATGCTGCTATGTACCACGCCAAAATCGATAACGAGAAAGGCTACTGCTTTCACGAGGCAGGTATGGAGCGACCGGTGGTTGGGTCACGGTTCGACCATGCTGCCGATTTGATTCAGCATTCCTGCAATCGGGACCCAACCGGGCAATAATCGAGCATTTTGCCTCGCAGGCCTGTGCTGAGGTCCATTCTCGAAACTCCGTATGCTACCGAACAGAAAGGAACCCCGCCAAGGTGATCCAATGGGGCTGAACATTTGCAGCAACTTCAGGATCCCTTGAGCATGACCATGCGTAAGCCGCCACTCGCAACAGCAAACGTAAGCTTCTTCGTCGCAGCCCACGTGCTGGCCCTCGTGGCCGCGCCCCTCTGGGGCATATTGGTCGGTTTCAGCGGGTGGACCTGGCTAACCGCCGGTCTGATCTGGCTGTTCAGCGGGCTCTCGATTACTGCTGGATATCACAGGCTGTGGTCGCACCGAAGCTACCGCGCCGCGTGGCCACTGAAACTATTCTTTGTCGTTTTCGGTACCTTCGCGCTGCAGAATTCGGTACTTGTCTGGTGTGCTCGTCACCGGGTCCATCACCGCTTTGTCGATGATTCCGAGCGGGATCCCCACTCCATTCGAACTGGGTTCTGGCATGCTCATATCGGCTGGATGCTGCGTCACTGGTCCTCAAGCGAGGTCGATTTCGAGCAGATCTGGGATCTCGAACGCGATCCGATTCTCAAATGGCAGCATAAGCACTATTGGCTGCTTACCTGGTTTCTTAACCTTGGGGTCCCCGTCGCGTTGGGGTTCCTGGCCGGCGATGTAATCGGCATGATACTTTTGGCTGGCGCCGTGCGACTGGTATTCAGCCAGCATTGCACTTTCTTTATCAACTCTCTGGCCCACACCTGGGGCAAGCGACACTACAGTGACGACAACAGCTCGCGTGACAATGGTTGGCTGGCGCTGTTGACCTGGGGCGAGGGGTATCACAATTTTCATCACGCCTTTCAGGCAGATTATCGAAATGGCGCCCACTGGTGGGATTTCGATCCCGGGAAGTGGCTGATAGCGGCAAGTAAGGCTGTTGGACTGGCTGGCGGCTTAAAGCGCACGCCGACCTTCAAGATGCGGCGGGCCCGCGTACAGATGCAGTTCCGAAAACTCGAGAACCAGCTTGCCGCTAGCGATTCCGAAGAGACCTGGGCCCGGACTATCGAGCGCGAGTACCAGCAGTTCAGGGACACGGTTGCCCAGTGGCAAGCCGTTCAGGCCGAGCGCGTTCAGGCCGGTAGCGCGGCACTGCGCTATCGCTGGCAAGCCCCCACTTTCGGAAAGCGTCTCCGGCAGCTCGAGCGGCACTTGAAGGCCCAGGCCGGGCGTCTGGCTAGTTTGCAGCAGGACTGGCAAGCCGGAAGCCGCAGTGCTGGCTGAATTACCATCGGTTCGCTCCACGTGCTATATGGATCAGCACCCCAGCCACCAGCATTACCAGCAGTACACCGGCCATTAGGTAGGTCTGAGAGGCCAGAGCCTGGACTGCCTCCAGCAAGGAGCGCTGTTGGGGCGAATCCAACCCGAACCAGGTAATGGCCGCGACAACCATCAGGCCGAGAAAAGCCAGGTCAAACAGCCTGTGACTCTGCACCATCGCAAATGCCGCCAGTGTCATGACCAGCCCGAGCGGCATGTACCAGAACGAGCCGGCCAGCAGGGCATGCCAAGTGGCGATAGCAGCCGCCATGACACCCAGCGCGGGTGACAGCAAGACAAGGACGATTGCGAGCGCGCAAAAGAGAAAATTTAGTGCTTTCGGTCGTTCGCGAGCTGAAGTGGGCTTATCCATGACGCCCATCTTGAACGTTTCGGACGTTGTGATCTGTACGCGATCGCACGCAGGCCCTACCTGCCAATGGTTATCTCGAACGTTTCGTCAGAGAATCGTCCAGGAGTATCTACCACTCTGCCGAACATGCAGGATGCTCATAGCCTGGACGAGCGTGTCGCAGCGTACAGACCTGGCCCTGTACAACAGCAACAATGATCAACACTTCCAGGGGGCGATTATCATGCCGCTGGTGCTGATGGCCCGGTGACATTTCAGTCACATGGGTAACCTAGGAGAATATCAATGAACAGGTTCATTTCGATGAAATACGCAGTCGTTCTTCTGCCCGCTCTTACAATGGGTGTTTCTGTTGCGTCGGCCGAGGATAAGAAATGCGATTGTCCGTGTGATTCCGAACGGACCAGCGTAAGCGCTGAAAAGAGTCATGGTAAGCAGGGTGCTGAGCAAGCTGCCAATGCCTCAACACGTTCGCGCCTGGCACGCGAGTCAAGGTCTGACGCCAAGGCCGATGCCGCCGCCAAGGAAGCCGCCGAGGCCAGAGCTGTTGAAGCGAAATTGCACTATCTGGCAAGCAAGCCTGCTGATGATTACTTTTCAAGCAATATTGTGGGCCATGAAGTAATGAATAGGCGAGATAATAAGGTTGTCGGCAAGGTCAATGAACTTCTGATTGACGAAAATGGCCAGATAGGTGCGGTTATTATGAGTACCGGTGGCGTCATGGGTCTGGGTCAGAAGGATCTGGCTATCGCATGGGACCAGGTTGAACGCAAAGTGGACGGCGAAAGCATTACGCTTTCCGTTGACGTATCCGACCTTAGCCTGGTTGAAGCACCTGCCTTCGCGCGCAAGTAGTTCCAGGAAGATAGCGCTGAGCACTTGCCGATGAAGTAGTCATCGGGAGTGCTTGGTAGCTGCGATGGGTTCAAAAGATCAGGCCGCTCAGAGCGGCCTGATTTTTTCCGTTTGCGAGAATGTTTGTCAGATTTCTTTTCATTTACCAGCGAATGAGTATTATTCCCGGCTGGGTGGAACAAAATCTGTCCAGCGGTTTGCCTGAGTGCCAGCTGGAGTCGTGAGCGGCTCTCTGCGGAGTCCTGTCAGTTGAGCGTGGTCTGATCCCCACCGTGCTCGCGTTAGCTGTATGACCTGATCCCCCAGGGTGGTAATGCTCGTGTCGGTTTCAATGTTCTCCATCGGGTGCCTGATGCCTTCTGTTATGCGGATGCTTGAGTCTTCGAGCGTAGGTTGATCCTCTCTGGGAGTTGTGTCTGTTCGGAAGCAAACAGCACACCCATTTTATGCTCGCGGGTGTTGGGTGTGCCAGCGTACCGACTGTTATTTCGGCGAAGGATACCGTTGTAATCGAATTATCCGGGTCTTTGCTGCGTGAGGCGCTTTGAATCATGAAATTTAACGTCAAGAAATCAATCAGCGTTGTCTGGCTCGCATTTGTATTCTTGCAAGGATGCGCAGTCAATCCGGTCAGCGGGGAACGCGAGTTCGTGCTGGTCAGTGAGGAGCAGGAAATCGCCATGGGCGCGCAGGGCGCCGAGAGTGTTAATCAATCCGTCGGATTGGTGGAAGATGAGAGGCTCCAGGGATACGTTCAGAAACTCGGTATGAACCTGGCGGTGGACTCGGAGCGGCCTGACCTGCCCTGGTCATTCGGCGTGATCGATGATCCCACACCCAATGCATTTGCCTTTCCCGGTGGCTACATCTTCATAACCCGTGGCCTGATGGGCTTGATGGGTAACGAGGCCGAATTGGTAAGTGTTCTGGGTCATGAAATCGGGCACGTAACCGCACGCCACTCGGTTGCCATGATGACTCGTTCCCAGGTAGCCCAGATCGGCCTGGGGGTCGGAAGCATTCTCAGCCCCGAACTGGCCGAGTTCAGCGAGGCCGCCGCGGGTGGATTGTCCTTGTTGTTCCTCAGTTACGGGCGTGATGCGGAACGCCAGGCGGACGATCTCGGGTTCCGTTATGCGCTGGATCATGGATACGACGTGCGCGAGATGGTCAATGTATTCGCATCCTTGCAGCATGCCGGCCAGCTTGCCGGTGGCAGTCCCCTTCCCAGCTGGCTTTCCAGCCATCCCGATCCGGCCGAACGGATTGAGCGCATCGAAACCCGGCTGAGCAGGCTCGATCGGTCGCTGGGCGGGACGCGTATCGGTCGGAATGATTATCTGGCCCGCATCGACGGCACGGTCTTTGGAGTTAATCCGCGACAGGGATACTTCGAGGAAAACCGCTTCAATCACCCGGATCTGGCATTTCGGCTCACGTTTCCCAAGGGCTGGCAAATGCAGAACCTGGCCCAGGTCGTACTGGCCGGCAGCCCCGAAAAGGATGCGGTGGTGCAGTTGACCCTGACAGCCGGCACGGTATCTGAAGCCGCCGGGCAATTCTTCCAGCAGGAAGGGCTGACTTCCAGCGACGTGGGCCGGCAGCAGATCAACGGGCTTGACGCCATCCGTGGCCGCTTCCAGGCCCAGACATCGAACCGCCAGCTTGGCGGTCATGCGGCCTTCATTGCTCACGGTGAGCACGTCTACCGCCTGTTGGCATTTACCCCCACCGACCAACTCAGCCGCCATGATTCAGCTTTTCGGAAAACCACCGGCAGCTTCGCCAGGCTCACCGAGCGTAAGGCGCTGGACAGGCAGCCCGATCGCATTGCCATCGTACGAGCTCCCCGGACCATGACGCTGACGTCGTTCAATGCACAGTATCCATCGGTCATTGACATTGAACGCCTGGCGTTGATCAATCAGCTATCCGGGCCCGAGGTGACGATTCCGGCCGGAACCCGGGTCAAGCGGGTCGTCCGCGAACCTTAGCCGAGACATCTCCTCTCTATACACGCTGGCTTGGGTGCGCTATCGCACCGACGTTCTCGACATCCTTAGACACACTGGGTGACACCCGGTGTATTAAACGCGGGTCTTACTCTTCAAAGAGAGCATAAAACTCATGAACTTGTCTGCGATGCTGACTCCTTTGATCTCGCTTGTTGCCGGTATTCTCATCCTGATTGTGCCGCGCTTGCTCAGCGTAATTGTCGCCATCTACCTTATTGTCGTCGGTCTGATCGGCCTGTTCGGAATGACCGATTTCAACTTCTGACACATGGTGAACCGAAAGCGTACGCATATAGCGGTATGTCTGATTAAAACGGGCTTGGCAGCGATGCTGCTGTTGCTTGCCGTGCCGGCGCTTTCCCAGACAGCACCGGACCTCGGGGCAACCAGTCCATTTGGAATCGTCTCAGAAACCTATACAAATACCGCCGGGACGACTGTGGATGGCGATGTCTGTTATACGACTCCGCCTGCCGTTAACCCCACTGTAACCGGCACAATCTTTGTGCCATGCCCGCCCGAAACCGGAACGGATCAGAATGCCGCCCGGGCCGAACTGGACGCGCAGGCATGTACTGATATCGGTGCTGCCGTAGCGCTGGACCAGATCAGTATCGGCGGTGGGCCGGCCGGAGAGTTTCCGCCCGGCTGCTACTCGAGTTCCGGTGCGATGACCATCACCGCGAACACGACAGTCACGCTGAGAGGCGATGGGGTTTTCATTTTCAGGCCGGCCGGCGCGCTTGATCCGGCCGCCGGTTCCAGTGTCGTCGCAGCTGATGGTGCCTGTACGGATAATGTCTTCTGGACGCCGGGCGGTGGCACGACCATTGGCGCCAATGCCGCTTTTATCGGAACCGTCTTTCGTGGTACGGCCGCCGGCCTCAGTATTACTCTGGGAGATTCGGCAACGCTTGAAGGCAGGGCTCTGGCATTTGGCTCGACCGTCACTACTGCCAACAACGCAATCACCGTTCCCGATGCATGCCCGGAGGCAACCGGCACCATCATTGTCGAAAAGCAGACCCTCCCCGGAGGCAGCCTGCAAAGCTTCGGCTTTACCGGT
>NZ_QVMV01000028.1 GCF_003417465.1 Wenzhouxiangella sp. 15190
ATAACAAGTCGCTCAAGTACGTTCCGGCCCTGTCGGGCCTCCACCGGACGCGCTTACGCGCGCTGCTCAGCTAAATCGTTAGTCTGAGGAAGGAAGATGAGCAGTCAACAAGATCAAATACTTGCCAGGGAACTTGGCAAAGTCGGATCACTTGGAGGCAAGATCGGCGGTGGGGTTGCTGGGGCAGCTGGCGGTTCATTGGGAGCAAGTCTTGCAGCCCGATTTTTGCCCACGGAGCAATATCTAAAAGAAGTGAGCGTGCCGCGGGATGTCAGGACAACTCTCACCAAGTTGACTTCATATCTTTTGAAGGAAGGACGACTCGCGAACGACAGCGAAGCAGGCCCGTCGCAGTACCCTAAGATATCCGGCATCTTGGGGTCCGGTTTTCTCAATATGAACCCCACGCTGGTACACGTCGAAGTGATCGGTATCGACACTGGTTGCTGCCTACTTCTGGTTAGCGGTGCCGCCAAAGAAGGGTTGATAAAGCAGCGATCCGCGCAGAAAGCCGTGAACCGATTGGTGGATTTCCTTGGAACGATCGACTAACAAAACCTTGCAGCCGACACCGAGAAGGGCCCGGATTCCGACTCCGGGTAACTTTGGGGCTGACAAAGCCGGCTAAGACCATGCGGCAGGGCTCCTCTGACGGAATCGCCAACGCCGACCGACTTCTGCCGCTGCGCTACAAAGAAAGCCCGTTACGCTAGACAATATGGAAGCCGGAGACGTGAGAAATATCACAGACGAGGAGTTGGAGATGCGAGCCGAGATTACGGTGCAGCAATCGGGCGGGCTCCAAGCGATGCACCTTGCTTTCTATCAGGTTTCCATCAAGTACAACTACGATCGAGCTCAAGCCGCATTTCAGCGATATGATCAGTTGGTATCTGATAGCGATGACGCCGAGGAGCTGATCTCAGCAGCACAAGAAGCGGTCTCCCACATAGCCGCCCTGTCAAGGTTCTTTTTTCCTTCTCGATCTGGTCTCAAAAATTATCGGAAGTCATTGCGATTTGCTCGAGCCGACGTATTGAAGCGACATTTTGAGATTAAGAAGGATTCCCCACTGGCCGACAGAAGGATGAGAAATATCCGGGAACACTTCGACGAAAGACTAGACGAATACCTTTTATCGAACGATGGCGGAATGTTCTTCCCTTCGCCGATGCTCGATTCTCACACGATCGCCGACGATCCACTCGGAAAAGTATTTAAGCTAATTGATACTGACGCGAACTGCCTTGTGCTTTTAAATGAGAAATTCTTTATCGATCCTCTAAGGGATGAACTGAATCGTGCTTTCCAAATGTGGAAACTTCGATAATAAAATACTAAAGTGCGTTTCAGGCTTGGCGCGCCTCTACTGGACACGTTTACGCGTACCGCTTATATAAATCGGTAGGTATTCTATGAAATTTTGCTACTTTGATGAAAGTGGAACGGGAGATCAGCCCATTTCGGTAATGGCTGGTGTTGTTGCTGATGCTCACCGAATGCACTTGACCAAAGATACGTGGTCAGGTTTATTGGGTCAACTTTCGGATATAGTAGGGCAGCCTGTTCGGGAGTTCCATTCCCGGAAATTCTATTCTGGTTCAGGCATCTGGAAGGGATTGGATGGACCTCATCGCGCGAGCATTATATCGGCTATCGTCAAGTGGATGAAGGACCGAAAGCACAAAGTGGTCTATTCGGCATTGGATATTCAGCGCTATGAGGAAAAGCGAAATGAAGATGCTCGTTTTGAAGGTTTGAGCGCCTGGAGGACAATGGCGCTTCATGTCGCCCTGAGTGTGCAGCGTCGGCACCAAGGTGAATCTAAAAACAAGGGCCACACTGTATTGGTGTTTGACGAGCAAGTTAAGGAGAAAGACAGGTTTACTGACCTAATCCTAAACCCACCTGAATGGACCGATGAGTACTATGAAAGGAAAAGGGGAAGGAAAGCTCTTGATCAATTAGTTGATGTTCCGCATTTCGTTGATTCGAAGCAAGTCGAATTGGTGCAGGTCGCGGACCTATATGCTTTCATTCTTCGTCGTCAATTTGAGCTTGAGACGGGGTTAGATGAAGCGAAGTACACTGATGAACGAAATAAAGTTGGAGCCTGGGCAGAGGATATTCTTTCACAAACCATTGGCAATGGACATATCTACCCCAAAAAGCAACCGAGTGACGCAGCTCAATTGTTTCGGTCGGTAGCGCCAGAGTGCTGCATTTGATACCCAGCCATGCGCCGTTGACCCCTGGTTTTCGCAGCGCTTTGACCCGCATCTCATCATCCATCGGTTCACCGTCCCAGGCTGGCACACACGTTTCCGCGGAAACGTCGACGCCGGCGCGGCGGTTCTGCGCCATCAGCGCGAAGGCGTTACCGCGGAAACGTGTTTTGGCGCCTCGGGAATGGGTCGGCCCCGGCGGTTGAGGGAAAAGGGTTGCCCCTCGACCCCACGGCCAGATGTTGGAATTTCAGCGTATTTCGCGATACATTGCACCTCAGGGAACCCAGTGGTAGCGAGGAGTTGGCGAAATTCGAATGCAAACCGCAACCGGCGGTCCAGGTGAACGGCCAGATTATGCTCCGGCTTCCGAGCCTGCAAAAGCAAGGCCCATTAGTTAAGAGTACGCAATCCTGATGCGCGGCTCAGTGGAACAGGCATTTATCCGCCATGCTGCGCACAGCCGATCAATGCTTTTAGGTTAGAAGGCTAATCGTATGGGATACAGAATGCCTGAACGGCTCCCATTTCTAGAAGACGCGCTCCAAGGACTGGCGTTTTGGGTCGGTTACCGTAGGGCCTATTTTCGAAACTATCCACTTGCGGAGGCCTCGCTCGTCGCTGAATCGTGCAATCTCATTCAGTCCAAAATCACATCTGACCAAAAGTTATACCCGGAGCTGTTGTACCGTCGGCTTGCCGATACTGCCGGCAGGAACGAGCTTGGGGACCTTTGGCGGGCCGACCTAGCAATACTGGATGCGGCCTGTCCCGATCCATACAAAGAGCACGTTTGGGATGCTGTACAGTTCGTATTTGAGGTAAAGCGCGCGACGGCGCCACCGGCAGAAATCGATCAAGATCTACGGCGCTTGTTGCATTTCAAGGAGATGTGCCGCCATGGAGCTCGTGCTTTCTTGATCGTCGCATCCGAAGCAAAGTTACCTGGGAGATTTGTCGATCCGGAAAAAGGTCAGTCAAGACTTCACGCGCACGAAATTCCAGAAACGGCGGGGGTGTACCACGTTCGTCGAACGGTGAAAGCGGCGTCTAGCTTTGAGAAGAAGGAATCTGCTCATTTTGTATGCATTTGTGAAATCTTTAATCATCCGCCTAAGCAAGCCCTGCCGGGGGTTTGAAGCGTGCGAACTATGCCTTCTAACAAGGACACTATAGTCCGATGCTTTACAGCTTCCATCCTTCGCTACCGTTCCGGTTGGTCGCCGTCAAACGCGGAAGAGCGCCAACATTAAAGTATAGTAATTGATTCGCAAATGAAATTGATCTACGTTTTCATTTTTCTTGTAGCACCGCTTGTTCTCGCGTCCTGCACCACCACGCAGAAAATCAATCGGCCTGATGGACGAGTTGAATATTTAATTGCGTGTGGGGCGAGTACGGGTTGGGGTATTTGCTATAGAGAAGCCAATGAAACATGTCCCGACGGATATGAGACAGTTTCAGAAAAAGCGGGTCTTAATCGGAAGGAACTCAGAATAGCCTGCCCTGAGTAAGGGCTGCAATCGCGCATCGTTGGATATGCACTTTAATAAGCCGCTCAAGTACGCTCTAGCCCTGACGGGCCTCCACCGGATACGCCTACGCGCGCCGCTTAGCTAATTCGTTACGGTTACAAGCATCGTAGGATACGATAGTGGACGAATTTGAATTACTTGTAGATCTGCACAAGGGCGCTAACCGTCAAGGGCCCGGAGGCGATGCTGAGACTGAAAAGGCGATTGGTCTCGCCGGTATAGATCGAGATGCGCCGTTGAAAATTGCCGATATTGGCTGCGGCACTGGTGCCTCTACGCTGGCTTTGGCTCGATCGTTGAATGCAAAGATTACGGCTGTCGATTTCCTTCAGGACTTTATGGATGTTCTGATGGCCAGGGCTCAGAGTGACGGTGTTGAGGACAAAATCACCCCTCTTTGCGCATCGATGGAGCAACTCCCATTTGAGGACGAGAACTTCGATGTTATCTGGTCTGAAGGCGCCATCTACAACATTGGTTTTGAAAAAGGTGTCGCGGATTGGAAGCGCTACTTGAAGCCAGGCGGTCTGCTTATTGCCTCAGAGATTACCTGGCTTACTATATCCCGCCCTTCGGAGCTTCAAAACCACTGGGACGATGAATATCCGGAAATAGATACGGCATCAGCAAAGATAAAGATACTGGAAGAAAACGGTTATACACCTATCGGCTACTTCATTCTGCCAAAGCATTGCTGGCTCGATAATTATTACGAGCCAATGCGTAGGAACTTCAGCGCTTTCCTGAACCGGCACGGAGATAGCGAAGAGGCCCTCAGAATTGTTGAGGCAGAGCGCCATGAAATTGAGCTTTATGAAAAATACAAGGCATATTTCAGCTACGGTGTATACATCGCCAGGAAGTCCATCCCGTAAAGGTCATGAAACGTCGACCCCGGCGCGGCGGTTCTGCGTCATCAGCGCGAAGGCGTTACCGCGGAAACGTGGTTTTGGCGCCTGGGGAATGCGCCGGCCACGGCGGTCGAGGAAATCGGATTGCCACTCGCTCCGAAGTTGAAATTTTCGCAGATTTTGCGCTACTTTGAGCAACAGTGGCCGCAGTAGCAGCGAGGAAATCAAAGCCTCTGCATGAGAATGGCTAGCACGTACCTAAAAGGGTTATCCGCAGTCCTGTTTTGCCTGCTGGCAGTGCCGATGCCAGCGGCGCAGTCATTTTCAGTGGACACAAGCACTATTGATTCTTTCGTAACCGATCGCATGGAATCTTCCGGTGTTCCTGGCGTATCGCTTGTGATCGTTGATGACGGCGGCATCTCCTATCAGAAAGGATATGGGCATGCTGGTGGCGGGCAGGGCGCGCTTGATTCCCGGGTGCCGATGTGTATCGGGTCCTTGACGAAGTCCTTTACGGCACTTGCCGTTATGCAGCTGATCGATCACGAGAAGATACGGTTGCATGAGCCGGTTGGCCGTTATGTTTCTTCCTTCCAGTCAAGCTCGGGCACTTCCGAACCCATTACCGTATTTCACCTGCTGACTCATACCAGTGGTTTCTCGACGCTGCAGGGCAATCAGGTTATTCAGACCAGCAGGCTCGACCTTGCGAAGCCTGAATCCCTGGAAGCGCTGGTCGAGGAAATAGCCAGGATGGAGCCCGTGAGACAAGCGGGTGGTGTGGCGGACTATTCGAACGCCAATTACCTGGTGCTCGCGCAGTTGGTTCAGCAAGTGAGCGGCATGTCCTATGCGCGGTATTTCCGGGAAAACATTTTCGGGCCTCTGGGAATGAACCGGAGCTTTGTGCGCGGGGAGGGCGGTGATCATCCGGATCCGGCCGCTTCTTTCCGGTTCTGGTTTGGTTATCCGGTTGAATATGATGCCCAGGTCGATGAGGGGCCCGTCGGGCCGACCGGGATTTATTCGACTGCCGGGGATATGGGCCGGTATCTGCTCGCCATGATGAATCGGGATTCGCGGTTGCTCTCCGCTGAAACGTTCGAGCTGCTTTTCAGTACCGTGCGTGAGCATCGATCCGGCCCGGGTGAAATGGGGTGGCGGTACTCGGAGCCGAATGGCAATGCGGCCTTCTGGCATAGCGGAGAATGCCCGGGCGCCACGAATGTCATGGCGATCTTTCCGGAGGAAAGGACGGCTTTGGCCGTCATGGCCAATGCTCGCAGTGGCGGGTTTCATTTTTCGAGAGTTGGAGCATTGACCCAGGGCCCGCTGCAAATGATCGTCGGAAGCGAGCCGGCCAAAGACGGCCCGGGCCCCAAGGACTGGGCGGCCTTGCTGTTTCTCGTGATCCTGATAGGCGCCCTGGCCGTATGGGCGATCAGGCTCGTTCGAAGCTATGCAACCGGTTCCCTGAGCGCGCTGAAATATCCGTTCGATGTCCGGGAGTTGCTCTGGCGAGTGGGTGTTCCCATCGGTCTGCTGCTCGCTATTTGCTATGGCTTGCTGGTGGTCCTGCCCAACTTCAATGACACGACGCTTTGGGGCGTATTTCTGTTCGCACCGGACCTGGCCTGGTTGTTGACCATCGGCGGCGGTCTGGCTGCTGGCGTCGCGATCCTCCGAGCCGTGCTCCTGGCCCGATTCACGCTGTCCGTCAATAAAGGGGCTTGAACGACTAGCCAGTCCTTGCCGATTCCATCTGGTACAACACCTCGACCACCAGATCATCATCCATCGGCTCGCCGTCCCAGGCTGGCACACACGTTTCTGCTGAAACGTCGACGCCCGCGCGGCGGTTCTGCGTCATCAGCGCGAAGGCGTTACCGCGGAAACGTGGTTTTGGCGCCTCGGGAATGTACCGGCCGTGGCGATCGGTGAATTCCGGTTGCCCGTCGGCACCCATGCGGACACCGAAACCACCTTCGTGCACGGCGCGGTGATGGTGTCGGCACAGGGTGACCAGGTTGTCGACTTTGGTCTCGCCGCCGTCGGCCCAGTGGATGATGTGATGGGCGTCGACGTACTTATGCGCCGTGCAGCCTGGAAATCGGCAGCCGCCGTCGCGTCGTTGTAGTACGCGGCGAATCGCCGGCGGGATCGAGCGGGTCTTGCGGCCCACGTCCAGGGTTTCGCCGTCGCCGGATTCCGTCCACGGCACGACGCCGCAGTCGCAGGCCAGGCGCCGGGACGTTTCCGCGGAAACGTTTCCGGCATTTTCCAGCGTGGATTCGGCGCCCTCGCCATCCTCGCGCAGGGTATCCACGTCGGTATGCACGTGCACCGTGCAGCGGTCGCCGCCGCTGACCGTGCCCTGGTTACCGGACAGGAAGGCGTCGGACAGGCGTTCCAGCGCATCGGCCCGGCGCTGCTCGATCGGGCAGGGGAGGGGCTTGTTCATATCCGGCTCGGGTGACGTTTCAGCGGAAACGTCCCGGTGCTCGGCCTCGGTCTCGTCCATGGCGGCGTCGACGGCCTTCATGATGCGCTCGCCCTGTTCGGGCGTGAAGCGGCCGTGGAGCAGGAAGGAACCGTCCTCGTCCATCCGCCAGATCACGCGCCGGCGCTCGTGTCGATCGTTTTCCGCTTCGAGCGCTTCGTTGCGCTTTGCCCGGCGGTACTGGCGCACGGCGCGTTCGACGTGGGACGCCGTGCCGTGCAGTGCGATCATCAGCAGGAATTCCTCGTTTTCCGGTGTCGCCACCCGGGTCACGGCGCGCACCTTGGAGTAACTGATCTCGCCTTTGGCGAACGATGCGCTGATCCTGGGCAGATCGCCGAGCGCATGGGCCACGCGAATCTTTTCGCGGGCCGCGTTCAGGCCGATGCCGCATTTCCAGTTGAGCCAGTGGGCGCAGGAGCGTATATCCGGTTCGGCCCAGCCGGCGGCTTCGTCGAACTGCCGGATCAGGGTCAGCAGCCGGTAGTTTGCTGCGTGAATATGGGCCGCCAGCTCGGTGATCCGGTCCTCGAGTTGGCGGATTTCCGATTGCGGCAGGGTGGGGGTGATGGGGGTTGTCAACGCCATGATGAGGCCCTCTTCTGAATGCTATACAAGTATACAGTAATGCCGGGCAAAAATCCAGAAATCATCATTATTTCATGGGGTTAGATCGTCCCTGCATGTACAGGAGATTGACAGTACCTTCCCGTTGCTGTGGGCCAGCTTGTGCCCCGCGTCCGCGCCCGCTAGCATGGGCTGCGCCTCCATAACAAGAAGGGCGGGACGTTGGCCGATCCGCGCGAAGCGCAATTCCAGCAGGACATAGTTGATGCGATGGCCGCCGGCGGGTGGCTGGTGGGTCGTTCGGAGGGGTACGACCGCGCCCGGGCGCTGTATGCCGAGGACGTGGTCGGCTACTACCGCGAGGCGCATCCGGATCAGTGGGAGCGGTTTTGCAAGCGCAACGAGCGCGACCCGGAATCGGCGTTGCTCGACAAGGTCGCGCGCGAACTGGACAAGGCCGGCACGCTGAATGTGCTGCGTCACGGTTTCAAGGTGCCCGGCGCGCGGGTGAGCCTGTGCACCTTCAAACCCGACCACGGCATGAACGAGGATACCCTGGCGCGCTATCGCGCCAACCGCTTGCGCGTGGTGCCGGAGGTGTCCTACTCACCGCACGCGCGGACCGGCGAGTACAACCCGCGCCTGGACCTGGTGCTGTTCGTCAACGGCATTCCCACCGCCACGCTGGAATTGAAGAGCGAGTTCAAGCAGGCCCTGGAACGCGCCCAGCGCCAGTATCGCCGCGACCGCCCGGTGCGCGCCCCGACCAACCGCAAGCCCGAGCCGCTTTTGACCTTCAAGCGCGGTGCGCTGGTGCATTTCGCCGTCAGCCAGGCGCAGGTGGCCATGGCCACGAAGCTGGCCGGCAACAACACGGTGTTTCTGCCCTTCGACCAGGGCACGCCCGACGGTGGGGCGGGCAATCCGCCGCCGGCGAGCGAGGACGACTATGCCACCGGCTATCTCTGGGACGAGGTCTTCGCCCCGGACAACTGGCTGAAGATTCTCGGGCGCTTTCTGCACCTGGAGGTCAAGTCCGAGCAGGACTTCCACGGCAAGTGGCACAAGAAGGAGACCATGATCTTTCCCCGCTATCACCAGTGGGACGTGGTCAACAAGCTCCTCGACGCCACCCGCGGCGACGGTCCGGGCAAGCGCTACCTGGTGCAGCACAGCGCGGGCTCGGGCAAGTCCAACTCGATTGCCTGGACGGCGCACCAACTGGCCGCGCTCTACGACGACGACGGCAACAAGCGCTTCGACTCGGTGGTGGTGGTGACCGATCGCACCGTGCTCGACGACCAGCTGCAGGACACCATTTACCAGTTCGAGCATGCCACCGGCGTGGTGCAACCGATCAGCCGCGACGAGGGTGGGCGGAGCAAGCGCGATCAGCTTGCCGCGGCGCTCGAGGCGCGCACGCGCATCATCGTGGTGACCATCCAGACTTTCCCCGCACTGTTCGAGGCGCTGGACCAGCATCCGGATCTGAAGGCCGGCACCTATGCCGTCATCGCCGACGAGGCCCATTCGTCCCAGACCGGCCAGGCGGCGGCCAAACTCAAGGCGCTGCTGGGCGTCGACCGGCCCGAGGGCGAGGATCTCAGTGCCGAGGAACTGCTCGATGCCGCCGTGGCCGCGCGCAAGCCCTCGGAGACGATCAGCTACTACGCCTTCACCGCCACGCCCAAGGGCAAGACCCTGGAGCTGTTCGGCACCCGGCCGGATCCCGAGCGCCCGCCGGCCGAGGACAACAAACCGGTGCCGTTTCACGTCTATTCCATGCGCCAGGCCATCGAGGAGGGTTTCATTCTCGATGTGCTGCACAACTACGTGACCTACAAGACCGCCTTTCGCCTGGCCCATCCCGACGCCGATGATCAGGAGGTCGACGCCCGCCGCGCCTCGACGCGCATCGCGCGCTGGGTGCGCCTGCATCCCTACAACATCGAGCAGAAGGTCGAGGTCATCGTCGAGCATTTCCGCGAAAAGGTCTATCCGCTGCTCGACAAGCAGGCCAAGGCGATGGTGGTCACCGGCAGCCGCCAGGAAGCGGTGCGCTATCAGTTGGCCATGCGTAGCTATATTGACGAGAAGAACTACGATTCCGTGCATCCGCTGGTGGCGTTTTCCGGCTCGGTGCCGGCCGACGAGTACATTCCGGCGGAAGTTACCGAGACCAGTGGCGAACTGAACCCCGGGCTGAAGGGGCGCGATCATCGCGAGGCCTTCAACACCGGCGATTTCAACGTGATGATCGTCGCCAACAAGTTCCAGACCGGTTTCGATCAGCCGCGGCTGTGCGCCATGTACGTCGACCGCAAACTGCAGGGCGTCGACTGTGTGCAGACCCTCTCAAGGCTCAATCGCCGCTTCCCGGGCAAGGAAGCGCCGTTCGTGCTCGATTTCGTCAACGATGCCGAGGACGTGCGCGCGTCCTTCGAGCCTTACTACAACACCGCCGAGCTGACCGACGTCTCCGACCCCGACATCGTCTTCGACCTGCAGCGCAAGCTCAACGAGGCGCGCGTCTACGAGTGGCACCAGGTCGAGTCCTTCTTTCGCGCCTTTCACGACAAGAAGGCGTCGAATTCGACGCTTTCGTATTACACGGCGCCGGCCGTTGAGCGGTTCAGGAAGCGCTATCACGATGCGCTGGCCGACCTGCGCCACTGGCAGGCCGAAAAGCGCCGCGCCGAGGAAAATGGCAACCGCGACGGGCGCCAGCGCGCCGAGCACGAACTGGCCGAGGCCGGTGAACGGCGCGATGCGCTCGATCTGTTCCGGCGCGACCTGCAGAGCTTCTATCGCACCTACGAGTTTCTCGCCCAGATCGTCGACTACGACGACCGGGAGCTGGAGGCATTGTGCGTGTTCGCCCGCCATCTGCATCCGCTACTTCGCACCGAGCGCCTCGACGACGAGGATCTCGACCTGTCCGAACTGGACCTGACCCACTACCGGCTCAACAAGCAGAACGAACAGAGCATCCGGCTGGGGGAAGAGCAGGGCGAGTACGGCCTCGATCCGGTCTCGGAAGTCGGTAGCGGAAAGCCGAAAGATCCCAAAAAGGAACGCCTGGCCGAGATCATCGAGCGGCTCAACGACCTGTTCGGTACCGAGGTCGACGACCGCGACCAGCTCCAGTTCGCCGACAACCTGGCCGATCGCATGAGCCGCGACGAGGGCGTGGTCGATCAGATCCGCAGCCACACCCCCGAGCAGGTGATGCACGGCCGGTTTCCGCGCCTGCTCGAACAGATCGTGCTCGACGCCATGTCCGACCACGAGGAACTGGCCACCAAGGCGCTCGAGACCGACAACAACCTCAACGGCCTGGCCTGGGCCGTGCTGCGGCTGATGGCCGAGCGGGATGGCACGGCGCGTGTGGGAGGAGTTGATTGATGGATAGAGAGTTAAAGGATCAGGTGTCCGAGTGGCCCGAGGGCTATTTCGAGCGGCTGTTTGACCGCGACGAGATCGCGCCGCTGGAACGCGGCAGCCAGGGCGAGTTCGAGTCCCGAATGCAGCTGGAATGAAGCTGCGTCTGGTAGCCCGGAATTCCAGGCCGTGGGCCAAGGAAGGGGTGGAGCGCGCCGGTGGCGACGGGTACGCCCAGGCTGGGCGTCCGGATTGTGCGAAACCGAGTTGTTGGTCCGTGATCGGCCTGAGGTATATACTAAGTAATTACTTCAATTGGGCAGCATTCATATGAGCAAGGACGCCATTTTCACAATGAAGCTCGAGCCCGAACTGCGCGAGGCCTTTGTGGCGGCGGCCGGCGAGGAGGGCCGTCCGGCATCACAAGTCATGCGCGAACTGATGCGGGAATATATCGAGAAGCAGACAGCGCATGAGAATTACCAAGCCTGGCTGGAGCGCAAGGTGGAACGGGCACGCGAGTCCATGCGCGCCGGCCGCGCGCTGGATACCGAGCAGGTGGAAGCGGAATTTGCCGCCCTTCGAAACGAGGCCATGAAGGTTGCCGAGCCGTGAGAGTCGTCTGGACGCCGGAGGCGCGGACAGACCGATTCGAAATCTGGGCCTGGATTGCACGGGAGGACCCTTTCGCTGCGGCCCGAATGGACGAGCGCTTCGGGACGGCAGTGCATCGGCTCGGTGATCACCCGCAACTGGGACAGGATGGTCTGGTGCCGGGTACAAGGGAGTTCATCGTTCACGAAAGCTACCGTTTGATCTACGAAGTCGACTCGAAGAGTGACCGCATTTGGATTCTCGGGTTGGTCCACACTCATCGCCAATGGCCACCGCTGCAAGACGAACGCGAATAGGCCGTGATTCCAGGGCCCAACGCATTCAGGGTGCGCCACCGACAGTGGATCACTTGAGGGTCCCGGGCCGCGCAGGCGTTTCGCTCAAATAGATACCTTGTTCAACCGCAGGGCATTGCCGATCACCGACACCGAGCTGAAACTCATGGCGGCCGCGGCGATCATCGGGCTGAGCAACAGGCCGAAGAACGGGTAGAGCACGCCGGCGGCGACGGGCACGCCCAGACTGTTGTAGACGAAGGCGAAGAACAGGTTCTGCTTGATGTTCGCCAGGGTCGCGCGCGACAGGCGACGGGCGCGGACGATGCCGTTTAGATCCCCCTTGATCAGGGTGACGCCGGCCGATTCCATGGCCACATCGGTACCCGTGCCCATGGCGATGCCGACCTGCGCCTGCGCCAGGGCCGGGGCGTCGTTGATGCCGTCGCCGGCCATGGCCACGGTGCGTCCCTGCTCCTGCAGTTCCTTGACCTTCTCGGCCTTGTCCTTCGGCGCGACGTCGGCAAAGACCCGGTCGATGCCCAGCTCCTTCGCCACCGCCTTGGCTGTCGTTTCGCTGTCGCCGGTGACCATCACGATCTCCAGGCCCTCTTCATGTAAGGCCTCGATCGCATCGTGCGTGCTTTCCTTGATGGGATCGGCCACGCCGATCAGGCCGGCAGCCTTGCCGTCGACGGCGGCGAACATGGCCGTCTGGCCCTTGCCGCGCAGTTCTTCGGCCGTATCGATCAGTGCTTCGACGTCGATGTCGAGCGTGTCCATCAGCTTGCGGTTACCCAGGGCGACCTGCTGCTCGCCGACGCGGCCGTACACGCCCTGGCCGGTGACGGACTCGAAATCGGACACATCGGTCAGCTCGATATCACGGGCCTTGGCGCCTTCCACGATCGATTCGGCCAGCGGGTGCTCACTGGCGCGCTCGAGCGAGGCGACGGCGCCGAGCAGGTCGGCTTCATCCACGCCTTCGGCGGTTTTGATGTCGGCGAGTTTCGGGCTGCCTTCGGTGAGCGTGCCGGTCTTGTCGACGATCAGGGTGTCGACCTCGCGGAAGACTTCGATCGCCTCGGCATTGCGGAACAGCACGCCCATGCCTGCACCGCGGCCGGTGGCGACCATGATCGACATCGGTGTGGCCAGGCCCAGCGCGCAGGGGCAGGCGATGATCAGTACGGCCACGGCATTGACGACGGCGTAGGCCAGTCTCGGCTCGGGGCCAAAGCTCAGCCAGGCGAAGAACGCGATCACCGCTGCCGCAACGACCGCCGGCACGAAATACTTTGCCACGACGTCGGCCAGGTTCTGGATCGGCGCGCGCGAGCGCTGCGCCTCGGCCACCATCTGCACGATCTGTGACAGCACGGTGTCGTTGCCCACCTGCTTGGCCTCGATCACCAGCGTGCCCGAGTCGTTGACCGTCGCCCCGATCACTTTCTCGCCGGAAGATTTCTCGACCTTGACCGGCTCGCCGGTAATCATCGACTCATCCACGTTGGAGCGGCCTTCGACCACCTCGCCGTCGACCGGGATCTTCTCGCCGGGACGCACGCGCAGCCGGTCGCCGATCTGCACGTCCTCGAGCGGGACGTCTTCCTCGTTGCCGTCGGAGTCGATGCGCCGCGCGGTTTTCGGCGCCAGGCCGAGCAGGGCGCGAATGGCCTGGCTGGTCCTCGAACGCGCCTTCAGTTCCAGCACCTGGCCGAGCAGCACCAGGGTGACGATCACGGCCGCCGCCTCGAAATACACGCCCACCGTGCCTTGCTCGTTGACCATGGTTGGCGGAAAGATGCCCGGCGCCACGGTTGCGACCACGCTGTAGATGTAGGCGACCGAAACACCCAGCGCGATCAACGTGAACATGTTCAGGTTCATGGTGCGAACGGACAACCAGCCGCGCACGAAGAACGGCCAGCCCGCCCAAAGCACCACCGGCGTGGCGAGAACCAGCTCCAGCCAGATGCCGAGCTGATGCGGAATTACTTCCTCCAGGCCGGGAATGAACATCTTGCCCATGGCCAGGAACAGCACGATGGCCGACAGCGGCACGCTCACCCAGAAGCGTCGGCTCATGTCGACCAGTTCGGGATTGTCCTCTTCTTCGACAGTCACGGTCCGCGGCTCCAGCGCCATGCCGCAGATCGGACAGTCTCCGGGTTCGTCGCGCACGATCTCCGGGTGCATCGGGCAGGTGTACTCGGTCTTGGTCGACGGACCGGACTGCGCCTTCTCCAGCGCCATCCCGCACTTGGGGCAGGTACCCGGCTCGTCGGATTCCACGCCCGGGCACATCGGGCAGTAATACGCCTTGTCGCCCGAAGGCTGATTGCCGTCGGTGTGATGATGCTCGTGTTCCGAGTGGCAGCAGTGGTGCTCGTTTTCACTCATTGCAAAGCTCGCGAATTGATTGGAAAGAAAGAGGAGATGGGGCAGGGCGCCTCAGCGCCCGTAACGGGTCAGCACATCGACCAGTTCGTCGATACGCTCGTTCGGCTCGGATGTGCGCCCCTTGGCCAGCTCGTCCTGAATGCAGTGCTGAACATGCGTGCGCAACACGCCGTCCTCCACCGCCCGCAACGCCGACCGCGCCGCCCGGAGCTGGGTGAGGATATCGACGCAGTAGCGCTCCTCGTTGATCATCTTGACGACACCGTCGAGCTGCCCCCGCGCCCGATTCAGGCGGCGCAGCTGTTCATGATGGGAGGGGTGCCGAGTCATGGGGAAACATGATACCCCTAGGGGGTATGCTATGCAACTCGAAAAGGGTTGAGGTCAATATATATTCTGTTTATTCAGGATGTTATGGAACATATTTCAGGTCGTATATAGAACGTTTCATGACATTGCAGGGGGTATCCGCAAATGGGGAAGGGCTGGCGAGGGGCCGGCCCGAGGGTAAGCGTACAGGCTGTAGACTGTGCGACGGTCTAGAAGATTTCTCCCCGGAGCATTCTCATGCGCATAGCCACCGCTACCGTTCTGCTGTTCGTCATCGGCCTGTCTCATGCCGGCGACTACCCCCACCCGGTGCAATCGTTCGACTTCGACAGCCAGCGTCAGGAACTGTCGATGGCCTACATGGACGTGATGCCGGATGTCGAGCCCCGCGGCACCTTTGTTCTCTTGCACGGCAAGAACTTCAACGGCGCGTACTGGCACCAGACCATCGACTTCCTGACCGAACGCGGCTTTCGCGTCGTAGTACCAGATCAAATTGGTTTCGGCCGCTCATCCATGCCGGCACACTACCAGTTCACCTTCGACCAGCTCGCTGCCAATACACGTGCATTGCTGGCGCATCTGGATGTGTCGGCGGCGCACGTGATCGGACATTCCATGGGCGGGATGCTGGCCACGCGTTTTGCCCTTCAGTATCCCGAGTTTGCCGATCAGCTCGTGCTGCTCAATCCCATTGGTCTGGAAGATTGGCGCGCCATGGGCGTGCCGTACGTGCCGATCGAGCGGATCTACCGAGCCGAGTTGCAGAAGGACTTCGAATCGATCCGGGCGTACCAGCGGGCCAGCTACTACGACGGCGACTGGAAAGAGCGCTACGAGCCCTGGGCCCGCATGCTGGCCGAAGCCTACGAAGGTGACGAAGGGGAACGATTCGCCTGGAACATGGCATTGACCGCCGACATGGTGCTGTCGCAGCCGGTGGTGTACCAGTTCGACCAGCTCGCCGTACCCACCGTGTTGATGATCGGCCTGCGCGATCGCACGGCCATCGGCCGCAACCTGGTCGACGAGGCACTGGCCGAGAAGATGGGCGATTACCCGGCATTGACCGAAAAGGTGGCCGGAATGATCCCCGACGTCGAGGTCGTGCGGTTCGAGGGCATCGGCCATCTGCCGCATATCGAGGCGCCGGAAGCGTATCTCGAGGCGCTCGGAGACGTGATCCCGGACGGGCGGGTCGTCGAATGAAATACAGCCCGGCCCGCGGATCCGAGGCCGTTGTCTGCTGGATTCTGATCGCCGCTTGCGTGGCGATCATTGCGGTGGCGTTGGCCGGCTGGCTGGCGGAAACCACGAAGCTTTCCTGGCTGGAGGTGCTGCTGCCGGTACTGGGAATCTTCGGCGCCACGGCTCGTTTGCGAGGATGGGCACCTCCGCCCAAGGGCGGGGCTGGTGGCGGCGGTCCCTAACCCACGAACGCCCGCTCGAAGACGTAATCGCCCGCCTGGCCGATTGAAGGGCTGACCTGGAATCCGCGCTCATCGAGCAGCTCGCGGAAGTCCTTCAGCATGGCCATGCTGCCGCAGAGCATGACGCGATCGTTTTCCGGGTCCAGATCCGGCAGCCCGAGATCGCTGGTCATTTGTCCCGAATCCAGCAGGTCCGTCAGCCGACCGCTGTGGATAAACGGCTCCCGGGAAACGGCGGGGTAGTAGAGTAGGCGCCCCCGGATCATGTCGCCAAGCAGCTCATGGTTTGGCAGTTCATCCGTGATGTGTTCCCGGTAGGCCAGATCCTCGACAAGCCGCACGCCGTGGGCAACGATGACGCTGTCGAAGCGCTCGTAGGTTTCAGGGTCCTTGATGATGGACAGATACGGCGCCAGGCCGGTGCCCGTTCCCAGCAGGTAGAGGCGCTTGCCGGGATGCAGGTCGCTGATCAGCAGGGTGCCCGTGGGCTTTTTCGACAGCAGGATCTCGTCGCCGACTTGCAGGTGCTGCAGGCGGGAGGTCAGCGGGCCGTCGGGCACCTTGATGGAAAAGAACTCCAGTTCTTCCTCCCAGGCGGCACTGGCAAACGAGTAGGCACGCATCAGCGGCTTGCCGTCGACGGGCAGGCCGATCATGATGAACTGGCCGCTTTCGAACCTCAGGCCGGGATCGCGCGTGGTCCGGAAGCTGAACAGGCCGTCGTTCCAGTGATGCACGCTCAACACGCGCTCGCGGCGGAATTTGTCCATGGTCAGGGGTGGGTTCCTACCGGGTAAAGCGATGCATGCTAACGAAGGAGCCGGGAAAGTCCTTGTCTCAAATCAAGGCATTCCATTCCGTAGGGCAGCTTGGGTCACGGTTACAGCGGCGACGGACCGGAGGCCCGTCGCCAAAGCAATTTCCCGTGATTACGCGGCCCTGGATTGCTGTCCGCGCCGGCCGCGATTGCGGCTCTGATTGTTGCCGCGGGCCGACTTCTGGCCGCGATTGCCGCCGTTGTTGCCCCGGCCACCGCCACCGCGGTTGCCGCCACCGCCACCCCGGTTTCCGCCGGGTTTGCCGCGTCCACCGCGGGCAGGCGTCTTGCCGGCTTCCCGCGAGAGCGGTTCGGTGGGTTCGTACCCGTCGACCCCGTAAGTCGGGATCTCGGTCTTGACCAGCTTGCGGATGTCTTCGAACAGACCATGCTCGGATCCGGCCACCAGCGAGACGGCCAGGCCGTCGCGTCCGGCGCGACCGGTACGACCGATGCGGTGCACGTAGTCTTCCGGCACGTTGGGAATGTCGTAGTTGACCACGTGTGGCAGCTGATCGATATCGAGACCGCGCGCGGCGATGTCGGTGGCGACCAGCACGCGCACCTTGTTCTTCTTGAATTCGCTCAGTGCCTTGGTACGCGCGCCCTGGCTCTTGTTGCCATGGATGGCGACGGCTGGCAGACCGTCGGTCTCGAGCTGTTTTGCAAGGCGATTGGCACCATGCTTGGTGCGGGTAAACACCAAGACCTGCTGCCAATTGTTCGAGCCGATCAGGAACGAGAGCACTTCGCGCTTTTGCTTCTGGTCGACGCGGAAGGCCTGCTGGGCGATGGCATCGACCGTCGAGTTCGGCGCGGCGGTCTCGACACGCTCGGGATTCTTGAGGAAGTTGTGCGCCATCTGCGTGATCTCTTTCGAGAACGTGGCGGAGAACAGCAGGGTCTGGCGCTGCTTCGGCAGGGCCTTGACGATCTGGTCGATGGCCGGACGAAAGCCCATGTCGAGCATGCGATCGGCCTCGTCGAGTACCAGGTACTCGATCTTGGACAGATCGACGGTGCCGCGCTGCATGTGGTCGATCAAACGACCCGGCGTGGCGACGAGCACGTCGATGCCGCGCTGCAGCTTGGAGATCTGCGGGTTGATGTTCACGCCGCCGAAGATCTCGAGTGAGCGCAGTTTGACGTGACGGCCGTAGGCGCGCAGGTTTTCGTTGACCTGCGCGGCCAGTTCGCGCGTCGGCGCCAGGATCAGCGCGCGCGGCTGGCGCTGGTGACCGCCTTGTTCGCTCAGTCGATGCAGCAAGGGCAGGGTAAAGGCGGCGGTCTTGCCGGTGCCGGTCTGGGCGCTGGCCATGATGTCACGGCCTTCGAGAATGACCGGAATGGCTTTTACCTGGACGGGTGTGGGCTGGGTATAGCCCTGTTCGCTGACAGCACGCAGCAATTCGGCCTTGAGGCCGAGGGAATCGAAATTCATGGATGTTCCTTGTTTAAACCAAGGCGAAGAAGAGCCCGTCAATCGGGCGAGCTACAAATCGGGGAGAGGCCTTGGTCTAAATGCAATCCGCGAGAGGGCACCGGTTCATCCGCTACAGGTAAGCGCAGCGGCCGAGTGCGGGACGCACAATAGCACGAATCCTCCGTAAACGGGAGAAAAGCCGAAACTTGAACCGGCCAGTCTCGGGCGCTACCCTCGGATTGCGGCTTGGCTGGGAGGCGTTGCAATGCCGAAAATCCTCCAGCACCTGACTGTCCTGCTCTTGCTGGGTCCGGGCTGGCCATGTCTGGCCTCGCCCCCTGAAGACCCGAAAGAAACCATCGTCTTCACCACCCTTCGCCCGGCCAATCAGGATATCTACCTTGTCGACGGCAAGGACAGCGAACCCAGGCGAATCACCGATCATCCCGCACTGGACTACAACCCCGCATTCTCGGCGGATGGCCGGTGGCTGGTCTTCACATCCGAGCGAAGCGGCAACGCCGATCTACATGCGCTGGACCTGAAGAATGGCGGCGATCCGGTTCGCCTCACCCGCAGTCGTGGAATGGACGATGCCGCCGACATCTCGAGAGACGGCGACAGGATCGTGTTCGTCAGCACCCGCGATGGTCATGCCGACATCTTCGTCATGCCGTTTAAGCCGGATGCCCCGGCCGAGGCGGAAGAAGCTGCCGTGAACCTGACCCGGGATTCAATCGGCGACTTCCAGCCGGCGTTCTCGCCGGACGGCTCGACCATCGCGTTCTCGCGCCAGCTGGAGCAATCCGACGTCCAGTTGGACAATCCTGCCCGCGCCGCTCGCGCGCAATCGATCGTGACCCACATCCATCTGATGGACGCCGACGGATCGAACAGGCGGCGGCTGGTGGGCGAGGTTCCGTTTCGCATGCAGCCCGGCGCGCGTATCTTCGGAGCGCCGGCCTGGTCGCGGGATGGGGACGCCGTCCATTTCCACACCGCCGAGATCGCAGGCATGATGTCCGGCCCCGAATGGTCAGCCGATATCTGGCAAGTCAATGCCAACGGCAACGACGCTCGTCCCCTGGTCCAATCCGATTCCTTGCATATGCTCACGCCTGCGGTCGGCGGAAATGACCGGGTCATTTTCCACGGCCAGACGGCGTTGCCGCCCCGGCAGTCCCTGTCGGACGAATCGGGGACGATTTACTCTCTGGCGGCCGGCGGCTCCGACCCTTCAATACTTTCGAGCACCGACTCCGAACCGGTCTGTTTCGCCCCCGCCGTCGGTCCCGACGGACAGGTCGCCTGTCACGGCCCGGGCCCCATCGAGAGGTTGAGCCCCAAGGCCGACGGCAATCCTCTTCTCAGGCCCGGCACACAGGCCACCGTGCCGCTGCCGGACAGAACCGTCGAGCTGGTCGGCATGCATGGCTACTTTCCCGACTTCCTGCCTGACGGCCGGCTGGCCTACGGCGAATCCCTCCCGCAGACGGGCTATGTCGAGGACCACGGCATTCCACCGATCGTGACTTCCCGAATTGATGGCTCCGGGCGGCGGGTGGTGCTCGACAGCGATTCACTCGGTGGCTGGGCGACATCCACCTGTCGGCGCGACGGACGTATTGCATTCAACGCCGGGCCCGATTTCGCACCGGTGGATGCACCCGTGGATATCTGGACGATGCAGCCAGACGGCACGGAGCTGAAGAACCTGACCGATGACGAGACCGCCAACGATGCCTTTCCGGCATGGTCGTCGGATTGCGAACACATCGTCTTCCGCAGCGGCCGCGACGGCAACAAGGAGATCTACATCATGGAAGACGACGGCGCCAATCCGCGCCGGCTCACCCGTCATCCAGCCACCGATACCGCACCCGACATTTCACCGAACGGCGAGTGGATCGTATTCGCCACCGGCCGGGAGCGTCTTGAGTCC
The DNA here is from genome assembly GCF_003417465.1 of Wenzhouxiangella sp. 15190. Classification (GTDB taxonomy): domain Bacteria; phylum Pseudomonadota; class Gammaproteobacteria; order Xanthomonadales; family Wenzhouxiangellaceae; genus Wenzhouxiangella. Next base: position 20,298 of record NZ_QVMV01000028.1, read on the forward strand.
GAAGATGGAGAACAACTCGAACAGATTGGACAGGAAGGCTACGGCGGCGGTGCCGGCTATCGGCTCCTTATACAGCGACTCGACGGCAGCGAGCGGCGATTCCTGGAGCCGGATCTGGTCGGCGCTCCGGGGCGCGACATGCATCCAAGATTTTCGCCGGACGGCAAGTGGATTCTGTTTATATCCGGCCGTGGCGGAATGAACGATGAGCGCCTTCTGGCCCCGGCACCGCAACCTTACGGTGAGCTCTGGACGATCCCAGTCGAAGGCGGCGATGCCGTTCGACTGACCCACGACAAGTGGGAAAACGGGCTGGCCCGGTGGGGCCGCAAGAAAACGCCGGATGAATTTTCATGCACCCAGGTACTCGGATTCTCCCAGTCACTGGAGTGGTACGGCGGGCTGTCGCTGGCGGATTACATGGCAGGCGACGGGCCGCCGCAATCTCCAACGCTGGAGGCCGGGGCGTTCCTGCCTAAGTGGCAGGGCGGTTTCTACATGGGCGCGGCCGTCGAGAAGTGGACGGATCCCGAATTTCCGGCCTGGTCGGCAACTCCCGCCACGACACACGAGAAGACAGCACACTGCGACCGTGATGAGGTCGACCGGGTGGTCTTCAACGTCTCCGGCGCGGCCCGGTCAGCGGACGAGTGGGCAAGCGTCATTGAATCCGTCGCGAAGCTGATCCGAAAGAACTTCCCGGCCGTCCGACAGATCGTGATGCAGCCCGTGGTGGGGGCATCCGAAGGGGAGTGCCAGGAGGTTCTTGCGGCCCGCAACCATCCCGAAATTGTCGAAGGCATCCGCCGAGTTACACAGCGGGGCATGGTGGAAGCCGGGCCCGAGGCAAGAGTGAAAAGCTGCCGCCAGTTTCGTGATGAGCTGGGGCACCTGACCAAAGATGGCGCCAGGCACGTTCGGAACAAGCTTGAAAACCATTACCGCGATGAGACCGCCTTGCCCGAGGGCGAGGCCAGCAGAGGCGCTTCACCGGATACGTGATTGCCGGAGTACTCAGAGATGAGTACAGGAGGGAATGATGCCCTGGAAAGTAATCCTGGCGGCAATCACGATTGCCTGCTTTGGACTGATTGCCGTCATGGTCTGGAATACGGCACGAATGCCGTCGACGCGAATCGATGCGGAACCACCCGGCGAGGAGATTGAAAAGCGGGTGAGCGGCATTGATGGGGCCGAGGTTGCCACCCACCTTGCCGAGGCGGTGCGATTTCGTACGATATCCAGCGATACGCAGCTGCCGAACGAAGCCGAACCCTTTCTGGCGTTTCATGACTGGCTCGAGGCGACTTATCCAGACGCCCATGGCGTGATGGAGCGTGAGCGAGTCAACGAACTGTCGCTGCTCTATCGCTGGCCCGGAAGATCCGACTGCAAGCCCGTCGGCTTCATCAGCCATCTCGATGTGGTTCCGGTTGAAGAGGAGAGCATCGAGGAATGGTCGTACCCACCCTTTGGCGGCACCGTCACCGACGGCTATGTCTGGGGACGTGGATCGGTCGACACCAAGTCGAATCTCGTCATGATCATGGAAGCCGTGGAGCGACTTGCCGAGGACGGCTATACACCGTCCTGCGATATCTATCTGCTTTTCGGACATGACGAGGAAATTGGCGGTTCGAACGGGGCTGGCGCCATGTCGCAAAGGCTCGCAGAGCGGGGCATCCACTTTGATTGGGTTCTCGACGAATCAGGTGGTGGTTCGATCCATGCCGACGGATCAAGAAAATGGGCACAGGTAACCTTGTCCCAGCGTGGCTATGTGACCCTGGAACTGAAGGCCACCGGGGTCGGTGGACATTCTGCGCTCCCGCTCAGACCGAATGCAATTCTTCGCCTTTCACGAGCGCTCATGCGGCTGTCGGATTCGACGATGCCGGGCGGTCTGCAGGGCCTCGCGCTGGAAATGGTCAAGGCCAGGGTGCAGCGTCGGTCCTACCTGGAACGATTGCTCGTGGCAAACACGTGGATCACCAAACCAGTGGTCGAACGGATCATCGAGTCCATGCCGGGAGGCGCCGCGATTCTGCGCACCACGCATTCGCCGACCGTGATTGATGGTGGCCAGAAAGACAATGTGCTTCCCAAGACGGCACACGCTCTCATCAATTTCAGAGTGCATCCACGCGACGACATCGAGTTCGTCCGAAATTGGGTCCGGGAATCAATCAATGATGATTCCATCAAGGTTTCCATACACCAGGAACGTGCGTTTGAAGCGCCCCCGGCGACCGATCCGTCCGCACCGCAGGTGACACATTTCAAGGAAGTGATCGGCGAGGTCTACGGGTCGATCGATCCACTGATTCCGGGCTTTGGACTGGCGGCCTCTGATGCCAGGCATTACGCACCCATTGCGGATGCACTGCTGAAATTCGAGCCGGTTGTTATCAGGGAAGGCGATTCCCTTAACCCGCATGACACGAATGAACGCCTGCCGATCGATTCACTCGCCCGCGGAGTGGTGTTCTATCAGCGACTGATCGAGCGACAGGAATGAAGGTGAACGACAACAGTGCCTGGTCGACTCATACTCGGTTTTTCTAGAGGTCACGGCATCGCCAGCCACGCGCATTCGTGCAGGGCGGTCAGCCCGCGTTCGGCAAAGCGCGCATGCTGAGCCAATACGTCGCGGCGTTCGAGCAGCTGGAACTGCAGGCCGGGATAGTCCGTCAGTTCATCCTCGAGGACGGCGAAAGGCGGGCCGTCCATTTCGGTCTGGTCATACTCGAAGGTCACCAACAAACCGCGGGCCTTGTCAGTCAGCAGAGTGCGCAAATGGTCCAGATAGGCGGGCCGCATGTCATGGGGCAGGGCGATGAGGGCGGCACGGTCATAGAACAGGTCGAAAGGTTCGTTGGTCGCGTAGGCGAAGAAATCGCCCTCGACCAACTCGACACCCCCGGCGCGCCAGTACGTGAGCTCCGCGACGGCTGATTGCGTTGGCTGTTTGCCCCATTCTTCGAAGAATTCCTTGACTGCCTTGGCGCTAAGCTCGATGCCGGTCACCTCGTGACCATTCTCGGCCAGCCAGCGCAAATCCAGACTCTTGCCGCACAGGGGGGCCAGCACGCGGCCGGCATGCACATCCGCTATTTCATCCCAGTGACGCTTGAGTGCCCAGTGGATGTCGGATTGATGAAAACCGATCTCGCCACGATTCCATCGTTCACGCCAGAAGTCTCTTTCCATTACTCGTTTGAAGTCCTTGATCTTGCGATGACTTGTAGCTCCACGTTCATGAATGGTCAAACGGATGATTTCAGTTCGATGACAGCACTTGAAACAGAGGCGTCATATTCGCGTCACCGATGTGCAATGAAGCATCGCTAACGTAGCCGACATTAGTTCAACGCCACACACATCACGGGTAGAGCTTTCATGTACAGGCGAGTCTATCAGCCCGGGTTAATCGTGGGGATGCTGCTGTTTCCCCTGATTCTCTCGGCCCAGCCCGCGGGCGACGGGGATAACCTGGAAGCACTGGCCGAAGAGCTGGTGCGCATTCGCGGCGAGGTCGAATCGCTCAATTCCGAGCTCAACCGCAAACAGGACCGGCACCGAAACGAAATGAGTTCGCTGGCCGCCCAGAAGGGCGAGCTGGAGGCCACGTTGCGGCGCGAGCAGTTGCGCGTGGACCAGCTGGAAGCCGATCTCGAAACCAACCGCGAGCGTGCCGAGCAGGCGGGCATCGCCGGCGAATCGCTGGTGCCCGTAGCCGAGGAAGCGATTGCCTCCCTGCGGCGACACATCGAAACCTCCCTGCCGTTCAAGCCTCAGGAGCGCATGGATGCGCTGGAGGAAATCCAGACGCAGCTCGAAACCGGTTCCCTGGCGCCGCCGCGGGCCGTCAATCGACTCTGGGGCTTCTACGAGGACGAACTGCGGCTGACGCGCGAGAACGGCCTCCACAGCCAGGTTATCCAGCTCGACGGCGAACAGGTCCTGGCGGACGTGGCGCGCCTGGGCACGGTGGCGATGTACTTCAAGACACGCGACGGCGAGTACGGTCAGGCCGAACGCAGCGGCGAGGACTGGCGCTTCGCCCGCCTGGACGACAGGGCGGCCATCCAGCGCATCGACAAGCTGTTCGAGTCCCTCAAGAAGCAGATCCGCACCGGCTATTTCGAACTGCCCAACGGCGCCATCCGGCTGGAGTCCGAACAATGAGCATCCGCATCTTTCACATTCTGATCCTGCTCGCCGCCGCCTGGCTGGCGGCGCCGGCGACCGCGCAGGAGTCCGAGCCGGTGCAGCCGGAGACCGAGCAGACCGAAACCGAAGCACCGCCCGTGGCAGCCCAGGCCCCTTCGCTGGAACAGGCCTTTCAGCGGGAGTTCGCCTTCCTGCAGGGGCAAAAGCGCGACCTGGAGCGGCGCATCGCCGAGTTCGAGGAAACCAGCGAAGCCGATCGGCAACAGCTGCAGTCGGATATCCAGTCACTCGAGCGTCGGGTGGTCGAGCTGACCAGCCGCGGTGATCGCCTCGATGAACAGGTGCTCGAGTCCGAGCGCTCGGTCGAGTCGGCCCGCGACAACGTCAACCTGCTGGCCAACACCTTTCTCCAGGCCGAGGCAACGATCGATGGCTGGGAAGCCCCGCAGCTCGAAGGCGACGAGGTGCCGCAGGCCGATGACGTGGCTGCGATGTTCGAAAACGTCCGGGCGGAGCTGGCCCGGCGCGGTGCAGTTCAGCGGGAAAGCGGTGAGTTCTTCCTGGCCGACGGCACGCGGGTGGACGGCGAAATCATCCACGTGGGCCGCATCGCCAGTTTCGGCGTCAGCGAGCGCGGTGCGGGCGCCCTGGCGCCGGCCGGCGAGGGCGAACTCAAGCTATGGAATGAAGAGTCGACTGAGGCTGCCCGTGCCCTGGCGGCCGGGAAGATGGTCTCGCCCCTGCCGGTCTTCATCTATGAAACGCTCAGCTCGGAAGTCGAAGAGAAGGGCAGCAAGGACGTATTCGAGACCATCTCCAGCGGTGGCGTGATCGGCTGGATCATCTTCTTCCTGGGTCTGCTGGCCGCCGCGCTGGTCGCCCTGCGGGCCGTGTTCCTGTGGCGTGCCGGCACCTCGACCGGCCGAATTCTCGATGACGTGGCCGCACCGGTCCGCCGTGGCGACCGTGAAGCCGCGCTGTCGATGCTCAAGAAGCGCAAGGGCGCGACCGCTCGCGTCGTGGCCTCGGCCATCCGCAGCCTCGATCGTGATCGCGAGCATCTCGAAGACATCGTGTCCGAGTCGATCCTGCACGAGTCCGGGCATCTCAACCGCTTCGGCGCCTTCATCATGGTGATTGCCGCGGTCTCGCCGCTGCTGGGCCTGCTCGGCACGGTCACCGGCATGATCTCGACCTTCGATGTCATCACCGAGTTCGGTACCGGCGATCCCAAGTTGCTGTCGGGCGGTATCTCGATCGCGCTGGTGACCACCGAGCTCGGCCTGATCGTGGCCATCCCGACGCTGCTGTTCGGCAACCTGCTCTCGAGCTGGGCCGAGCGCATCAAGGACGACATGGAAAAGGCCACGCTTCGCGTGACCAACCAGTACCTCGAAGCCCGGGGCGACACGGAGCAGGTCGGCGGCTGATGTTCGACGAACTGGTCAATGACTTCCGGTTCTACTTCGAAGTGGGCGGCTACGTCATGCCGCCGCTGGTGCTGGCCACGGTGGTGCTGTGGTTCGCCATCGGTTACCGGTTCGCCGCGCTCAAGCGGGGCAACCTGCGATCGGTGCGGCGGATCATCCAGAAGCACCCCGTAGGTCTCAGTCATCCACCACGCGGCGTGATCGAAAAGGCCATCGAGCAGGGGCTGCGGATCGCACGCTCGAATCACGGCGACCTGAGGCGACTGCTCGACGATGCCTTCTGGCCGATCGAGCGCGACATCAAGCGTTTCCACAAGCTGATCATGACCATCGTTGCCGTCGCCCCCCTGATGGGCCTGCTCGGCACCGTGGTGGGCATGATCGAAACCTTCGATTCGCTTGGTGACATGTCGCTGTTCGCCCAGTCGGGCGGCATTGCCGGCGGCATTTCCCAGGCACTCTTCACCACCCAGATGGGCCTGGCCGTGGCCATTCCCGGCCTGATCGTCGGCGGCATGCTCGAAAAGCGCGCCACCGTGATCCGCATCGAGCTGGCCCAGGTCAAGGACATCCTCTGCGCCAACGTGCAGAAAGGCAGCCCGGCATGAGATTTCGCGAACGCGCCAACACCGAACAGGCCGTCGACATTTCGCCCCTGATCGACATGGTGTTCATCCTGCTGATCTTCTTCATGGTCTCGACGACTTTCGTCAAGGACATGAAGCTCGATCTCGAGCGCCCGAGTGCCACGAGCTCGGAGCAGGCGTCGACCAAGGCCATTCGTCTCTACATCGACAACAGCGGCGAGACCTGGCTGGACGGCCAGCCGATACGTACCTGGGTGATCCAGAGCAAGCTCAGGGACATGCTGCAGGGCGCTGCTTCCCAATCCGTGCTGGTCGTCACCGACAGCAATGTACCGGCCAGCAAGCTGGTCGAGGTGGTCGACCAGGCGCGCCGCTCCGGCGCCGCCGACGTCGGCGTGGCCACTGTCGAAGAAGCCGGTCGTGGTTGAACTGAATACCAAGGAGGATGACGCATGACTTCAGAAATCAGGAAATGGACCTACGGCCTGACCTTCATGTTTTTGGGGTCGGTTCTCATCATCGGCACCTTGCTGATGATCAATCGCCTGGCCAAGGGGCCGGAGGCGGAAGAACTGACCAAACAGACAAGCTTCCAGGTCGATCGCAAGGAAGAGCCGCCGCCGAAGAAGGTGGTCAAGCGCGAACAGCCCGAACCCCGGCGCTCGCGCGATATCAACCCGCCGATGGTGGATCTCGATACCTCTTTGTCGGGCATCGACATGGGCATTCCGGGAATCACGTCCGATGACCTCGGCAGTCTGCGCGATGAGCTGCTGGGCGACACCCGGGACGTGGTCATGACCGACGATTCGGTCGATCAGCCGCCGCGGCCGACCCGCCAGACACCGCTGCCTTACCCGTCCTCCGCGCGCAAGGACGGCGTTGAAGGCTACGTGGTGCTGTCGCTGCTGATCAGCGCCGCCGGCGAGATCGAAAAGGTCCAGGTGCTGGAATCGGGGCCGGACGACCGTTTCGAGGATTCGGCGGTCCAGGGCATCAAGAACTGGCGCTTCGAGCCCGCCCAGTACCAGGGGCGTAACGTGCGCGTGTGGGCCAAGCAGCGCATTCGCTTCGATCTCAGCTAGGCGCCGGCAAGGAGATTCCCGCCATCATGCGCATGTTGTGGCTGATTTTGATCCTGGTGCTTGGCAATACGGCAGGCGCCCAGGAAGAACCCGCATCACAGCCGGAAGACGAAGTCGAGCGCCTGTCGCTGGCAGCGCTGCTGATCGGCGACGGCAACTATGAGCGAGCACGCGGCGTACTGGCGGCAATCGACGTGGACGATCCCGATGTCGATCGGGTCCGGTACCACAGCCTCGACGGGCTGGTGGCGCTCAACCTCGACGAACTGTCCCGGGCCGAGGCCGCTTTCGAGCGCGCGCTCGAGGCCGGGCGCGAGCGCGAGGAGCCGCCCGCCGACGTGGTCTGGCTTTACCTGGCCCAGGCCCGCTTCGGCCGGGAAGATCATGCCGGCACCCTCGAAGCGCTCGACGGCGCCGATTCCGAAACCACCGACCTGCCTTCGGTTTATCTCATGCGGGCCCAGTCGCACTGGCAGATGGGCGATCTCGAGTCCGCCTGGCAGGTGCTCTCGAAGGGTGCCGGGCGCTTTCCGGATCGCGCCGGGGACTTCACGCGCCAGCAGGTTCATCTGCTGGTCGAGCAGGGGCTCTACCAGGAGGCGGCCGCGCTCGGCCAGCGTTTCATGGCGCAGGGCGAGGCCACGGCGAATGACGCCCTGGCCATCGGGAACGCGCTGCGCGAAGCCGGTGAATACGAGCAGGCGCTGAGCATTCTCGAATCGGCCAGGCTCGAGGACAGCGACAACGTGCGCCTGGCGCGGGTGCTAGCCCAGACCTGGCTGGAGCTCGACAAGGTTCTGCCGGCCGCCGACATCCTTCACGAAGCCGCAAGGCTGGATCCCGCCCTGATGGCCGAAGCGGCCGAACTCTATCGCCGGGCCGGCTGGCTGATGCAGGCGCTCACGCTCAACGCCCGGGTCATCGACCAGTCGAAAAAGCTCAAGCAGCGCCTGGCTATCTTCATCGAGCTGGGCCGTTTCGACCAGGCAGCCGGCATGGAGTCGGACCTGGTCCGTACCGGCCTGCTCAACGAAGAAGACATTCGCTATGCGCTGGCCTACGCCCTGTTCAAGACCGGCCGTTACGAGCAGGCCGAATCCCACCTGGCCCGGCTGACGCAAGACGACCTGTTCCGCAAGGCCAACGAGCTCAGACGAGCCATGGAGCAGTGCCGCGACGAGCCGTGGCTGTGTACCTGATCCGCCAATGTTTCCGAGGTATTCGATGATCATGCTGCCCAGGGCAATCTGTCTGGCGACAGTGCTCCTTCTGTTGATTGCCGCGCAGGCGAGCGCCCAGGACGACAGCGCGGGCGATATCAGCGTGCTCGTGTTCGAAAACGGGCGGCCGGTGCCCGGCCTTCGCGTCGAAATCGGCGAGCAGTTCGGGCTGACCAACGCCGACGGCGCCTGGCGCGGACAAGTCGAACCCGGGCGCACGCGTCTGGCCGTCTACGAACACGCCCTGGCCCTGGCGGCCCTGCCGCTGGAAGTGCGCCAGGGTGAAGTCGCCCGCTACATCATCACCCTGGCCGGCCCGGACCGGCAGGCCCGGGTCAGCATCGAGAGTTCTCACGAGGGCGATCGGCAGCCCGCGCCGCGGGGCGCACCGGAAGCGCCGGCGGGCGAGCAGGGCAGTGGCCTGCTCACCGGCCGCGTCGTCTCGACCGAAGACGGCTCGCCGGTGACCGGCGCGCGCGTGTTCGTCAGCGGCACCCCCGTCGAGGCGCGCACCGACGAGGATGGTCAGTTCCGCATCGAAGTCCCGACCGGTGAATACGCCGTGTCCGTTCTCCACAGCGAGTTCGCCACGCGCACCGTCGATGGCGTCCGGATCCAGCGTGAAAGCGAAACGCAGCGAGACTTCGAGCTTCCGCCGTCCGGCCTGGAGCTGGCCGAATACGTCGTGGTCGAGCCGCATATCCAGGGCAGCGTGACCTCCGTGATCGCCGAGCAGCGGGACACCTCGGGTGTGTCCAATATCATCGGCACCGAGCAGTTCTCGCGCTCGGGCGACGGCGATGCCGGCAGCGCGCTGGCCCGCGTGACGGGGCTGACCCTGGTCGGCGGGGAGTTCATCTTCATTCGCGGTCTCGGTGAACGTTACTCGAGTACGCTGCTCAACGGCGCCAACGTGCCCAGCCCGGACCCGACGCGCAAGGTCGTGCCGCTCGACCTTTTCCCGACCGGCGTGATCGAGTCGATTCGCGTGCAGAAAAGCTATTCGCCGGACCTGCCGGGGGATTTCGGCGGCGGCGTTGTGGAAATCCGCACGCGCGGTATCCCGGAAGCGGACTTTCTCGAGATGAGCGTCTCCGTCGGCGGGCGGCAGGGCACGACATTCACCGACGGCCTGACCTATGAAGGCGGCGATCGCGACTTCCTGGGGATGGACGACGGAACCCGTGAACTGCCGTCGGCCATCGCCGATGCCGTCGAGGACGGCGGAACACTGACGGCCGCGGGGCCGTTCAACCCCGACGGTATATCGCAGGAAGAGCTCGAGATGCTCGGCGAATCCTTCCCCGCCATCTACCAGGCGGAACGCGAGGAGGTCGGGCCGGACCTGGGCTTGTCGGTCGAAGGCGGCAAGCTGTTCGAATTCAGTGACGACTGGACGGCGGGCATCACCACGGCGGTGATGTGGTCCGATTCCTGGCAGACCCGCAGCGAAGAACGCCGGAGTTTCATTCCCCTGGGCGACGGTAGCCTGCGTTCGAATGACGAGTACAAAGTCGAGCGCTCCACGCGCGATATCGAGCTCAGTGGCTTCCTCACGGCCGGCCTGCAGTACAGGGAGAATCACCGCATCGATCTGACCTCGATGCTGCTGCGGCAGACTCAGGACGAGACCTTCATCCAGCAAGGCTACAACCTGGACGAGGATGGCATCGTCCGCTTCACCGAACTGGAGTGGGAGGAGCGCGAACTGCTTTCCCACCAGCTGCGTGGTGAACATACGTTTGAATCACTGGGAAAGACCAAGCTGGAGTGGGATTACGCGGACTCGCGCGCAAGGCGTGACGTGCCCGACCAGCGGCGCTATCGATACGATCCGGACAACGAGTCCGACTTCATCTTTTCGCGTCGTTCCGACAATCTCGTCCGGCGTTTCTCCAAGCTGGAGGACGATGCGACTGATTACGGCATCGACCTGAAAGTGCCGTTCGGTTTCGACTGGATGACCGGCAACATAAGTTTCGGCGCTCGGCGCCTGGACAAGTCACGCGACTCCAGCATTCGCCGCTTCCAGTTCGATGGCACGAACCGCCTGCCGTTCGATCTGCGCCGTGATGAAAACCCGGAAACCTTCCTGAACCCGGAGTTCATCGGCCCGGGCGGGTTGGTGCTCAAGGAAACCACGCGCGAGACGGACAACTACACGGCATTGCTCGAAGTGGATGCCCGCTACGCCAACCTCGACATGACTTTCTTCGAACGTCTGCGCCTGACCGGGGGTGTTCGCGTCGAGGACTGGGAGCAGAACGTCACGACGTTCCAGCTGCTCAACCCCGGCGCCACTCCGGTGGTTGCCGAGTTGTCCGACGAAGACCGGCTTCCAGCCTACTCGGCAACCTGGTACATGACTGAAAACCAGCAACTTCGTGCCAGCTACGCCGAAACGATCGTGCGCCCGGACTTCAAGGAGCTCTCACCGGCACCGTTTACCGACCCGGTCCTCAATCGCGAAGTGATCGGTAACGCCGAACTCGTACCGTCCCGGATCGAGCACATGGATCTGCGTTGGGAATACTATCCCGAGCCCTCCGAATTGATTTCGCTCGGGCTCTTCTACAAGTCCATCGCCAACCCGATCGAAGTAACCGTCGAAGCCGGCGTCGAGCAGCGTCTGACCTACGCCAATGCCGACGAAGCCGAAAACTACGGTGTCGAACTCGAGTGGCGCAAGAGCCTCGGCTTCTTCGGCAATTTTCTCGGTAACGAAGCGGTGTGGGATCGGCTCTACCTGGCCGGCAACTACTCAAGGGTCGAGTCCGAGATCTTCATCGAGGATCTCGGCATCCTGACCAATGAATCCCGCCCGCTGCAGGGACAGTCGCCCTATGTGGCCAACGTCCAGATCGGTTACGACGACGAGGAACGGGACTTCTCTGCCACCCTGCTGCTCAACACGGTGGGCGAGCGCATCGTCGAAGTCGGCGTGCTGGGCGCGCCCGACAAGATAGAACAACCTGCGCCCGACCTTGACCTGGTGTTTCAGTGGCGATGGTTCGATCTGTTCGACTTCAAGGCGGAGTTCGGCAACCTTCTGGATTCCGAGTTCGAGATCCGCCAGGGCGAGGAGGTCACGCAACGCTACAAGCGTGGCCGCGAATTCAGCCTGGGTGTCAGCTGGGAATACTGAAATCCCAAGGGCTGTAAAGAATCGGTCATGTACAGGTCACGGATCTGACACCCAGGCCCAATACGCTGAGCATGATGACGGTAGTTCATCGTCCTTCACTCGCGAAATGAAAGCAGAGGAAACAAGCATGCTCAAACATATGAAGCGCAACCTTGTGGCGTTTGCGGCCGGATCAATGCTGATCGGATCGGCAAACGCTTTCGTAGTCAATGAAGAATTCACCGGTAACTACTTTGAAGAGGGCAAGAGTGGCCGTGGGGTGATCGTTGATATCGTTCCCTCCAACAACCAGGAATTTGGAAATGCCGTGATTGCCCAGTGGTTCACTTTCCGTGATGGAGCTCCGCTGTGGCTGACGGGCTTCGGCTCGATCGATCAGAACACCAATATCGCTGAGCTCGACTTCTACGAGCTCGAGGGCGGCAGTTTTGGCCCGGAGTTCACCGAAGATGACGCCAGCCAGGAAATTTGGGGCACCGGCACGCTGAGCTTCGACAGCTGCGACCAGTTGACCCTGGACTATAACGGTGACGATGGAACCGGCACGCTGGATCTCTCACCCGTTTCCCAGGGTGCTGAATGTATCGTCAAGCGTGAATTCGAAGGCTGTCCCGATTTTGCCAGCGCCGGGCCGCTCGAGGGCTCGTGCATCGTCGGCGGCGAGGTCAATTCCGACATCGCACTGAGCAACGAAATCACCTGGTTGATCCAGGGCCAGCTCATCATCAACGACGGCGCTTCTCTGACGATCGAGCCCAACACCGAACTGGTCGGCGGCACCCTGGGTGATACCGACACGCTGGTGGTCAAGCAGGGCGGCCAGATCTTTGCCGAAGGCACGGCCAGCAACCCGATCATCATGCGCGGCCCGGACGCCGCCACGCGTGCCGAGTGGGGCGGTGTGGTCATCAACGGTTTCGCCCCGATCAACGGCTGCTCGGAAGGCACCGATCCCTGCACCGCGCAAGGCGAGGGCAATTCCGGAACCTACGGCGGTAACGACCCGCACGACAACAGCGGCGTCATGCGCTACATGGTCGTCTCCAACGCCGGCCGCCAGTTCAGCGAAGAGAACGAGCTCAACGGCATCGCCTTCCAGGGCGTGGGCGACGGCACCACGGTCGAGTACATCCAGGTCCACCTCAACGAAGACGACGGCGTCGAGTTCTTCGGCGGCACGGTCAACGCCAAGTACCTGGTCCTGACCGGCATCGGCGACGACAGCCTCGACTGGACCCAGGGCTGGCAGGGCAAGGCACAGTTCGTTCTCGCCAAGCAGTACACCGACAACGGCGACCAGGGTATCGAGGCCGACAACAACGGCGACGCCAACGACTCGACTCCGCGCGCCAAGCCGATGCTGGCCAACATGACCTACATCGGCCAGTCCAACACCGACATCGGCATCCTGCTGCGTGAAGGCACCGGCGCCAACATCGCCAACACCGTGGTGACCGGCTTCGGCGAGTTCTGTCTCGATATCGACAACGAGTCGACCTTCGAGAACGAAGAAAACCTGACCATCGAAAACAGCGTCGTCGGCGGCTGCGGCGAAACCTTCAGCGAAGATGGCGAAGACCTGTTCAGCGTTTCCAACTGGTTCTTCAGCTTCCCGGGCAACGTCGAAGCCAACCCGCGACTGTCGAACTACGCCCCGAACGCCAACTCGCCGGCCATCGGCATCGGCGCCGTCCCGTTCGAAGACGACTTCTTCGACAACGTCGACTACGCCGGTGCAATTTCGGGCACGGGAGCTGACTGGACCAGGGGCTGGACGGTCGGTCTCGACCGCACCGCACCGCTGGGCCAGTAAGCACAAGCTTCATTCTTCAGACAGACCCATTGCAGCATTCGGGCCCCGCTTCGGCGGGGCCATTTTTTGTTCAGGTCAGGACCGCTTCGATGCAGTGCTTCGTTGCGATGAAAGGTGGGACTCGAGATCGTCCAGTGGTTGCGGATAATCGATCAGATAGCCTTGCATGTAGTCGACATCGGCCCGCATCAGACATTGCGCGAGAGACTCGGACTCGACACATTCGGCAACCGTGATCTTGCCCATGGCATGGCCGAGGCGATTGACCTCGCTGATGAATTCGAAGGCTTCGGGATCACGGTCGATACCGTGCACGAAGCTGCCGTCGATCTTCAGATAATCCACCGGCAACTGACGCAGGTAATTCATCGACGACACGCCTGTTCCAAAGTCATCGAGTGCGATACGGCATCCGCTACGGTGCAGTCGCTCCAGAAGCTCCCTGGCCGCCTCGATATTGCTGATCAATGCCGTTTCGGTCACTTCGATGCACAGCTTCGGTAGCAGCCTGGCGTGTTCTCGTGTGCGCCGGTCGAGGAAGTTCAGGAAACGGGCGTCACCCAGGCTTCGACCGGAAAGGTTGATATTGACGCGCTCGAGCATCTCGACCACAGCGGGATTGTTTTCCATCCAGCCAAGCACCGAGCTTACAACCCAGCGATCGATCTGTGCAGTCATGAAATAGCGCTCTGCTGCGGGCATGAACTGTGCAGCTGTAATGGTCGCCTCGTCCGGGTCCTCGGACTGCATCCGGATCAGTATTTCGATACTGTTTGTTCGATAAGGGGGTTCGCTGGTCGGCACGATCGACTGCCAGTAGAGCAGCATTCGGCCTTCATTCAAGGCCGACTGGATACGGTGCACCCAGCCGAGTTCACCATATTTCTCCGCCAGTCGCTGGTCTTCCGGATGCCAGGCATGGATCTGGTTACCGCCATCCTCCTTGGCTGCCACACAGGCGCAATCGGCTCGCCGCAGGATGCGTTCGATGCTGTCTTCGCCGTCGGAAAAGGTCACCAGGCCGATACTGAGCGTGACCGACTGATGATCGTCGCCATCGGATAGCGGGCGGGAAGCCAGGTCCGAAATCATCTCGTGACCCGATTCGCGGGCCGACTCCTGGTCGGTGTCGGTCAGGAGAACGGCGAACTCGTCGGCGCCGAGGCGGGCGATTTCCGCATGGATCGGCAGCAGCGCCTTCAGGCGATGAGCCAGTCTCTGCAACAGCTTGTCCGCCTGGGCATGCCCGAGCCGCTCGTTGACGAGACGAAACTGGTCGACGTTGATATTGAGCAGGCTGTGCTCGCCTGATCCGGGATTGCGGCAGAGTTCATCGATGCGCCGCTCCAGGGCGTGCCGCGAAAGCAATCCCGTGAGTGTGTCGTGCTCGCGCAGGTAGGCAAGCTGCTGCCGTGCGGCATGGATCTCGCGGCGGTAAACCAGCAACCTTCTGGACAACCATACGAGCGCCAGCGCTGCCAGCAGGGCGACAATTATGAGTGTGACCATTACCGTGCGGCTGGTGGCCTGCTCCTCTTCCTCGAACGGCCGCAACCAACGCGCGTAGATGCGATCGAATTCACCACTCGACATGACCTGGTCGAGCCCTTCGTTGAGCCTATCCAGCAGCTCATCGTTGCCTTGCTTGACGGCCAGGGCGTACTCGACCGGCAAAACGGGTGGACCGGAAACCGCCAGGTTCTCGATATTCTGCCGTTCGAGCGTATAGCGCCCGCGATGTTCCGTCAGCAGGGCGGCATCGTGCTCGCCGCCGGCCAGCAATTCCAGACCTTCCGTATCGCTGTCGACCAGGGTGAGCTCGATGTCTGGATGGTGCTGGAGCAGATATTCATGGCTGTAGGCCCGGCGCTGGACGATGACCTGCCGGCCCTCGAGATCCTCGATCCGTGCGATGGGCGTGCCGCCGCTCGGAATGAAGATCCGGTGGTGGACGATGACGTGCGGACGCGCGAAATCCACGGTGTTTTCTCGTCGTGGCGACACGAACATGCCCAGAACGTCGATGCGGCCGGTGGCCAGCGCATCCCGCATCTCGTCCCATTCGCCGAGTTCGAATCGCACCTCGAAATCGCCGGCCTCGGCAATGGCGCGCATCAGGTCGATGTTGAATCCGACCGGGCGTCCACGATTGTCGAGTGTTTCGTAGGGGCGGTAGCCGTCTTCTCCCCCGACCACGACGACCTCCTCCGCCGCGGCCTGAAGACAGAGCAGCAGTAAAGGAACTGCCATCCAACGCAATGCTTGCTCTCCCTTGCTTTTACGGCTCCAGCGTACCCCGGAATCCAGTTGCACCGCCAGTCCGTCAGACGGGGATGTTCTGCGGCCCGAAAGCCTCCGGCAGAAGTTGATCGAGCGTATGGGTCCGAGTGACTGTGCCGTGCTCGTCGACGGCCTGAATGACCATCGTTCCGGCACCGAACTCGCGCAGCCTCTGCCGGCAGTCCCCGCAGGGTGTGCACGGGTGATCGTTGGGACCCAGCACCCAGACGCTGCGGATGGAGCGTTCGCCGGCGGCAATCATTGCCGAAATGGCCGAGGCCTCGGCGCAGACGCTCTTGAAGTGGGCCACCTCGACATTGCTGCCACCGAATCGCTTGCCCGAAGCGGCTTCGACAATCACCGCTACGGGGTGATCGGAGTAGGGGGCATAGGCGTTTTTTCGCAATCGCTTGAGTTCTTCGAGCAACTGCTGTTCGATCGCTTCGCTCATGGCGTCTCCATTGCCTGCTCGGCGCTTGTCAAAAAGCTCTCGCCGTCGGGGAGAGGAGCGAGCCCGAAGAATGCCCCCAGCGTCTGGCCGATGTCGGCAAAAGTCGCCCGTTCGCCGATACACCCCGAAGGAAGGCCCGCGCCCCGGGCCAGGACCGGAACGTGCTCGCGCGTGTGATCACTGCCGGCGAAGGTCGGGTCGCAGCCGTGATCGGCGGTCAAGATAAGCAGGTCATCATCATCGATTTTTTCAATGAGATGGGGGAGCTTCTTATTAAAGTACTCGAGGGCATCAGCGTAGCCTTCCGGATCACGGCGGTGGCCGTGGACCATGTCGAAATCGACCAGGTTGGTCATCACAAGGCTGCGATTCGCGGACTTATCCATCGCCTCGAGCGTGGCCTCGATCAGGGCCGCGTTGCCGTCGGCCTTGATCGTCGAGCTGATTCCGCGATGGGCAAAGATGTCGGCGATCTTGCCAACGGCGATGACTTCGCCGCCGTCGTCGACCAGGCGCTCGAGCACGGTGGGCGAGGGCGGCGGCACGCTGAAGTCGCGGCGGTTGCCGGTGCGCTTGAAGTCGCCGGCGTGGTTGCCCACGAAAGGACGCGCGATGACGCGCCCGATGGGATTGTCGCCGCAATAGTCGTCGAGCAACTCGCGTGCGATTTCACACAGCCGGTATAGCCGCTCGAGGCCGAAAAACTGCTCATGGACGGCGATCTGGAAGACGGAATCGGCCGAGGTGTAGACGATGGGCTTGCCGGTCTCGATGTGCTCGACACCGAGCCTGGCGATGATCTCCGTGCCGGAGGCATGGCAATTACCCAACACGCCCGGCAGATCGGCGCGCTCGATCAGGGCTTCGAGCAACTCGGGCGGAAAACTGTTCTCCCTGTCACTGAAATAGCCCCATTCGAAGCGGACGGGCACACCGGCCATTTCCCAGTGGCCCGAGGGCGTGTCCTTGCCGCTGGAGATCTCTTTTGCATAACCCCAGGCGCCGTCCACCCGGTCCGGCAGGGTGACGCCGGCGGCAAGCTGCCCCGTGCTGGCGCGATGGGCATGGAACAGCCCCAGCCGCGCCATGTTGGGTAACGACAGCGGCCGGCCGTTCCGGCTTCGATACTCGGCGATATGACCGAGCGTGTCGGCCCCGGCGTCGCCGAAGCGTTCGGCGTCGGCGGATGCACCGATGCCGAAGGAGTCGAGCACGATCACGAGGGCACGCGGCATATCAGGATTCTCCGGGGGTCAGTCTTTCCGAGACCAGTTCCGGTCGCTCGGCAGGTTGTTCGCTGATTCGGCAGGCATCTCGAACGGCTGTTGCGGCGCGTTCAGCGTCGTCTGCGCTGCGCGCGTGGATTCGAGCCAGCGGACGATCCGTACCCACATCGTCGCCGATCTGGGCCAGGCCGCTGAGACCGACCGCCGGATCGATCCGGTCGTCGGCACTGCGGCGCCCGCCGCCGAGATCCACCACGGCCATGCCGATGGCGCGAACGTCGCAGGACGCTACAAAACCCGGCCGATCGGCGTACACGTCTTCGACGACCGGCGCTTCGGGCAAATACTTGTCCGGCCGCTCGATCAGGTCCGAAGGTCCACCGAGCTCGCCGACCATGGCGGCGAAGCGTTCGGCGGCGCGACCGCTTTCGATCGCCGATTCGACTTGCTGCCTTGCCGTGTCACGATCTTCGGCCAGGCGGCCGGCCAGAAGCGTCTCGATCGCCAGCTCCCGGCTCAGTGTCATGAGCGTGTCCCGGCGCGGTTGGCCGCGCAGGCAATCGACGACTTCCGCAAGTTCCAGGGCATTACCGGCGCTGTCGGCCAGCGGCTGGCTCATGTCGGTCAGCAGGGCGTGCGTGCGCACGCCGGCGAGTGTGCCGACTTCCGTCAGCCGACGGGCCAGGTAACGCGCTTCGTCGGGGTCGGTCATGACCGCACCGTTACCGGTCTTGATGTCGAGCACCAGGCCTTCGAGCCCCTCGGCCAGTTTCTTCGACAGGATGGAGGCGACGATCAGGGGCACCGATTCCACCGTGGCGGTGACGTCGCGGACCGCGTAGAGGCGACGGTCGGCCGGCGCGAGGTCCGCCGTCTGGCCAATCATCGCACAGCCGATGTCACGTACGATCTCCTGGAAACGAGCGGTGGGCGGCGAGACTTCGTAGCCGGGTATGGCCGCCAGCTTGTCAACGGTCCCGCCGGTATGGCCCAGGCCGCGCCCGGCGATCATGGGCACGAACCCGCCGCAGGCGGCAACGATGGGTGCGACCAGCAAGGAAGTCGCGTCGCCGACCCCGCCGGTGGAATGCTTGTCGAGCACGGGGCCGGGCAGGGCAGGGTCATCCCATCGCAAGACCTGCCCGGAATCACGCATGGACCGGGTCAGGGAAACGCATTCGCCGTCTTCCATGCCGTTGAGAAACACGGCCATGGCAAAAGCACCGAGCTGTTCGTCGCCGAGCGAGCCGTCGGTGATGCCCTCGACCAGTTGTTCGATGGCTGCGGCATCGAGCGCACGGCCATCACGTTTTTGTCTGAGTATCTCGCGAAACTGCATCAATCTTCCAGAGTGGCCAGCAGATCGTCGAGCAGGCCCGAGGCACCGAAGCGGAAGTGCTCGGGGGTTATCCAGTTCTTCCCCATGATGCCGGCGGCGATTTCCAGATACTCCCTGGCCTGCCCGGCAGTCCGGATACCGCCCGAGACCTTGCAGCCCACCTCGGCTCCACTGTCATGGATGGTCTCGAGCAGGATGCGCGCGGCCTCCGGCGTGGCGTTGACGGGCACCTTGCCGGTCGAGGTCTTGAGAAAATCGGCGCCGGCCTCGACGGCGATTTCGGCGGCCTTTCGGATCAATTGGGCGTCGGCCAGCTCGCCGGTTTCGAGAATCACCTTCAGGAGATGTTCGCCGCATGCTTTCCGCGCGGCCATCACCAGCTTGCGGCCGGCCTCCGCATCGCCTTCGCGAAGTGAGCGCCAGGGAAAGACCAGGTCGATTTCATCGGCCCCGGCTTCGAGTGCTTCGCGGATCTCGGCGATTACCCGATCGGGCCTCTCGCTCCCGCCCGGAAAATTGACGACGGTGGCAACCCGCACCCGGCCGGCCAGTTTCTCCTCGCTCAGCACGTCCTGTGCAACGTGAATGAAGCGGGGATAGACGCAGACCGCCGCCACCGGCCCAAACGGTGTTCCCGCACGGCGGCACAGGGACCGGACCGCCGATTCGTCGTCGTCGGCTTCCAGGCGTGTCAAGTCCATCAGTCGCAGGGCCAATTGCGCAATCGTTGCCGCTTCAGTCATCTTTCGAACGCACCTTCAGGGACGTAAATTTTGCAATATGAAGGTATCATCGAACGTATCCCCGGCGACAGGAATGTCGACGGGCTCTTCCTGGTGCCGACAATAAGGACGATCTGCTGATGAAAACGATCGACGAACTGCCACGGCCCATCCGTGAGGATGCCAACGTCTGGATCCCGATGTCCGACGGCACCCGACTCGCCGCGCGCATCTGGCGCCCACGCGATGGCGAGCCCGTGCCGGCTATTCTCGAATACATTCCCTACCGCAAGCGTTTCGGGACGGCCCAGCGTGACGAGGTGATGCACCCCTACGTCGCCGGTCACGGCTATGCCTGCGTGCGGGTCGACCTGCGCGGCTCGGGCGAATCCGACGGCGTGCTCGAGGACGAGTACCTGCAGCAGGAACTCGATGACGGCTGCGAAGTGCTCAAGTGGCTGGCGAGCCAGCCCTGGTGCACCGGCAAGATCGGCATGATCGGCATTTCCTGGGGTGGATTCAACGGCCTGCAGATCGCCGCGCTGCAACCGCCCGAGCTCAAGGCGGTGGTGGCCGTATGCGCCTCCGACGACCGCTTCGCCGACGACGTGCACCACATGGGGGGCTGCCTGCTGGGAGACAACATTTCCTGGGCCTCGGTGATGTTCGCCTACAACTCGCTGCCGCCGGATCCCGACCTGGTGGGCGATCGCTGGCGCGAGATGTGGTTCGATCGGCTCGAGGGCAGCGGACTGTGGCTGGAAAAGTGGTTGCAGCACCAGCGACGCGACGAGTACTGGCAGCACGCCTCCGTCTGCGAGGACTATTCGGCCATCCAGTGCCCGGTCTATGCCGTCAGCGGCTGGGCGGACGGCTATTCCAACGTGGTGTTCCGGCTGATGGAGCATCTCCAGGTGCCGCGCAAGGGCCTGATCGGGCCCTGGAGCCACAAATACCCGCACCAGGGCGTTCCGGGACCGGCCATCGGCTTCGTCCAGGAAGTGGTGCGCTGGTGGGATCAGTGGCTCAAGGATACGGACAGCGGCATCATGGACGAGCCCATGCTGCGCGTGTGGATGCAGGACAGCGTGCCCCCGGTGACCTACTACAAGCAGCGCCCCGGGCGCTGGGTAGCCGAGTCCGAATGGCCGGCCGAGCGGGTGAGTGAGCGGCATCTCGCCCTATCCAGTGAAGGATTGGTGCCGGCTAGAGACGAACCCGAACCTTACGCGACCACCGTTCGTTCACCTTTGACGGTGGGCCTGTTCGCGGGCAAATGGTGTTCCTACGCCGCCGGGCCGGATCTCGCACACGACCAGCGCGAGGAAGACGGCGGCGCCCTGGTTTTCCAGAGCGAGCCGCTGGAGGAAACCTTCGAGATCATGGGTGAACCCTATCTGGATCTCGAGATTTCATCCGACCGGCCGGTGGCGATGATTGCCGCGCGGCTGTCGGACATGGCGCCGGACGACAAGGCCACGCGCATCACCTACGGCTTGCTCAATCTCACCCATCGCGACAGCAGCGAGTGTCCCGAGCCGCTCGAACCCGGGAAGGTCTATCGCGTCCGTGTGTCCCTGAACGCCATCGCCCAGGTCTTTCCGGCCGGCCATCGCCTGCGGTTGTCGCTTTCCACCTCCTACTGGCCACTGGCCTGGCCACCGCCGGAACCGGTATGCCTGCATGTGCACACGCAAAACAGTTGCCTGGTTCTGCCGCAACGACAACCGACCCAAGCAGACGCGGCGCTGCCGGAGTTCGACCCGCCGGAGGGGACGGCGCCGAGTCCGGTCACGCACATCGAAGCCGGACACCACAACTGGCTCGTGCATCGCGATCTGGCACTGGACAAGTCGACGCTCGAGGTCATCAATGACGACGGCTGCTTTCACCTGGACGACATCGATATGACGGTGGCCAAGAAAACCGTGGAGACATACACCACGGTGGCCGACGATTTTCATTCACCCCGGGCTAAAGTCGTTTCCGAACGAACGCTCGCGCGCGGCGACTGGCAGATTCGAACCGTTACACGCACGTTCATCACCTCGACTGCCACGCATTTCCTGCTGCATGCCAACATCGACGCCTACGAGCTTTCCGACGAAGGCGAGAAACGCGTCTACAGCGACAACTGGGACGAGTCCATTCCCAGGGATCTGGTTTAGGGCAAAGCAGCGAGCCGCCGTTTTGCAGTTGTCATAGCCGACTGATCCAAATCAATAAACATTGATATACTCCGTGATGTGATGGGGGTCACATGGAGAGTGGCTGCAAGGCGTGTTGAATGGACCGGCAGACCGACAACAAACAGATCGAGCAGACCTACAAACCGCATTTGCTGGACGCATTACTTGATGTTTCCGGCCTGCTCGTCGTCAT
The DNA here is from genome assembly GCF_003417465.1 of Wenzhouxiangella sp. 15190. Lineage (GTDB taxonomy): Bacteria > Pseudomonadota > Gammaproteobacteria > Xanthomonadales > Wenzhouxiangellaceae > Wenzhouxiangella. Next base: position 42,151 of record NZ_QVMV01000028.1, read on the forward strand.
GCTCGACGAGAGGGGACGGATCGAGCTGTTCAATCGGGCCTGCGAAGAATTGACCGGATTTCGGGCCGCTGATGTGCTGGGAAAACCCATCTGGTCATGCCTGATTCCGGAAGATGAGCTTCCGGATGTGAAGGACGTGCATGGCCGGCTCTGCGAAAGCGAGGCAAGCAATGTCCACATCAATCACTGGCTCACGATAAAAGGCGACAAACGGCTCATCCAGTGGCGTAATGTCTCGCTGCGGGATAAAGTGGGCCCCCCGCTCGGTTACGTCGGCACGGGGATCGACGTAACCGACCGCGAGCGCGCGCTGAGGGCGCAGTGGCACTGGGAGCACGAAAGGCACTACCTGCTCGACTCGCTGCCCCTGCTGATTGCGCACGTCGACCCTGACTTCTGCATTCGATTTGCCAACGACGGATACCGGCAATGGTTCGGCCTGAAACCCGAAAAATTGCTCGGTGAGCATCTGGTCTCGATCATCGGCGAGGCAGCCTTCGAAACATTGCGGCCTCATTTCAGTAATGCCCTGGCCGGCAAGCGCTCGATCTATCACGGGAAAATCACCTACCTGCACGGTCCCCCGCGCTTTATCCACGGCAGCTATATTCCCAACTTTGAAGAAAACGGCCGCATCGACGGCTTCTATATCGTGACGGTTGATCTGACCGATCAGCAGCGCTTGCGCGAGGAACGCGACCGGGCCAGGCGGGAGGCCCAGTCACATCTGCTCGAACTGGCGCATACCACCCGCCTTTCGGCCATGAGCGAAATCGCCACCGGCCTGGCGCATGAAATCAGCCAGCCGCTGACCGCCATTGCAGCCAGCGCTGAGGCCTCGCTGATGAGGCTCGAGAATCATCCGGAAGCGACAGAGTCGCTCAAACCGGTCCTGGAGAAGATCGCCGCCCAGGGTCAGCGCGCCCGTCAGATCATCGAACAGCTGCGAAATTTCCTGCGCAAAGATCTGGAAGACTCCCGCGACGACTGCGATCCCGCGGCCCTGGTGGACCACGTGTTGCTGTTGCTGGAATCGGAACTGTGTGGCGCGCAAGTGGAAGTGGAGACCGACATCGATCCCGCCATCGAAAACGTTCGTGTCAATCGCGTCCAGATCGAGCAGGTGCTGTTCAACCTGATCCGCAACGCCATCGATGCGCTGCGCGATGTCGACGGCGATCGCCGGATCGTCATCCGCAGCCGGCGGCTTCCCGAAGGCGATCGATGTCGCATCGAGGTTACGGACTCGGGTAAGGGGCTGGACGAGGCAGCCATCCCGCAGCTTTTTCATCCCTTCTACACCACCAAAGCCGAGGGGCTGGGGCAGGGGCTGTCGATCTGCCGCTCGATCGTCGATCGTCACGGCGGTGAGCTCGAGGCCGTCAACAGTCGGGAAGGGGGCGCAGTGTTCATTTTTACCGTTCCCCTGAGTGACGAGTATGGCAACTGAAGCGCGAGGTGAAAAGGGTACCGTCGTGATCGTCGACGACGACGGGCCGGTGCGGGAATCGCTGTCGCTACTGCTCGATACAGCCGGATTCGATACGCGTTGCCATCGCAGCGGCGAGGACTTGCTCGATTGCGGACCGCCGGACGGTCCGGCCTGCTTGTTGCTGGATCTTGAAATGCCCGGGATGAAGGGCACCGAGGTACAGAAGAGATTGGCGGATGCGGACTGGAGTATCCCGATCGTCTTCCTGACCGGCCACGGTGACGTGCCCGCAGCAGTCAATGCCCTGAAGACCGGCGCGGTGGATTTCCTGCAGAAGAACCAGCTTAAGCCCGGAATCCTTTTGGACCGGATTGAAAAGGGCGTGGCCGAGCACAAGCGCCGAATGCTCGACCTGGAAGCCAGCAATAGCGAGAAGGAGAGGATTTCCCGGCTGACCGTGCGCGAGTTCGAAGTGGCGCAGCTGGCATCTTCGGGGCTGACAAACAAGGCGATCGGGCTGGAGCTGGGCATCAGCGAACGGACCGTCGAAATTCACCGCGGCCGCGCCATGAAGAAGCTGGCTTTGCGCACGGCCGCCGACCTGGCGCGAATGAAACCGGCATTCGAAAGCAGCGCGCCCGATTCATAAAAGTGAAATAAAATAAGAAATCGTTGACCAGCATCATGAAGCTGTTCCGTGCATTATGCTCCAATTGACTGCCATTCCTGCTGGTTGGTGTAACCACCCGGGAAACGAACATGAACACTTGGCGGGTACAGCCCTTGATCCATGTCGTGGATGATGACGAAGCCGTGCGAAGCAGTCTGACGCTGCTGGGTGAGGCGCGCGGCTGGCGTGTCAGAGGCTATGCCAGCGCACAGGATTACCTGGCCACCTCTTTTTCGGGGGAAGGGCGGCCGGAATGCCTCGTTCTTGATCTTCAGATGCCGGGCATGAACGGCGCGGAGCTCCTTGAGACGCTCAGTTCGTCCGGAAAACATCCTCCCGCGGTGGTTCTGACGGCCTGGCCAGATGGTGATCTCGCCCGCCGCGCCGCGCAAGCCGGCGCCAGACGCATACTCGCCAAGCCCTTTTCTCCCAGAGACTGGCTGAACGCGGTCGAGGAATCACTGATCCCCGCATAAGGGGGTTCCCTTATTTGTAGGTTTCCCCTGATCCGTTAAATTGACCCGGAAGCACCCAGTTCATGACGGGTGCAGGCATTCGGTTGGCACCATCCGGGCAATCCCCGGGAGGGAGCACAGATGGATCAGAGTCTACGGGCTTTGGGGGGGAAGGCAAAAGCAGCCTCGGCACGACCGGCGACTTGGCCTGGACGTTTCCGGAACGGGATCGCCCCGCGCCGGATTCTCCAGACCGGGGACCATTTGTTCGAGGCGGGCGACGCACAAAGCGACGCTTTTATCGTCCGTAGTGGTCACCTCAAGAGTTATCGCGTTCATCGAGATGGAGAGGAGCAGATCCTGGGCATGCATGGTCCGGGCGATGTGCTGGGATTCGATATCCTGATCGGCCGCCCCGCCAGTTGCAGCGTCGTGGCGCTGGAGATCGCCAGTCTCGAACTCGTCGATCTGGGTCGGGGTGAGGTCGGGGACGCGGGCACCGCCGGCTACATGAGCGTCCTGGAGGGCATGTACCGCGAATTGCAGCGGTTCAGCCGGTTGCTGTACATGGACCGCCACCCGGCCGAACGGCGACTGGCCGAATTTCTCCTCGATTTTTCACGCGAGGAAGGCGAACGGGGCCGAAGCTATTACGACCTGATGCTTCCCTTCAACCGTCGCGACCTGGCTTGTTTTCTGGGCCTGGCACCCGAAACCCTGTCGCGGACATTCAGCCGGTTCCAGGAGCGTGGCATCCTTTCGGTCGACAACCGCGAGATTCACATCATCGACAACGAAGCCCTGGTCGCCGCCGCCGGCGAGTAAACGGGCCAGCCTTGCTCCACAGGCTTCAATCCTCGTCGAACTCGAAAGGCAAGAGCTTTTCGATCTCATCGAAGTGGTCAAGAAGTTCCTTCTGGGAGTGTGCGCCCACAAATACCACGGCAATCTCGTAACTGTAACTGTCCTGGAAGTTCAGGTCGCTCAGGCGCATGCCTTCTTCAGCCAACAGGTGAATATAGGTATGGGGAAACGCCTGCTTCACCCGTTCCATGTCGTCCTTGTCGGGCACGCGCTTGATCACGCCGTCACTGATATCGTCCTTGAATACGCGCATCATGAACTTGCCCGACAGGCTGTAGTCGCCCCGGCGATGCGGAAACTCCGGTTCGCGACCGAGCGCCAGGTCCAGAACCACCTTTTGATTGGTCGCCCCGTCCACCAGCAGGAATAGCGGCGAATGCGACTTGGAGATCCTGGAATTGATTTCCAGCAATTTCATGCTGTTGTCAGCCTTGTTCCAGAAAAACTCGATATTGAAGGTGCCCTGGTCGTAGTCGAACTGGCGCATGACCTGGCGTGCTGCTCCGATCATGCGCTCCTGCACTTCGGGTGGCAGTTTCGACGGATATTGATAGCGCGAGAAACTGGAATGATGACGGCCGGCCCTGATCGAATCGATGACACCGAAGATCTGGATTTCGCCGTTCCAGCAATAGCCCTCCACAGTGGCCTGGGTTCCGCTCGATATGATTTCCTCGGCAATGCAATGATAGCCGTCGACCGCCTCGACCTCCTCGGGCATCTCGAGCAGGCTCAGGAACTCATTGAAGGGACGGCCGAATATGCCGATGTTGTCTCGAATTTCCGGCAGGTGCGAGCGAAGGTCGTCCGGGGTTTTGATGTAGTAACCCAGGAATGAGGAATGCGACTTGATCGGCTTGAGCCAGAATGGATAGTTAATGCGTATATCCGCGACCGGATCATCGGCGAATGGATTCAAGGCCTGAAAATTCGGAACCATGTCCGGCAGAACGGCCTTCTGCTCCAGGCGCGACCAGTACTTGTGTTCGCAACGCCCTACCGATTCCAGCGGTTGTGCCGGCAAACCGGCATCGTGGGCAATGACCGGAACAAACCCGCTGGTGGGAAAATCCCAGTACCCCATGACAGCGTCAGGGCCGCCTTCGACTTCGGCAAACCGGCTTTTGGCCCGCTTGCGCAGATCGTCCAGGGAGGGGTATTCACCGTCCTCGGGTTCGACGATTTCCGAGTAATCGAACAGGCAGTGAAAACGGTATTTCTCGTCGCCATCCCGGGAATCGGAAATGGTTTCGAGCAGCTCCTGATTGAAGGGATCCATCCCCATGACGAACACATTTTTCATTGATGACACCCTCCGGGTGGGTCGGGTTAAAGTGCAACTATTCGAGCTCCACAGATCACATTATGTCAGAGTGGTAAGGCGGTGAACCTCTGATGTCCGATCGGCGCCGCAGTGGCGAAATTTTTCCTGAACGGGGACCAGCCGATGGCGGCAAACACCAAGCGGGAAGGCAACAAGAACGAGGCCTGGCATGCCCTCGGATACGAGGATTGCCTCGACCGGCTCGACGGCGATCGTGAGGGGCTGACCCAAGACCAGGTTGCCGAACGGCAGGAAAAGTTCGGCCCCAACAAGCTGCCCGAGAAAAAGCTGGACAGTGTCCTGATCGTGTTTCTCAAGCAGTTCCGCGATCCGCTCATCTACGTGCTGCTGTTCGCCGGCGCGGTCTCGCTCGCGATTCAGCATTGGAGCGATGCGATCTTCATTTTCGCGGTGCTCGCCTTCAACGCGACTTTGGGCACTATCCAGGAGTACAAGGCGCAGATCAGCGCCCAGTCCCTGCAAGGTGTGATCCAGAAGACGGCCCGGGTGATCCGGGCGGGCAAGAAGCGCCAAATCAATGCCGAGGAATTGGTTCCGGGCGATATCGTGGCGGTCACATCCGGTGACGCCGTGCCCGCCGACATTCGACTGGCGGACGAAGACGAACTGCGTGTGGACGAGTCCCTGCTGACGGGCGAGTCGGAACAGGTCGACAAGGACAGCGAAACGGAGCTGGCGGAAGACACCCCGCTCGGCGACCGCGACAACATGCTCTATGCGGGCACTACCGTCACCAGCGGGCGCGGGCGCGGTGTCGTGTGCGCCACCGGCGGGCGGACGGAGGTCGGGCAGATTGCGCGCTCCCTCACCGAGGAGTCGGAGGACCCGCCGCTGGTTCAGCGGATGCGCCGGCTCACGCGCCTGATCGCGGTCTTCATCGTCGTGGCAGTCCTTGCGCTCGGAGCGGCCCAGATCGCGGCCGGCAGCAGTTGGGGGGAGACCTTCCTGCTTGCCGTTGCGCTCGCGGTCTCCGCGATCCCGGCCGGACTGCCCGTCGCGGTTACGGTCGCACTCTCGGTCGCTTCCTACCGCATGGCCCGGCAACAGGTCATCATCCGCCAGTTGCCGGCGGTCGAGGGGCTGGGCTCTTGCACCGAGATTTGCAGCGACAAAACCGGCACCCTGACGGAAAACCGCCTGACCGTGAAATGTTTCGCTCTCCTCGACGAGGGTGTCTTCGACCTCACCGGCGAGGGCCTCGAAACCGAGGGGGAACTCCGCAAGGGCGATTCCGACGAACCGCCCCCGGACAAGTCCGGAGAACGCATCGCGGAGGCAATCGGCTCGGCCGTGCTCGCCAACGAAGCGGAAATCGAAAAGGGCGAGGACGGCTCGCTCGAGACGCAGGGCGACACCCTGGATGTGGCTTTTCTCATCGCCGGTCGAAAACTGGATATCCGGCGGGAATCCCTGATCGAGGAGGACGGGCGCGAGCAAGTCGGCGAGATTCCCTATAGTTCAGAGCGCAAATTCGCCGCCTCCTTCAACCGCCGCGGCGACGAGATCCACGCCCACGTCAAGGGCGCCGCCGAAACGATTGCCGAGATGTGCGCCGAAGACCAGCGCGACGCCATCCACCGGGAAGCGCAAAAGCTGGCAGCCGAGGGTTACCGCGTCCTGGCCGTCGCGGGTGGCCCGGTCAAAGACGAGAACGCGGCGAAAGAGGGCGAGGAGTCCGCTCTCGAGAATCTCGAGTTCCAGGCCCTCGTCGGGTTGATCGATCCGCTGCGCCCCGAAGTGCCGGATGCGGTCGACGCTTGCCACGATGCAGGCGTGGACGTCCGCATGGTCACCGGCGATCATCCCGATACCGCCATCGCAATCGGGCGCAAGCTTGGCATCGCGAAGGAGGACGAGGAATCGGTCACCGGGCCGGAGCTGATCGAAGCTGTGGGCGAGGAACGCTCCGAAAAGGAACACGGCAAGGCTTCCGACACGATCGACCGGAGCCATGTTTTTGCCCGCATCGAACCGCATCAGAAGACGCGTCTCGTCGAGTACCTGCAGGATCGCGGCGCGTTCGTGGCGGTCACCGGCGACGGCGTCAACGACGCCCCCGCCCTGAACGCCGCGCATATCAGTGTGGCCATGGGCAAGGGCGGCACGGATGTGGCCCGCCGCACCGCACAACTGATTCTCGGTGACGACAACTTCGCCTCCATCGTCAAGGGCATCGAGCAAGGCCGGATCGCCTACGACAACGTGCGAAAGGTGGTGTGGCTGCTGATCAGCACGAGCGTGGCAGAGCTGACCTTGTTTGCGCTCGCACTGGCCAGCGGATTGCCACTACCGCTCTTCGCGGCGCAGCTGCTCTGGCTGAACCTGGTGACGAACGGCATACAGGATGTCGCCCTCGCATTCGAGCGGGGCGAGCCGGGCGTCCTCAAGCGCCGTCCACGCCGGCCGGACGAACCCATCTTCAACCGGCGCATGATGGAACAGGTGCTTCTGTCCGGCGCATGGATCGGCGTGGTTAGCTACGGCGTCTTCTACTACTTGATCCAGCACGTCGGCATGGGGACGGATGAAGCGCGCAATATCATCCTTCTTCTCATGGTGCTATTTGAAAACATCCATATCTTCAACTGCCGCTCCGAGGAGCGCTCCGCGTTCAAGGTTCCCCTTTCCGGAAACTGGTTGCTCATCATCACGGTCGTGCTCGCACAGGGCGTACACATCGCATCCATGTATATTCCGGGCCTGAGCGACGTTCTCGGCACGCAACCCGTCTCGCTCGAGACCTGGAGCGTCCTCCTCCTGATTACGCTGTCCGTTATCGTCGTGGTCGAGGCTTACAAGGCCATCCGCAAACGCAGTGCGCATGAATCCTAGAAGCAACCGCTTCCCTTGCACAGGGGCAGCGATTCGCTCAGCCTTCCAGGCGATGCCGGACATAACGCCCGAGGGCCATGGCGTTCTTTGGCGCGAAGCCTTCTGAATCGTTGTTGAAGTAGCAATACACATCGCGACCCGCTCGCAGCAGCCTGGCGATGCGATCGGCCCGGGCGCTGAGGAACTGCGGCGAAAAATCGCCGTTCCCGGTCGCTCCATGGAAACGCAGATAGGCCCAGTTGGCCGTCAGTTCCCATGGATGGTCGGGCAGCAGGTCATGAATGCACAGGGCAGCTCCGTGGCGTTCGAGCACCTCGAAGATCTCGGGCCGCAGCCAGTCGGCATCCCGGAACTCGACAGCCCAGCGCCGGTGACGGGGTGTCGCAGCGAGGAATCGATCCAGGCGCTGGGGATTGGCCCGCCAATGTGGCGGCAGTTGCACCAGAATCGCTCCAAGATGGCTGCCCAGGCGTTCGGCACGCGCCATGAAGACGCTGATGGTGTCGGCCGGATCGCGCAGGCGCTTGATGTGGCTGCCGTAGCGGCTGAACTTGAGCGTATAGGCAAAGCCTGCAGGCGCCTTGTCGCGCCAACTGTCGAAGGTGGCTTCCCCGGGCAGGCGATAGAAGGTATTGTTGATTTCCACCGTCTGGAACTGCCCGGCGTAAAAGTCGAACCATTCCCGGCGGGGCAGGCCGTCCGGATAGAAGACCCCCGACCAGTGCCCGTAGTCCCAGCCCGAGGTGCCCAGAATAAAACGGCCGGTCGACATGGTTCAGTTCACAGTCGTCCGGAAGGGAATGTCGATCAGCCGTGGTCCACCAACACCGTGATGCCCGCCCGATGGGCGCAATGAGCACCGCAAAAGATGTTGCCTTCGTGCTCCACACCATGTCCGATCACTCGGACGCCGCACTGGCCGCACACCGGGGCCAACTCCTGGACGGCACACTCGAAACAGTCGAACTCGTATTCCTTGCCATCCTTGACGACCAGTATCGTGTTTTCGTAGTCGTTGCCACAGGTTGCACAGATTCCCATGTCGATCCTCCCAGTGTTGGGTTTTCACCCGATAGAACTACAGATATCTTGCCCCGTCAAGGTGCGTCCTCGAAGCGATCGGCATGGATCAGTTCGATCCAGACGGCTTGGCTGCTGCCGGCGGAGTAGACATCCAGTTCAGGAACCTTGCTCCGTGACGGCAGCGGTAAAGCCGCCCCGGGCCGACGCATTGCTGATGTTGTCGATGATGACCGAGTAACGTGCGCTCGCTCCCGGAAGCACGCCGCTGTCACCCTGGACTTGCACGTCGACCACGCCGGGTAAGGCACCGTGACAGCTTGCACAACCATTGCCCGAATCGCCGGGTCGTAGAGTGGTGTTGATGACGCCGTAGGAGTTGGCATGAACAAGCTGAGCGGGCACTAAAAGCCAGCAAGCAAGCACCACGAAACGGACATGCACGGTCATGACTCCGGCAAGACCAGAGCAGGGCGGTCTCCCGCCCGCGCGGGGCGGGAGACCTTGCCTGATCATTCGATTACGGCTTCGAAACGATCGCTGAAGATGAAGTCGAAGTCTGCCGGCCATTCATCCACGCGCACGGTGATCAGGGCCAGGTTCGAATCGTTGCCGTCGGTGGTCACCCGATAGGTGAAGCGCTCGAAGCCCAGGAATCCTTCGTCCGGCGTGTAGACGATGGCATCGTTCTCGACCGAGGCCGTACCCGAAAGGGGCTGATCAACGATCGTGATGGTCGAGAGGTCTACGGGAATCGGTCCGTCCTGGAAGGTATCGTTGGCGAGCACATCGATGGTGGCCGGAATCTCCCGGAAGGTCTCGGCAAAATCGTTCTCGGCCACCGGCGCATTCGGCACCGGCTCGGGATTGACCGTTACCTTGACCGTCGCCTCGTTGGAGACCACGCCGTCGATCTCGACGGTGTAGTTGAACGTGTTGTCACCCTCGAAACCAGCATCCGGCACGAAATCCACGGTATTGTCGGTGCCATCCAGCGTGGCCGTTCCATTGGCCGGCTGGGAGGTGATCACGACCGTTGATACCGCGGGGTCGGGATCGATCAGCGCGCCGTCCAGCAGGTCATTGGCCAGAATATTGATGGTTACCGGCTGCTCGAAATCGGTGACGGCGATATCGTTGATGGCCACCGGTTCACCCGTTGCCGGCATGTAGCTTTCCAGCGTCGGCGGCTCGTTGCCGGGCAGTGTCCATTCCGGATCCTCGCTGCCGGCGATGTCGCCCAGTCCCAGGCTACTGACGGATGTCGGAATCAAGCGCAGGGTGAGACTGTCGTAGCGCGGCATCCCCGTCGTTTCGTCGACAATCTCTTCGCCGATATAAATGTAGGTGTCCATGTTGGCGCCGCTGAGATCGTCGCTGAGGAGACTTTCGAAGCGTCCCGGATCGGAGTCCGGGATGTTTTGCCCCAGCAGAAATGATGCCCACTGTTCGAGCTCATCCAGAGGCACCACGGACCACGGGTCGGCACCGGTATCCGGATCACCGGCCTGGCCATAGCGCCAGTCGCTGCCATCCCACCAGGCGACCACGGCATCCGACTCGGTTTCCGGATCGCCGTCTTCGTGCAAGGCGATTACCGTGGGTACCAGCAGGTCGGGCATCATGTAGCCGAACAGGTTGCCAGTCAGTCCTGCACCGGCCGCCTGCTGGTTGGGCATGTCGAAGTAGTTGAGGGTTATGGCGCCGATACGACCGTCTGTCACTTGGTAGCCACTTTCGATGTACTGGCTCTTTTCGGGGCCCTCCACATCCTGCGGCGGGAAGATGCCGGCAGCTGCATCGCTGAAGAAGCCGGGATCGAATCGCGGCCGCAGGCCGTCGTCGAACAGCTTGGGTGCAAATGTGGCGTATCGATTCTCCTGCCAAACTTCCCGATCCGGGGCGCCGGTTTCACCCTCGAAAAACTCGCGCGGTACCAGGGGGCGCATCTCGAAGGCGACGCCATCTTCCTCGAAGGAAAGCGGCACGAAATCGTCACCGACACCGGTGCCGAGTTCCACGCGAAGGCTTACGATGCGCTCGTCGGTATTGTTAATGAATTTCTGGATGACCCGGTAGATGCGGCCGATGCCGTATTCCTCACGGAACGCTTCCAGTGCTGCGCCACCGTCGTCTTCGGGGTCCTTGACGCCCTTGTAGCGAATATCCTTCATGCCGGTGTCGAAGACCAGGTCGATCGGCACATCGGCCTGGGTCACTTCCAGGAAGTAGCGCTTGGAGCTGCCCTGGGGATCGCTACAGGTCTTGGGAACGAGTTCACCGAACTCCTCGTCGATCCGCTCGCCCGAGGCCATGATGCAGTTGGCCACGGGAAACTCGTAATCGTCGGTGACCGCCTGGATCCCTGGCGGGCGACCGCTGCCGTCATCCAGCGCCCAGCCGATGAATGCCACGCTGCCCGCGCCAGTGCCATCGGGATCCGCGTCCTTGGTGGCCTGGTCCGGATAAATGTAGGTCCGGCCCAGCACTTCCTCGGCCTGTCGCGTATGGCGGAAGATGGCGGTCGTCGATGCGGTGTCCTCGATGACGGTTCGTGCATTGACGTTGTTCCACTCGGTGAGCCGAGGAACCGGTACGTCGACGTAAGTTTCGGGTTCGGGTTCCTGGGCCGATACGCCGCAAGCCACCAGCCAGGTCAGAAGACCGACCAAGACTTTGCTGGTCCAGGTTCGACCCCGCATCCCGGGTGGCGTATACGAGGTGGCGTTTTTTCCAGAAAATGCGATTCGACTTTCAGTCACCTAAAATTTCTCCTTGATGTGATTTTGCGACTCTTGCCCTAATCAACAATCCGCCAACTCCCGTCGGCCTGGCGGCAGGCGGTTCCATAGACCTGCTCGGTCCGGCCGCCGATTTCGGCGTCCAGGACGTATTCGCGACAGGGGCCCTCGGCCGACTCGTAGGTTCGGGTGGGCTCCATGCGGTAGTCGTAGCCGGTATCGGGATTGGTCCAGGTGGTGGCCACACCGGTGCGGGTGGTCTCCAGCGTAGCAGACATCTTCATGCGGTCGAGTTCGTCCATTTCGCGGCCGATGGAGCCGCCGATAGCACTGCCGGCGAGGGCGCCGATGACGGTGGCCGTGGTCCGGCCGCGACCACTGCCGACCTGGCTGCCGAGGACCCCGCCGAGCACCCCTCCGATGACCATGCCCACTTCTTCCTTGGGGCCGGTGGCGCAACCCGGAAGTGTCAATATCAGCGTCAGCACGAAGACTGACAAGATGGTCTTCACTGTTTTGGACCCTCTTAAAATGATGGGTAAACACCCATATTAGGTCTCACTCGACTTCAGGCTCGTGACATAAATCAACAAAAGCGCAATTTCCTGACACTGTCCCCGACACCGTTGACTTTCATGACGGGCCAGGCTGGCGATATCGCGGCTTGTCGCGCGAAGAAGGTTCCGGTTCAGTGATCGAGGTCAAATCGGCTCGAGTGGGAAGCGATTATTATGGAATTGTTGTGCAACAACGCATCGATGCGAGGAGGAGTCTGTCATGGACGGCAGGAAACAATCCGCCGACAGGAACGAGACGACACCGACGCTCCGGGTCAATCCCGATGACGTGTGCCAGCTCATTCAGCTCGCGCGTGATTTTCACGCTCAGGATTCGGTCGTGGTCGAGGATGAGCCAGACAGCCTGACCGACGACCTGGTATTCAATGCGCTGGAGCAGCACGGTGAAGATCCCATCGTCGGCGAATTTCGCAATATCATCGCCGATCTGGATCGTGGCCAGCAGGTGCAGCTTGTCACGCTGCTGTGGGTCGGACGCGGTGATTACGACCTGGTCGAATGGAGCGACGCGGCTGCGGAGGCCGACGCGCAGTGGACCGAGTACACGGCCGATTACCTGCTGGCGCATCCGCTGCTAGCCGACCACCTCAACGAAGGGCTCGAGATGCTGGGCCATCACTGCGAGTGAGCGACCAGCTGCCCTTACAGGTACTCGGGCAACTGGTCGCGAATGGCCGCGGGATCCAGCCTCGAAACGTTCTTGTCGGTCTCGCTGCGAATGAGTTCGCGGGTTTCGTCGTCCAGGTGGTTGCGAAGTTCACCCAGGAAGTGCGGGGCAGCCAGCACGTGCAGCCGGTCCAGGCTGCCGTCGAGGCGAGCCTGACGTAGTCGCCCGGCCAGCTCCGCCGCCATCGCCTTCTCGGAATGCTCGCGCTGGCTTTCCGACTCGGACATCGCAAAACGTCCGGCGCGGGAACGATTCAAGCCCCGGCCGGGCCCATCCGTCACGAGATCCTGTTCACGCAGGCGCGAGTCCGGATTGAGCATCACATCGAATTCCTCGAGTGCCTGTCCCGAACCCTTGCGGAATAACCGCACGCGCGAACTGTCTGCAACGACGACCCAACAATCGCTCATCAGCGGTGCACTCGCGCTATTCGAGAACGAAGCTGACGCGCATGTTCACCCTGTAGCGGATGATATTGCCGTCTTCGACCATAACCTTCTGCTCCGCGATCCAGGCGCCGCGCACGTTCTTCAGCGACTTCTCGGCGCGCTCGATACCACGGCGAATGGCGTCCTCGAAACTTTCGTTGGAGTCGGATGTAATTTCTACGACCTTTGCGACACTCATGGATCTATCTCCTCGGTGCGAGTGGTGTCCTTTAATGATTGCGTCAGCCCTTGATTTCGATCTTGCGGGCCGCCGCTTTCTCGGACTTGGGAACGTGGATTTCCAGTACGCCGTCCTTCATCCTGGCTTCGACGCCGTCTTCGTCGGCATCGGGCAGCGAGAACTGGCGGGAAAAACTTCCGGAGAAGCGCTCGACGCGGTGAAAATCGTCACCTTCGTCGCGGTGCTCTTCCTTGCGGTTGCCCCGGATCGTCAGAACACCTTTCTCCAGAGTGACGTCGATATCATTGGGATCGACACCGGGGATATCGGCCTGGACGACATAACCCTTCTTGTTTTCCTTGAGATCAACGGCCGGGGCCCAGGCCTCGCCGAAGAAAGCTTCATCGGGAAGTTCCTCGAACGGCCAGTCGGCCAGGGACATCAAGTGTCGAAGGGCGTTGCCCGTGGTGGGTTGGTTGCTGCGTGTGCGTTTGCGGGGAAGTGCCATAATCAAGCCTCCTTGATTGGAGCCAGCATTGATTGGAGCCAGCATTGATTGGAGCCGGCAATTCTCACGATACGCCGAGTCGGGCCATGACGCATTGATACAGGTCAAACGAGCGGGAACGATCGCTGTACCACTTACCGGGACATGACCTCTGGCACGTGTATTCCGGGCCCAGCCTGTGCTTGAATACAGGCGTACTGATCATTCAAAAGAGGCAGTCCCATGTCCATCCACAGAACATTCATTACGGTCGCGGCCATCCTTATGGCCACATCTTCACTGGCAGCGTCCAATGAAAGCATTTCCATTCCCCCCGGTGCTACGCACGAGGGCAACCTCGAGACCCGCAATGGCGCCATTCGGGTTGGCGATGAAGCAGTCATCGAGGGCTCCCTGGACAGCCGCAACGGCCACATTACAACCGGCAAGTCGGTTACCGCGAGCGATGTCTATTCGCGCAACGGGTCCATCGTCCTGGGCGAGAACGGCCAATACGGCCGTGTCGAGTCCCGCAACGGACAGATCAAGCTGGGTGACGGCACAACCGCCGACGCACTGGAGACGCGCAACGGCAGCATCGTGGTCGGCTCCCGGGCCCGAACCGGAAAGCTGCTCTCCAGAAACGGCGGCATCAACGTCGCTTCCGAAGCTGTCGTTGAAGGGACGGCCGAGACGCGCAATGGCGGCATCTCGCTCGAGAAGGGCAGCCGGGTTACCGGACGCATCGCCACGCGCAACGGTCGCGTCAAACTCAGCGGTGCCACGGCAGAAGAGGGCATCCAGACCCTGACCGGTGACATCCTGCTCGAGGCAGGCAGTCGCTCGGGCGGTGATCTGGTCATCGAGATCAAGAAGAATGACGCGGGCAGCGGCGGCAGCTTTTTCGGTCTGGGGGGTAGCAAGACCTGGCCCGAGGCCGGCGATATCCGCGTTCTCGATGGCAGCGAAGTCGATGGCGACATTGTGCTCGTGCTCGACGCCGACTATGACGAAGCGATGCCCACGGTTGAAATCGGCAGCGACGCCGTCGTGACCGGCAACCTTCGCATCGACAGCCGGGTTGAGCTGATCGTTGCCGGTACCGTCAACGGAGAGGTCGAACGCGTCACACCCTGAGGGTCGGCGATATTGGCGCCCGTCATTAAGTATGGCGGGCGCTCGAGCATCGGAACGCCTGTGCGGGCAAGAGGAATTGCGGTACGCTTGCCGATAACGGAGAAGAAGCCTTCTTTCAGACACACCGGTACCGCCATGATCAACAAGACCGCTCTAGTGGCCGCCCTCGGTTTGCTTCTGGCTTGCGCGTGCAGCGACGGCACCGCGCCCGACCGGGTGGAGGCGAACGACTCCGAATCGCGGGAAGAGGGCGGGGGCGTCTACCAGCGCCCGCTCGACAAGGCTCGCAACGTCGAAGACCAGCTTCAGGATGCGGCCGACAAGCACAAGCGTGACCTGGAGGAACAGGAAGGCGGCGGCTGAGGCCACGCCGGAATGTCGCCGTCTCTGGTCCGCTCGGGCGATTTTATGTATGCTTGGCCCACGAGGGCGACCCGAAGGAGTTCCTTCACGTGAAGCCGACCGATACGCGCAACACGGAGTACTTCCATCGGGTTGTCGACTGCCAGTGGGCCTGCCCCGCACATACCGATGTCCCCGAATACATCCGCCTGATCGCCCAGGGGCGATTTACCGACGCCTACATGGTGAATCGGGAGTCCAATGTCTTTCCCGGCATTCTCGGCCGGGTCTGCGATCGTCCCTGCGAGCCTGCCTGCCGCCGCACCCGGGTCGATGAAAAGCCGGTGGCCATCTGTCGGCTCAAGCGGGTCGCAGCCGATCACAAGTCGGACATCGAAGCCCGACTGCCGCTCGTTCCCGAGCGCAAGAACGGCAAACGCATCGCGCTGGTCGGCGCCGGCTGCGCCAGTCTGACGGTATGCAACGACCTGATGCCGCTGGGCTACGAGTGCACGGTGTTCGAGGCACTGGACGTGCCCGGCGGCCTGATGCGCTCGAACATCCCGGCCTTCCGATTACCGGCCGAAGTCCTCGACGAGGAGATCGACTACATCACCGACATGGGCGTGGACCTGCGGCTCAACAGCCCGGTCGAGAGCATGCGCGCGCTTCTGGACGAAGGCTACGATGCCGTGTTCGTCGGTTCCGGCGCCCCCAAGGGCAAGGAGCTGGACCTGCCCGGACGCAGCGAGGGCGACGCCAGTATTCACATCGGCATCGACTGGCTGGAATCGGTGGCCTTCGGGCACACGAAACGCATCGGCAAGCGGGTCCTGATCATCGGCGTGGGCAATACCGCCATGGACTGTTGCCGAACGAGCCTGAGGCTCGGCGCCGAAGACGTGAAGGTGATGGCGCGCAAGCCGCGCACGTTCTTCAAGGCCTCCGACTGGGAGCTCGAAGACGCCGAGGAAGAGCAGGTGGAAATCGTCATCAACCACTCGCCGAAGTCCTTCGTGGTCGAGGACGGCCGGCTCAAGGGCATGATGTTCGACATCATGGAATACGACATCGAAGACGGCCGGATCACCGACAGCCGAGTGATCGAGGAGACGTTCCTGCCGGCCGACGACGTCATCCTGGCCATCGGGCAGGAGACTGCGTTCCCCTGGATCGAACGCGACATCGGCATCGAGTTCAACGAATGGGACGAGCCGGTGGTTGACCGCACGACCTACCAGTCCACCTTGCCCGGCGTCTTCTTCGGCGGCGATGCCGCCTTCGGCCCCGAGAACATCATCTGGGCCGTCGAGCACGGCCACCAGGCCGCCATATCCATTCACAACCATGTTCACGACAAACCGGTGACCGACCGACTACCGCGCACCGTCAACCTGGGTTCGCGCAAGATGGGCATTCACGAATGGAGCTACTCCAACTATTTCGAACCGGCCGCGCGCCGGCAGATGGAGCACGTTCCGCTGACCGAGCGATTCCGCGAACTCGATACCGAGGTCGAACTCGGATTCACCGCCGAGCAGACCGCCTGCGAGGTCGAGCGCTGCCTCAACTGCGATATCCAGACCGTCTTTACCGACGAGCTGTGCATCGAGTGCGACGCCTGCGTCGACATCTGCCCGACACGCTGCCTGACGATTACCGACAACGCCGCGGAGGATGAACTCCGACAGAACCTGACCGCGCCGGCCGACAACACCGAACAGCCGCTGTTCGCCTCCGGCGAGCTCAGGCAGACCGGCCGCATCATGGTCAAGGACGAAAACGTCTGCGTGCATTGCGGCCTGTGCGCGGAGCGCTGCCCGACCGCCGCCTGGGACATGCAGAAGTCCCTGCTCGACATCCCGTATGCCGCCGATCACGATGTCACGCCATGCCAGAAGCGCCGGACCGGAACCTGACTCCATGACCTCCCCGGAAACGAACCGTGTCAACGACTTCGTAATCAAGATCGCGACCGTCAACGGTACCGGATCGGCCAGCGCCAATACGCTGTTGATGAAGGCCCTGTTCAGGATGGGCATTCCGGTCACCGGAAAGAACCTGTTCCCTTCCAACATCCAGGGCCTGCCGACGTGGTACGAAATTCGCGCCAGCCGCGACGGCTACAACGCCCGGACCGGCCGGGTGGACGTGATGGTGGCGATGAATGCCCAGACCTATGCGCAGGACCTGGCCGAAGTCAGTCCCGGCGGCTACCTGATCTACGATGCCACCTGGCCCAGGGATGCCCAGCTCGAACGCGACGACATCGAGATCATCGGCATACCGCTGGCCGAGATGGTCAACGAGCGATTCGACAAGCCGCGGGTACGCATCCTGATGAAGAACATCGCCTATGTCGGGGCGCTCTGCGGATTGATGGATATCGACCTGGGCATCGTCCGGGGCCTGGTCGAGGACACCTTCAGTGCCAAGCCCGGCTTGATCGACTCCAACATGGAAGCCATCGAACTGGGCTTCGATCATGCCCGCAAGCACTTCGACTGCCCCTTGCCGGTGCGTGCCGAGCGCATGGACGCCAGCAGGGGCCATGTGCTCATCGACGGCAACCAGGCGGCCGCGCTGGGCTGCGTCTACGCCGGCGCCACCGTCGGTGCCTGGTACCCGATCACCCCGTCGACTTCACTGATGGACGCCTTCGAGCGATTCTGCGGCAAGTTTCGCCGCGATCCCGAAACGGGCGAGAACCGCTACTGCATCGTGCAGGCCGAAGACGAACTGGCCGCTGCCGGCATGGTCATCGGCGCGAACTGGGCCGGGGCACGCGCCTTCACCCCGACGTCGGGGCCCGGCATCTCCCTGATGGGCGAGTTCCTGGGATTTGCCTACTACACCGAGATTCCGGCGGTGTTCTTCGATATCCAGCGGGTCGGCCCGTCCACCGGCATGCCCACCCGCACCCAGCAGTGCGACCTGATCGCGGCCGCCTATGCCTCGCACGGCGATACCCGCCACCCGCTGCTGATCCCGTCCGACCCGGCCGAATGCTTCGAACTGTCCGTCACCGCCTTCGATCTGGCCGAGCGCCTGCAGACCCCGGTGTTCGTGCTTTCCGATCTCGATATCGGCATGAACGACTGGATGGTGCCCGAACTGACCTGGGACGACGGCTATCGGCCCGATCGGGGCAAGGTGCTCGACGCCGAGGCGCTCGAGAAGCTGGACGTCTTTCATCGCTTTGCCGATATCGACGGCGACGGCATCGCCTATCGCACGCTGCCCGGTTCCGATCCCAAGGGTGCCTATTTCGTGCGCGGCTCCGGCCACAACCGGTACGGCGGTTATACCGAAGACGCCGAGGAGTACCAGGACGTGGTCGATCGCCTGCTATGCAAGTGGCAGACGGCGCGCGAACTGGTGCCGGCCGCAAAGCTGACCGAGGCCGACCGTCCGACCGGCATCGGCATCGTCGCATTCGGCTCGTCACACGGTGCAGTCGGCGAGGCGCTCGACCGGCTCGCCGCGGACGGCATTCATGCCGACTATCTCAGGCTGCGCGCCTTTCCGTTCGGCGAGGAAGTGCAGCGCTTTCTCGACGACCACGAAACGGTATTCGTGGTCGAGCAGAACCGTGATGCCCAGATGCGCTCGCTGTTGCTGCTCGAGACGGAAGTCGAACGCCGCAAGCTGGTCTCCATACTCCACTACAACGGAATGCCCATTCCATCGGACGCCGTGACCGAACGCATTCGCGAACACGTACGCAGAGAGGCGGCGGCATGACCTGGATCACCAAACCCAAAGTCGACTGGGCCGGCCAGCAGCGCAATCCGCTCGGCCTGACCATCCGCGACTACGAAGGCGTCATGTCGACGCTGTGCGCCGGCTGCGGCCACGATTCGGTCACCGCCGCGCTGGTGCAGGCCTTCTGGGAGATGGCCATCCGGCCCGAGCAGGTCATCAAGCTTTCGGGTATCGGCTGTTCATCGAAAACGCCGGCCTATTTTCTCGGCGGCGCGCACGGATTCAACTCCGTGCACGGGCGCATGCCCTCGATCGCCACCGGAGCGCTGGCCGCCCACAGGGATCTCATCGCGGTCGGCATATCCGGCGACGGCGATTCGCTGTCGATCGGAATGGGGCAGTTCGCCCATGCCGTTCGTCGCAATATCAACGTTCTCTATCTCATCGAGAACAACGGCGTCTACGGCCTCACCAAGGGCCAGTTCTCGGCCTCGGCCGACTGCGGCAGCAAGAGCAAACGCGGGGTCGAGAGCCGGCAGCAGGCGATCGACCCGGTCGCCACGGCCATCACGCTCGGCGGCAGCTTCGCGGCCAGAAGCTTCTCCGGCGACAAGAAGCAGCTGGTCCCCCTGATCAAGGCCGGCCTGTCCCATCCCGGCTGCGCCGTCATCGACGTGATTAGCCCCTGCGTGACCTTCAACGATCACGAGGGCTCCACCAAGAGCTATGCCTTCACGCGCGCCCACCACGAAGCCGTGACCGAAGCCGACCTGGTGGAACCGGCCGAGGCCATCGAGACCGAGTACGACTGGGGCGATGCCGTCAACGTCACCGTGCATGACGGTTCGACCATCCGGTTCAAGAAGCTCGAGCCCGACTATGACTGGAGCAGTCGCGCCGGTGCACTGCAGTACCTCGAACACCACCGCGAGCGAGGGGAGGTGGTCACCGGCCTCCTGTATCGCGACGCCGACCAGCCCGACTTCCACACCATCGCCAAGACTGCGAAACAACCCCTGCGCGACATGGAATACGAGCAGCTATGCCCGGGTTCCGACGCGCTCACATCACTGCAGGATCGCCTGCGCTGAAGCATCGCAGCCGCGGCCGGTGGGCATGCGAACCGGGCGCAAGCGGCAGCGGCACTACTGGTTGTCCGGTCGCCTGACCGGAAGTTCCGGGTGGTTTTTCAACAGCCAGGGTATGTCTTCCAAATCCATGGGCGGGCTGAAGTAGTAACCTTGCGCTTCCGGGCAACCCGCGTTCTTCAGGAATTCCAGTTGATCCGTGCGCTCGATTCCCTCGGCCACGACGCCCATGCCGAGGCGCTGCGCCAGGTCGATGACCGAACTGACGATGCTGGCGTCGGACTCGTCTCGGGGCAGGCCGCTGATGAAGGACTTGTCCAGTTTGACGAAGTCCACCGGGAATTGCTTGAGGTAGGCCAGAGATGAATAGCCCGTCCCGAAATCGTCCACCGCGATCATGATGCCCATATCCCGCAGACTCTGCAGCAGTTGCACGGTCCAGTCCGGATCCATGACCAGCACGCTCTCGGTGATCTCCACCCGGATCTCTCGCCCCTCCACGCGGTGGCGTTGCATGGATGTCCGTATCGCTTCCAACAACCCCGGATCCTGGAACTGGATGGATGAGAAATTGACAGCGACCCAGCCGAAGGGAACACCATCGGTACGCCACTCGGCAATCTGCCGGCAGGTCTCCTCGAAAACCCAGGCGCCCAGCTCGATGATCATGCCGTTATCCTCGGCTACCCCAATGAAGTTGTTCGGGGGCACCAGGCCGAGTTCGGGATTGTTCCAGCGCACCAGGGCCTCCAGTCCGATGACCCGGCTGTTCGACAGCCACACGGAGGGCTGGAAATGGAGCAGGAACTCCCGGTTGTCGAGCCCGCTGCGGAGCTGGCGCTCGATGAGGAGTTGATACTCCAGCTGTTCGGTCATTTCCGGAGTGAACACTACAATCTCGCCGCGACCCCTGTGCTTGGCCTCGCGCATGGCCACGTCGGCCTTGCGGAGAAGTTCGTCCAGGTTGGTGCCGTGCTCCGGCGACAGGGTGATACCGGCACAGACGGTGGGATGAATGGGGAGCTGCTCGATCCGAATGGGGGCGGTCAGACGCGCCATTCGCTCATGGATGATCTCGACAGCCTGATCGGTATCGGAAACATCTCCAACTACCATCACGAAGTCGTCGCCGATCAACCGGGCCACGTAATCGTCGCCTTCACAGACTTTTCTCAGACGCCGAGCCAGCTCCTCGATCAACTGGTCACCCACCACATGGCCGAAGGCATTGTTCACGGTCTTTAGGCGGTCAAGATTCATGAGGGCAAGGGCCCGGTTCGAACTCGTTCCGGATTCGTCGGAAACCTTCCCACTCTGAAACCAGTCTCTCAGGGCCTCCCGATTGGGCAAACCGGTAAGGGGATCGTGGTAGGAGAGGTAATCGACCTTGCGCTCGTAGTCGCGCAGCTGGGATATGTCTTCGAAATTCACCACCAGGTAGGGATCGCCCCCGTGAGGATCCTGTACTTCACTGACGGCGGCCCGCGACACGAACACGCGGCCCGCCATGGACTGCTGTAGCAGCTCACCGCGCCAATGGCCCTTGGCCTGGATCCCCTGGCGGATGTGATCTTCCTGCTGCTCGACTTCCAGGAACGGGGGCCGGCTGCCAATGGCGTCATCCCGTTCGCAGCCGATTAGACGCGTGTAGGCTTGATTGACGTCCAGGATCACGAAATCCGCGTCGCAAATCATCATTGCCTCGTCGGCGCCACGGAAAGCGGCGGCCACGAGTTCGAGCTGGCGCTCGCTTTCCAGGCGGTCGCTGATGTCGCGTGCCACGACAAAGGCCTGCGCTTCTCCTCCCGGACTCTGGAAGCGCGCGCTGGTCATGTCCACCGGAATCGAAGTGCCGTCGGCGCGCCTGAATCGTATCGTTGCTCGAGCACGGCCGGTTCGCTCGCGCTCGGAGAGGGATGCTTCCAGAGCCGGGTCGGAACTGTCCACGACACCATCACGTCCCCGCTCGATGATCTCGGCTTCCGACAGCTCGAGTGCGGTTTCGGCAGCCGGATTGGCCGCCTCGATGGCACCATCGGGCCGCGTCAGGAACACCATGTCCGGACTATTCTCGAAAAGCGCCCGGAAACGTGCCTCGCTGGCCGCGATCCGCTGATGGGCTGTCTCTGCCCTGGAAATATAGAATCGCAACAGCAGGAACAGGGTGATGCTCGCAAAAAGCGTCAGGAGCAGGCTTTCCACCAGGTGCTTGCCAAACTCGGCGGGCAGGATCTCTTGGCTCACTACCACCTCGTAGAAGTCCAGGATCAGGGACAGGCACAGTAATACGACGCCGAACAGCGCGGCGACGCGAAAAGGATGAACCTGTATCTCGCTCCGGGCAGTCGAAGCGGTAACGGGCTGGTCCTCGATGAGCTTGGTAACCACGAAGATGAGGAACGCCGAGACTGCGACAAAGGCGGAGCCCTTGAGCATCTGTGCCCACATCCCCTCGCGGGTCAACTGGTCCATGTTGAACAGGTAGAGGTCCGAGCCGACGATCCAGGCCAGACCCAGCACGAGATACGCCAGGGCGACCAGCACGGGCAGCCAATGCCGCCGGATGGGCAGGTATTGCACCAATAGGTACACCGCCAGCGCCGAGAGCCCGACGAACAGGCTACCCTTGGTCACTTCTTCCACGAACGCGCTCTGGGCCAGGGCGCCGGTAAACAGCAGGAAGGCATCCGATCCCAGGATCCACAGGAGCCCTACCACCAGGTAGACGAACGCGATTCGGAGGCCGGATCGGGATGAACCTGCGAGCCGTCCCGACAGCTTCCGTCGCCCCCTTCGTATTCGCGATTCACCATGAGGCATTTTCAACTGTCCTGACGGAAGCCGTGGAACTTTCCAACGCTGGCTGCCCGATTGCGCGCATGGCCTTCCAATCGCGCCGACACTCGAGATGGCACCACTGTACCAGAGCATGTAATTGAATGAATCTTCCAGTCGCTGGTTCCTTGAACGCCAAAAAGGCAGTCAGTAAGCTGGTTCTAAAACTCGCCGACAGGCGGAGGACGGGATATGGAATTCATGCCGCATGGCCAATGCTACCTTTGGACATCTTGGCTCGTCCTCCCGGGCTTGCACGGCCTAGAAGCACTCGAGTAGTTACGCGCCAATCCCGCCACGCAGTACCTTCCGGTGGTCATCCTGACCTCATCCGCTGAGCAGGAAGACATGTTTGGAAGCTACGAGCGAGGCGCCAACAGTTTCATCCGCAAGCCGGTGGATTTCGAGAAATTCAGCGAGGCCGTACGCCAATTGCAACTCTACTGGCTTGTTCTCAACGAATCGCCGTTCAAGTAGTTCCAAAAGGTCCAGAGCGAGGCAGCGGCATCACCGAAGGAGCGGCTGCGCTGACACGGGTCGTTCTACCGTGCCCGCCTCAAGCCTTCATTCAAAGTCCCGGGGACGGATCATATCGGGCTTGAGAAAGTCCTTTTCGCCGGTATTGGCATGGTCACCGAGCACGTGTCCATCGGTTTCCCGCGTCTGCCCATAGCGTGAGTGCTGATGGAAGGTCGGGCCGTACAGTTCGCGAGTCTCGGCGACGTCACCCGTGTAGCGGGGATCCTGCGGCCGCTCCTGACTGTTCAGGTAATAGGCGACATTCCAGGCTTCCTGATCGCTCAGCGAGTTGGGTTGCCCCAGTGGCATGTTCGACTTGATAAAACCCGCTGCAGTGAACAGTCGAACGATACCCGCACCCCAATTATTGGACAGATCGCCCCAGGGCGCGGGGAAGACGGTGCGCCCATCCAGCTGCAGTCCATTGCCATCTTCACCGTGGCAGACTGCGCAATTTGCCTCGAAAGTCTCCTTGCCCCGCTCGTAACTGACTTCCTCGGGACGTTCCGGGGCAGGGTAGCCACGGCCGTAGATGGGGTGGGCCGGATACATGGGCACACCGGTCGCCATCCAGCGGTGATAGGCGACCAGGGCGAGCATGTCGTCACTGCCGTAGGCGGGCGGCTTGCCGTTCATCGAGTAGGTGAAGCAACCGGCAATGCGTTCCTCCAGGTTGTTGACATGATCGTTCTTGCCGCGGAAATCCGGCAGAACGACGGCAGCCGGCCAGGTCGGCCCGCTGAAGGGCAGACGGCCATCGCCCAGATGACAGCTCGAGCAGTTCATGGCGTTGAATACATTCTCGCCGCGTAGTTGCTGGGTGTTGGTGAACAGATCATGCCCCCGTCGAATCACCCGCTTGAGTTCTGGATGCAGGTCGGTATCGGCCAATTCATCGATAGTGGGCGGGATGTGCACCAGTTCATTGTCTTCGGGTGCCGGAAAACCCAACTCGGTCAGTGTGGCGACATATTGCTCGGTGTCTTGCTCGGCAAGCGCACCGGTGGAACCGGCAGCCGCTGAAACCGGGGCGGACTCTTCCTGGCTGGTTCCGGGATCCTGCCTCGACAGCCATGCGGCAACCGCACGAATATCCTCTTCGCGCATCCTGCGCGCCATGGTTCCCATCAGGTCCTGGGGATCATTGTCCCGCGTACCGTCCTGCCAGGCCCGCAACTGGCTTTCGATATAGCCGGCATGCTGTCCGGCGATACCGGGAAAGGTCGTACCGGCTCCCCGGTTTTCCGGCCCGTGACAACTGTTGCAGGAGACGAGGTAAACCGACCAGTCACCACGCAATGCGATCATCTCGCCGCGTTCCAGCAGCGCTTCATCCGCATCCCCACCACCCTGGCCGGGCGTCGGCGTCATCTGGCTGTAGAAGGCAGCCAGATCCGCAATCTGTTGATCATCCAATCCGCTCACGAAAGGCGCCATCGACGCATTGCTTCTTGCACCGGATTTGAAATCATGCAGCTGCCTGGCAATGTAGCCGGCATCCAGTCCGGCCAGGCGCGGCCAGGATTCTCCGCCTTCGATATGCTTGCCGCTGCCATCGGCCTGATGGCACGCGGCGCACGCCGCAGCGGCCTGCTCACCACGCGCGGGGTCACCGGCCGGTTGGCCAGGCCCCGGGCCAGCAAGCGCAATCAGCCCCGCAAAGAGTACGAAAGGAACCGGTTTCAACATCTCTGATCGTCCTGCCGCCGGCAAAGGGCATGTTCATGTTTGCATTCTGGACCCGGGGTTCGGCATTCCGGCTTGATGCAGGTCAAGGGAAAGGCAGATAGCGCGTTCCGACCGTTTGCCCGAGGCGTCGTCGCGGCGCATGATGGTCGGGACATCCCCGGGGCAGGAGCGTATGTCGCCGACTCTGGACACCGAAATCGCAGCGCATATATGGGCCACCCGATACCAGGCCGCGGGCGAAGACGATGTGGGCGCAACGCTCGATCGGGTGGCTCGCGCGGCAGCATCGGTCGAGCCATCCGATCGGCCGGGCTGGGCGCGCCGCTTTCGCCAGCTCATGGAGGACTTGCGATTCATGCCGGCCGGCCGAATCCTCGCCGGCGCCGGCGTCGACCGTCGCGTCACCCTGTTCAACTGCTTCGTGATGGGCCAATTGGAGGACTCGCTGCAAGCCATCTTCCGCAGCCTGGGCGAGAGCGCCATGACGCTGCAGCACGGCGGCGGGATCGGCCTGGATTTCTCTTCCTTGCGACCAGCGGGTTGGGTCGCGAAGGATAGCGGCACGGTCGCATCCGGACCGGTGTCGTTCATTCGCGTGTGGGATGCGATGTCCGAAGCGATGCAGTCGGGCGGTAACCGCCGCGGCGCCATGATGGCGACACTGCGCTGTGACCACCCCGACATCGAGGCCTTCATCAAGGCCAAGAACCGGCCGGACGTGCTGTCGCACTGCAACCTGTCGGTCCAGGTCACCGACGCGTTCATTCATGCCGTACAGCATGATCTGCCCTGGTCCCTGCGTTTTCCCGCCGGCGGCGATGGGCGCGAACACGCCCGGGTGTCGGCGCGGGCGCTCTGGGCGAAGCTCGCCGCGACCGCCGCCGAAGCGAGCGAACCTGGCGTTCTGTTCGTCGACACCATCAACCGGGAGAACAACCTGGCCTATCGTGAATGGATCAGTGCGACCAACCCCTGCGGCGAGGTGCCGCTGCCGGCCTGGGGAGCGTGCAACCTGGGCTCGATCAACCTGACGCACTTCGTCAAGCGGGCGTTCACGGCGCAGGCGGCCCTCGACTTCGACGGCATCGGCGAAACGGCGGCACTGGCCGTTCGCCTGCTCGACAACGTGATCGACGTCTCCCGATTCCCGCTGGCGGCTCAGGCGCGGGAAGCCCGGTCTACCCGGCGAGTCGGGCTGGGCGTTACCGGCCTGGCCGATGCCCTGATCATGCTCGGCCTGCGCTACGACCAAACGCCGGCCCGGGACGCGGCAAGGGAAGTACTCGAATGCATGCGCGATCGAGCTTACCGCGCCTCGGTCGAACTGGCGAGCGAGAAGGGTGCCTTCCCTGCGCTCGACGTGGACGCCTATCTCGAACGCCCCTTCATTCGACGGCTTGACCGGGAACTGCAGCAAGACATCCGGCGTTTCGGCATACGAAACAGTCACTCGCTCTCCATCGCGCCGACCGGCACCATCAGCCTGCTTGCAGGTAACATCTCCAGCGGCATCGAACCTGTCTATGCGCCGACGTTTTCACGCACCGTTCGAACCGGAGAGCAAGACGCGCGGTTCGAACTGGAGGACGCTGCCTGCAGGCGCTGGCGTCTTTCGGGCCTCGAGGGTACGCCTGGCGCGCTGGTCGTCGCCGGTGACATCCGTCCCGAGGACCATCTGGCCATGCTCGCCGCGCTGCAGCCATTGGTCGACAACGGGATCTCCAAGACGATTCCGCTGGGCGACTCGGTCGAAGGGGAGGGCGTATCCGATCTATTCCTCAAAGCCCACGGCATGGGCCTCAAGGGCGTGACGGTGTATCGCACCGGCCATGTCCGCGGCAGCGTCGTGCAGCAATCGGACTGCGCTGCGTTAGGTGCTTGCGAATTATAGATCTCCAAGCGCCGGCGCTCGAAGACATGATAGCGCCGGGTGAATGGTCGGCATGATTGTGGCGACCGTCGCGAGCACGTAGAATGTGTACATATGCAAGTTGTATACACACGGAGTCATTATGAGAACCAACATCGTCATCGATGACCAGCTGATGGCCGAGGCCATGAAGGCAACCGGCTGCAAGACCAAGAAGGAAGCCGTCGAGGAGGCGCTCAGGCTGCTGGTGCGGCGGAGCGAGCAGCAGGAAATCCGGAAATTGCGCGGACGCGTCCGCTGGGAAGGCGACCTCGAGGAAATGCGGGGCAGCAAATGATACTGGTCGATACCAGCGTGTGGATCGACTACCTCAACGGCACGGAGGATCCGCACACCGACGCGCTCGATGCCGGCATCGTGGACGGTATCGTGGCCATGGGGGATCTGATCTTTCTGGCGATTCTCCAGGGGATTCGCAATGACCGGGAATACGAGCTTACTCGCCGTAGCCTGGAGACCCTGGACCACTACGAGTTGTTTGGTACGGCGATGGTCGAAAAGTGCGCGGAGAATTTCCGTGCGCTGCGCAAGCGGGGCGTCACCATCCGCAAGACCGCGGATGTGATCATCGCGACGTTCTGCATCGAGCATCGGATGCCGCTGCTGTTCACGGACCGGGATTTCGTGCCTTTTGTGGAGCATCTGGGGCTGCGCCAGGCCCAACTGGATGTGTAGCGGGGTGCTCTTTACTGGCTCTCTGCGCCCGTACAGTAGTTCGCATAATGTATATTATGTAAAGTTACGGCTAAGGAGCCCATCGAGCCGGACTGAAAGCACTCTACTTGGATGCTCTTTCTTATATGCTTATTTTCCAATAGTTACGGACCTTTTTTAATCCTTTTTATCGCTCTGTACAGTTCCCTGCGCCTTCGGTGGGCTCACGGACTGATTCAGGTCAACATGCCGCGGGGCCTTCCGTGTGACGCTTGGTGTGAATTCACCGCTACAAGGAAATCGTCATGAGCCAGGACAGGAATCTCGTGGTCGCTCTCGATGGATCCGCGCCGTCATTCGAAGCACTCGATGCAGCGCGCGATCTGGCCAAGGCCATGCGACGCGAGCTCTCGGCGTTGTATGTCTTCCCGCATCATCGTGGCGTATCGGCCACCCCGTCCGGCCTGGACGAGCAGACTTCGAAACAGAATCTGGAACGGATGAAGGAAAGCGAGTCGCAACAGATTTTCGGCGAGGCCGAGTCCCGTTTGGGCAAGTCCTTTGCCCACAGGTACGTACTGGCCGGCGACCCGGCCGAGGAAATCATCGCCTTCATGGAAGACAATCCGGGCACTCACCTGGTCATGGGTCGCCGTGGGCTGTCGAAGATCAAGTCACTTCTGATGGGCAGCGTCAGCAGCAAGGTGGCTTCGCATGCTCCGGGGCTGGTTACGGTCGTCTAGTCGATCTTCATGGGCGGCGCACTTCCACGGTCACTTGGTGTGTGTCGCCGTTGTCCTTGAAATCGATGGCGTTGCCCTTGATCGATTTTCCATCCATCTCGATGCGCAACGCGTACTCGTTGGCGCCGGTGACCTGCCTGTATTCGATGACGTAGGGAGAAGTACCGGCCCTGAGCGTGACGCGGCAGCGCTTCCAGGCCGGCGGCAAGCAGGGCTGGATCAGCAGCCAATCACCCTGCCGGCGGAGCCCGAAAACGGCCTCCACGGCCCCGCGCCATGCCCAGGCCGCCGCACCGGTGTACCAGCTCCAGCCGCCCCGGCCTAGATTGTCGCCCTGGCTGTAGATATCCCCGGCCAGCACGTACGGCTCCAGCCGGTAGTGCCTGGCGTCACGCTCGCTCGCGCTTCGCTTGACCGGATCGAGAATACCCAGCAGGCGTTCCACCTGGTCGGCCCACCCCAGATGGGCCGCCGCCCACAGTGCCCAGGTTGCCGCGTGGGTATACTGCGCGCCGTTCTCGCGAATGCCCGGCGGATAGCCGCGGATGTAGCCTGGATCCTGCTGGATGCGGTTGAACGGCGGCCGCAAGAGCTGGATCAGTCGGGCGTCGTCATCGACGAGCTCCTCCAGCGCAGAGGTCATGGCCATCGCGGCGCGCTCAGGCAATCTGTCGGGCCCCAGCACTGACCAAGCCTGTGCGATCAAATCGATGCGGCACTCCTCACTGTCTTGCGAGCCAAGCGGTGTTCCGTCGTCGAACCAGGCGCGCAGGTACCAGCGACCGTCCCAGGCATGCTTCTCCACCCGTCCGAGGAGCGACTCGGCCAGCTGGTGGAATTGGGTGGCGATTTCGGTCTCTCCGCGGGACTCGCAGATTGGCGCGAATTCCCCGAGCACCCGAACCAGAAACCAGGCGAGCCAAACGCTTTCGCCGCGGCCCGTGGTGCTGACCCGATTGAATCCGTCGTTCCAGTCGCCGCTGCCGATCACGGGCAGCCCGTGAGGGCCGACGATGCTGGCGCGGTCGATGGCCCGGCAGCAATGTTCGAAAAGACTGGCCCGGCGTTCGCTCTGTCCGAACTCGGCATAGCGCTCGGCCTCGCCTGCCGCCAGCGGCGCGCCGTCAAGCCAGGCCACCGGCTCGTCCAGGATGCCGCGATCGCCGGTGGCCTCGATGTAGTGCGCCGTCACGAAGGGCAGCCACAGCAGGTCGTCGGAGCAGCGCGTTCTGACCCCCCTGAGCGGCGACTCGTGCCACCAATGCAGGACATCGCCTTCCCGGAACTGCCTCGAGGCCGCGAACAGGATGTGCTCCCGGGTGGTTTCGGGCGCCAGCCAGGTCATCGCCATGACGTCCTGTAGCTGATCGCGAAATCCGAAACCGCCGCTGGACTGGTAGTAGCCGGTTCGGCCCCACAGCCTGGAGGTCATGGCCTGGTACGGCAACCAATGGTTGTAGAGCAGATTGAAGGTCTCGTCTGGCGTTTCCATCTCCACCCCCGACAAAAGCCGCTGCCAGTGCTGCCGGCTTCGCTTCCGGCTCCGGTCACCCTGCCCCTCAGCGATGTATTGCTCGGCCAGTGCCAGGGCGGCTTCGCGTGTCGCGCCGTGGCCGATCACGAAGTGG
The DNA here is from genome assembly GCF_003417465.1 of Wenzhouxiangella sp. 15190. Lineage (GTDB taxonomy): Bacteria > Pseudomonadota > Gammaproteobacteria > Xanthomonadales > Wenzhouxiangellaceae > Wenzhouxiangella. Next base: position 72,121 of record NZ_QVMV01000028.1, read on the forward strand.
ACGATGCGCTCTTCGCCGGGCGGCAGATCCAGATGAACCTGCAGCGCCGCGCAGGGGTCGCTGCCCGGCGCGAGTGAACCACTCAGGCCGATTCGCCACAGGGCCGCGGGCTGATCGAGGGAACCGCCCTGCCCCAGGAATTCCCTGCGGTCGGTGGTGAAGCCGTGCACGGGAAGATCGCAGGCAACGAAGGCGTGGCCATTGCCGGCGAAGCGGTCGTAGGGGTTGTTCGCCAGCAACGCGTGGCGCTCGAGGTCCAGGTCGCAGTCCAGGTGCAGCGCGGTATCGCCGCGACGATTGCCCAGAACCCATTCGAGGTAACAGGTAGCCGTGATCCGGCGTGTCCAGTCGCAGCGATTGGTCAGCGCCAGACGGCAAATCTTGACCGGATCGGACTTGTCGACGTCGATATCCAGTTCCTGCTCGAGACCGTTGTCATGGCGCAGAAAACGGCTGTAGCCGATCCCGTGACGAACCTGGCAGGCCCCCGAGCCCGGCCGGGGCCCCGGCGTGGGCGTCCAGACCCGTCCGGTTTCTTCGTCGCGCAGGTAGATGACCTCGCCGGAGGGATCGGTGACCGGATCGTCCGGCCAGGCGGTCAGGCGATACTCGCTGCTGTTGCCCGCCCAGGTAAAGCTGCTGCCCGATTCGGTCACAAGCGTGCCGAAACCGGGATTGGACAGCACGTTGGACCAGGGGGCCGGCGTGTGTTGTCCCGGCTCGAGATGAATGACGTATTCGCGACCGTCGGCGCTGAAACCGCCAATGCCGTTGCCCTGAACCAGGTCATCGGGTCGCGTCAGGGACTGGAGTACCTGGTCGACGTCGTGGGCGTCTCGGGACGACACCAGCGGCGGCAGCCGGGCCGGTTTCGGCACCAGCAGCTGGCTGTGCAGGTCGGGCCGGTCGAGATCCAGGACCACGCTGGCTGCAGCCAGCAGCGCACGGCGTTGGTCGGCGGAGAGTTCACGACCGGGGATGACCGTGACCTGGCCGAGCAGCACCCGCTGGGTTCGCGAACGCACGGACTCGACCAGTTCCTGCAGCCGGTCCCGGCCGGTCTGCTCATAGCCGCCGGCCATCTCGTCGATCAGAAGCAGGTCCGAACGCAACTGCCGCCCGGAAATCAGGGTATGTGCCCGAACCAGGCGCTCGATCTGTTCGAGGTCGCCGCGGTTGTTCACCAGGCCAGCAATGATGGGCCAGTCCCCCGAAACGCCGCGCGACCAGAGCAGCGACTGCACCGCCTCGTCAGGCCGCTCGCCCTTCCACCGCCACTCCGGCTGTGGCTCAAGCATGGCCGACATCAACCGCATGGCGAACTGCACCTCGCCGGGCGGCATCTGCAGGTGGTGCAGTTCGAGCGCGGACTGCATGCGGGCCTGTTCGAAAAGCCAGTTGATGCGGCTCGGGGAACGATAGTGGCTCATTGCACCGAGCAGTTCCTCGCGCGAACGGGCCGTGGCGGTCAGCAGACCGATCTCGACGCGCCCGTAGGCTTCGATGGTGACTTCGACGGCCGTGGTGCTGGACGGATTGATCACCGCGCCGGCACTGCCGCTCAAACTCTCGAGCCCGTTCGACAGACCGGCCGGCCGCTGCAGGCTGCCAGCGCGCCCGATAAACCGCGCGCGGTCGGTCTCCCAGCCGAACCGGGCGGCCACGCCCGCCGGCGGGATGAGCGCATGGCCGACATAGAGCGACATTTCCTCGTCGCTGCGCGGGCGGCGGCGGAAGACCAGGGTCCGGTCGGCCGGCAGGCATTCGCTCTCGACGAACAGGCGCGCAAAGGCCGGATGCCGCTCGAAATCGCGCGCCGGCGCCATGGCCAGTTCGGCAAAGCTGGCGATGACCAGGCGGCGCGGCGTTCCCGACTCGTTGTTGATGACCAACCGGCGCGCCTCGACGTCGTGCTGGCCGGCGATGGCAACATCCAGCCGGCACAGCAGCGAATGGCGCCGGCGCCGGAACTCGACCCGGTGGGGCGCCTGCACGACCTGGGTCTCGTCGGCCTCGTCCCGCGAGGCGGGATTGGCGGCGAGGGCGAACAACCGGTCCTGCTCCGGCTCGGCAACGTAGACCCGGGCCCCGTGCCGCCGGGTCGTGATATCGGGCTGCCAGCGATCGACGGCGATGCCCTGCCACCATCTTCCCCCGCCGCCGCAGGCGTCGACAATGGTGCTGAAGTTGCCGTTCGACAACAGGCAATAGCGAGCCGCAGCGGTGTCGAGCGGGTTGACCGTCCATTCGACCGGGCTGGCGGCAACGGCCAGGGTACGTTCGGGCTGCAGACGCATGCGAATGGCCAGCTCGGGGCTGGTCCGCGGCAGGCGCTCGTGCAGCAGCATCGACACGCCGGCAACGTGCCGGTCGGCCATGAACCTTCGGACCATGATGTCGTCGTTGAGGTAGTTGTCGATGGCGGCCAGGATCATGCCCTGGTGATGGCTCATCCAGGCTCTCACCACCCGGGCGCGGCGTGGCTTGTCGCTGGCCCGGCGGCCATAGTCGACCGCCTCGTAGCAGCCGAACAGACCGATGGCGTGTATCTTCGAGAATTTCTTCAGGTTGCCGATCGCGGCGGCCGGGCGATAAGGCAGGGCCATGATGCTGGCGTACGGCGCCACCACCAGGCGCTCGCCCAGGTCGCGGCGAAAGCCCAGCCCGGGCACGCCGAAGCTGCGGTAAGCGTAGTGGTGCTCTTCGTTGAGCTGGTAGTAGGCCGATTCCGAAACGCCCCAGGGGATGCTGCCATGCGCCTCGGCGAAGTCCCGGTGCAGGTCGATCGCGTTGGTGCTGGCCGTCTCGAGCAGGCCGGTTGCCGACGTGGGGCTATACAGCCGCGGCATGAGGTACTCGAACAGGGTCGCGCCCCAGGACATCAGCAGGCGCCGTCCGCCGTAGCGCCGGAACGGTCGCCCCAGGTGCAGCCAGTGGCGCATCGGCACCTGGCCGCGCGAAATGGCCAGCAGGCTGGTCAGGCGGGCTTCGGAGGCCAGCAAGTCGTAGAAGTTCGAGTCGAGCACCGCGTTGTCGGCGTCGAAACCGATGTGGAACTGGTGCCGCTCGCTGTTGTAGAGAAAGCCGAAGTCCATCTCTTCGACCCAGCCCTCGGCCTGGCGGGCAAGGTCCGCGCAGTCCTCGGCGAGTTGCTCGTTGGCTTCCCGCGCCTGTTCCAGGCTACGCTCGATGCGCTCGGCCAGGGCCGCGGGCAGCCCTGCCCCTTCGTCGTGCGCGGCGTTCATCAGGCGCATGGCGCGCCGACTCTGGGCCCCGTGCGCAGCCGGAGACCACCCGTTCTCGAGCAAGTCGGCAAGCTTCGCCAGGGGCCGACTACCACTTTCCTCGGCACAGCGCCTCAGCATGGGCAGATCGGGCAGCCAGGGCTGCAGGGATTCAATGGCACGCCGGGCCTGGCGCACCTGCCCGATCAGCTGCGTCAGCCAGGTTCTGAGCTCGGCGATGACATCGGCACTGACATCCAGGCGCTGGTCCTCGGCCAGTTCGATGGTGGCCTCGGCCAGTTCGTCGAGTTGATGCTCGTGCCAGATATCCAGCAGTTGGCGGCACTCGGCGGGGCCGGCCGCCAGCGCCTGGCGATATTGTGCGTGGACGCGGTCGAGCCACTTCGTCAGGGCTTGATGTCCCGGCGCCTGTTCGGCCAGCGGGCGCGCGGTGTACTCGATCAGCTCGAGCGTGTCGGCCAGGCCGCGCGCCAGTCTGGTGAGCGCCAGCGGCTGATTCGCCATTTCCTCGAGCGAGCGCGCCAGCGTGACCAGGGCGACGGCCAGATTGCCGCTGTCGACCGTGGAGACGTAGGCCGGAGACAGTCGCTCGAGATCGTGAATCTCGTACCAGTTGTACCAGTGCCCCCGGTAGCGCTCGAGCTGCGCCATGCCTTCCATGCTGTTGCGCAGCCAGGCGGTGAGCGTGTGCGGATCGATCCAGCCGAAATCGTGGGCGGCCAGGGCCGCGTTGAGCGCCATGCCGATGTTGGTCGGCGAGGTACGCGCGGCCAGCACGACTTTCGGGTCGTCCTGGTAGTTGTCGGGCGGCAACCAGTGGGTATCGGGGCCGACGAAGTGATCGAAGAACAGCCAGGTCCGTCGGGCGACCCGGCGCAGCAGTTGCTCGGCCTCGGGGTCCGGGCGCTCGATCTCGCGCCGGCGCGGACGCTCGACGCGCTTGACGATGGCCGGTGCGAACAGCCAGGCCAACGCCACTGGCGCAGCCACCAGCAGCAGCACGGGCTGCGACAGGCCCACTCCTGCAAGCACCGCCGCGCCCAGCAGCGGGCAGGGCCACAACTCCCGCCAAAGACTGCGTCGGGCCCGACCGAGGCTGCGATGGACGTGCGCGGCCGTCGTCCACTCCAGCAGGTGGCGATGGGTGATGAACACCCGCGCCAGCGTGCGGATAACCGCATCGCCGATCATCAGGCTCTGGTACGGCAGCAGCACCAGGCTCAGCAGCCAGTGCTGGGCCTGCAATCGCAGACCGTGAAGCGTCGCCCGTAGTCTCAGGGCGGTCGCACGCGGTGCCACCAGCAGGTGACTGGCCGAGCCCAGCAGTTCGCTCAGCAACCCGGCGGCCGGCAGCAATAGAAAGAGCAACGACCACAGCAGGTCGCTGCCGGGCAGGATGCCGCTGAAGGCGATCAGGATGAGCAGCAGCGTGACCGGCGGCTGCAGGCTGCGGCGCAGGTTGTCGACGATCATCCAGCGGTGGACGAGCGACAGACGGTTGCGGTAGTGCTCACCGTCGGTGCCTCGCACGCGGCGCCCCAGCCAGGGCAGCAGCTGCCAGTCACCGCGGACCCAGCGGTGCTGGCGGCGCGTCCAGGCGATGACGCTGGGCGGAAATTGCTCCATCAGCACGATGTCGGTGGCCAGGCCGGCGCGCGCGAAGATGCCTTCGAGCAGGTCGTGGCTGAGCAGGCTGTTGTCGGGAATGCACCCTTCCAGGGTGGTCTCGATGGCACGCCAGTCGTAGATGCCCTTGCCGGCGAAGATCCCCTCGCCGAAAAGGTCCTGGTACACGTCCGAGCTGGCGTGTGTGTAGAGATCGACGGTCGTATCGCCGGAGAAGGCCCGCGTGAAGGCGTTGTTTCTCGTGGTGTCCGGATCGATCTCGACACGCGGCTGGATGATGCCGTAGCCGGCCTTGAGCGAGCGGCCATCGGCGCTGTATACCGCACGGCTGAGCGGATGAGCCAGCGTGCCCACCAGCTGCCTCGCCACCCCCGGGGGCAAGCGGGTATCGGCATCGAGCGTAATCACGTAGCGAACGCCGCCGAGGCGCCCGCGCTCGCCGAAGCTGTCGGTGAAACCCGAGTCCTGGTGTCCGGCAAGCAGCCGGTTGAAGGCCATCAGCTTGCCACGCTTGCGTTCACGCCCCATCCAGCAGCCTTCGCGCTCGTTGAATTCGCGCTGGCGGCACAGGAAGAGGAAATCGGCCTCGGGATATTGACGCCTCAGGCGCTCGATCTGCTGGCGTCCCCGCCGCAGGATGGACCGGTCGGAGCCGAGTGTCGGCTCATCGGCATCGTGCAGGTCACCCAGCACGACCCAGACCAGCTGCGGATCGTCGTTGGCCAGGAAGTTGATTTCCAGGCGCTCGAAGGCGTGATCGACATCATCGGGGCCGGAGAAGATCACCGGCACGGCCACCGTGCTGCGATACGGCGGCGGAATGCCTGATTCGAAATCCAGACGCGCCAGGGTGCGCGGCGGAATCAGGCGGGTCAGCAGGCCGTTGGCCAGGGTGACGGCCAGGCCCAGGGCGGGAACCAGCAGAAGCGCCAGGAGCACGGCTGACAGCGCCGCGGAAGCCTGGTGGTGAGCGAGATAGGCGGCCGGCAGTGCCACGGTGACGCCGGCCAGCGCGAAAACCAGCAGGAAGTAGACCAGACCCGGCCGGTGCAAGGCGAAATCAAGCAGGCGCTTGCCCGGGCGCGGGTGATAGCCGATCTCGCGCTCGGTCTGCGGCCGTCCGCCGCCGACCAGCCAGTAGCCGACGTGAGCGTGGCGCGAATCGACCGGCGAAGCCCGCGCCAGCGAGACGCAACGCCGGGCGATATCCGTTTCGGCATGGCTGCTGCCGCGGGCCAGTTCCTCGACCACTCGTCGATAGCGATCCCGGGACTCGAAGTCCATTTCGGCGTAGGCACCGGCGGGGTCGTCGCGCAGCAGGCGCTCGACGGCGCTCAAGCGCTCGAAGCTCTCTCGCCACTCCTGTCCGGAAAGCGTTCGCAGGCTGATCACGCCGCCGGCGATGCGCTCGACCAGCCGGCCCTCCTCTTCGTGCCCGGCCCGCACCTGCTCGACCAGGGCCTCACCGCCGTCAACCAGATGTATGGTCTCGGCCAGGATCACGAAAGCCGGCAGGGCCCAGAGTTCACCGATGCTCAGGGGGCGTTCTGACTGGTAAATCCCGATGGCGCGCTCCATCCAGTCCGGATCGAGCGGCTGGCCGCCCTGCTCCACCAGGATGGCGGCCAGGGCCTGGACCGCGGGCTCGTGCCGCACGCCCTGGATATCGACTCCGGGCAGGCTGCGCACGTAGGCCTTCGGCAAGTCGCGACGGACGCCGGCAAGCGCCTCCTCGATCACGTGCTGATTGTCGAGTAGCCATTCCTCGCCGCGCGAGGCGTAACGGCGACCGGACAGGAGTGCGTCGAGATCCTCGTACAGCCGGGTCAGCCGCTTGCGCTGTCGATCCAGCTCCCGCCGGAAGCGCCGGCCGTCCGAGCTTCGCTCGCGCGGGCTGCGCGCCAGGGCATGAAGGGCGCGTTCCAGCGACTGATGGTCGGGCTCCGGGCTGCCGGTCGGCTGGTCGCTCGACACGTCCGGCCGCTCAGTGGCTGCCCTGCAGCAGTTCCTGCCCTACCCGCATGCCGTCCTGAAGCGCAAGCACCGGGGTGGTGATGCGCGTCAGCAACACCTGGCGAACGGCCTCGCTGCTCCAGCCGCTGCTGCCTTCACCATGGTGCACGGCCAGTACCAGCAGGTCCGGTCGTTCCCGCTGACAGACCTCGGCAATGGTTTCTACAGGCCGCGCGGAGGCCTCGAGGCGGGTCCGGATTTCGTGGTGCGATCCCAGGCGATCGCGCAGTTCCTCGAGATAACCGGCGGCCACGCGCCGGTTGCATTCGAGCAGTTCGGACTTGAGCGACGCTTCCCGCGCCGTCAGCGGCCGGCGGCGCGGCATGAGGGGTTCGCTGACCAGGTGCAGCAGCTCGATCGTCGCGCCACCGCCGGCGTCGAGCGCGCTGGCCACATGCAGGGCCACCTCGGCCGGCTGCGAGCCGTCCAGCGATACCATGATGTGGCGGTAGGGCTCGCCGGGACTGGCCTCGTCGGCCTGCCCGCGAACGATCAGGTAGGGAATTCGGGTGTTGGCCAGCACCTTGTGCACGGTCCCGCCGTAGGGCAGCCCGGAAGCACCTCCGGCGCCCCAGGCCGACAGGACCACCAGGCGAATGTCGTGATGCTCGATGAACTGGGCCACCGCTTCGGCCGGGCGGCCGTCGAGCACCTCAGTCTCCGTGGGCGCGCCGGCCAGGCGCTCGTCCCCGACCAGTTTCTGCAGGTAACGCTGCGCCTCGGCCTTGCGCAATCGCCAGTCCACACAGCCCGCGCTGTGTTCTCCCTGGGCGTCCCTCGGCTCGGACAACACTCGCAGCAGGAACACCCGACCGGAAAACGCCCGGGCCATCCGTCCTGCATGCACCAACGCCTCCTCGGCAAAGTCCGAACCGTCGAGTGGAACCAGAATTCGGGAGAAGGGCATGACCTAACCACAGCTACCTCAAAGCATGAATTCTCATCCTACTACCGAATGATTCACATGCGTTGATACAGGTCAACGGCGTGGATAACCACCACGCCGTTCTGATCAGGCTGGATCAGGGAACACTACCCGCACTTGGAATAACCGCAGGCCAGGCAGGTCTGGCAACCGTCGAGCAGCACCATGGCCTTGGTGTGGCACTTGTAGCAAAGGGCTGCCGAAGCCGGGTAGGAGCTTTCAACGCCCTGCCCTGCGTTTGCCTTCGTCGTCGCGCTGCTTCCTGATGCCGGGGGTGCGGCGTTCGCGTCGGCCTGCTTCTGTTCGCGGGCCTCGGCTTCTGCGCGTTTCTGCTCGAGGATGAGTTGCTGTTGTTCGGAAAGCTCCTCGGGCTCGATCATGCCGATGCGCTTGAGGTGGTTCTCGACCACCGCGCCGATGTCGGCCACGATCGAGGGTACGAAATGACCGCCGGGCTTGAAGTAGCCGCCCTTGGGGTCGAACACGGCCTGCAGTTCCTCGGCGAGGAAGACCACGTCGCCGCCCTTGCGGAACACCGCGGACATCACGCGCGTCAGTGCCACGATCCACTGGAAGTGGTCCATGTTCTTCGAGTTGATGAAGATCTCGAAGGGCCGGCGCTGCTCGTGCTCGGTGCCCTGGTTGAGGATGATGTCGTTGATGGTTACATACAGGGCGTGGTCATCGAGCGGCGTGCGAATCTTGTAGGTCGCACCTTCCAGGCATTCCATGCCTTCCGGACGCTCGAGTTTCTCGTGCATCCGGATGATCTCGGCCTTTTCGCGACCGCCCTCTTTCCTGCCGCCAGCCTTCTGTTCTTCCTTCTGCTTGTCCTGGACTTCGTAGTCCACGATCTTCTTGTCGATCCTGATGGTCATTTCAATGTTCCTGCAATGATTCTTGATCAGCTGTTTGAATTCGCATTCAACTCGAATCGAAGAGATGTGGCACAGTTACGGCGCCGCAGGCAAGGCTTTGCGGTTACCGGGACCCCGGAGCGTACTTTCGAGTACGTGAGGAGGCCCGGTGACCGCGAAACGCAGCATGCGGTGTCGTGACGAAGCCACATCAAAATTTGCCGTAGTAGCCTTCTTTAAGGGCATCGAAGAGATTGGCTGCCGTGTGCACTTCGCCGTCGTATTCGACTTCCTCGTGACCCTTGGCCTCGACCTTCGAGCCGTCCTCGAGTTCGAACACGTAGGTGGTCGACTCCAGGTCCTTGTCGGTAACCAGCACGCCCTGGAAAGCCTGCGGGTTGAAGCGGAAGGTCGTGCAGCCCTTCAGGCCCTGCTCCCACGCGAACAGATAGATGTCCTTGAAGTCCTCGTAGGGATAGTCGGTCGGCACATTGGCCGTCTTTGAAATCGACGAGTCGATCCACTTCTGCGCCGCCGCCTGAATGCCGACATGCTCCTTCGGCGTGATCGACTCGGCCGTGACGAAGTAGTCCGGCAACTGTTCCTCTTCGTTTTCCGAATACGGCATGGCCGCCGAATTGACCAGGGTGCGATAGGCCAGCAACTCGTAGGAGTAGACACTGACCTTCTCCTTGCTCTTGCGGCCCTCGCGGATCACGTTGCGGTTGTAGTGATGGGCGAAGCTCGGCTCGATGCCGTTGGAGGCGTTGTTGGCCAGCGACAGCGAGATGGTGCCCGTGGGCGCGATCGAGGTGTGGTGGGTGAAGCGTGCGCCCGTTTCGGCCAGCTTGTCGACCAGCTCGGGCGAGACTTCGGCCACCTTCTGCATGTAACGGCTGTAGCGTGCGTGCAGGACTCTACCGGGTACCTTGTCGCCCGGCTTGTAGCCGTCGCGCTTCATCTCGGGACGCTTGCGCAGCATCTCCGGGGTCACCTCGAACTCGTCGTCCATGATCGGGGCCGGACCCTTTTCCTCGGCCAGTTCGGCGGCGGCTTCCCAGCCGGCGACGGCCATCTCGCGCGAGACGCGCTCGGTGAACTCCAGCGACTCGGGCCGGCCGTACTGCGTGCGCAGCATGGTCAATGCCGAACCCAGGCCCAAAAAGCCCATGCCGTGACGGCGCTTGTACATGATTTCCCTGCGCTGTTTTTCCAGCGGCAGGCCGTTGATCTCGACCACGTTGTCGAGCATGCGCGTAAAGATCTGTACCGTGCGGCGGTACTCGTCCCAGTTGAAGCGCGCATTCTCGGTGAACGGCTCCTCGACAAAACGCGTCAGGTTGACCGAGCCGAGCAGGCAGGCGCCGTAGGGCGGAAGCGGCTGTTCGCCACAGGGGTTGGTCGCACGGATGGTTTCGCACCACCAGTTGTTATTGTCCTCGTTGATGCGGTCGACCAGCACGAAGCCCGGTTCGGCGTAGTCGTAGGTGGAGGTCATGATCATGTTCCACAGGCGCTTGGCCGGCACCTTGCGGTAGATCTTGCAGGCCACCAGGCCTTCCTCGTTGCTGACGTATCCTTCGGTGGTCGGCCATTCGCGCCAGATCACCTGCTCGGGGTCATTGAGGTCGGTTTCCTCGGCCTCGCTGTCGAGCACCGGGAAGACCAGCGGCCAGTCGGTGTCGTCGATCACGGCCTGAACGAAGTCGTCGGTGATCAGCAGCGAACAGTTGAACTGGCGCAGCACGCCGTTTTCGCGCTTGGCGCGGATGAAGTCCATCACATCCGGATGGGACACGTCGAAAGTGGCCATCTGCGCGCCACGGCGACCGCCGGCCGACGAGACGGTGAAGCACATCTTGTCGTAGATGTCCATGAACGACATCGGGCCGGAGGTGTAGGCGCCCGCCCCCGAAACATAGGCGCCCTTCGGTCTGAGCGTGGAGAACTCGTAGCCGATGCCGCAGCCGGCCTTCAGCGTCAGCCCGGCCTCGTGCACCTTGCCCAGGATCTCGTTCATCGAGTCGCGGATGGTGCCCGAGACGGTGCAGTTGATGGTCGAGGTCGCCGGCTTGTGCGCCAGCGCGCCCGCGTTGGACGTGATGCGCCCGGCGGGAATGGCCCCGCGCCGCAGCGCCCACAGAAATTCGCGATACCAGTGAGAGCGCTTGTCGTCGCCCTCTTCCACATCGGCCAGCGCACGCGCGACACGCTTGTAGGTGTCGTCGATGTCCTGGTCGATGATTTCCCCCGTTTTCGACTTGAGACGGTACTTTTTGTCCCAGATGTCCAGCGACGCTTCCTGGAAATCGATTTCCGGAAGCGCAGCGGTCAAAGCTTCTGCCGAAACGCTCATGCCGCAACCTCTTGATTATTGTGTGCTAGTTCCGGTTATGCACAGGCTGTTCACCAACTTGTTCACAACCCGTTGTGCCAAACCCAACGCTGGAGCACAAGATATTGTGCCAGCCCGACATACCTTACGCCCAAGCCGGGGGCGATTCAAGCCTTGGTTGCAGCTTACTTTTTGGCTATCGAACGAGATGCCTTCAACGCCCGCCTATCACGGGATTTCACAGGTTCTGACTGGATGAGAGCGAGATCGTTTCGGCCCTGAACGGGCCCCGGGCGAGATTCGAGCAGTGCTACTCGGTTTCGGGTTTGAGATCGCGTTCCATCAGGACCTGGACGCCCTTCTGTGCGCTCCAGCCACGGAACAGGATGCCGTGTACCTGCTCGGCGATCGGCATCTCGACGCCGGCGCGCTCACACAAACGCATGACTTCCTCGGCGGTCTTGATGCCCTCGACCACCTGCCCGATTTCGGCCACGGCCTCGTCGACCGGACGCCCCCGTCCCAGCGCCATGCCCAGGCGCCGGTTGCGGGACTGATCGCCCGTGCAGGTGAGCACCAGGTCGCCAATGCCGGCCAGCCCCATCAGGGTGTGATCGTCGGCACCGAGCGCACGGCCGAGGCGACGCATCTCGGCCAGACCCCGGGTGATCAGCGCGGCGCGCGCGTTGTCGCCCAGGCCGAGCCCGTCGGCCATGCCGCAAGCGATGGCCAGGACGTTCTTGATCGCACCCCCGAGTTCGGCTCCGACCAGGTCGGCCGTGTAGTAAGCCCGGAAGTTGTTGCCGTGCAGCAGTTCCGCCCAGGCCTGCCCGAAGTCCGGATCCGTGGCGGCCACGGTCACTGCCGTGGGCAAGGCCTCGGCCACCTCGCGTGCGAACGAGGGTCCGGTGATCAACGCCAGCGGAATGTTCTCGCCGAAACGCTCGCGCGCCACTTCGTGGAGCAGCCGACCGTTGCCCGGCTCGAAGCCCTTGCTGGCCCAGGCCAGGCCCGTATCCGCCGTGACGTAAGAGGCCACGCGGTCCAGGGTTTCGCCGAATGCGTGGCTGGGCGTGGCCACCAGGAGACGTTCGGCGTCGCTGCAGGCGGCCTCGAAATCGGCGCTTGCATGCAGCGACTCGGGAAACCGGCTGTCGGGCAGATAGCGCTGATTGACGCGATCGCGCTCCATGGCCGCCGCCCGCTCGGCATCGCGCGCCCAGAGACGCACGTCATGGCCCATGCGGGCAAGCTGCATGGCAAGCGCCGTGCCCCAGGAGCCGGCGCCGAGAACCGCGATTCGTGTGGCCACGTCCCGCGCCGGCTTACTCGTCGTCGCCGGCCGGCTGCTGCTCGCCCTGGTCCTGCTGCTGCCGGGCTTCTTCCAGTCGCTGGCGGAAAACGGCTTCGAAGTTGACCGGCTGCAGCGGCGGCATGAAGAAACCGCCGGCACTGACCATCGCGCCGATCTGCGAGCGGCAGTAGGGGAAAAGCACGTTCGGGCAAAGCACGTTGAGCACGTAGGGAACCTGCTGCTCACTGAAGCCCGAGAGCTGGAAAAAGCCGGCGTACTGGACTTCGCACAGGAAGGCGGTCTTGTCGCCCTGCTTGGAGGTGACGGTGACCGACAGCGTAATGTGGTTGCGGCCCTCGCCCAGGTTCTCGCTGCGCTGGGACAGGTTCATGTTCACCTCGGGCTCGCTGCCACCCTGGTCCAGTTCCAGCACGTTGGGCACCTCGAAGGACGCATCCTTGAGGTAGACGTGCTGAACGGCCATCTGGGCTTCCTGTTCGTTGCCGTTGCCGGCCGCGGCCTGATCGTTTTCTTCTGCCATGAGATTAACTTTCCTTTGCAGTTATCTGATTTGTTTGAAAAACTAACTGGGCAGTCTTGCTACTACTCAGTTTCCTTCGCTTCGGATTTCTTGCCGTCCTTCGACTTCTTGCGGCGTTTGCCCTTGCCTTCTTCGGGCTTTCCGGCGCCCTTGTGGCGCGTGACGGGCTGATGGTCGCTGATCCACTGCGTCAATCCGCCGCCGAGTACGTTGACGTTGGTGAATCCGAGTTTGACCAGGCGACCGGCCATCTGCGGCGCCACCTGGTTGTTGCGGCAATAGACCAGCACCGGTCGGTCCTTGAACTTGAGCAGCTGCTGATTGCCGGCCTCGATGCGCGAGGGCGGCATGTGCATCGCGCCCTGGATATGCCCCTTGGCATAGTCGGTGCTGTTGGACACGTCGAGCACCACCGGATCCTCGCGATTGAGCAACTGGACGGCCTCGAGGGTGCCCAGTTCCTTCCACTGGCGGAACAGGCGGCTGACTTCGTAGCCGATGAGCACGGCAATAGCCACGCCCAGCGCACCGGTCAGCAACGGGTGGTTGCCTATGAACTCGAGGACTTGTTCCATGGAGTGAATCGGCTCGGGTCAAAGCCGCCCATTATCCTTGATCTGGCGCTTTCTTGCCAGCACTGTGCGCGCCGGCTGTGGGATAATCATTTCGAACTGAATAACGCCAGGGCCAAGGAACGATGTCAAGACCACGACCGCTGCTGCTGCTCATTCTCGATGGCTGGGGACATCGGGAGGCCGCCGACGACAACGCCATCACGACCGGCCGGACACCCAACTGGGACGACCTGTGGGCCGGTCGGCCGCGGACGCTGCTGGAAACATCGGGTGAGTCGGTCGGCCTGCCCGACGGGCAGATGGGCAACTCGGAAGTCGGCCACATGAATCTCGGCGCCGGTCGGATCGTCTACCAGGAGCTCACGCGCATCCACAAGGCCGTCGAGGACGGCAGTTTCATGCGCAATCCCGCCCTGCTCGGGGGCGTGGAAAAAGCAAAGCAGGCCGGCGGGTGCGTTCACATCATGGGCCTGCTCTCGCCCGGCGGCGTGCACAGCCACGAGGATCACCTGCTGGCCACCCTGGAAATGGCCCTGGCCCACGGCGCAGAGCATGTTGCCGTCCATGCCTTTCTCGACGGGCGGGATGTCGCCCCGCGCAGTGCCGCCGACTCGATCGCACGCCTGGAGGCGGCCGTGGCCAACGATGCACGCGCGCACATCGCCAGTATTAGCGGGCGCTACTACGCCATGGACCGCGATCAGCGCTGGGATCGTACCGAACGGGCCTGGAATGCGATCGTCGAGGCAACCGCCGAGTACCGGGCCGGCACGGCAACCGAGGCGCTGGAGGCCGCCTACGCCCGCGACGAGGACGACGAATTCGTCAAGCCCACGGTGATCGACGGCGGACGGCGGGTGGAAGACGGTGATGCTGTCCTGTTCATCAATTTCCGCGCCGACCGCGCCCGGCAACTGACCCGCGCCTTCGTGGAGCCGGGCTTCGACGGTTTCGAATGCCGGCGCCCCACCCTGTCGGCGATGGTGACCATGACGCACTATCTCGACGGCCTGCCCGTCGACGTCGCCTTCGAGCCGCAACGCTTCGATCACCTGTTCGGCGCCGAACTGGCCGCCGCCGGCCTGCGCCAGCTGCGCATCGCCGAAACCGAGAAATACGCACACGTCACCTACTTCTTCAACGGCGGCGAGGAGCAGGTCTTCGAAGGTGAAGACCGCAAGTTGATTCCATCCCCCGGCGTCGCCACTTACGACCTGCAGCCGGAAATGAGCGCGCCCAGGCTGACCGAGGAACTCGTCGAGGCGATCAACAGCGGCGACTACGATGTCATCGTCTGCAATGTCGCCAACCCGGACATGGTCGGCCACAGCGGCAAGTTCGAGGCGGCCGTGGCTGCGGTGGAAGCCGTCGATCGCGTACTGGGCGAAGTGCTGCCGGTACTCGAGGATGTCGGCGGCGAAGCCCTGATCACGGCCGATCACGGCAATGTCGAACAGATGAGCGATCCCGAAACGGGCCAGCCCCACACGTCGCATACCACCAACCCGGTGCCGCTGGTGTACTTCGGCCCGCGTTCGGTTCAGCTCGCCGACGGCGGCAGCCTGCGCGATATCGCCCCGACGATGCTGGCGCTGCTCGAGCTGCAGCGTCCCGAAGTGATGACCGGTCGTACCCTGATCCGCTCGACTTGAGGCGCGTGGGCGCCGCTCGCTCACGACGCCTTGCGCCGCTGGCGGCGGCGGTCCTGATCGCTTTACCAGTCGATCTCGTGCAAGGCCAGCGGGATCCCGAGGCCGTCGAAGCCGAACTGGAGCAGGTTCGCAGCGAGATCGAAGCCATCGAGTCGCGGATCGACGAAAACCTGGGCGACCGCGACCGCCTGCTGCAGCAACTGGCCGAGACCGAGCGCGACGTGGGCCGGGCCAGGCGCACACAGGCGGAAACCGACCAGGCGCTGGCAGAGGTGCGCTCGGAGATTTCCGAACTCGAGTCGCGCCAGGCGAAGCTGGAGGGGCGTGTCGGGGAACGCGCTTCCGAGCTGGCCATGCAGCTGGTCACCGCCTACCGCCAGGGTAGCCAGTCGCGGCTGAAGATGCTGCTCAACCAGGACGATCCCCGACGACTGTCGAGACGACTGGCCTATCACGGCTACCTGTCGAGGAACCGACTGGCGGCAATCGAGGAATTGCGGGAGTCGGTTACGGAACTCGAACAGATCCGCAGCGACCTGTCAGCCGAGGCCGATCGGCTTGCGCAGCTGCTGTCCGAGCGAAAGCAGAGCACCCGGCGCCTTGAATCGGCCATGGAGGAACGTGAGGAAGCGCTGGGTGCAATCGACCAGCGCCTGGCGCGCCACCGCGATCAGCTTGCCGATCTCGAACGCGACGCGGCCGAGCTCTCCCGCCTGCTCGAACGGTTATCCGACGTACTCGCCGACGTGCCCCCGGAAGTGGACATTCCACCCTTCCCGGAACTGCGGGGCGAACTCGACATGCCTGTAGCCGGCCGGGTGCTCGAGGCCTTCGGCGACCAGCGCAGCGAGGAACTTCAATGGTCCGGCTGGCTGATCGAGGCCGAAACCGGCGATGAGGTAAAAAGCATCGCCCACGGCCGCGTCGCCTACGCCGAGTGGCTCAGGGGCTACGGCCTGCTCATGATCATCGACCACGGCGACGAGTTCATGAGCCTGTATGCCCACAACGAGGCCCTGATGCTCGACGTCGGCGACTGGGTGGCCCCCGGGGACGTGATCGCCCTGGCCGGGCGATCGGGAGGCGTCGACGAGCCGGCGGTTTACTTCGAGCTACGGAAGGCCGGCCGGCCGGTGGACCCGGCCGGCTGGATCAATCGCTAGGAGCCGCTGAAAACTACTGCGCGTGTGCCTGACGGCGTCCGGCGGTGCTCGAAATCCTCATGTATTTGCACATACACTGCGGTTCCTGCGCTCCGGCGGCCACCGTCAGCCACCCGCTCGCTACGTTTTCAGCGGCTCCTAGATCAATTAGCCGGCGGGCGGATAAACGTAGCTCGTGCCTGGGCCAAGGGGGATGCCGAGCATCCAGTAGCCGATCAAAAAGATCGACCAGACCAGCAGGAAGACCACCGAGTAAGGCAGCATCATCGACACCAGCGTACCGATGCCGGTGCCCTTGACGTAGCGCTGGCAATAGACGACGACCAGCGGGAAGTAAGGCATCAGCGGCGTGACGATATTGGTCGATGAATCACCCACGCGGTAGGCGGCCTGGGTCAGCTCCGGCGAGAATCCGACCTGCATCAGCATGGGCACGAAGATCGGCGCCAGCAGCGCCCATTTGGCCGAAGCCGAGCCGACGAACAGGTTGACGAAGCCCACCAGCAGGATGATGCCGAACAGGGTCGCCCCGCCCGGCAGGGCCAGTTCACGCAGGAAGTTGCCGCCCTCGACGGCCAGCAGAACGCCCAGGCCGGAGCGACCGAACTCGGCCACGAACAGCGCGCAGAAGAAGGCCATGACGATGTAGTAGGCCATCGAGCCCATGGTGTTGGACATGGCGTCGACCACGTCCTTGCTCTTCTTGAACGTGCCGGTCATGAAGCCGTAGATCACGCCCGGCACCACGAAGAACAAAAAGATCAGCGGCACGATGGACTGCATGATCGGCGCCGAGAAATCCGTGAGCATGCCCGAATCCGGATCGCGGAAGGGCGAAGCATCCGGGATCAGTGACAGGATCAGCAGCACAAAGCCGATGCCCATGACGGTGGTCGCCGCCCACATCGCGCGGGTTTCCTTCTCCTCGATGGGGTGCATCTCGGGCATGTCGTCGTCGTCGCCGTCGAGCGGCGTATCGGCCAGACGCGGCTCGATGACCCGGTCGGTCAGCCACCAGCCGAGCAATACGATGACCAGGCAGGAAGCCGAGGTGAAATACCAGTTGATCAGCGGATGCAGGTTGATGCTGGCATCGGCGATCTGTGCAGCAGGCTGGGTGAAGCCCATCAGCAGCGGGTCGAGCGCGGACGGCACGAAGTTGGCCGAGAAGCCGCCGGAGACGCCGGCAAAGGCCGCCGCGATACCGGCCAGGGGATGGCGCCCGGCCGCGTAGAAGATGATGCCCCCGAGCGGAATCACGACGACATAGCCGGCATCGACGGCCGTGTGGCTGACGATGGCGATCAGGATCAGCATCGGCGTGAGCAGCATCTTGGGCGTGACCGCGAGCAGCTTCTTGAGCAGCGCGTTGATATAGCCGCTGGATTCGGCCACGCCCACGCCGAGCATGGCGACCAGCACCACGCCCAGCGGCGCGAAGCCGGTGAAGGTATCGACCATGGTCGTCAGAAAACTCACCAGTTGCTCACCGGTGAGTAGGTTGTTGATGGTGATCGCCTCGCCGCTCGAAGGGTGCTGGGCGCCGAACTGGATCCCCGACAGCAACCAGGACAGGATCCAGACCACCACCATCAGCAGCAGGAAGAGCATGGCCGGATCGGGCAGCTTGTTCCCGACGACCTCGATGAAGTTCAGCGAACGGTTGAGCCAGCCGCGCTCTGCGCCGGACTGTCCGGCGGGTTGTTGCTGGTTGCTATTCATAACAAGAGGTCCCCGTCGATTCGTCGTTTTGTTTGAATTTTTCTAAGCCGAAAGCGCGGAAAACACTACCACAACTACCCGGCCCCGGCCACTGATGCTAGCGCTTGCGATGCGGCCCGTGGACAGGCAGCGGGGTCACCTTTTCGCCGCTCTTGCTGTCGCGAATGGCCGCGGTGCCGCGCTTTTTCACCTCCTCGACGCGGATGACCGAATGCATTGGCAGATGCAGGACCTCGACGTCCGCGAATTCCTCACGCAGGCGTTCCTCGGTCGGGTCGATGACCACGCTGTCGTCGGTTTCAAAGACCAGCTCCGAAATTTCGACGAATCCGTAGGAAAGATCACTGCCGGCGACCTTGCGGCAGTAGAGTTCGTAAACCTGCCCCTGGTTGAGAAAGCTGACCTTGTAGAGCTTGGGCATAACTCGAATGCGTCCTAATCGTCCTGAAGCGTGAGATCAACCAGGGCGGGAAACGGGCGAAGTGCGACAGCCACCATCACGCCGGCGAGGAAGCCGGCGACGTGCGCCCACCAGGCCACTTCACCGTCCTGGGTGCCGATAACCGTGTAGATCAGTTGCAGTGTAAACCACGAGCCGATGACCAGGACGGCGGGTACACGCGCGAACTGAAGGTACAGCCCCAGCGGCAGCCACAACCCCATTCGGCTGACCGGGAATAGCCCGAGATAGATGCCGATAATGGCCGACACGCCGCCGCTGGCGCCGATGACCGGGGTGTGGGTGTCGCTCATCTGCAAGGCCAGGAAAAGGTTGGCCAGGGCACCGAGCAGCAGGAAGCTTGCGGCCAGCCCCCAGTGACCGATGGCGCGTTCGACCGTGATGCCGAATACCCACAGATAGGCCAGATTGCCGGCCAGGTGAAGCCAGTCGCCGTGGAGGAAAAGCGCGGTAACGATGGCCAGCAGTTCCGGACTGCTCCAGCTGGCAGGCAGTTGCTCGAGCGCAGCCATCACATCGGCCGGCACGAAGCCCCAGACACTCATCCATGCGCCGTTGTCCGCGCCCGGCGACGATTCGATAATGATTCGCATGGCGAGCATGATCAGGCTGATGCCGGTCAGCACCCAGGGCCAGGCCAGGCGGCGCCGGCGAAACCCTCGAGCCTGGATCATCGCGGCTCGAGCAGGAAACGATGCGATCGGAAATCGACGATTGCACCCTCGCGCCGGATATCGACGATCCGCGCGCCGTCGATCTCGTCACCGGCGACATGGCGCTCGCCGTTGATGAGCACGAACCGCTCCGCTTCGTCGGGCGAATACACGTGGATCGTCAGGGTCAGGTCCGGCAGGCTGCGACGCACGGACAGGGGCAACTCCCAGGCCCGAACGTACTCGGCCACCTCGTCGTTGAGCGCTTCGCTCCCGGCTTCGGGTTCCTGCCCCCCGGGTTCAGGCGCTTGCTCCCCGGCGGGCGATGACGCTTCCCGCTCGGGCTGCCGGGTTTCCTCGCGCTCGTCTTCACGCTGCGCGGATTCCTCGCGACGCCTGCTGGCCGCTTCGGCCATCCGTCGCTCGAGTTCTTCCGTGGCTTCCTCGGCGGATACCGGCGCCGACTCGCGTTGCGGCGGCTCGTCCTGCACCACCGCTTCCTGCTCATCCGGCGGGACTCGCCGGCGGCGACGACGCTCCCGCGACCGATCGCTTTGTGCTTGCGACTGCTCGGGCTCGGCGGCATCGCTGGCATCGTCTGTCGTGCCCGCATCCGGCGCCTCGTCCGCCTGTCCCGTCCGGGCCAGTTGCTCAGACTGGCCTGTACCGGGCGCGTCTTGCGGCGAGGCCGGCTCGCTCGCGGGTGCCCGGACCTGGCGGTCTTCCCCGGCACCCGGCGACCACCAGCCCGGCCGGAAGAGGTAGACGGCCGTGGCCGATACCGCGACCAGGACCAGTGCAATGGCCAGGCCGGGCAGCAAGCGACGGCGGCGGCGAGGCGGTCTCGGTGGCTCGGGTGAATTCAGCCCCGGCGCGCCGGATTGCTGACGGCGTGCATCGGACTTGCGCAGGGCATCGAGTATGAAAGACACGATCAGGCTCCGTCGTTATCGGTCAGCAGCATCGGTACGCTCTCGTGCGGCGCCCGCAGGAACAGGCGGGTCGCCGGGCCGATGACGCCGTCCTCGTTGAGGCCATGACGTCGCTGGAAGGCCGCGACCCAATCACTGAACGCCTCATCATAGTTGGCGTCGACATCGCCGGTCCAAGGCTCCGGCTCCGACTGTGCGGCCAGACGCTTCATGCGCTGCACCAACGCACCCGAATCGCCCTGCTTGAGCACCACCCCCGTATCGGGCCAGGCCACCAGCACATCGCCTCGCCAGCGTCTATCCAGCCGCGAACGCGGCACACGCCAGTCCTGGCCGCCGTGACGCAGAATGACGTCGTTGCGATTGATTCCGGCCAGAAACACGTGGGTAGCGGGCGGCTCGACCAGGCGAAGGATCAACGGCAGGTCGATATCCTCGACGAACGACCAGTTACCGCGCAACTGGAGACAGGCCAGCCCCTCGACGTCCTCGCCCGAGCAGGCTTCGGCGACTTCTTCCGCTTTGATGCCAGGCCAGAGCGCCGCCATTTCCGTCCAGGCACTACCAGCGGCAGCATCTTCGAGCATCACTTCCCAGGCCGGATTCCCGACCTCCGGCGACGTTTCCTGCGGTTGAAGCATCAGCCAGGACAGCGCGCCGCCGCCGGCAAGCACGGCCAGCAGGGCGACCGCGGCGATGGCGCCCCGCAGCCAGCCGCCGTCCTGCTCCTGTTCCTCACCGGCCACTTCACGGGCCGCCGCCCACACCAGGCCGGCACCGATTCGGTCCTCTTCCCGGGCGTAGCCGGCCATCAGGGCGCGATCGGCAATGATGTTGACCAGGCGCGGCACCCCTTCGGAAGCCAGGTAAACGGCGCGCAGGCCGTCGGCGGTGAAGGGGCAGCGCTCGGCACCCGCGATCTGCAGGCGGTGCCGGATATAGGCCTCGGTTTCTTCCTCGTTGAGCGGGTCGAGATGGTAGCGCGCCGTGATGCGCTGGGCGAGCTGACGCAACTCCGGCCTGGCGAGCACGTCGCGCAGCTCCGGCTGACCGATGAGGATGATCTGCAGCAGCTTGTCGGTCGCCGTCTCGAGATTGGTCAGCAGGCGAATCTGTTCGAGCCCTTCGCGGCTCATGTTCTGGGCTTCGTCGATGATCAGGACGACGCGCTCGCCCTCGGCGTGGCGCTCCAGAAGATAGCTGTTGAGCCGCTCCTGAAGCTGCTGGAGGCTGCCGTCGGTACCCTCGATGGAAATCTCCAGCTCGTGGCAGACGGCGCGCAACAGCTCGGCCGGAGACAGCATGGGATTGAGGATCAGGGCGATGCGCGTATTCTCGGGCACCTGCTCGAGCACCACCCGGCAAAGCGTGGTCTTGCCGGTTCCGACCTCGCCGGTCAGCTGTACAAACCCGCCGCTGCCGCCCTGCCCGACCCCGTAGAGCAGATGCGCGAGCGCATCCCGATGGCGCTGGCTCAGATAGACAAAGCGCGGATTGGGCGTGATCGAAAACGGGCGTTCGGAGAGGCCGTAATAATGTTCGTACATCAGTGGGGCATCCGGAGGATCACGCGCTCGATTCTGAGAGTGTTGCTATTAGCTAGTCTTAGAAAATAGCAAATAGTGACTGCTAGAAAATAGTGAATAGAAAATAGAAAATAGACAAAACCTTGCGCTGGCAGACCAACCGTCCTCGGATAGCGGTTCGGAAGTGCAGCCACTTGGGAATCATCGAAATTCAACTTCACTACTGTCTATCTCTATTCACTATTTTCTATTCTCTATTTTCTTCTTTCCAGTCATTCCGACAAGGCCATCAGCGATGCGTTGCCGCCAATGGCCGCGGTGTTGTTGGTCAGCGTGCGTTCGGTGACGAAGCGGTACAGGTAGTGGGGTCCGCCGGCCTTCGGGCCGGTGCCGGACAGGCCTTCGCCGCCGAAAGGCTGGACGCCGACGACCGCGCCGGTCATGTTGCGGTTGACGTAGGCATTGCCGACATGGGCGCGATGGGCGATGTAGCGGTAAACCCGGTCAATGCGGCTGTGTACGCCCAGGGTCAGGCCGTAGCCGGTGCCGTTGATCTTGTCGATGACCTCGTCGAGCTCGCTGGCCTTGTAGCGCACCACGTGCAGTACGGGTCCGAAGATTTCCCGCTCGAGCCGGTCGATGCCGTCGATTTCGTACGCGCGCGGCGCAAACCAGTGACCCGGCGGCAGATCGTCGCGCAGCGGTGTCTTCGCGATCAGCTTGGCTTCGCGGTCCATGCGCTCGGCGTGCTCATTGAGCATCTCGAGTTGCGCTTCATCGATGATCGGGCCGATATCCGTCTCGAGCAGGCCGGGATCGCCGACGGCGATTTCCTGCATGGCGCCGGAGAGCATCTCGAGCATCCGGTCGGCCACGTCGGACTGGACGTAGAGAACCCGCAGGGCGGAGCAGCGCTGGCCGGCGCTGAGGAACGCGGAATGGATGACGTCGGCCACGACCTGCTCAGGCAGCGCGGAGGAATCCACGACCATGGCATTCTGGCCGCCGGTCTCGGCGATCAGGGTGGCGATCGGGCCCTCGCGTTCGGCCAGCGTGCGATTGATGATGCGCGCCGTTTCCGTCGAGCCGGTGAATGCCACCCCGGCGATGCGCGGATCGCCGGTCAGGGCCGCGCCCACCTTGCCGTCGCCGGGCAGGCACTGAATGACGTCGTCCGGTACACCGGCTTCGTGCATCAGGGCCACGGCTCGCGCGGCGACCAGGGGTGTCTGTTCGGCCGGCTTGGCGACCACGGCATTGCCCGCCACCAGCGCGGCCACGATCTGGCCGGTGAAGATCGCCAGCGGGAAGTTCCAGGGACTGATGCACACGAACACGCCCTTGCCGTGCATGCGCAGCGTGTTGGATTCACCCGTCGGCCCGGGAAGTTCGACCGGCTCGGCCAGTTCGTTTCTGGCTTGCATGGCGTAGTAGCGGCAGAAGTCGACCGCTTCGCGAACCTCTGCAATGCCGTCGAAGAGGGATTTGCCGCCCTCGCGCGCGCAGATGGCCATCAGCTCGGCGCAGTGTTCCTCGTAGAGATCGCCGATACGGTTGAGAATATCGGCCCGCTCGGCCGCACCGCGTCCGTCCCAGGCCTGCTGCGCGGCAACCGCCGCGGCCACCGCCTTCTCGACGGAATCCGGTGCCGTCCAGGTCACCTTGCCGACCGACAGATCGGTATCGACCGGAGACCTCAGGGTACTTTCTTCCCCGCCCCGGGCGGCTTTTCCGGTGGGCTCGGCTGACCACGTATTTTCTTCGGCCTTTTCCATGCCCTGCTTGAGCGCGGCCAGTTCGGAATCCCGGGCCATGTTGATACCGCGGCTGTTGCGTCGTTCGCGGCCATACAGGTCACCCGGCAGCGGAATGCGCGGATGCGACATGCTCGAGTGCGATTGCACCTCGGCGATGGGATCCTCGACCACCTTCTCGACCGGCAACTTTTCGTCGACGATGCGATTGACGAAAGAGGTGTTGGCGCCGTTCTCCAGCAGCCGGCGAACCAGATACGGCAGCAGGTCCTTGTGATTGCCCACCGGGGCATAGACGCGGCACTGCCCGTTGTAGCTGTCGCTGTCGAGCACCTCTTCGTACAGGTCCTGGCCCATGCCGTGCAGGCGCTGGTATTCGTATTCGGTATCGGGGCCGGCCAGTTCCGCAATGGTGGCGATGGTATGGGCGTTGTGCGTGGCGAACTGCGGATAGAAGCAGTCCGGCATCGACAAGAGCTTGTCGGCACAGGCGATGAAGGACACATCCGTATTGGCCTTGCGCGTGAACACCGGGTAGTCCTCGACGCCCTCGATCTGCGCCAGTTTGATCTCGGTGTCCCAGTAGGCGCCCTTGGTCAGGCGGACGGGAATGCGGTGGCCGGTCTCGCGCGCTTGCTCGGCAAGCCAGTCAATGGCCGTCCAGGCCCGCTTCTGGTAGGCCTGCAGGGCCAGGCCGAAGCCGTCCCAGTCCTCGAGTTCAGGATCGGCGAGCACGGCGGCGATTACGTCGAAGGAGGCATCCAGGCGATCGGCTTCCTCGGCATCGACAGTCAGTGCAATACCGGCCTTGCGTGCCTGGCGTGCAAGCTTGAGCAGCCTCGGCACCAGCTCATCCATCAGGCGGTGGTGCTTGGCGTGCTCGTAGCGCGGGTGCAGCGCCGACAGCTTCACCGAGATACTGGGAAGCGCAAAGATGTTGTCGCCTTCCTTGGCCTGGCCGATGGCATCGATGGCCGCGGCATAGGAATCGTAGTAGCGGCGGGCATCAGCCGCCGTGAGCGCCGCCTCGCCGAGCATATCGAATGAGTAGCGGAAGCGCTTGTTGGCCTTCTTCTTGGATCGCTCCATCGCTTCCTTGATGGTGCGTCCCATCACGTACTGGTGGCCCATGATGCGCATGGCCTGGCGAATGGCGGTTCGCACCACCGGCTCCCCGGACTTGTTGGCGATTTTCGACAGCACCGTCCCGATACTGCGCTTTTCGGAATTCTTGACGCTGACCAGGCGCCCCGTGAGCATCAGGCCCCAGGTCCCGGCGTTGACGAACACCGAGGAACTCTTGCCCAGGTGAGACTCCCAGTCGGCGTCGGAGAGCTTGTCGGAGATCAGCTTTTCGGCCGTGTCGTTGTCGGGGATTCGCAGCAGCGCTTCCGCCAGGCACATCAGGATCACGCCCTCCTCCGAGGAGAGATCGTATTCGTGCATGAACGCTTCCATGACGCCGGCGTCACGGCTACGCTCGCGCACGCGCTTGACCAGCTCGAGCGCGTTGTCCCTGATGCTCTGCCGTTGATCATTGTTCAACGACAACTCCTCCAGGAGGAAGCGAACGTGCTCGGCCTCGTCTTTCTGCCAGGCATCATCGAGTGCCTTGCGGCGCTCGTCCAAGGCAAACGGTTCGGTCGTGACAAAGGGGTGGGAAGCTTGACTCATCGGGGCCTCTGCATACAGGTTTTCCGGGCGATGTCCAAGTGTAACCGAAGGCGGCTGGCGGCTGGTGCCAGCCGCCTTCACAAACCGGCAAATGCAATTCCCCCTGCCACATCGATGCCGCATGGGCTAGAATATATGTCGTAAATCAAGAAACACGGTTATCAGCCCGTGATCGACACCCGGGACTGTCAGAATTCGCGCCGGACCAGCGTGATCGAGGCGCGTTCCAACCTGTCCATGTCGCTGGATCGGCTGGCCGCCGTGTTTCTGGGTTTGAGCGCGGTCACGCTGCTGGTAGCGCTCGGCCCGCTCCTGCTGGGTTTATGGCCGATCATGCTGGCCGCCATCGTGCACCTGCTCATCGTCGGCTGGTGCATGCGGCTGGCCTGGCGCGGCAACTGGGCACGGGAGCGGATGGAAATCGACCGCGACACGCTCAGAATCGATCATTTCGACGCCGGGAGAAAGACACACTCCGAGTGGCCTTCCGCCTGGGTACGAGTTGAAGTCGAGGAGCAGCGGATGGGTGAACGCCGGGTCGTGGTGACCTGTCAGGGACGACGCCAGATCATCGGCGACTTCCTGCCAACCGCCGAGAAACTGGCGCTGGCCGACGCCCTCAAGGAGAGCCTCAGGCGATTCGATGCCCGGGGTGTTGCAAGCAATTACAGGTGAGTCGAGGATGAAGAGAACGAACGAACTGATTGTGGCCCTGGCCGTGATGGCGGTCATCATCGTGGTCACCTGGGGCATCTACGCCGTGGGCGACAACATGCCCGGCGGCGTCACGCCCTTCAGCAAGGACGTCTATCAGCTGCACAACGTCATTCTGGCCGTGGTCACCGTCATCGGCGTTCTGGTCTTCACGGCCATGTTCACGTCGATCATCGTGCACCGCAAGTCGAAGGGCCAGGAACCGGCCAAGTTCACCCACTCGACCGCCGCCGAGATTACATGGACGGCCATCCCGGTGCTGATCCTCGTCATCATGGCCATTCCCGCCACCGGGGTGCTTATCGACATGGAAGAGACCGGCGGTGCCGACATCAACATCAAGGTAACCGGCTACCAGTGGCTGTGGCAGTACGAATACCTGGAAGACGAAATCGGTTTCTACTCGACCCTCGACCGCGACAGCAATGCCGCGCGCCAGATCAACTCCGGTGTTGACGTTCACACCGTCGAGAACTACCTGCTTGAGGTCGACAAGCGACTGATCGTTCCGACCGACACCAAGATTCGTTTCCTGCTGACCTCCGGCGACGTGATTCATTCCTGGTGGGTGCCCGAACTGGGCTGGAAGCGCGATGCCATTCCGGGCATGGTCAACGAGGCCTGGACCCTGATCGAGGAAGAAGGCATTTATCGCGGCCAGTGCGCGGAACTCTGCGGCAAGGACCACGGCTTCATGCCGATCGTGGTCGAAGCCGTGTCGCCGTCCGAATACCGGCAGTGGGTCGCGGATCGCAAGGCCGAACAGGCGGCTGAAGCGGGCGACGAACCCTCGGAAGTGCAGCAGATCACGGCCGCCGACGAACCGGCGCATAACGCTGATCAGGGCTGAAGCGCGAACAGGAACGAGGAAACCACTAAATGAGTTACGAAACCACACTGAGCCACGACGAGCACCACGCCGAGCACCCCACCGGCCTGAAGCGCTGGGTGTTCACCACCAATCACAAGGAAATCGGGACGCTGTACCTGATCTTCTCGCTGATTGCCTTCATGCTCGGCGGCGCCATGGCCATGGTGATCCGGGCGGAGTTGTTCATCCCCGGGCTGCAGCTGGTCAATCCCGAGTTCTTCAACCAGATGACCACCATGCACGCGCTGGTGATGATCTTCGGTGCCGTGATGCCGGCCTTCGTGGGCCTGGCCAACTGGATGGTGCCGCTGATGATCGGCGCACCGGACATGGCGCTGCCGAGGATGAACAACTGGTCGTTCTGGATCCTGCCTTTCGCGTTCTTCCTGCTCCTGATGACCCTGTTCCTGCCCTCGGGCGGACCGGCATCGGGCTGGACGCTCTATCCGCCGCTGTCGCTGCAGGGTGGGACCAACATCGCGTTCGTGATCTTCGCCATTCACTTGATGGGCATCTCGTCGATCATGGGCGCCATCAACATCATCGTCACCATTCTCAACATGCGCGCCCCGGGCATGACCCTGCTGCGCATGCCGCTGTTCGTGTGGACCTGGCTGATTACCGGCTTTTTGCTCATCGCCGTGATGCCGGTCCTCGCCGGTGCGGTGACGATGCTTTTGACCGACCGCTTCTTCGGCACCAGCTTCTTCAATGCCGCAGGCGGTGGTGACCCGGTGATGTACCAGCACATCTTCTGGTTCTTCGGTCATCCCGAGGTCTACATCATGATCCTGCCGGCCTTCGGCATCATCTCGGAAATTCTGCCGACCTTCTCGCGCAAGCCGCTGTTCGGCTACACCTCGATGGTTTACGCGACGGCGTCGATCGCATTCCTGTCGTTCATTGTCTGGGCCCACCACATGTTCACCGTGGGCATGCCGCTGGGCGGCAACCTGTTCTTCATGTACGCGACGATGGTGATCGCCGTGCCCACCGGCGTGAAGGTCTTCAACTGGATCTCGACCATGTGGCGCGGCTCGATGAGCTTCGAGACACCCATGCTCTTCGCTTTGGGCTTCATTGTGCTGTTCACCATCGGCGGCTTCTCGGGCCTGATGCTGGCCATCGTGCCGGCTGACTTCCAGTATCACGACACCTACTTCGTGGTGGCCCATTTCCACTACGTGCTGGTGACCGGCTCGGTCTTCGCGATCATGGCCGGGGTCTATTACTGGCTGCCCAAGTGGACCGGCTACATGTACAACGAGAAGCTGGGCAAGATTCACTTCTGGTGGTCGGCCATTTCGGTCAACGTCCTGTTCTTCCCGCAGCATTACCTGGGCCTGGCGGGCATGCCGCGACGCATTCCCGACTACGCGGTGCAGTTTGCCGAATTCAACATGATCTCCTCGATCGGCGGGTTCGCTTTCGGCCTCGCCCAGCTGTTATTCATCTACATCATATGGCAGGCGGCCCGTGGCGGCGAACGTGCTACCGACCAGGTCTGGGACGGCGCGCGCGGCCTGGAATGGACCGTGCCCTCCCCGGCGCCGCTGCATACCTTCGACACGCCGCCGAAGGTCGACGACAGCGTAACCGTCCACTCCGACACCCTGGCCTGAGAGGCGGAGGACAGCTTTGAGCGACCAGCATGATCCGGAGGGAACCCGAGCGAGACGACGCCGTGCCGTTCGCACGGCGCTCTTGCTGGCCGCGGTCGTGTTCATGATCTACCTCGGCTTCATTCTCAGTGGTGTGCTCAAAGCGGGATAATCGAAAAACCACAGGTAATGACCGGGCTGGCAACCGCGCCAGCCGAACAAGAAACTGAATCAGGGAACCAACATGGCAGAACACTACTACGTACCCCACACGGCCAAGTGGCCCATCGTCGGCTCGATCGGCCTGTTCGTGATGATGCTCGGCGCGGGGAGCTGGCTCAACCAGGCAGCAATCGGCCCCTGGTTCACGCTGGCCGGCTCGGTGATCGTGCTGGTCATGATCTTCGGCTGGTTCGCCCAGGTCATTGGCGAATCCGAACAGGGGCTCTATAACCGGGCGGTGGACGGCTCATTCCGTCAGGGCATGATCTGGTTCATCTTCTCGGAAGTGATGTTCTTCGCCGCCTTCTTCGGCGCATTGTTCTATGCCCGCATGTTCGCCGTGCCGTGGCTCGGCGGCGAAGGTGCCGGCGCAATGACCAACGAACTGCTCTTTCCGGAGTTCGATGCGGCCTGGCCAACGGCCGGCCCGGCGCAGCTTGGCGGCGATTTCCAGATCATTCCCGCCTTCGAACTGCCGTTGCTCAACACCCTCATCCTGCTGACTTCGGGCCTGACCATCACGCTCGCGCACTGGGCGCTCAAGAAGGCCAAGCGTGGCGCCCTCGTCGGCTGGATGGCCGCCACCGTGGCCCTGGGCTCGATCTTCCTCTACTTCCAGGCCTCGGAGTACGTCCATGCCTACCAGGATCTCGGCCTGACCCTTGGTTCCGGCATCTACGGCTCGACGTTCTTCATGCTCACCGGTTTCCACGGCCTGCACGTGACCCTGGGCACCATCATGCTGATCGTCATCACTCTGCGCTGCATGGCCGGCCACTTCTCGAAGAAAAACCACTTCGGCTTCGAGGCCGTGGCCTGGTATTGGCACTTTGTCGACGTCGTCTGGCTGGGCCTGTTCGTCTTCGTCTACGTCATCTGACGAATCAGCGACAAGACAGAAAAGAGAGTGCCGGCCTTTGTGCTGGCACTTTCGTATCTAAAATCTGTAAAAGAATGATATGTCCACAGATGAACACAGATAAACACAGATAAAAGAAAACAAGAGAGTTGTTCTGGAGAAGGTCGGTATGGCTTTTGCCGATTATCTAGCAGGCCGGCTTATCCCGACATTGAAGTAAGGGTACCTGTACCTGATCGCGCCTCATCAAGCTCCGTAAGGCCAATCATTCTTCACGTTTATTATCTTTTCAATCTGTGTTCATCTGTGTTCATCTGTGGACAAATTATTTTTCTTTTTTGAATCCTCTCCCTTCACCCTCTACCGGCAACGGTCTCCCAGCGCGCCGAGATCAACATCCAGTCGCCGTCGTCCAGCCGCCATCCCGTCGTGACCCGGTACCAGCTGCCGGTGTCGGGGATCAGGCCGCTGCCGCCGGTCAGAACCGCATGCATGGTGGCCGTCGCCCTGCCCTCGCCCTGAAGCTCGATTTCGATGTCGAACAGGCGCGCCTTGAGAGACTCGTGCGCCAGCATTTCCCGCCTGAGCAGCAATCGGGCGGCGCGGCGGTCGAGATTGCGCGTGGCCGCGCTGAAGTCCTCGGCAACGGGCGAGAAGAAGGATCGGGCGTTGCCCTCGGCCAGGTCGGCCTGCATGGTCTCGATCCGGTTACGGATCCGCTCCTCGTCCGGCAGGGGCTCGTTGCAGGCGGCCAGCAGCAAGAGACAGACACCGCACAGCCCGGCGCTGCGCAGCAGGCTCACTTGAGCTGATCCTCGCTCAGGTAGGTCTCGAGCAGGCGCGAAGCCACGACGATCAGGTCGTATTCGGTAACCAGGCCGACCAGCTTTCCGTCTTCGACCACCGGCAGGCTGCTGAGGCGATTGTCGCGCATGAGCCGAATGGCTTCGACCGTCGTGGTTTCGGGAGAGACCGTGATCGGGTCCGGACGCATGATGTCGCGCACGGTGACCGTATTGTCATTGCGATTGCCGCGGGCAATCAGCCGCAGAAGCTGGCGATGCGAGACCAGGCCGAGGAGCTGGCCGGAATCATCCTCCACCGGCACATGCCGCACATGGCGCCACTCCATGAGACTCGCGGCAAAGTCGACGATGTCGTCAGGCCTGACGGTAAACAGATCGGTGGCCATGAACTGGCCGACGCTGCGATAGCTGTCGCGCCAGTCCTGCTGGGTACAGATTTTGGCCAACTCCCATTCGGAGACAGGTCTGCCGGTTTCGGACTGCTCGACCATCGATGAAACCAGCGCGCGCAGGCGCTCGTGTTCATTGCCTTCCTCGCGCATATTCTCCAGCGATTCGAGCTGCCAACGTGCACCGGTGCGCCGATTGTCGACGCGGGCCCGGATCACGCCCAGGTAACGATCGATATCCCGTTCATCGATGCCGGCCTCCGACAGGCCCTCGCGCGCCATCGGCAGCAGTTCGTCGATGATCAGCTCCTGGGCCGTGACCTGGTGATTATCGAACCAGACCTGCTGGGCGCGCAGGCCCTCACGTGCGGCGGCGAGAAAGTTGCTCTTGACGTCGCTGAAACTCAGGTGCTCCCGAATGTCGTCGACAGTGTGCGAAAGGCGCGACATCATGCCGAAGAAAAAGGCGGCATTGGCCACTTCATCCAGCACCGTGGGGCCCGACGGGATCACGCGATTTTCGATCCTCAGGTGCGGTTTGCCGTTGTCGGATATGCCGTAACAGGCGCGATTCCAGCGATAGACGGTACCGTTGTGCAGGCACAGCGCGCGCAGCCTGGGCACCTCGCCACGCGCGACCATGCCGATGGGGTCTTCCTCGAATTCGGTGGTCAGGACGACCCGGAATCGGGCAATGTCTTCCTTGAAGATCTCGATGACCGAATTGTCGATCCAGTGGTCGCCAAAGTGCACCCGTGGCTTGTGCCCGCGAGCCGCGTGGGCTTCGGAGCGAGCGTCGATGGAATGTTCGAACACGGCGATGCGCGTCTCGTGCCAGAGACGCTTTCCCAGCAGGATGGGCGAATTAACACAACTGGCCAGCAAGGGGCCGGTGACGGCCTGGGCAATGTTGTAGAGGTGGGCGAATTCATCGGCACCGACCTGGAAATGAATCTGGAAACTGGTATTGCAGGCTTCCAGCATCAGGTTGTCGTGGTTGATGCTGAGCTGGTCGATACCCTTGATGGTAAAGTTGAAATTGCTGCCCCTGAGCCTGAGCAGCGCCTCGTTGAGCGCAAAATAGCGCGCGGTGGGCACCATCGATTCGAGCGAGATGTGCTCCCGCGTAAGCGTGGGCAAAATGCCCACCAGTGCGATCCGGCTGCCGACCTTGTCGGCTTTCTCTCGAGCGATCCCGAGTACCTCGTCGGCCTCTCGCTCGAGCTGCCGAAGGCAGTCCCCGCCAAGCTCCAGCGGCGAGAGATTGGCCTCGAGGTTGAACAGGCCCAATTCGTGCGTGAAGCGCGGATCTTCGATCTTTTCGAGAATCTGCATGGACGTCAGCGCCGGGCGGGAAGACTGGTCGACCAGGAACATTTCCTGTTCCGCTCCGATTCGTCGAATTCCCGACTCGATCATCCCCCCCTCGAGCATGTCCTCGAGGGCGCGCACTTCATCGAGTAGCGCCTTCATGAAGGCGCGGCGCGTGTGCTCGTCCGTCGTCTGTTCGACGTCTTGTTCACCCATTGCAGGAAGCGCCCCGTGGCTGGCTTTCCGGCGATCATAAACGTCCCCCGTGAAAGGGGCAAATGCCTGGCGTCTCCCCGCGTCCGGATGCTTGTTTCGGACGACCTCCTGTGCCAAGCTTTGCCGACACTGAAACAGAACCGTACAGGATGGAGGCCCGATGAGCGACAAGCCCTGGCTCGAACACTATCCGGAAGGGGTGCCGGCCGAGATCGACATGCAGGAATTCGATTCGGTCGTCGACGTGATCGACACCAGCTGCAACGAATTCCGGGACAAGGTCGCTTACGTTAATTTCGGTGTCGAACTCACCTTCGGACAGGTCGATCGCTACAGCGCGGCGTTCGCCGCCCGCCTGCAGGCCATGGGCCTGGAGAAGGGTGATCGTATCGCCATCATGATGCCCAACGTGCTGCAGTACCCGATTGCGGTCTTCGGAGCACTGCGCGCGGGACTGGTGGTGGTCAATACCAACCCGCTCTACACGGCGAGGGAACTCAAGCATCAGCTCAACGATTCGGGTGCCACGGCGATCGTAATCATGGACAACTTCGCCAGCGTCCTCGAGGCGGTCATCGACGATGTCCAGATCGAACATGTCATCCTCACGCGCATGGGCGACATGCTCGGCGGTCTCAAGGGCGCCCTGACGAACTTCGCCGTTCGCTACGTCAAGAAAATGGTGCCGGCCTACAGTCTCCCCAACGCACGGCCATTCAACGCGGTGCTCAGGGAAGGCGCGGATGAGCGCTTCCAGCCGGTCAAGGTCGGCCACGAAGACATCGCCTTCCTGCAGTACACCGGCGGAACCACCGGCGTGTCGAAAGGCGCGGTGCTCACGCACGGCAACATGGTGGCCAACATGCAGCAGGCCTCGGCCTGGCTGGGTGGTCGGCTCACTATCGGCGAGGAAACCATCGTCACCGCCCTGCCCCTCTATCATATCTTCGCGCTGACGGCGAACTGCCTGGTCTTCATCAAGCTCGGCGGCCGCAACCTGCTGATCACGAACCCGCGGGATATGGCCGGATTCGTCAAGGAACTGGGCAAGGTGAAATTCACCGCCATCACCGGGGTGAACACCCTGTTCAATGGCCTGCTCAACACGCCCGGCTTCGAGGATCTGGACTTCTCCAGCCTGCGCATGACGCTCGGTGGCGGCATGGCCGTACAGCGGGCGGTCGCAGAGCGCTGGCAGAAGGTCACCGGGGTCACGCTCGTCGAGGCCTACGGACTGACGGAAACCTCGCCGGCGGCCTGCATCAATCCAATGGATCTCGAGGAGTACAACGGCGCCATCGGGCTGCCCATATCGTCAACCGAGTGTCGGGTGATCGATGCCGACGGCAATCCCCTGCCACAGGGCGAGACCGGAGAGTTGTGCGTGCGGGGTCCGCAGGTCATGAAGGGCTACTGGAACCGCCCGGAGGAGACCGCCAAGGTGCTCGGCGACGACGGCTGGCTGCGCACCGGCGACATGGCCAAGATGGACGAAAACGGCTATTTCTATATCGTCGACCGCAAGAAGGACATGGTGCTCGTCTCGGGCTTCAACGTCTATCCCAACGAGGTCGAGGACATCATCGCCGGCCATCCGAAGGTGCTCGAAGTCGGCGTCATCGGTGCACCGGACGAGAAATCCGGCGAAGTCGTCAAGGCCGTCGTGGTGCGCAAGGACGATTCGCTGACCGTCAAGGAACTGCGCGAATACTGTCGCAAGGAATTGACCGGCTACAAGGTTCCCAAGTACGTCGAGTTCGTCGACGAACTACCCAAGACCAACGTCGGCAAGATCCTGCGGCGCGAACTACGCGATCTCTACGGCGAGGCCCGCAGTTCCGAAGACTGAACCAACGACAAGCGCGCCGCTATTCGAGCAGGTCGGATTCATCCGGCCGCTCCGACAGTCCCGACACGCCGACACCGATCAGGCGCACGGCAAACTGCCTGCGCCAGCCGGCCCAGCTTTCCAGCAACTCGCGTGCGCCCGACAGGATTCGCTCGGCGCTGCGCGTATGCCCGCCCATGGACTGGCTGCGCGTGATGGTGGAGAAACCGCTCGATCGCAGCTTGATCGTGACCGTGCGCGCGTAGAGTCCACGATCGGCCAGACGCCGGGCCACCTTGTCGGCCTGGTCGGCCATGACGCTCGCCAGGCCTTCGATATCGTGCCGATCTTCCCGGAAAGTGGTTTCCTGGCTGATCGAACGGCGCACGCGTTGGGAGCTGACTTCCCGCTCGTCGATGCCGGTTGCACGCTCGATCAGCTCCACCGCATGGTCACCGAACAGTCGGGAAAGCACATCCAGGCTCGTTCGCCGCAGCTGGCCGACGGTGAACACACCGATATCGTGCAGCTGCGCGGCGGTTCTCGGACCAATGCCCCATAGGCGACGGATCGGCAACGGATCGAGAAAGCGCTGCACCTGGTCGGGCGGGATATGGACCAGGCCGTCGGGCTTGTCGTAGTCGGAAGCAATCTTGGCCAGCAACTTGTTGTGCGCCATGCCGACCGAGGCAGTCAGACCCGTCTGCTCGGCGATGCGTCGCTTGAGCCGGCTGCCGATTTCGGGCAGCGGCTCGCCGTGGACATTCACTCGTTCACTGACGTCGATAAAGGCTTCATCGAGACTGAGGCCTTCGATTCGCTCGCTGAAGGCTCCGAGCAGATCGAACACTTCGCGGGAAACTTCGCGGTAACGCTCGAAACGCGCCGAAACGAAGACGCCCGAGGGGCACAAGCGCCGGGCTCTCGCTCCGGGCATGGCCGAACGCACGCCGTATTGCCGGGCCTCGTAGCTGGCGGCCGCGACAACACCTCGGCTGCTCCCCCCGCCGACCATGACCGGACGACCACGCAATTCCGGATGATCGCGCTGTTCAACACTGGCATAGAAGGCATCCATGTCGACATGGATGATGGAGCGGTTAGTCAATTCTCAATGACCGAATCTTCAATGGCCGAAACGAATCGCGGCACTTCAAATGCCAAAAAATGCCAAAGTTGCGTTCTGATCATTGGGTCATTGACTCATTGGTCCTTGTTTGTAAATTGATGTATTGAACCAATTGAAAATTAAATCGTTCGGGTCGGCTTGTCGCTGTCGAGCATGCCCGCCAGCAGCGACACGATGGTGCTCTGCGCCTGCTGACCCTCGGTGCTGTCGGAAAACTGCACACCCACGCCGCTGTTGGCCGTCTGTCGTCCGCCGGAAGGCGTCAGCCAGGCCACCTTGCCGGGAATTGCGATGCGTTCTTCACCCATCAAGCCGAGCAGGATCAATACCTCGTCACCGAGCTGGAACTGCTTGCGCGTGGGCACGAACAGGCCGCCGTTGATGAGAAACGGCATGTAG
The DNA here is from genome assembly GCF_003417465.1 of Wenzhouxiangella sp. 15190. Taxonomy (GTDB): domain Bacteria; phylum Pseudomonadota; class Gammaproteobacteria; order Xanthomonadales; family Wenzhouxiangellaceae; genus Wenzhouxiangella. The sequence goes on from NZ_QVMV01000028.1 coordinate 107,413, forward strand.
GCGCCGTAGAGCTCCTGCTTGTTTTCGATGTTGTATGAAAGAATGCCTTTCTGGGCCATGAAATCACTTCCGCGCCGGTTGAGCCGCTTCCCATTCTAGCAGCCAACGACCCAGAAGCAGGTCCTGGCGGACCACGCCTCTTTCCGCTTCCCGATGACCGTCCAGGGCCATCTGCCAGAGTCGGGCCAGTTCACGGCGATCGATTCGCTCGGGCAGGTGTCTGTCGGGCGGCTGCCAGCCACCGGCTCCGCTGGCGCGCGCCATGATGACCGCCAGCCATCGCGCAATCCAGGTCCAGCTCGCCGCAGGATCGACCTGCCAGCGTTCCAGCACCTCGGCATGGGGACGCCCCTCGAGGAGGTCGTCGAGCAGCGACAGGCCCGTTTCCAGCCCGCCTGACTCGAGCATTTCAAGCGCCGCCAGCGGCGCCCCGCCCCCGAGTTCGAGTACGGCTTCCCGGTCCGCCTCGCTCGCTTCCGGAAACGATTCGGCCAGCCAGGGCTCGGCCACCTCGCGCGCGGGGGCCCTCAGCGCCAACTGCTGGCAGCGTGAACGGATCGTGGCCGACAACCGTGCCGGTTGCTCACTGAGCAGGATCAACCAGGCGCCCGACGGCGGTTCCTCCAGCGTCTTGAGGAGGGCGTTGGCGGCATTACGGTTCATGGCGTCGGCCTGCGGCATCAACCCGACCCGGTTTCCGCCCAGGGAAGCGGTCAACTGCAGGCGTTCGATCAGGTCGCGGACCTGGTCGACGCCAATGCCTTGCTTGTCTTCGGGAATCTCGACCTTGAACCAGTCGGGATGCGTGCCGCCTTCGAACAGACGGCAGCTCTGGCAGCTACCGCAAGCGCCGGACTCGCCCGGCCGGGTACACAGCAGCAGCTGCGCCAGCCAGTCTCCGAGGACGCGCTTGCCGATACCGCGCGGACCATGGATCAGGGGCGCGTGTCCCAGGCGTCCGCTTTCGACCCGCTCCCACAGCGCACGACAGGTTGTCTCCAGCCAGGGCAACATCAGTTCACTCTCTCTTTCAGGGCTTCCTCGATGGCCGCAGTGACGTCATCGAGCGAACGGGTGGCATCGATGACGACGAACCTGTCCGGCTCCAGCCCCGCCTGGGCGAGATAGGCCTGGCGCACCCGCTCGAGAAATTCAGGACGGCTCTGCTCCATGCGATCGGGCCCGCCGTCGCGACCGCGAATGCGTTCCATACCCACGGCCACCGGCACATCCAGCAAAAGCGTCAAGTCGGGCCGCAGATCCGGATGAACCAGGTCGGCCAGGGTTTCGACCGCATCCGAACCCAGCTGCCGACCGGCGCCCTGATACGCTCGACTGGCATCGGTGAATCGATCGCAGACGACATCCCTGCCCTGCTTCAGCGCGGGCCGAATGACGCCGGCGAGATTCTCCTGACGGGCGGCGAACATCAAAAGCAACTCGGTCATGGGTGTCAGCGGCCCGCTTTCCGGGTCGAGCAACAGCCCTCGAATGCGCTCGGCGGCGTCCGTGCCGCCGGGCTCGCGCGTGATGATGACCTCGCGGCCGCGTGCGGCCAGCCAGGAACGGACGGTCTGCATGGCCGTCGACTTCCCGGCCCCCTCACCGCCCTCGAGTGTGATGAAGCGGCCACGACGCATCATCGCCCCCGGATATAGCGGTCGACGGCGGCATTGTGCTCCGCCAGGGTGTTGGAGAAATGGTGGCTACCGTCTCCGCGGGCGACGAAATACAGGGCCGTACCCTCGGCCGGTCGGGCGGCCGCTTCCAGCGAGGCGCGTCCGGGTAGCGCGATCGGCGTGGGCGGCAGGCCGTGCCGGGTATAGGTATTCCATGGATGGTCGGTGGTCAGGTGGACCCGGCGCAGTCGACCCGCGAAATCCTCGCCCAGCCCGTAGACGACGGTGGGATCGGTCTGCAACCGCATGCCTTTCCGGAGTCGTCGCACGAAAACCCCGGCGATACGCGAACGCTCGTCGGGCCGGCCGGTTTCGCGCTCGATCAGCGAGGCGAGAACGAGTAGTTCATAAGGATCATCCAGGGGCAGGTCATCGTCCCGCTTGCTCCAGGCCGCCTCCAGCGCACGCGACATGTCGGCGTACGCCCGTTCGAGCAGTTGCAGGTCGCTCGATCCCCGGACGAAGAAATACGTCTCCGGAAGAAATCGTCCTTCGGCCTCGCAACCACCGCAGTCAAGATGCTGCATGAGCTCCGCCTCCGTGAGATCGGCCGCAACCTTGCGCAATCTGGAGTCGGCGGTCAGTTCGGAGCGCAATTCGCTGACCGTCCAACCCTCGACGATGGTGAACCGGTGCTTGCGCACTTGACCCGTGACGATCCTTTCGAGCAATTGCGAAACGCTCATTCCCGGATCGATGCGGTATTCACCGGCCTTGAGCACGGGCGATTCCACGCGTCCCAGCAGGCGCCAACGCCAGTCGAAGCGGCTCACCCCCAGCAGCTCCAGCTGTCGCACCATGCCCCGGAAGCTGGTGCCGCTGTCGAGCCACAGGTTGACCGGACCGTCTTGGGTCAGCGGGCGCTGGCGAAACTGCTGCCAGTCCTGCAGCAGCCAGGCCGCCACGCCGGCGACGAGCACGGCGATCAGCAGGATCCCGATGATCAGTCTTCGCATTCGAACAGTTCGTCCCAGAGTCGCTGCCAGCGGCGGCACGTTTCGCTGATCGCCAGGCTACGATCATCGAGTGTCCGCACGGGCCGGATACCGGCGACCGAGTTTATCACCATGACACTCCCTGACCGTTGCAGGCTCTCGGCATTCAGTTCGCGGATGGCCAGATCACGGCCGACACGCCCCTGCAACCACTCGAGACCGACGCCCGCCACGCCCGCACCCGCAAGCCGGGGCGTGACCGCCTCGCCATCGATGAAGAGTATCAGGTTGCCGGCAATCGCCTCGACCAGGCGGCCGTCGACATCGAACAGTACCGCCTCGTCCACGCCCGCCCGGCGGGCGTGTTCGGCGGCCAGAACCTGCTCCAGGCGGTTGCCGTGCTTGATGCCGCCCAGCTCCCGCCCTGCCGAAAGACTGACGGGGCTGGTGTGCACGGCGATGCCCCGGGCCCGATCCTGAGCGATAGTCGTTGGCCATGATCGGCGCACCAGGATACGGCGCGGCGAGGGTTGCGCCAGCGGTTCATAAGCGCGGCCGCCGCTGCCACGCGTGAGGGTGATGCGAACGACCGCACGGCGTTGACCTTCAACCAGCCGGGCGCACTCGGAGGCAAGCAACTCGGGATCGGGTTCCGGTATCAACAAGCGCCGGGCATCGCGCACCAGGCGCGCCATGTGCAGGTGCCAGAGCGGTGCCCGGCCGGACACGAAGCCAACCGTCTCGAAGAGGTGGTCGCCATAGAGCAGCCCGCGGTCGTCCAGCGGCACGACATCGCAGGGTTCACCGTTGACCAGCGCCTCAGTCATGACCGATGGCGGCCAGCAGCCCGCGGGCCTTGTCCTCGGTTTCGGCCAGTTCGGCCGCCGGATCGGAATCGGCCACGATACCCGCGCCGGTGCGGAAGGTAATACGTTTGCCGCCGACCACCATGGAACGGATCAGGATATTGAGGTCCATGCGACCATCCCGCCCGAGGTAGCCCAACGCGCCCGTATAACAGCCGCGCCCGTGGCGTTCGAGTTCGGCGATGATCTCCATGCAGCGCACCTTGGGGCAGCCGGTAATGGTGCCGCCCGGGAAGACCGCCCGGATGACGTCCGCGGCCGTGGCCCCCTCGTGCAACAGCCCGCGCACGTTGGAGACGATATGGTGTACGTGGGCGTAGGACTCGATCACCATCAGCTCGTCGACCTCGACGCTGCCCACGCGACACACGCGGCCGAGGTCGTTGCGCTCCAGGTCGATCAGCATGATGTGTTCGGCACGCTCCTTGGGATGGGACACCAATTCGCTGGTCAGCCTGGTATCAGCTTCGTCGGAATTTCCGCGTGGTCGCGTTCCCGCGATGGGGCGGGTCTGGACGCGTTCGCCATCGATGCTGACCAGGCGCTCGGGCGAGGAAGAAACCACGGTGCCGCCGGGCAGCCGGGCCAACGCGGCGAAAGGCGCCGGATTGGATCCCGCAAGGGCCCGGTAGAGCGAAGCCGGATCGATCGTATCCTCGCCCGTTGCTTCCCATCCACGCGAGAGATTCACCTGGAAGACATCACCGGCGCGGATGTACTCGCGAATGCGCTCGACCCCGGACTTGAAACGCTCGCCCGGGTCGGCACTCAAGGCCAATTCAGGCGGCGTGGCAAGCTGCAGATCGTCGCCGTCTCGTAACTGCCCGACTTCGTCCCCCGCCCGTTCCAGTTCCACCCGATCCTCGGCCACCAGCCAGTAGCGCTCTTCCATGTGGTCGTACAACAGGGCCGAGCGACAGCGCCGGGCCAGGGCCACAGGCAAACCGTCACGGGAGGGCGGAAGACGGAGTCCGGGTTCGATTTCCGCGGCCAGCTCATACCCCAGGTAGACGAACCAGCCACCGCAAAACGGAAACCGGGGATCGATCGAATCCGTTGCGGCCCGGGACTGGCGGTTGGCCAGCTCAGCCAGAAATCCGGGGCCGGCGCCAACGTCGGCCTGCTCGAGCACCAGGGGCGCTTCGTCGGCAGCGCGCAACAACATAGACCAGCGTCCGAGCTTGCCGGCCGAAGCCGAACTGGCAAGCAGGAAAGGCCACCGATCGGGAAACTGTCGGTGAAGGGCGAGCAACGACGCGGGCGCCGTCAGCTCACGCGCCGCACAGGTCATTCAAATCGTTTCAGCAGCAGCGTGCCGTTGGTGCCGCCGAAACCGAAGGAATTGCTCATGGCAATGCGGATCGACTTTTCACGCGCCTCGTGGGGCACGAGATCCATATCGCGGCAATGCGGATCGACCTCGTCGAGATTGATGGTCGGCGGGATCACACCGTCGCGCAATGCCAGCGTGGTGAAAATAGCTTCCACGCCGCCGGCCGCACCCAGCAGGTGGCCGGTCATCGACTTGGTCGAACTCATCATCACGCTGCCGGCATCGTCACCCAGGCAGGTCCGCACGGCTGCGCACTCGGCCCGGTCACCAAGCTGGGTGGAAGTGCCGTGGGCGTTGATGTAATCCACCTCCGAGGGATCGACCCCCGCGTCGCGCATGGCGTGGCTCATGCAGCGGGCCGCGCCCTCGCCACCTTCCGCTGGTGAAGTGATGTGATAAGCGTCGCCGCTCATACCGTAGCCGGCCACTTCGGCATAGATGGTCGCACCGCGCTTCTTCGCGTGCTCGAGTTCTTCCAGCACGACGATGCCCGCCCCGTTGCTGAGTACGAACCCGTCACGATCGACATCCCAGGGCCGACTGGCCTTCTCCGGTTCGTCGTTGCGCGTCGACAGCGCCTTGGCCGAGGTGAAGCCGCCATAGGCCGTCGGTGTCGTTCCGAACTCGCCGCCGCCGGCGACCATCACGTCGGCATCGCCGTAGGCAATGATGCGCGCGGCGTCGCCGATGTTGTGGGTGGCGGTGGTACAGGCGGTCACGATGGAAATATTCGGACCCTGGTAACCGTACTTGATCGACAGGTTGCCGGCGATCATGTTGATGATCACGCCCGGAATGAAAAACGGCGAAATGCGGCGGGGTCCGCTGTCGAGGTAGGTGTTGTAGGTCTGCTCGATGGTCGAGATGCCTCCGATCCCCGAGCCGATGGCCAGCCCGATTCGTTCGGCATCATCCTCGCTGTCACTCAGTCCGGCATCGGCAATGGCCTGTATCGCTGCGGCCATGCCGTAGTGGATGAAGGTATCGCACTTGCGTGCTTCCTTCGGCGACAGGTAATCCCCGACATCGAAATCGCGAACTTCACCGGCAATCTTGGCCGAGAAGCGCTCCGGATCGAAGGCCTCCAGCAGCCCGATACCACTGCGTCCGTTGCAGATGGCATCCCAGGCACTGACCACGTCGTTACCCACGGGCGAAACACAGCCCATGCCCGTAATCACGATGCGGCGGTCACCTTTCATGTGCGGCTCCGTTGTTCAATGACGAGTGATTGTCCGAGCAGACCCACGTTCGACAATCACTTGTCGACGTTGGCCTTGATGTAGTCGATCGCCTGCTGAACGCTGGTGATCTTCTCGGCCTCTTCATCGGGGATTTCGCACTCGAATTCTTCTTCCAGAGCCATGACCAGTTCCACCGTATCCAGTGAGTCGGCACCCAGGTCATCGACAAAAGAGGCGCTGGGAGTGACTTCTTCTTCCTTGACGCCGAGCTGTTCGATCACGATTTTCTTGACGCGTTCTTCAATGCTGCTCATTGGTGATTTCCTCGTTGATAAGGGTTGCCCAAAGCGGGCACATTGTAGTGAACAAATTCGCTCACTGCCAGTTTTCAGGTGCCGGAACGACACCCAGTGTGCTCCGGCCCTGACGAAGGTTTAAAACAAATAAATCAATAAATTGAAAAATTAAGTTAAAGCTTTATGTCATATACATGCCGCCGTTGACATGCAGGGTCTGGCCCGTCAGGTAGCCGCCGGCGTCGCTGGCGAGGAAGCCGACGGCCGCCGCAACGTCCTCAACCGCGCCCAGGCGATTGAGCGGAATCGAGTCGGTCAGACGCTCACGCTGCTTCTCGTCGAGTTCGGCCGTCATGTCGGTTTCGATAAAGCCGGGTGCGACGACGTTGGCCGTGATGCCGCGGCTCCCCAGTTCATGGGCAACCGAGCGCGAGAATCCGGCCAGGCCCGCCTTGGCGGCCGCATAATTGCTCTGACCCGGGTTGCCGCTGTAGCCGACCACCGACGAGATACCAATGATGCGGCCGGACTTTTCCTTGAGCATGCCCCTCAGACAGGCGCGCGTCATGCGCATCGCGCCCCTGAGGTTGGTATCGAGCACCGCATCCCAATCGTCGTCCTTGAGTCGCATCAGCAGTTGATCGCGCGTGATGGCCGCATTATTGACCAGCACCGTCACGGCGCCCGCGCGTTCCTTGATGGTCGCGACCGTCTCGTTGATGGCATCGGAATCGGTGACGTCGAGCACCAGGCCGCGCCCCTCGCCCAGCCGCTCGGAAATTCGCTCGGCCCCGTTCGGCGAGGTGGCGGTACCGAACACGTCACCGCCCATGTTCTTGAGCCAGTCGGCCGTCGCCTGACCAATGCCGCGACTGGCGCCGGTAACCAGGACCACGCGGCCGTCGATACGATTTGCCGTCTCGGGCGTCATCACTGCGACTCCTTGTAATTACTGATCGTTTCCTCGAGGGTATCGGGGTTCTCCAGCGAAACCCAGCGAGCCTGACGCTCGATGCGACGCCCCAGACCGCAGAGCACTTTTCCCGGCCCGCATTCGGCCAGGTCCATGATACCTGCGTCACGGATCGCCCGCACCGATTCGGTCCAGCGTACGGGACTGGTCAGCTGCTGTACGAGCGCGTTTCGTATGCCCTCGGCATCTCCATGCACGGCGACATCGCAATTGTGAATGACCGGGATGGCCGGCGCGCCAATTTCCGTGTCGGCCAGAATCCTGCGCATGGCCTCGGCCGCCGGCTGCATCAACGGGCTGTGCGAAGGCACACTGACCGGCAGTTTGACGGCCCGCCGCGCGCCCGCCTCGCTGCATTTGTGAAGCGCGCGCTCCACGGCGGCGGCATGTCCCGCAATCACGATCTGGCCGGGCGAATTGTGATTCGCCGGCACCACCACCTGGTCTTCGGCCACTTCACGGCATATGGCGGTAACGACTTCGTCTTCGAGCCCGAGAATGGCGGCCATTGCGCCCACCCCTTCGGGCACGGCGGCCTGCATCTGTCGACCGCGCTCGGCGACCAGGGCGACGGCAGTGGAAAAATCCAGCGCTCCGGCCACAACCAGTGCCGAATATTCACCCAGGCTGTGTCCGGCCAGGCGCGCGGGAACCGGTCCGCCCAGGTCCTGCCAGATCCGCCACACCGCGGTGGCGCCGGTGAGCACGGCCGGCTGGGTGATCTCGGTGCGATTGAGCACTTCGTCCGGCCCCTCGCTGACCACCTTCCACAAGTCGGTGTCCAGAACTTCGCCGGCCTCTTCGAACGTCTCCCGAACCCGATCGTATCGGTCGGCCAGTGTTTGCAGCATGCCCACCGACTGCGAACCCTGCCCCGGAAACAGCAATGCAAAATCCGTCATGCGTCCTCCCCTGGCAATGAAATGCTATGGAATGAGTGCGGCTAGTGGAAAGGCGATCAGTAGGCGACCAGCGCCGCGCCCCAGGTGAAGCCACCGCCGAAAGCCTCCAGCAGCAGCTTGTCACCGCGCTGGATGCGCCCGCTGCGAAGTGCTTCGTCCAGAGCCATCGGCACGGAAGCCGCCGAGGTATTGCCGTGGCGATCGACGGTGACCACGACCTGGTCCATCGACATCTTCAGCTTCTTGGCCGTCGCCTTGATGATGCGCAGATTGGCCTGGTGCGGAATCAGCCAGTCAAGGTCTTCCTTGTCGAGATCGTTGGCCGCAAGCGTTTCGTCGACAATGCGGCCGAGGGTGTTGACTGCCACCTTGAACACCTCGTTGCCCTTCATCGACACCGAAACGCCACCGCGCTCCTCGGCCTTGAACCCGCGCGAGACGCCGACATCGACCTTGAGCAAGTCGCTGTAGCCGCCGTTGGCGTGAATATGCGTCGACAGGATGCCCGGGTTCTCGTCGGCGGTCAGCACCGCCGCGCCCGCCCCGTCGCCGAACAGGACGCAGGTCGAGCGATCGTTCCAGTCGAGCATGCGCGTGAGCGTTTCGGCACCGACAACGAGCACATTTCGGGCGTTCCCGTTGCGGATGTACTGGTCGGCCACCGACAGTGCATAGATGAAGCCGGAACAGGCTGCATTGATATCGAAGGCGCCGCACTCGGCCATGCCCATTCGGTGCTGGAGCAGGCAGGCCGTCGACGGAAAGATGACATCCGGCGTCGTCGTACCAACCAGGAGCAGATCGATATCGCCGGGCTTAAGACCGGCATCCGCCATCGCCTGGCGGGCCGCCATTTCGGCCAGATCACAGGTCGTCTGGTCCTCGGCGGCGACATGCCGCTCTCGGATACCGGTTCGATCCTGGATCCACTGATCGCTGGTGTCGACCATCTGTTCGAGATCCTTGTTCGTCAGGATCTTCTCGGGCAGATAGCGTCCGGTTCCAATGATGCGAGCGTACATTGTCGTTATTGTCCCTGCATATCGATCAGTAGCCGGCCCAAAACGCTTGTTCGAGCTCCGGAATGAGGTTGCGGCGGGCTTCCAGCGAGGCCAGGCTGATGGCCGATGCGAAGCCGCGTTCGCAGGCACCGCCATGACTCTTGATCACGACACCGCGCACACCCAGAAGCGGGGCCCCATTATGCCGGGAAGGGTCGAGCTTGTCATACAGGCGTCTGAGCGGTTGCCGGGTCAGCGGCGTACGCCAACCGCCCATTTCCTCGCGCAGACGCCCGAAAAGCAGGCGCACCATGCCTTCGGCGCTCTTGAGCAACACGTTGCCGGCAAAGCCGTCACAGACAACCAGATCGACCGCTCCGGTGAACACCTGGTCGGCCTCCACGAAGCCCTCGAACACCAGGTCGGTCTCCGCGTCGATCAACCTGGCGGCCTCGCGAACCACGTCGGGTCCCTTGTTCGCCTCGTGACCGATGTTAAGCAGTCCGATGCGCGGCGAACGGCCACGCAGAACGCGCACCGCTGTATGGCCCAGCTGGGCGAACTCGCACAGGCGATGCGCATTGACACCGACGTTTGCGCCCAGATCGAGCACCCACACGGGACTGGCCGCTGTCGGCAGCGCCGCCATCAGTACCGGCCGCTCGATGCCTGGCAGCATGCCCAACACCTGTCGCGACAGGGCCATCAGGGCGCCGGTGTTGCCGGCGCTGACGACCGCTGAGCTCAGGCCGTCGACGACTCGCTCGAGCGCGACCTGCATGCTGCTCCCACCACCGCGGCGAAGCGCCGTGGCCGCGCCCGCGTCCATCGGCAGCACATGATCGGCGGCCACCAGTTTGATGCGATCGCCCTCGGTCAGCCCGGCCGACTTCAGCGCCTCACGCAGCTGGCGAGGATCGCCGACCAGATCGACACGCAGCGCGGCATCGTCCTTCAGGGCGTGAGCCACTGCGGCCAGTGCGGTGTCGAGCCCGCCGTCGCCGCTCATCACGTCGACGGCGACACTGGCAGATTCCTGCGCAGCCACGATTCAGGTCGGGTCGATCAGCCCTGGGATTCTTCGAGTTCTTCTTCGTCGATTTCGGGGGCCACTTCCACGACCTGCCGACCACGGTAGAAGCCTTCGGCGGAGACGTGGTGGCGACGATGGATTTCGCCGGTGGTGGATTCTTCCGACAGCGCCGGACCGCTCAGGCGGTCATGCGAGCGGCGCATGCCCCGCTTCGACGGGGTCTTTCGATTCTTCTGAACAGCCATTGTTCACTACTCCTTGGGGTCACTTGTCCTTGTCGCGGTTCTTGCGCATTTCGTCGGCCAGTTCGGCAAAGGGCCGGTAGGTATCCGACGTCGGCGCCTCTTCCCCCACTCGGGAGGACGCCGGGTCGATCGGCACCAGCGGCAACCCCAGCAGAACCTCCTCGCCGATGAGGCGAACCAGCTCAACCTTGTTGTCCGGGCACAGCAGCGGCTCGTAGTCCTCGGGCAGCGAATCGGCCGTTCGGTCGTCGGGCACGATGCCCACCGTCGAACGGCTCTCGATCGGATACTCGAAAACCTTCAGGGTCCGCTGACAGCGAAGCGACACTCGCCCGCTGACAGCAACCTCTGCCCGAACCTGGCGTTGTTCGTCGTACCCGAATACAATCCGGAACCCGATTTCCGCATCGCCGGGATCGGCTATCATGCCTTCCAGGCGAGACAAACGCGCCAACGGGACCGTACCGCTGAATTCCCGCCCGGCGGCTGCCGCCTTGTGCGGGTCGATCCAGTCTGGAAAGTCTCGCGACATAAGCCGCTCATTGTACCACTCAAACAGCTTTCACAACACTTTGCGCGATGCCTGAATCTCACTCCCCGCACCCGATCGTGCTCGCCTCCGGCTCCCCCTATCGTGCCGAACTGCTCGCCCGGCTCGGACGGGACTTCGAGCAGCTCTCGCCGGATATCGACGAATCTCCCACCGAGGGGGAATGCGGAGAGGCCCTGGCGGGGCGTCTCGCCGGGTCCAAGGCCGCCACCGTCGCCGGCTACCGCCCCGGAGCAATCGTGATCGGATCCGACCAGGTGGCCGAGTGCCGCGGTCGCCTTCTGGGCAAGCCCGGCAACCGCGATCGCGCCATCGAGCAGCTGTCGTTTTGCAGCGGTTCGGAAATCATCTTCCACACCGCTGTCGCCGTCCGCCGTGACCATGAGGCATTCACTGACTCGGTGCCCACCCGTGTCGCAATGCGCTCCCTGCAACGGGACCAGATCGAACGTTACGTCGACGCCGACCGGCCCTTTGACTGCGCCGGCGCCATGAAGAGCGAGGCATTGGGAATCAGCCTGGTCGAGTCCATCAACAGCGATGACCCGACCGCACTGGTCGGTTTGCCGCTGACGAGGGTCGTCACGCTGCTGGCCCGATTGGGTATCGACCTGCCGTGAACCACCGGTAACGCACAAACCCGGGAGCAAGGTGATAAGCTAACCATACGCACCAGAATGGAGTAGTTTCGGATGGCATCAACTGCCTCGCAAACCGGCGCCGGCAGGCACTGGCGGCTGGAATCCGATCTCGAAGGCATCGCCTGGCTCTACCTCGACCGCGAAGACGAAAAAACCAACAGCCTCAGTTCGCAGGTGCTCGAGGAACTCGACACGATCATCGGCCGGCTCGAAGCCGACCACCCCACGGGCCTGGTGATGATGTCGGGCAAGCCCGGGAATTTCATTGTCGGCGCGGACGTACGCGAATTCGACGCCACCGACGATGTCGATGAGCTGCGCAGCAACGTCCGGAACGTCCACGCATTATTCCAGCGCATCGACAATCTGCCCTTCCCCACCGTGGTCGCCTTCGAGGGCTACTGCCTGGGCGGCGGTCTGGAACTGGCGCTGTGCTTCGACTACCGCATCGCACTCGACGCCGATCACACCCGCATCGGCTTTCCGGAAGTCAACCTCGGCATCTATCCCGGTTTCGGCGGATCGGGGCGCAGCATTCGCGCCATCGGCGGCCTGCAGGCGATGCAGATCATGCTCACCGGCAAGATGCTTCGGGCCCGGGCCGCAAAAGGCCTCGGCCTGATCGACCAGACCGTCGACATTCACGGTTCCCTGCGCTGGTCGGCGCGCAACGCGGTCCTCAAGAAGCGCAAGTCGCGCAAGCCGGGCCTGACCGCACGCGCCACCACCTGGGGCCCGGTGCGCAAGATTCTCGCCGGGCAAATGCGCAAGCAGACCGCCGGCAAGGCTCGCAAGGAACACTATCCCGCTCCCTACGCGCTGATCGACGCCTTCGAGGCCGAAGGCGACTCCTGCTCCGGCATGATCCGCATCGAGGCCGAAGAGGTTCCCAAGCTGCTGGCCGGTGAAACCTCGCGCAACCTGCGGCGCGTCTTCCGCCTGATGGAGATGCTCAAGGGTCAGGGCAAGCGCAGCGATTTCAGCGCGCGACGCGTGCACGTCATCGGCGCCGGTGTCATGGGCGGCGACATTGCCGCCTGGTGCGCTTCGCGCGGACTGGAGGTCACTCTCGAGGACCGCGAGATGAAGTACATCGAGCCGGCGCTCAAGCGCGCCGGCAAGTTGTTCAAGCGCAAGCTCAAGACGCCGACGGCCGTTGCCGCCGCCAAGTCCCGGCTCATCGCCGACGTCGAGGGCAAGGGCGTGTCCCAGGCCGACGTGATCATCGAGGCCATCTTCGAAGACCGCGACGCCAAGCGCGAACTGTTCACCAAGGTCGACAAGAAAGCCTCGCGCGGGGCGCTGATCGCCACGAACACCTCGGCCATTCCCTTGTCCGAACTGGCCGACGCGCTGAACGATCCATCCCGCCTGATCGGCCTGCATTTCTTCAACCCGGTGGCCAAGATGCCGCTGGTCGAAGTCGTCTACGACGCCAAGCTGTCCGACGGCGACCGGGTCAACGACGGCTCGAGCTTCGCCACCCAGATCGGCAAGTACGCCCTGCCCGTCACCTCCACCCCCGGCTTCCTGGTCAACCGCGTACTCGGCCCCTACATGCGCAATGCCATGAAGATGCACCGCGAAGGGGTACCCAAGGAAGCGCTCGACAAGGCGGCCGAGCAGTTCGGCATGCCGATGGGGCCGGTGGAACTGGCCGATACCGTCGGCCTGGATGTCGGGCTGGGCGTCATCAAGACCCTGATGGGCGACGACGCCGGCGAAGACCGCAAGGTTCTCGAGGAAATGGTGGAAGCCGGCAAGCTGGGCAAGAAGTCGGGCGAGGGTTTCTACCGTTGGAAGGACGGCAAGCCCCAGCGCGAAGACGACGCCCACAAGGGCCACGACCTCAAGAAGCTGGCCGAACAGCTCATGCAGCCCTATTTCGACGAGTGCCGATCCTGTCTGGCCGACAAGGTCGTCGAGGATGCAGACCTGCTCGACGCCGGCATGATTTTCGGTACCGGGTTCGCGCCCTTCCGCGGCGGCCCGATGCATTATCTCGAAACCCGTGAAGCCGACAAGGAGGCGTCCTGATGCCCGACAAGAACCTGCGCCGAATCGCCATTGTCGGCGGCAGCCGCATCCCGTTCTGCCGATCCGGCACTCTGTACGCCGACCAGACCAACATGGACATGCTCACCGCCGCTTTCCAGGGCGTGGTGGATCGCTACAACTTGTCCGGCAAGAAACTCGACCAGGTCATCGCGGGCGCCGTGACCACCCACTCCAAGGACTGGAACCTGGCCCGCGAGGCCGTGCTCTCGACGGACCTTTCGCCGCTGACGCCGGCGGTTACCATGCAGCAGGCCTGCGGCACCAGTCTGCAGGCAGCCATCCTGGCCGGCAGCCAGATCGCCTCGGGTGAAATCGAATGCGCCCTTGTCGGCGGTACGGACACGACCTCGGACGTACCAATCGTATTCAAGCGCCGCTTCGCCCAGCGACTGATGCAGCTCAACAAGGCGAAAACCTTCGGTCAGCGACTGAAAGCATTCAAGGGGTTCAGCTTTTCCGAACTGGCGCCGCAGCCGCCGCGCAATTCCGAGCCGCGGACCGGCCTGTCGATGGGCCAGCACTGCGAACGCATGGCGCGCGAGTGGAACATCACCCGCAAGGAACAGGATGACCTGGCGCTGGAGTCCCACCATAAGGCCGCCGAGGCCTGGGACTCGGGCTTCTTCGATGACCTGGTCAAGCCGCACAACGGCGTCCTGCGCGACAACATCGTGCGCCCGGACACGACGATGGAGAAACTCTCCAGTCTCAAGCCGGCCTTCGATCGCTCGAAACACGGCACCCTGACCGCCGGCAACTCGACCACGCTCAGCGACGGCGCAGCCGCGGTTCTGCTGGCTTCCGAGGACTGGGTTCGCAAACACGACCTGCCGGTTCTGGCCTGGCTGACGCATTCACGCACGGCAGCGGTCGATTTCGTCGACGGCGACGAGGGCCTGCTGATGGCACCCACCGTGGCCGTTGCCGAAATGCTGCAACAAGCCGGCCTCAAGCTGCAGGACTTCGACTTCTACGAAATCCATGAAGCCTTCGCCGCCCAGGTGCTGTGCACGCTCAAGGCCTGGGAGAGCGAAATCTACTGCACCGAACGCCTGGGCCTGGATGGCCCGCTGGGCAGCATCGATCGCAGCCGCATGAACGTCCACGGCGGCTCGGTCGCCATGGGTCATCCCTTCGCCGCCACCGGGGCGCGAATCGTCGCCACCCTGGCCCACATTCTCGAGAAAGCCGGTTCCGGCCGGGGCCTGATCTCGATCTGCACGGCCGGCGGCATGGGCGTGTCAGCGATCCTCGAGCGCGACAACAACGGTTCGGGCGGCGGCACGTCGAAGAAGACGACCCGAAAGAAGAGCCCGAAAAAGAAGGGCGCGAAAAAATCCGGCAAGAAAAAAACCGCCACGAAAACGAGCCCGTCAGCGGCCCCGGGCGATGAATCGACCGGGGCCCGGGAAGACTGAACGCACGTTCGCACCCACTGACTACCGCCCTGCTCTTCCAGGGCGGCCTGGTCGTCCTGGCTGTGGGCCTGGGATGGTTGTCCGGCTTGTCTCCCTGGCGGGACATCGAATTGACCTGGCCGGCGCTGGCGATCGGCCTGGCGGCCACGCTACCGCTCGCTGCAAGCCTGGTCGCCTTGCCTGCAGCCCGCTGGCAGTGGGCCGAACAACTCACCAGCCTGGTTCGCCGCTTCCTGCGAATCCTTTTTCACAATGCCTGGCCGGGCGCGGTTCTCATCGTTTCAATCCTTGCGGGTATCGGCGAGGAACTGCTTTTCCGCGGCGTCCTTCAATACGGTCTGACGGAGAACTGGAATCCGCTCGTCGGTATATTACTCGCCTCGCTCCTGTTCGGTGCCGCCCACGCCGTATCGTCGAGCTACTTCGTTCTGGCAACACTGATGGGGCTGTATCTCGGCCTGCTGTATCACTGGTCCGGGAACCTGCTGGTGCCCATCGTCGTCCACGCGCTCTACGACTGGGTTGCGATCCACTTCTACCTGCGCCGCTAGGGCCTCCCTGAGTCATTCTTAATGAACTTGAGCGGCGATGGGTTACCATGTCGTCGCAAGGGTCAGGAAAGGGAACGCATTGGAACGCATCGGTCGCTACAAAATCGAGCGCGAACTCGGTCGGGGTTCGATGTCGATCGTCTATGAAGCGTTCGATCCTCATATCAACCGTCATCTCGCGGTCAAGGTGTTGCGCGAGCAATATGCGCGCGATCTCAAGAGCCGCCAGCGTTTCCTGCGAGAAGCCCGTTCGGCCGGCAGCCTCAGCCATGCCAATATCGTTACCGTCTTCGATGTCGGTCAGTACGAGGGCCTGCCGTTTTTGGTCATGGAACGCCTCAGGGGCCAGAGCCTGGAGGAGTATCTGAACGACGGCGGCCATCTGGATACCCGCGAAATCCTGGAGATTGGCATCCAGCTGGCCGGCGCCCTCGACTATGCCCATGGCTGCGGCGTGATTCACCGCGACGTCAAGCCGTCCAACATCTATTTCGATCCGGAATCCGGCCTGGTCAAGCTGGTGGACTTCGGCATCGCCGCCATCGGCGACGCCAAGCAAGTCGGCGGCGGGGAACCCGAAACGATCGTCGGCACCCCCAAGTACATGGCGCCGGAGCAAATCCAGGGCGGCGAATTCGACGGCCGAGCAGACCTGTACGCACTCGGTGTCGTACTCTACGGCCTGCTCACCGGAGCCGTCCCCTTCAAGGCCGAATCGATCGGCGCCCTGATTCATCAGATCGTTCATCGCCCGCCGCCCCGCCTGCAGCCGAAAGACGACCGCACACCGGTCGACCTGATCGAACTGGTCCATCGCCTGCTGGCCAAGGACCCCGAGGCACGACCGGCCAGCGGCTCGCTGGTCCTCGAAGAACTGCAGGAGATTCGCGCCGACCTCGACCGTGGCCTGCTCAATACCGTGCGCAGTCAGCCGGGCACCTGGCGCTGGCTGGCGGCGCTCTGGCTTGCCCTGGCCGTCGTGCTCGGCGGCGGTCTGGTATGGGTCTATCACAGCCAGACCCGTGCCATGACGGAATCCACCTACGGCTACGCCGACGCTCTGGTAAGCGTCGTCGCACGGGAGACCGCCGAAGCGATGATGCTCGACGACACGACGGCACTGTCCAACCTGGTCTCCGATTTTTCCGTCAACCCCCGCATCACCTACCTGCATATCAGCGATCGTAACGGACAAGTCCTGGCTTCGACCGATCCGTTCCTGCAGGGCGAGCCCCGCCCAAAGCCGGGTCGAGCCACGATCGAACGTGAACAGGGCGGCGTACGGCTACTGGCGAGAGAGGACGGCAATCTGGAATTCCAGACACCGATCCGCTTTCAGGCCCAGCGCATGGGCGAGGTCCAGCTGGGTATCGACGGCGATCAGCTCGAATCCGCCGCACAGACGACGCTCACGATGCTTGCGCTCATCTTTGCCATCACGCTGGTGGTGGTCGGAATCGGGTTCAGTCTGCTGGTCCGGCGCCAGCAGCGCTCCATTCAGCGGGTCAGTCGCGGCCTGCAGCGCATCGCCCGCGGCCAGTACGACGCCCGGCTGGAGAGCAACCGACAGGACGTCTTCGCGCCGCTCTTCCGGGTGTTCAACGACATGGCCAATCGGCTCGAAGAACGCCACGGTTACCTGCAGCACAAGCCGGCGCGTCGCCCGTTACCCCATCCCGGTGATCGCACCGACATCGATGGCGACGACACGATGGAGATGGATTGGTCGATCGACGAGACCGACAATGTCCTGCCGCTTTCGGAGCGGAAAAAATCGGGCGGGGACTAGATTCAGCCGCTTTGCAAGGATTCCAGTTTCTGTTGGGCCCGATGAGCCCGCTCGAGATACCGAATCGCCGGCTCGAAATCCGGATTGATCCGGACGACACGGTTCCACAATTTCACCGAGAGTTCGACCTGCTGATCGCGCCAGGCCGTAAGCGCCAGATCATGATAGTGCTCGACCAGCAAACGCTCGAGCCGTGACAGTCTTGCCCCGTGCGCCCGGGACAGATCGACCGACTGTTCCCGCGCCGCGATCAGCGTCTCGAATGCTGCCCGCTCATCACCGCGAGCCAGTAATTGCTCGGCCTCCCCGAGCTTCAGGCGTGCGTCGACGTGGCTGCGCTGCCGGGCGAATTCACCCTCATTGGCCAATCCCCCCAGCCAGGGCGACGCCTGCCTGAGATACTGATCGGCACTGTCCGGGTCGTCCTCCCGGCATGCATCCTGCGCCAAATGCACTGCGGCGCGGGCCAGAGTAGCTCTCCCGGGGTCATTGAGCTCGTCGGCCCGGGCCGCGCTGAGCAGCATTGAATATGCCTGGCCATGCGCTTCTCGCTCGACGAGCCTTCGTGCGCTCTGGTTCGGGTCGGCGCTGCCATCGGACTCGGCCGGAGCATCCGCCTCCGGGGGCGCCTCGGTGCTTGCCGCGCGGTCACTGGCGGATGTATTCGGAACCTTGAGCCGCTGACCCGGCTGCAGCAATCGGGGGATTTCGATGTCATTGAGCTTCGCCAGCGAGTAAAAAAGCAGGCCATTTCCGATACTACGCTCGGCGATGACCGACAGACTTTCGCCGGCCCTGACTTCGATCTGCTCGAATTCCGTACCCAGCAACTCCTCCGGGGGCTGCCGGATCTGGGCAAGTAAGAGCTGGGCCGTCACATCGCCCGGACGCTCATCGGCAATCTGCTCGAGCAGGTCCTCGGCCTGTGCCTCTTCGCCTTCCTGCAACAGGCCGATGGCGGCGCCGACCGTGACGGAAGGCGCTTCCTGCTGGCCATCAGGAACCTGATCCACGGAGGGCTCCGAAGTGGTTTCATCCGAGGGGCGGCTCTGCCACGACTGGCAGCCCGCCAGCGTGAGGCAGACCGCGGCCAGCACGAAGTATCGGAGTTGGACGCGTCGCTCGGACAACATTCAGGACCTCATTGCTTTCAAGTTTTCAGTGTAGCGCAACCGCGGCGTGTCGCCTCATGCGTCGAACAGGGACGGCAAGGCCAGGCTCAGTGCCGGCCAGGCGGTGATGATCAACAGCGCCACGAACAGGATGGCCAGAAACGGCAGCACGGCACGGTGGAGCGTGGGAATATCACGTTCGAAACGAGGGCCGGCCAGCAGAGGATCGTTCGCCAGCGGCGGTGTGCAGTAACCGATCTGGAGGCTGACCACCGACACGATTCCGAGATGAACCGGGTCGACGCCCAGGGCCGTGGCCACCGGGATGATCAGCGGAGCCAGAATAACCACCGCAGCGCCAATATCAATCATCATCCCGGCGGCGAGCAGCAGCGCGATCACGGCCAGCAGAAAGATCAGGCGGCTGGCGACAAGCGGTTCGAGCCACTCGTACAAGCGTTGAACCACGCCCGCGTCGATCATGACGTTGGCCGAGGCCATCGACATGCCCAGCACCAGGACGATGGCGGCCACCGGCATCATCGCCGCGGTAACGATCTCCGGCAACTTCGACGGACGGATGTCACGACGGACCAAAACCAGGGTGATCAGAACCCAGGCTGCCGCGATCACCGCGGCATCGACCACGCGCAGGTAGCCCGAGTAGATGCCGCCGAGGATCACGAAAGGCAGCGGCAGTTCCAGGGCGTTGTCGCGCAATGCCCGCCCGATCGGCTTGCGGGACCCCTTGCCGCGAGGCAATCCCTGGTGATCCCACGCGGCATAGCCGCCCATCAACGCCAGTATCAGGAGCCCCGGCAACAGTCCCGCCAGGAACAACGCTTCGATGCTCAACGCCGCGCGCGGCGCGACCTGCTGGGCGACAACCGCGTAGAGAATCAACGGCAACGAAGGCGCGAACAGGACGCCCGGGCTGGAACCGGCCGTGACGACACCGAGGGCGAAATGCCGCGAATGACCGTTCTGGATCAGGACGGGCAGCAACAGGCTGCCGAGGACGATGACGGCAACGCTGGCGGTCGCCATGAATGCCGTGAGCAACGAACAAGGGATAAGCACGAAAAACACCGCGCCACCGGAGAGCCGGCCCGGCATCGCTTGCATCAGGCCCAGCAAACGCCCCGGCGCACGGCTTCGTGCCAGCAACATCCCGGCAAAGGAGAAAAGCGGGAGCGCCACGAGCAACGGCAGCTCACCGATGCGCACGAACGTCATGCTGGCCAGCAGCGGATCCAGTCCCGCCTGCCAGTAGCCACCCAGTGCGGCCAGGGCAACCACGGCGAACAATGGCATGCCCAGGAGCGCCAGGACGATCAGCACGAAGACCATCATTCCGGTTCACCCTGATCGGGGACCGGCGACAGGGCCGCCGAAGGGGGAGACACCGCCCAGGCCAGAAAGCGGGCAGCCATCATGGCGAAGCCGATCGGAATGATTACCCGCACCACCCACATGGGCACATTCAGAAACGCCACGGCCTGGAACTCGTACTCGAGCGCAACGATGTCGAGACTGGTCCAGGTCAGCGCCAGGCAGATCAGGGCCGTGGCTGCGAACAACACGCGCCGCAGCCAGACCACGGCTACCGCCGGCAGCCGGCACTCCAGAACACCGATGCGGATATGACGCAATCGTCCCGTGGCGACCACGGCGCCGGTCATGACCAGCCACAAAACCACGGCACGCATCGCAGCGTCGATCCACGGCAGTGTCATGCCCGCCAACGCCCGAAATCCAATATCGGCCAGCCCGAGAAGCAGCAGGATCAGAAACAGGACGGTGAGCGTGCCGGATTCGATCCATCGAATCGATCGCGTCGCCGGATCCTGGTCGCGATCAGGCCCGGACACGCATTCGCTCCGGTTCGGCGTCCCTCAATCCCCGGCACTTGATCGCCTTGCGGGCGCCCTCCCAGCCCGCGCAAGCGTCGCACCCCGTGCGGGAGATCACGGCGCGCGAACGACCAGCCCGGCCGCTTCGGCCGTATTCTGCATCAGGGTTGCGACCGTCATCGGTCCCACGCCCCCCGGAACCGGTGTGATCCAGCCGGCGCGCCTTGCCGTGGTTTCGTAGTCGAGATCGCCGTGCAGCTTTCCGTTTTCACCACGGTTGATACCGATGTCCACGACGATGGCGCCCTCGGCAATCCAGTCCGGATCGACAATGCCGGGCTTGCCGACGGCAACGCAGAGCACTTCCGCCCGTTCGACGTGGGCGCGCAGGTCCCGGGTGAACCGGTGGGCGATGGAAACCGTGGCACCGGCCAGGAGCAATTCCAGCGCCAGCGGCCGGCCGACGATGTTGGACGCACCCACCACCAGCGTGTTCATGCCCTTGGTATCGATATCGTGTGCGGCAAGCAGTGTCATCACCCCGCGTGGTGTGCACGGCCGCAGGCCGGGGTCCCGCAGGGCAAGCCGACCCATGTTGGCCGGATGAAAACCGTCGACATCCTTGTCCGGTGCAATACGCCGGGTCACGGCGTGTTCATCGAGATGGGCCGGCAACGGAAGCTGCACCAGAATGCCATCGACCGCCTCGTCGCGATTGAGGGCGTCGATCAGCGCCAGCAATTCGCTGCGACCCACGCCGTGTGCCAGACGATGGGTGGTCGAGACCATGCCGGCACGCTCACAGGCACGAATCTTGTTTTTGACATAGATTTCGGAGGCCGGGTCGTCACCGATCAGGACCACGGCAAGCCCGGGCGGCCTGCCGCCAGCGTCCACGTGATAAGACACGGCATCGGCGACGTTGCAGATCAGTCGGTCGGCAACCGCTCGACCATCCAGAATACGGGCGGGAGATTTCGTCATGACCGATATTGTAAGGTAGGATTTGGTGGGAAACCGACTCGGAGTCAGACCGGACGTGAACCTGTTCAATCATCACTTCAAGGATCTCTCGGGCGCAAACATCTACCTCGAGCGCTATCGTCACCAACCGTTGTTCATCGTCAACATCGCGACTGAGAGTCGCTTCCTTCCCCAAATCAAGCGAATGCAACAACTGCACACGCAGTTCAATCGCCATGGCCTGGTGGTGATCGCCATTCCCTCCAACGACTTCGATGAAGAACCGCGCGACGAGGCGGAAATCGAGGCGTTCCTGCGCGAAAACTATCCGTTCAGCTTCATCATCACGCAACGCTACTCGGTCACTGGCCCGGAGGCTCATTCACTCTTTCGCGAGATGCTGCAGGAAAAAGGCGCCTCCATCCTGCCCCGCGGCAGCTTCAACAAGTACCTGTTCGATCGTCATGGCGAGCTGGCCGAGCATTTCCCGCCCGAAACCCTGCCCGACGACCCGATGCTGATTCGCTGCGTCAATCAGCAGTTGGGGAGCCTCTAGGCAAACAGGCGCTCAGCGTTTCCGGTTCTTGCGGACAAACTTCTTGAGCCGCCTGCGCTTTTCGACCTGCCGGGGCGTGAGCTTGTTGCGACGCCCGGCATACGGGTTGTCACCCTCACGAAACACCAGC
The DNA here is from genome assembly GCF_003417465.1 of Wenzhouxiangella sp. 15190. Lineage (GTDB taxonomy): Bacteria > Pseudomonadota > Gammaproteobacteria > Xanthomonadales > Wenzhouxiangellaceae > Wenzhouxiangella. The sequence goes on from NZ_QVMV01000028.1 coordinate 129,481, forward strand.
CGTACCGGCATGCCGGTCAGGCGGAAGTGCTTTCGGAAGGTGTTGACCAGGTAGCGCTGGTATTGGTCGGGAATACCCCGCACCCGATTGCCGTGAATCACGATCCGGGTCGGAAAGTGACCCCCACTATGGGCGTAGCGCAATTTGGGCGACTTGCGCTGCACCGCCGCCGGCGGATGAGCCGCCACGGCATCGCGCAGTGTGCGGGTGAGTGCGCCGGTGGGCAGTTCCTGCTCGCCGGCGGCATGCACGTGCTCGATGGCATCGGTGAGCTCGCCCAGCCCGCTCCCGTGCAAGGCGGAGATTGTCACCACCGGCGCAAAACGGGCGAAATCGAGCCGCTCGGCAACCTCCACGAGCACCGCGCGGCGGCGGTCATTGTCGATGGCATCCCATTTGTTGATCGCTATGACCAGTCCGCGTCCGGCCTCGATGACATGACCAGCCAGGCGGGCATCCTGTTCGGTAATGCCTTCGACGGCGTCACAGATCAGGCAGACGATGCGAGCTTGCTCGAGCGACTGTAGCGCCTTGATGGTGCTGAAGCGTTCCACGCCCTCGTGACTGCCCCGGCGGCGTCGAATACCGGCCGTGTCGATGAGGTGATAGCGGACGCCGTCGCGCTCGATGGTGGCGTGAATGGGATCCCGGGTGGTGCCGGCCACCGACGTGGCCAGGGCTCGCTCTTCGCCCAGCAGGCGATTCATGAGCGTCGACTTGCCGGCATTCGGCCGACCGATCAGCGCCAGACGCAGGCCGTCGTCGTCGGGCACACTGCTTTCTTCCGCCTCGGGCAGCAACTCGGCAAGTGCCTGGCCGAGGTGATCGAGTCCGCGCCGGTGGCTGGCCGAAATCGGACAGATTTCGCCCAGCCCCAGCTCCGCGGCTTCGGCAATCGCCAGGTCGGGATCCAACCCATCGGACTTGTTGACCACATGAACGACCGCTTTCCCGCGATTGCGCAGGTCGGTCGCGATCTCGTGTTCAACCGGAAGAATTCCGGCACGCGCGTCGGTCAGGAACAGGACCGCGTCGGCCTCGTCGATCGCCAGGCGGGTCTGGGCCTGGGCGCCCAGTTCGATCTCGCCACCCGCCTGGTCCAGCCCGCCCGTATCGACCAGAATCACCCTTCTCGCGCCCACCGTGGCGCGACCGTAGATGCGGTCGCGGGTGACACCGGGTGTATCCGCCACCAGCGCGTCCCGGGTCTGTGTCAACGCGTTGAACAGCGTTGACTTCCCGACATTCGGCCGCCCGACAATGGCGACCACCGGCAGCGTAGACATGGAAGGCCGCCCTAGCCCGAGCGGCTGACTCGCCAGGCGCTCAGCTCTCCGTCTTCGTCCAGCAGGTAAAGCGTATCCCCGACAACCAGCGGAGCCGAGACCGGTGCACTGCCGCTGGCCTTTTCACGTCCAACGATCTCGCCGTTGTCGGCGTCGAAGAAGTGCAGGTAACCGTCGAAATCGCCAACCGCAACCAGGCCGCCCAGGAACACCGGACGGGTCAAGTCGCGACGCAGAAGCTGATTGTCACGCCAGAGGGTGGTGCCGTTGCGACGATCGATCATCCAGACGTTGTCGTCCTTGTCGGTGACCGCCAGTTGCGTGCGACGCAAACTCAATCCGCTCGACGACGAAATCTCCTTGACCCAAAGCGTACGGCCGGATTCCAGTGCCAGGCCCGCCAGTCGACCGTGGTAACTCACCACGTAGAGTTCGGTACCGACGACCAGCATCGGGCCGTCGATATCGGCCAGACGTTCCAGCTCCGTGCGTCCTTCGGGTGCACTGACGCGCTGTTCCCACAGCACCGATCCATCCGAAACGCGAAGCGTCGTCACCTGCCCATCGTCGTAGCCGATGTAGGCCTGACCGGCCCGCGTCAGCGGATCGCCGTTGCCGCGAAGCGTCAGCAGGGGAACGCTGCGGTCATGCACCCAGAGGCGCGCGCCGTCGCTGCGATCCAGGCCGAATACCCGGCCATCGATACAGCGCGCGATGATGATGCCGTCATGCAGTACCGGCATGGAGAGAATTTCGGAAGACAACTGGGCGCGCCAGCGGATCGCGCCGGAACTGCGGTCGATGACCACCAGCTCACCGTCGAAAGTGCCGACGATAATCAACTCATCCGTTATGGTCGGTCCCGCGGAAATCGGCAACCCGATATCGATTTCACGCTCGATCCGCCCGGTTTCGCGATTGACGGCCGTGATCCGCCCCTTGTGATCGGCAGCCCAGATCTGGTCGCCGGCAGCCACGGGCCGGATGCGCGGCTGACTGCGGTTGATTCCGTCACCGGTATCGACGGACCAGACGCGGTCAATGGGCACCGATTGCTGAATATCGGTCAATTCAGCCGGCTGGAGTTCGTCGTCATCGCTGAACCAGCCGCCAATCGTCTGACAGCCTGCCAACAACAAGAGCACGGGGACCAGAGCGAGTAGTCGTCCAAGCCGGATCATGAAGCATCTCCGTCCGTCGTCGCGGCGTCGATCTTGATCTGCAGCAACCCCGGATTCCCACCGTCGGCCGTGCGCTGCGACAACGCCTCTTCCCAGGCTGAGCGCGCTTCGGCCACGCGTCCGCGCTCGAACAGCAGATCACCGCGTGCCTCAGCCCATGTCGCCTCGAATCCCTCGGGAGCGGACTCTTCCAGCAGCCCCAGCGCTTCCTCGTACTGGCCCTGGGCTTCGAGTACACGCGCCAGACGAAGCTTGGCCACCGGCCAGAGGGATTCAAGACGGCCGTTGTCGAGGATGCCGCGGTAGACATCGGCGGCCGGCGACAGCCGACCCGCTTCGATCCAGGCGGCGGCCAAGTGCATGCCGGCCAGACCGGTGTAGGCCGTCTCGCCCACCGCATCCTGCATGGCCTGATACTCCGACGCCGCGGATTCAAGGTTGCCGTCGGCCACTTGCTGGCGCACGACCTGATAGTAATCCGAACCCATCAACTGCTGTTCGGCGCGGTAATCCTGCCACTGGCGAAATCCGAAGATACCGCCGAATGCCAGTATCAGGGCGACGATGATCGCCGAGCTGTATTCCTTGATCCAGCGTCGGACGCGCTCACCCTGTTCGTGTTCGTCGTAAAGCTCTACAGCCATTTCAAATTGATCCTTGCGGTCGGCGTGATAAAAAGCCAGCTGTCTATGATAAATCAGTCATCGCGCTGCGCGGCAATCAATGACTGCAAGCGTTGCGGCAACTGTTCGAGGGCGACCACTTCCTGATCGGCGTCGCCACGCAGATCCTTGATCGCCGCCTCTCCACGGGCAAATTCGGCTTCTCCCAGGATGACGCACCAGCGTGCGCCACTGCGGTCAGCGCGCTTGAATTGCGAGCGCATGCTGCCGCCGGCCAGCGCGGTGGCCAGCGACAGGCCCGGCAAGTCGTCACGCAACTTCTCGGCCAGCGAAAGCATATCGCCGGCATCGACCTGGCTGACCAGGAAGACGTCGGCATTCTGGACATGCTCGACGCCGGCCGCCTCGAGCATCGCCAGGAGTCGTTCCACGCCCAGCGCAAAGCCAATGCCGGGTGTGTCGCGACCGCCCTGAATTGCCACCAGGTCATTGTAGCGACCGCCGGCACATACCGTGCCCTGGGCGCCGAGATCGTCGGTTACCCACTCGAAAACGGTGCGGCAATAGTAGTCGAGCCCGCGCACCAGGCCGGTGTTGACGCTGTATTCGATGCCCAGGCGATCGAGCAGCGAACATACGTTCCGGAAATGTTCGCGGGCGGCATCGCCGAGCTCGTCGGCCAGCCGGGGCGCATCCGCCATGATGGCGCGCGTTTCCTCGTTCTTGCTGTCGAAAATGCGCAAGGGATTGGTATCCAGTCGCCGCTGGCTGTCGGTATCGAGGCGATCCCTCAGCGGCGTCAGGTACTCGACGAGTTTCTGCCGGTAACGCTGGCGGTCCTCGCGATCACCCAGCGTGTTGATCTCGAGACGAATCCGTCCCGAAAGACCAAGCTCGCGCCAGAGCCGTTCACCCAGCGCAATCAGTTCCACATCGGCAGTGGGCTGTTCCAGGCCGAACACCTCGGCCCCGAACTGGTGAAACTGGCGCTGGCGTCCTTTCTGCGGACGTTCGTGGCGGAACATGGCCCCCTGATACCAGACCTTCAGGCCCGGAGAATGCAGCAAGCCGTGCTGGATGGCCGAGCGCACGACCGCTGCCGTGCCTTCCGGACGCAGGCTGAGCAGCTCACCGTTACGATCTTCGAAAGCGTACATCTCCTTCTCGACGACATCGGTGGCCTGGCCGATGGCGCGTGAGAAGACCTCGGCCTTTTCCAGTATCGGCAGGCGGATCTCGTGGAAATCGTAGGCCGCGAAAACACGGGCCAGACGCCCTTCCAGCCAACGCCACATGGGCGTCTTGTCCGGCAGGATGTCGTGCATGCCGCGAATCGACTGGATGTTGTTCATCTGTTTGCTTCCGTCAGAAATGACAAGCCCGCCGACGGCGGGCCCGGGCTACCGTTAAAGTCTCTCGTCAGCCAGTGCTCAACGCTGAACCTCGCCGTCACCGGAAATGGCGATTTCGGCCATGTCACCGCTCTCATCGCCTTCCCAGGTGACGGGATGGCCGTTGAACCGCAGCTTGACGGCACTGGAACGACCAACGAGCAGGCGAAAGGGTGGTTCACCCTCGTAGTTTCGAGTCTGCCCACTGCGCAACAGATCGTACTCCAGGCGGGTCCCTTCGGCATCATGAATCTCGATCCAGCTGTCCTCGAGCAGTTCCAGCTCCAGTGCACTCGGGGGCGGCCCGGCCTCCTCGGCCAAAGCTTCATCGGATGCATTCCCGACTTCCGCCGCAGCCGCGTCCACGGCGGGCTCACGGCGGGATTCTCTTGCCGGCCGGATGGGTTTGAGTGGTATGGCCGAGGCCGAGACGTGGCGATTCGTCGCAGCCTCGTCGGAAGGCAATTCCTCGCTGCTTGATCGATTCTCTGTGGCGTCACGCTGTTGTGCCGCCTCGGGCGCACCGGCCACGGTCGGCGGCTCTTCGGCGGCGACGTCACGCTCCAGCATGCGGGTCCCGCCGGCAATGAAGAAATAGACGAGCGGTGGAACAATAGCAACAGTTACAAGCGCATAGGTTGCAATCTTGAGGTACCGCTCGAGCCGCCATTCACCCCTCGACACCGGCAGAACCTCTTGCAATTCGGGCAGTATATCTTCGCCGGCATCGACCAGCAGGGCATCGGGCTCGATATCCAGCAGCTGCGCATAATTGCGGATATAGCCACGTCGATAGATGCTGGAAAGCTGGTCGACCTGGCCGGTCTCGATATCGTTGATGATCATGCCGGGCAGGTGCAATCGCCGGGCAACGTCGTCCTGTTCGAGACCAAGTTCTTCTCGTCGACGCCGTAGTTCAGCGCCGATACGCTCGTATTTCCGTTCCGCTTCTTCCTGTTGTGCCTGTTCGTTGTTTGCGCTGGTGTGTTCAGTCATCTTGGCTGGTCTGTTGTCTTATGTCTCGAGCTTCGGCCGACTCGGGAAATTCCTCCTCGAGTCGTCTGAAGTAGCGGGCGGCTTCCCGCTCGTTGCCAAGCCGCTGCTCGATCCGGTACCCCAGCAGTAATGCTTCCGGATCGACCCCCGCGGCCGCCTCGTAACGCTGCATGAACGCTCTGGCCTTGAAGGCCTCGTCTCGTTGCAGGAACAGGCGTGCCAGATGGTAGAGCGCGTTGGGATGCTCTGAATTGATATCCAGGGCCTCGCGCAAATAATCCTCCGCTTCATCATACCGGTTGCTGCGAATGGCGCAGGAACCGGCATTCGAGTAAGCAACTTCCCGCGTATCGTAAAACGGATCGTCGATGGCGCGCCGAAAGAGCTCGTCGGCCTCCTCGTACTCACCCTCGCGGCAAAGGAAGGTTGCGTAACTGTTGAGCGTTGCGCCGTCCTCGGGCGCCAGGCGAACCGCTTCACTGAAATAGCGCCGTGCACGCGATTCGCGGCCGAGCCGCTCCTGGATCAGGGCCAGGGTGACATAGGCCGGAACGTGTGCCGGGTCCAGCTCGATCGCCCGTTCCAGTTTGTCGATGGCCACTTCCAGGTCGCCGCGCTCGAAATAGCCCACGCCCAGGCGTGTGTTGACGTCGGCGGCCTGCACCGGACTGACCCGGTCCATCCCCTTTCGCCCGCTCTGCCCCGGCTGGGACTGCGTGGTGGCACATCCGCCGACGACCACGACCAGGAGCAACAGCACGAACAGGCGAAACCCGGTCATGAGGCCACCGCTTGGCGAGCGAGTTGCTGCTGGACAACCTGGCGTCGCTGATTCGGACTGAGAAGCTTGCCCACCAACTGGCCGCAGGCCGCATCGATATCCTCGCCGCGCGTCTTGCGCACCGTGGTGATCAAGCCGGCCGCACGGGTGATGCTCTGGAACTCGTAGATCGCCTCGTCCGAAGAACAGCGAAACGGCGTGCCGGGAAACGGATTGAAGGGGATCAGATTGATTTTCGACGGCAGTACGCTGAGCAGACGCACCAGCGCACGCGCGTGCTCCGGGCGGTCGTTGACGCCATCGATCATGGTGTATTCGAAGGTGACCGAGCGTCGCGGGCGCGCCTTGATGAAGCGCTTGCAGGCCGCTATGAGCTCTTCGACCGGATACTTGCGGTTGAGCGGCACGAGCCGGTAGCGCAAATCGTTGTCTGCGGCGTGCAGGGATACCGCCAGCGCGAAATCCTCGCCGTCCGACAGGGCGTCGATTCCGGGAATGACGCCCGAGGTGGAAATCGTGACGCGGCGTGCGGCCAGACCGTAGGCCAGGTCGTCACGCAAGAGCGACAGCGTCGGCTTCACCGCGTTCAGGTTGAGCATGGGCTCGCCCATACCCATGAACACGACGTTGGTTATGCGCTGTTCGTCGCCGTAAAGTTCATGCAAGCGCTGAGCGGCCTGCCAGACCTGGCCGATAATTTCCGACGAATCCAGGTTGCGGCTGAAACCCTGCGTGGCGGTCGAGCAGAACGTGCAGTTGAGCATGCAGCCCACCTGCGAGGAAATGCACAGCGTGCCGCGGCTGGTTTCCGGGATGTAGACGGTCTCGACAGCGTTGCCGCCGGCGATCGACATCAGCCACTTGATGGTGCCGTCCGCCGATCGCTGTTCACGCGTGACCGACGGCGGCGCGACACCCGCCGCTGTCGCCAGGCGCTCGCGCAACGCCCTCGACAGATCCGTCATCTCCGAAAAATCGGTCACGCCGCGCTGGTGAATCCACTGCAGCAACTGGCGTGCACGAAACGGTTTTTCGCCGAGTTCGACGAAAAATCGCTCCAGCCCTGCCCGATCAAGACCGAGCAGGTTCGTGATTTCTTGAGGCCCTGCGGGCATGTGCGTGATTTCGCTGATAATTACCGCGAGTATATCTCATCAGCGCCGAAAAAGAAGGCGATTTCCTCTTTTGCCGTATCCTCGCCGTCCGAGCCGTGCACGGCGTTGGCGTCGATACTGGAGGCAAAATCGGCCCGAATCGTGCCGGGAGCGGCCTGGCGCGGGTCGGTGGCACCCATCAATTCGCGGTTTCGGACGACGGCATCCTCACCTTCGAGCACCTGGACCATCACCGGGCCCGAGGTCATGAACTCAACCAGATCGTTGAAGAAGGGCCGTTCACGATGGACCGCGTAGAATCCTTCGGCCTCTTCACGGGTAAGATGCTTCATTCGTGCGGCGACGATTTTCAGGCCGGCGCGCTCGAAGCGCGTAAAGATTTCACCGATGATGTTCTTGGCCACGGCATCGGGCTTGATGATGGACAGTGTGCGTTCCATTCCTGCTCCTTGGGATCAAACTGGAAATAAGTAACTCGCCCACACGGCCTTTTGACGCCATCGGGCAAACCGCGAATTGTATACCTGAATGGCTGCCGATTCATGCCCCGACCCGGTTGTTTTCCGCAATCAGCCCGTCAAAAGGGCTTGTACCCGAGGATATTGGGTGCTCATAATGAACTTTCCGGATCCGGGCGCTGCGCAAACCGGGGGAACAGATTAATACCCGTATGCACACGATCCGAACAGCGTCCGGCTGCATTTTTCGGGAAGGGATAATGCGCCAACTCATCGGTGTGACGGCAGCTTGTGTGCTGTTGTGGTCAATCATGCCCGGCCTGGCTCTTGCCCAGGTCGGCCAACTGCCGTTCGATGAATTGCATCGCCAGACCTGGACCACCCGTCAGGGCCTCCCGCACAACACCGTCAACGATATAGCCCAGACACCCGACGGCTACCTTTGGTTCGCGACCTGGGAAGGCATCGCGCGATTCAACGGTCACCGCTTCAGAATCTTTCAGCGCGGCCCGACCACGGGCTTACCCGATGCAGGCTCCCTGTCGCTTTCGGTCGACGATCAGGGCCGGCTACTGGCAGCCGGCGCCCGCGGCGGGCTTTCCGTCGCCGATGGCCCCCGGTGGCAGCCATTGCCTACCGCTCCGACCATGATCTCGCACGCGCTTATCGACAGCCGCGGCCAACTGTGGATTGCGACCCAGGGCGCCGGCGTCATTCACCGCGAATTCCGGGAGGACGGCAGCACCGTGGCCAGGGAAACGCTTCTGCCAGGCGCTTCCGCCTATCAGATTCTCGAGGACGATCGGGGGCTCTGGGCGGGTACCTCCAGGGGGCTGCTACGAATCACCCATGACGGAGAACACAGCCTGGTCGGTGCCGAACAACTGCCCCCGTCCCCGGTACTCAGCCTGCTCGAGAGCTCCGACAGGGGGTTGCTGGTGGGTACCGAACAGGGGCTTTACGTGCGTAACGCCGCCGACAAGCCGTTCGAACTTCTGCATGAAGCATTCGAAAACCTGGCCGTAAGCACGCTACTCGAGGACGACAGCGGCGCACTCTGGATCGGCACCATCAACTCGGGCCTGTTTCGTCTCAACAAACGGGGCGTGCAACGACTCGATACCGATGAAGGCCTGCCCAACAACCGCGTCGTATCGCTGTTTCAGGATTTCGAAAAAAGTCTGTGGGTGGGCACCAATGGTGGTCTGTTGCGCCTGCGCTCGGCACCGTTCGTGACCACCACGCGCGATCAGGGCCTGGTCGGCAACTATGTGCGCGCCGTCATGCCGCACTCGGACGGCAGCCTCTGGGTCGGAACCAGCGAGGGTGTCAGCCGGATTGACGGAGACCGGATAACGACCATACGCGATGGCGAACGCGCCCTGCCCCTGTCCACCCTCAGCCTTGCCGAATTACCGGGGGGCGATGTGCTCATCGGCACCCATTCCGACGGCGTCCTCCACTGGCGGGATGGCCGAATCGTGGCGCGCCACAATCGCAGCACTGGCCTGCCGTCGAACGACATCCGCTATCTGCACGCGAAGAGTGAGGCAGCGATATGGGTGGCGACGGCCAGCGGCCTGGCGAGAATCCATCGTGATGGAACGCAGGTCTACATGCCCGAAGACGGGTTGCCCGGTGATTTTGTCATCGCCGTCAAGGAAGATAGCCGGGGCGAAATCTGGGTCGGCACGGGTTTCGGCCTGGCGCGTTTCAAAGGGAGCGATTTCGAGCCGATCTCCTTCTACCACCTCGACGAAACCATGTACGTTTACGGCATCCATGAAGACCGTGAGCAGTACTTGCTGTGGCTGGCGACCGACCGCGGGCTAATCCGCTACGACCCGGAGTCAGGACACGGCGATCTGGTCGGTCGCGACGCCGGCATGCCAGTCGACAAGCTGTTCCATGTGGTTGACGACCGTCACGGTGCTTTCTGGCTGACCAGCAATCGCGGCATTATCCGGGTTATCAAGCGTCAGGCCGAAGCCGTGGCCGATGGCCGGCGCGAGACCATCGACTTCGAGCTCTACACCGAGGGTGACGGCCTGCTCAGCGCGCAAGCCAACGGTGGCGCCGGCCCGCCGGCCGCCTGGCACGCAGGCAGGGTCTGGGTCGCAACGTCGGCGGGCCTAGCGCGCGTTGATCCCGAACACCTCACCCGCTACGAAAACACCACGCTACCGGTCAGCATCGAGCACTTCGAGGCCGACGGACGAGTCATGCCGATCGACGGGCCCGTCAGTCTCAAGGCGGGCACCGAACGCGTGGTCGTCCAGTATGCCGGGCTCGGTTTCATCATGCCGCAGCGAATCCGCTATCGGACGCAGCTCGAAGGCTTCAACGACGACTGGGTCGAACGCCAGGGACAGAATGTCGCCGAGTACACCAACCTCGGCCCAGGCGAATACGTCTTTCGCGTATCCGCCGCCTACCCGTACGGCAACTGGAACGGTTCCGAAACCACCCTGCGTTTCTCCATTGCACCCCTGCCCTGGCAGCGCGCCTGGTTCTGGGTGCTGGTCGCCCTGGGACTGGTGGGCCTGATCGCGCTCGCTACGCAATGGCGGATGCGCCGACTCGAGATGCGCGCCGATCAATTGCGCGCCCAGGTCGAGGAAAAAACCCGCGAACTCAAGCAACAGGCTGAAGACTTCGAGCGCCAGGCCCGCATCGACCAGCTCACCGGCCTCGCCAACCGGCGGGCATTCGACGAGTGGCTGGCGAAGGAATTCCAACGCAGCCACGAGGATAACCGCCCACTGAGCCTGGTCGTCATGGACCTGGACCACTTCAAGCAGATCAACGACGAATACTCGCACCTCATCGGCGACGAAGTGATGTGCGTCGTTGCCGACGTACTGCGCGAGCACGTGCGCATCGGCGATCAGGCGGCGCGCTGGGGCGGCGAGGAATTCACGCTGACCTTCCACGATATCGACAGTGACCGGGCCGCGCAGATCAGTGAGCGTATCCGCAAGTCGATCGAAACCACCGATTTCGGTCAGCTCGCCCACGGATTGCACATCACGGCCAGTTTCGGCGTGAGCGACAACCGCCACGCGAACAGCTATGAAGATCTGCTGCGACAGGCCGATCAGGCGCTCATGCAGGCCAAGGCTGAAGGCCGGAATCGAGTCGCAATGCACGGTTCCACGAGCAATTCGTGAAATAACGCCCGAACACCGGAGAAACTTGCGCTACACCGCGATTCACGCCTGCCATGACTTCGCTATACTGCTTGGTCAAGGATCCAAAAAAGGGGTATAAGGTCTTGAATCCGTTCGAATGCATTCGGCTCGCCGGCCACGCATTCGCCGCCTGTGTGTCCGCCTGCCTGGAAGGCAACTGCGCATGAGTCGTCTCCCGCTCACCAGGCGTCGCGGCGGCAGCATCCTCGTGCCGACGGCCATCAGCTTGCTGGTGGCCGCCCTGCTGATCTGGTCGGTCGTCGACGAGTGGCGATTTGCGCAGCAGAGAATCGGCGTGGCCATCGACGAAACCGAACAGGGGCTCATGATCGATGTCGTCGAGCCGGACACGCCGGCGGCTCAGGCCGGGTTGCAGGTCGGCGACCGGCTCCTCAGCCTTGAAGGTAACGCCTTTTCGACCCTTTCCGAACTGGACGAGATACTCGAGCGACACCAGGAGCCCGGCAAGCCGCTTCGGGGCCGAATCGAACGTGACGGCCGCACGGTCGATATCGAACTGACCCCCGGCACCGCCCTGGATCTCGCCGGGCTGCTCGCCAAATTCGTACTCGTTGCCGCGTATCTGGGGCTTGCAGCCCTGGCGGGCCGTTATCAAAAGCAGGACCTACGGGCGCGCATCCTCACCATCTTCGTCGCCCTCGTTGCGATCGAACTGGCCATTCCAGACGGTCACACGCTGGGCACACTGGCGATTACCGCCAGCGTGCTCTTCTGGCTTTTGTCGACGGGTGCGCAAATCGGCATGGAGCTGCATCTCGTCAGCCTCATCCCGGGGCGATTGCCCGTCCTGAAGCGGCATCCTCGACTGGTCTGGGGCTACTACGCAATCGGAGCCGGAGCCGGCCTGGGGCTGACGGGCCTGGCCGTCCACCAATGGTATTTCGCGGCCCCCGGTGGACCCGATCTGCTGGGCGTGGCCGAGACGACGGTCTTTCTCACCTGGGCCATATCGGCGGTCGGTATTCTCTCCTGGCAGGCCTGGCGCGCGGACTCTGCACGCGCGACCAACCAGGCACTCATGGTGCTCGCCGGCCTTCTGCCCTGGGCCATCTACGTCATTGTCTCGAGCCTGTGGTCGGGCTGGGCCGGGCTGGATCCGGACATCGCCGAACAGATCGAAAACATCGTTCTGCTGATCTTCCCGGCCACGGTCTTCCTGGCCATCTTCCGGTACGGCCTGTTTGACGTCGAAACACTTGTCCGGCGGGGCCTGGTCTACGGCTCGGTGACCGTCCTGGTCATCGTCGTGCTATATACGCTGCTCACCACGGCGCTGCCTCTGGTCGAACGCCAGCTGGGCACCCAGACCGGTCAGTGGATCATCACGGCCTGCGCACTACTGATCGGTGTTCTGTTTCGCCCGCTCCGACACGGTATCGAACGCCTGGTCGAGCGAGGATTCTTCCCCTCACGCCGCGCGTTGCGTTATCTCCTCATCCAGGTCGCACGCGGCCTGTCCACGCAGAACCGGCTCGAAAGCCTCATCCAGCAGCTTGCCAATGACACCCGGGAAGCGATGGATCTGAGCTGGTCGGCAGTCGTGGCCGTGGACGAGCCACAGAAAGGCCTGGCCACGGCATTCAGCGAAGGTATCGAGCCGAAACAGCGGGATCGACTGACCTGGCTACTCAACGAACGCTCCGAGGCGTTCGAGATCCTCGACCGCCTGCGTCGCCCGATCACGGTCAACCGGCTTCGGCGACAAAATGAGCAAGCGGCCGAAGATCTGAGCACGGCGGGTGCCGAGGTCCTGCTTCCCCTTTATTTCCAGCGCCGAATGATCGGCATTCTCTGCCTGGGCAGGAAACTCAACGGCGAGTTGTTCCGCCGTGAAGAAATCGAACTGCTCGACCTGTTCTCGCACCAGATCGCCACGAGCCTGGAGAACCTGCGCCTGTTCCAGGACGCGACCTACGAGGAGCTCACCGGCCTGTTGCGCCGCGAAGTCGTTCTGCGCCAGCTCGATACCGAGGCTGCCCGCGCCGTTCGCAAGAACACACCGTTGTCCGTGTGCATGATCGACCTCGATCACTTCAAGGCCGTCAATGACGCCCACGGCCATCTGTTCGGCGACCGCATCCTCGCCCGCGTCGCCGAAGTGATGCGCGAACGCGTGCGTGCCGTCGATGCACTGGGACGCTACGGGGGCGAGGAGTTCCTCCTGGTGCTCCCCGACACCGACGGGGAAGGCGCGCGCAAGCTTGCCGAAGAACTGCGTAGAGCCGTTGCGGATCTGGCCTTCGAAGTTCCCGACGAAAGCGGCACGCTGGGCGTGACAATCTCCATTGGTACGGCCACCGGAACATCCGACGATGACGATGCAGACGAGTTCGCAGCCCGACTGTTGCGCGGCGCCGATAATGCGGTCTTCCAGGCCAAGTCCAGCGGACGCAACCGCATCGTCGACGGGTCCTGAGGCAAGAACGTGGACGGCTCCCCGAGTACGGCAAAAATTTCCGTCGAGTCGCTTGACGAATCAGTGCTCAACCAGCAAAATATGCGGCTTCACGATTCCCCGGTAGCTCAGCTGGTTAGAGCGGGTGACTGTTAATCACTAGGTCGTTGGTTCGAATCCGACCCGGGGAGCCAGATTCGAAAAGGCCCTGCACGGTATCATCCGTACAGGGCCTTTTTCTTTTCCGGGGTATGCCCGATGTGCGGACGCGGCGGTCACGAGTTTTCCTGGCGGCAAGTTCATGAATACCTCGACTTGTTCGGCAACCCGCCCGATGACGGGCTGCGACTGCTCAACGTCGCGCCGTCCACGCGTCGTGGCGATACCGTCCGCTGGACCGTCCTGCCGGCGGCCATCCTCGACGAGCAGGGCCGCCGCGTGCTCGATCACATGGTCTGGCCGCTGATTCCCGCCTGGATGAAGGGCGATCTGCCGAAGTTCTCGACCGCCAACTGTCGCAGCGAGCCCGATACCCCGTTTTCCGAGACCGTCTCGAAAAAACCGACTTTCCGCAGCGCCTGGAAGCACGGCCGGCGCTGCCTGGTGCCCTTTTCCTGGTTCTACGAGTGGGACCAGCGCAGCAAGCCCAAGCAGCCCTGGCGCGTGATGCCGGCCGCCGCCCCGATGCTGATATTCGCCGGGCTCTGGGACGTCTCGACCACCCCCGAGGGCGAAACACGCCGCTCGTTCACGCTCATTACCACCGAACCCAACGGCCTGCTGCGCGACATCGGTCACCACCGCGCACCGGTGATGCTCGACGAAGGTCAGTGGTCCACCTGGCTGGGTGGTTCGCCGGAGGAAGCCGAACGACTGCTCGAGCCACCGCCGGAGGGCAGCCTGCGCGCCGAGCCGGTCACGACCCGCGTCAACAATCCCGAATATCAAGAAGAAGATTTGCTTAAGCCCATCGAAGTGTCCAAAGGTCAGGCCAGGCTGGGCTTTTAGGGGCTTCGATCAAGAGAAATCTCAAATCTCAAGCACCAAATAACAAACAAATTCGAAGCACCAATGTTCGAATGACCGAAACGAAAAACCAGTGGCTCGTCGAAGCCCGCGTAGGTCGTCCGTCGGCGATGTAACGCCGACCTACGCGGGTTTCGTTTGGAACATTCGAATTTCGATCATTCGAATTTGTTTCGGATTTGGTGCTTCGGATTTGAAAATTTCGGTCAGTCGAACAGACCGTGAATAAACCATCCCTCCCGCGGCTGGTGTTCGTGGAAAACCCATAGCCGACGGCCGTGGCGGTCGCGGGCGACGAAATAATCGCGTCGGCAGTCTTGTTCATCCCACCAGCCGGCCTCGATGCGTTCCGGCCCATCCTCCAGGCGCAAGTTCTCGCGCCGGCAGGGCCGGGGCTCGGGCAATAGCCAGGTCGGGCGCGGTCGTTTGTCGCTGCAGCTTGCCGGCGTGCCCGGCTCGACCCAGCGCCAGGCCTTTTCCGGGCGGTGGTCGGACTGCGGGGCCAGCCCGGACAGGCCCTCATCTCCGAGCCTCGCCTTGAGCCGGTCCAGCAGCGCCGGCCAGGCATCGCCGCGGTTGTTGCCGTTCCACAGGTCCGCCTGGGGCGGGCGATGCTCATCGGTGCTTTCGGCGCGCAGCTCGACGGCTTCCACCGGACCGGGCAACTCGAGCTTGTCGAGCTTGAGCGCAAGCAACTCCAGCAAGCGCTCGGCATCCATGCCGGGACGCGACAGGCCGACCCGAACGGGTACGCTGCCGCCGCCGTCCTCTCGCTGAAGCGCGATGTGCAGGCGCGTGAGCGCCCGGTCACGGACTTCGAGCCAGTGTGCCGTGCGGGCGACGGCACGGCGCAGCACGAACAACAGGGCCGAACTGTCGCTGCTGGCCGCGGGCAGCTCCAGACGCAGCCGGAACGTTTCCGGCGGCTGCCAGGCGATCAGCGGCGTCGACACCCGCCCTTCCAGGCAAGCCAGGTGCCGGTTCAGCTCCGGCCCGAAGCGCCTTGCCCGCTCGGGCGCCGGCAGGCGCAGCAACTCCGCCACGGAATTCAGCCCACAGCCCGCCAGGGCCTGCGCCTGGCTGTCGTCCAGGGCCAGGGCGGTCAGCGCAAGCCCGTGCAGGGTCTTGCGCATGGCACCGCGGCTTGCCGCATGCAGGCCGTGGCGGGCAAACAGCCGGGCCGTGACGGCCACCGGCGCCGACCCGGTTCGCACCGGCAGGCCGGCTTGCTCGAGCTGCGCGCAGAGCGTTTCGACCAGCGGCCGCAGACCGCCGTAGAGCCGCCGGCTGCCGGCGATTTCCAGCAGTACGCCGTCGGGTGGCGCCAGCACCACCTGGCTGCTGCCGCGCCAGGCGCCCAGCGCCAGCTGTTCGAGCAGCGAGCGTTCGGCCGCCGAATGACGTGGCCGGCTGTGCAGGGCCGGCGCGACGGCCAGCGCCGTGCTCAGCGGCTGGCCCGGCACCACCCCGACCCGGCGCGCGGCCGCGCCGGCCTGCAGGATCACGTGGCGCCCCCGCTGATGGCCGTGCACGGCGTGCAGCTCGGGCATCTCCCGGTCGCACTGCCAGGCCGCCAGCAGGGGCAGCTGCGGGCAGTGCAGGCCCAGCCAGAGTTCAGGATGAGGCGTGGGCATGACGACGATAGCGTTCCAGATCGAGAACGGACTCGGAGGCCGGGCCCAGGCGCCTCGACTCAACCAGCCCGGCCGGGCTGCGCAGGATCTCGACGCCGGAACCGGGGCTCAGGCCCAGGCGCAGGGCAGAAACGGACGGCGGCGGCGACTGCTCAGGGCGATAGACGACAAAAGTTGGCCCCGGGCTGTGCTCGGCGGCCAGCTGCAGGCGGCGCACGGCGCGCTCCCCTACCCGCCCGGCCGGTGGCCAGACCGCGACGCTGCCGCACAGGCCGCTTTTGAGGCACTGCTCGGCCGCCCACAGCACCTCGGTGGCTTCGCGCACCACAAGCAGGTGTTCGAGCGCCACGCCCGCCCCGGCCATCGCCTGCGGCCCCGGCACCATGACCGGGCCGGCCAGCACCACCGGCTGCCCCTGTTGCGTGCAGCGCGCCAGCAGCGGCAGCAGCAAACCCAGTTCACCGCAGCCGCTCACGCGCGGCAAAAGCTCGGTCAGCCGCCCCAGCGGCCAGCCGCCGCCCGGCAGGCCGCGGTCGAGCCAGTCCAGGCCGGTAGGCACGGCCGGCAAAGACCTGCGGGCACGCCCGCGCCACAAGTCGGGACGGTGATCCAGCAGTTGTTCGAGTCGTGCTTCGGCCGACATTGCGGGCTCCGTTCGGGTGGACCAGAATACTGTATAAGTTTACAGTTTCTCAAAACCCGCGAATTCACCCATTCACCGGAGCCCGTCTTGGCCGATCCAGTCACGCCGACACCCGAATACGCCGAACTGCACGCCCTGAGCGCCTTCAGCTTCCGGCGCTCGGCCGCGCAGCCCGAGGCCCTGGTCCGGCGCGCCGCCGAGTGCGGCTATTCGACCCTGGCGATCACCGACGAGTGCTCGATGGCCGGCGTGGTGCGCGCCCACGAGGCCGCCCGCGAATGCCGCATCCACCTGGTCGTCGGCAGCGAATTCCACCTCGATGACCTGCATCTGGTGCTGCTCGCCCCCGATCGTGGTGCCTACGCACAGATCTGTCGCCTGATCACCCGCGCCCGGCGACGTGCCGGCAAGGGTGAGTACCGGCTCGACCCGGAAGACCTGGACGAAGGCCTGGAAAACGTGCTGGCGATCTGGAAACCGACACGACAAGTGGGGAAGAACCCACTTGATCGTGTCGTTCCGGCCGAAGAGCCGGGACCTCCCATGCTCGACGGCAGCACTGCATGGAGGAAAGCCTCCGCCAGGTGCGAGGTCCCGGATAACCGCTTCGCGGTTTCCGGGACGACAGAACGGGCGAACCAGCCAACCAGCAAACCAGCCAACGAAGTTCTTGCCGCCTGGCTCAAGGCGCGCTTCGGCAACCGCCTGTGGCTGGGCGCGAGCCGCCTGCTCGCCCCCGGCGAGCGCGAATGGTTTCGCAAGCTCGACGAACTGGGCGAGCGTCACGACATCCCGAGGCTGGCCTGCGGCGACGTGCGCCTGACGGTGCGGGGCGACAAGCCCCTGCTCGACGTGTTCACCGCGCTGCGCCTCGGCCGGCCGGTGGCCGACTGCGGCCTGGCCCTGGCTGCCAGTGGCGAACAGCACCTGCGCCCCCGCGAAGTCCTGGAAAAGCTGTATCCGGCCGAATGGCTGGCCGAAACCCTGCACCTGGGTGCACGCTGCCGCTTCTCGCTCGACGAGCTGAACTATCACTATCCGCGCGAGCTGGTGCCGCAACCGCTCAGCCCCATCCAGCACCTGCGCCAACTCACCCTGGCCGGTGCCCGCAAGCGCTACGGCGATCCCGTCCCGGATAAGGTCAGCGCCCTGCTCTCGCGCGAGTTGGCCCTGATCGAGGACATGGGCGTGGAGGCCTTCTTCCTGACCGTGCATGACCTGGTCGAGTTCGCCCGCTCGCGCGGCATCCTCTGCCAGGGTCGCGGTTCGGCGGCCAACTCGGCGGTGTGCTACTGCCTGGGCGTGACCGAGGTCGATCCGTCGAAACAGCAGCTGCTGTTCGAGCGTTTCCTGTCGAAGGAACGCAACGAGCCGCCGGACATCGACGTCGACTTCGAGCACGAACGGCGCGAGGAGGTGTTGCAGTATGTCTACGAAAAGTACGGCCGCGAGCGCGCCGCCCTGGCCGCCACCGTCATCTGCTACCGCCCGCGCAGCGCCATGCAGGACGTCGGTCGCGCACTGGGCTTCGAACCCGAGCGCATCAACCGCCTGACCGCCTCGCTGGCCTGGTGGGACCGGCCCGGTATCTGGCCCGAACGCCTGCGCGAGTGTGGTCTCGACCCGGATGCGGCGATCACGAAGCGCTTTCTCGAGCTGACCAACCGCCTGATCGGCTTCCCGCGCCACCTCTCCCAGCACGTCGGCGGCATGGTCATCTCCGATACGCCCCTGCACGAACTGGTGCCGGTGGAAAACGCCGCCATGGCCGATCGCACCATCATCCAGTGGGACAAGGACGACCTGGAAAGTCTGGGCCTGCTGAAGGTGGACTGCCTGGCGCTGGGGATGCTCACCGTGATCCGCAAGGCTATGGATCTAGTGAACCGGGATGAACAATGGAACCACGGAAGACACGGAAGGACACGGAACAATGACGATGCATTGCAAACTACGGGCTCCACTTGCGTAAACGCCGTAAACGACCAATCCGACTCACGATATTCATCTCTTCCGTGTATTCCGTGCTTTCCGTGGTTCCATGATTCAAAGCCGCTGACGCTGGCAACGATCCCCCGCGAAGACGCCCGCACCTACGACATGCTCTGCCGCGGCGACGCGGTGGGGGTGTTCCAGGTCGAGTCGCGCGCACAGATGGCGATGCTGCCGCGTCTGAAGCCGCGCTGTTTCTACGACCTGGTCATCGAGGTGGCAATCGTGCGACCCGGTCCGATCCAGGGCGACATGGTTCATCCCTATCTCGAGCGTCGGCGCGACCCCGGTGCCGTGACCTACCCCAGCGCGGAGCTGAAAAGCGTTCTCGAGCGCACCCTGGGCGTGCCGATCTTCCAGGAACAGGTCATGCAGATTGCCATGGTCGCGGCCGGATTCAGCCCCGGCGAGGCCGACCAGCTCAGGCGCGCCATGGCGGCCTGGCGCCGGCGCGGCGGCCTGGAGCCGTTTCGCGAACGGCTGCTGACGGGCATGCGCGAGCGCGGTTACTCCGACGAGTTCGCCGAACGCATCTACAAGCAGATCTGCGGTTTCGGCGAGTACGGTTTCCCCGAGTCGCACGCGGCCAGCTTCGCCCTGCTGACCTACATCTCGTCCTGGCTGAAATGCCACCACCCCGCCGCCTTCGCCTGCGCATTGCTCAATAGCCAGCCGATGGGTTTCTACGCCCCCGCCCAGATCATCAACGATGTGAAACGCCATGGAGTGCGGGTATTGCCGGTGGATGTGCGCTATAGCGAATGGGATTGCACGTTGGAAAGCAAGCACCAAGCGTTGAAGAGCAAGCACCAAGCACCAAGCACCAAACTAAAGAGCAAGCACCAAGCACCAAGCACCAAATCCCAAACAAATTCGAAATTCGAATGTTCGAATGTTCGAAACAAGCCAACCAGCCAACAAGCGAACCAGCGAACCAGCGAACCATTAATTCGCCTGGGCTTGCGCATGATCAAGGGTTTTCGCGAGGACGCGGCCCAACGCATTGTTCATACCCGGGGGCAGTATCCCTTCCGCGATGTCGACGACCTGGTCGAGCGGGCCGGACTGGATCGTCGGGGGCTGCGCAAGCTAGCCGACGCTGGTGCATTGAAGGGGCTGGCCGGGCATCGGCACCGTGCCCGCTGGGCCGCGCTCGGGGCGCGGCGCCAGGGGGACCTGCTGGCCGATGCGGAAATCAGGGAACAACCGGTGCAGCTGTCCCTGCCGGACGCCCGGAGCGAGTTGCTCGACGACTACGCCAGCCTGGGGCTCAGCCTGGACCGGCACCCGCTCAAACTGTTGCGCCCACGGCTGGGGCGACAGGCTCTCCGGGCAAATGAACTGCCGCTACAGGCCGACGGGCGTCGCATGTCGGCGGCCGGACTGGTCACGCACCGCCAGCGGCCCGGTACGGCCTCGGGCGTCGTCTTCCTGTCACTGGAAGACGAGACCGGCATCATCAACGTGGTGGTCTGGCCGAAGCTGCTCGAGCGCTATCGCCGCGAGGTCCTCGGCAGCCGCATCCTGCGCGTGCGCGGCAAGCTGCAGAATGTCGAAGGGGTATGCCACCTCGTGGCCGAACGGATCGACTGCCTGGATGCCTGGCTGGCCGAACTCGACAGCCACTCGCGGGACTTCTGTTGAAAACCTATGGAACCACGGAAGACACGGAAATCACGGACAGGCTCGCGGTTTTCCGTTTCGGTCATTCGAACATTCGAATTTCGAATTTGTTTGTGATTTGGTGCTTGGAATTTCGAATTTAGTGCCGTCCGCCAGAGGCACCTCCCCCGGCGGACACACCAAACCTCACACGCAAGCCAATCAGGTGATGATCGTCACCGGGCTCTTGGCATGGCGGCTGACCTTGTCGCTGACGCTGCCGAGCACCAGGCTCTTCATGCGCGACAGGCCGCGGCGGCCCATGATGACCATGACGCCCGGGTCATCCTCGGTGTAGCGCACGATCTCTTCGGCCGGATCACCGATCGACGTTTCTTCCTCGAGGTCACCGGGAGCATCGTCGCCGAGTTCCTCGCGCGTCTTGTCGAAAGCACGCTGGGCAGCGGCCTGGGCAGCCTGGTCTATGTCGTCGCGCGACATGCCGGCCATGCCGATGACTTCGACCGAAGCGGCCGGGAACACATAGAACAGACGCATCGGCACGTTCAGCGCCGAAGCCATGCTAGCGGCAAAGTGGGTGGCGCGATTGGCGTTTTCGGAGCCGTCGACCGGTACCAGAATCTCCTTGATTGGATGGTTCATCGCTGATCCTCCTGCATTGCGTATTGTTGTCAAAACCCGGGTTTATTGTGCAAGACAGGCTGTCGGCCTGTCTTGATTTGAAGCAAGTTGTTCAACCGCCGTGCTCACCCAGCAGCGCCTCCAGCGCCGCCTCGTCGAGCACTTCGACGCCCAGTTCCTTCGCCTTGTCGAGCTTCGAGCCCGGGCTGTCGCCGGCGATCACGGCCGTGGTGTTCTTCGACACGCTGCCGGTCACCCGTGCCCCCAGGGCTTCCAGACGTTTCTTGGCCTGCGAACGCGTCAGTCCCGACAGTGAGCCGGTCAGCACGTAGGTGCAGCCGCCCAGCGGCAGTTCACCCGCGTCGGCCGCCGCCTCTTCCGGCTCATAACGCACACCCGCCTCGAGCAGTTCCTCGATCACCTTGCGGTTGTGTGACTCGTCGAAGAAGGCGTGCACATGCCGGGCCACGACCGGACCGACATCGCGCACGGACTCGAGATCTTCCACCGAGGCCTTGGACAGCGCATCGAGCGTGCCGAAATGCCTCGCCAGTGCCTGGGCCGTCACCGACCCGACCTCGCGTATTCCGAGCGCGAACAGGAGCCGACCCAGCGCCACTTGCTTGCTGTTCTCCAGGGCCTCGAGCAAGTTCTCGGCCGACTTCCCGCCCATGCGCTCCAGCCCGGCCAGCGTCTCTCGATCCAGGCGATACAGATCGGCCGGACTGTGCACCAGATCCTGTTCAACCAGCTGGGCGATGACTTTCTCGCCCAGGCCGTCGATATCCATCGCGGCACGACTGGCGAAATGTTCCAGCGCACGCTTGCGCTGGGCCGGACACACCAGCCCGCCGGTACAGCGGGCCACGGCCTCGCCTTCCACCTGCTCCACCGCCGAGCCGCATTCGGGGCAATGATCCGGCATCTCCCATTGTTCGAGCTCACCCGCTCGGCGCTCGGGAATCGATCGCACGATTTCGGGGATCACATCGCCGGCGCGCCGCACGACGACGTAGTCGCCCGGGCGCACGTCCTTGCGGCGCACCTCGTCGGCGTTGTGCAGCGTGGCGTTGGTGACCGTCACTCCACCGACGAAAACCGGCTCCAGCCGTGCCACGGGTGTCAGCGCGCCGGTTCGGCCAACCTGCACTTCAATGGAAATCAGCCGTGTCACTTCCTCCTGGGCAGGAAACTTGTGGGCGATCGCCCAGCGCGGTGCGCGCGAGACGAAGCCCAGCTCCTGCTGCTGGTCGAGGTCATCGACCTTGTAGACCACGCCGTCAATGTCGTAATCGAGCCCGTCTCGACGCTCTCCGACCGTTTCGTAGTATTCCAGCAGGCCCTCGAGGCCACGCACGGTGCCCGCTTCGGAGCTGACCGGCAGACCCATGTCCCTGAGCCGCTCCAGGATTTCGGAATGGCGGCCCGGCAAGTCCTCGGTGGTGGCGGCCTGGTAGCAGAAAAAATGCAGCGGCCGCCGCGCCGTTATTTTCGAATCGAGCTGGCGCAGGCTTCCAGAAGCGGCATTGCGGGGATTGACGAAGGTTTTCTCGCCGGCGTCCGCCAGACCTTCGTTGAGCTCGGAAAAACCCGAACGCGTCATGAAGATTTCGCCGCGCACTTCCAGCAGTTCCGGAATGTCGTTGCCGCGCAGCTTCAGGGGAATGGCCCGGATGGTTCGGACATTGGCCGTCACGTCCTCGCCGCTGCGCCCGTCGCCACGGGTGGCGGCAAGTTTCAGCCTCCCCTGCTCGTATCGCAGTGCGATGGCCACGCCGTCGAGTTTGGGTTCCGCGCTGTAGACGACTTCATCGAGATCGAGTTGCTCGCGTACACGCCGGTCGAACTCGGCAACTTCCTCCTCGCTGAAGGCGTTGCCCAGCGACAGCATGGGGATGCGATGCTCGACCGTCTCGAATCCTTCGGCGGGCCGGGCACCGACGCGCTGGGTCGGCGAGTCCTCGGTGATCAGTTCGGGGTGCGCGGACTCCAGTTCCTGCAGTTCGCGCAGCAGGCGATCGTACTCCGCGTCGGAGACGATCGGGTCATCGAGGACGTAATAGCGGTAATTGTGCTCGTGGATTTCTTCGCGCAGTCGTTCGATGCGCTTCGCCGATTCAGATTGTTTGTCTGTCATGACCGGCGGCCCTACTCCGGCTTGATCATGCCCGACTGACGGTCGTACTCGCGCATCTCTTCTCGTATCTGAGCGATGCGCTGGCGCGTGAGCAGACACTTGGCGTCGTCGAGGACATCGGCCTCGAGCAGCTGGCTGATCCGCTCGGCGGTTGCCAGCATGGCATCCCAGGCATCCAGCGCGCTCACCGGCGCCGGCAGGGTCAGAAAGAGCGTCACGCCCGGGGTATCGAAGACGTTCCACTGCGAGGGATCGAAATGTCCGGGCGGGGTCAGGTTGGCCATGGAAAAGACCGGGTTTTTCGCCCCTTCGTGCCGGCGGTGGAATATGTTCATCTCGCCGAAATTCAGGCCGGCCTTGATGGCGGCATCGAGCAGTTCCGATCCGCTGATGCGCTGGTCCCCGCGCCGGGAGATATACAGGTAGACGATCTTGTCCGGCGACTCGTGCGCCGTGGGCTCTGCGCGTGCAACGTGCTCGCCGGCCGTCTCATTTGAGGATTCCCCGGCGGCCGGCCAGAGGGAGGCGTTCTCCGGTGTATCGTGCCCGCCGATATCCCCGGTGGCATTCTCCCCGCCCGGGTCGACGGGTTCGCCATCGGGGTCGCCCAGAGTCGGCTCGCGCCGGGCGGATCGCCAGCGCGTGTGGTTGCGCTTGGATTCCCCTTCCGGCCTGTGCAGCAGCACGATCAGGGCCAGTACCACCAGACCGATCAGAATCAGGATCAGGCGCAGATTTTCCACGGTTTTTCGACCTTGAGCGTTGCAGTGCCCAGAGTGTAACCGAAGCGGCTTACCACACTTCCGACCATACGAACCCCATCAGGCCTGGGCAAGCGCCACGGCACGATCCAGGTCGACCGATACCAGCCGCGAAACACCGGGTTCACGCATGGTCACGCCCAGCATCTGGTGGGCGATCTCCATGGTGACCTTGTTGTGCGTCACGACCAGGAACTGCACCTGCTCGGACATCTCGCGCAGCATGTCGGAGAAGCGGCCCACGTTGGCGTCATCGAGCGGCGCGTCGACTTCGTCGAGCAGGCAGAACG
This sequence comes from Wenzhouxiangella sp. 15190, assembly GCF_003417465.1. GTDB lineage: Bacteria > Pseudomonadota > Gammaproteobacteria > Xanthomonadales > Wenzhouxiangellaceae > Wenzhouxiangella. The sequence goes on from NZ_QVMV01000028.1 coordinate 153,646, forward strand.
GCGCCGGATTGAGATTGAAGATCGAAAACACGAAGGCCACCGCGGTGAGGGCCTTTTCCCCGCCGGAGAGCAGGTGGATGCGGGCGATGCGCTTGCCCGGCGGGCGCGCCAGGATGGCGACTCCGGCCGACAGCCAGTCCTCGCCGACCATTTCGAGATGACCGTGGCCGCCGCCGAACAGCCGCGGGAACAGGGTTTCCATGTTCTTGTTGACCTGCTCGAAGGTCTCGCGGAATCGTGTGCGGGTATCGCGGTCGATGCGGCTGATCGCCTTCTCGAGCGTCTCGAGCGCCTCGAACAAATCGTTGTGCTGGCGATCGAGGTATTCCTTGCGTTCCGACTCGGTTTCGTATTCGTCGATGGCGGCCAGGTTGACCGGCTCGAGACGGCGGATCTTCTGTTCCAGTGATTCGAGTTCGTCCTGGTACTTTTCCGCTTCGGCACCCTCGGGTAATTCGCCCAGCAGTTCGTCGAGTTCGGCGTCGAGTTCGGCGATACGCTCGGCGATCGTCTCGGCCTTGAGCTGGGTTTCCTTGAGCGCGAGCTGGCGGCTGGACTGGTCGCCACGGATCTGATCGACGTCAGCGGCCGCCTTCTGGCGAATCTCGTCCTGTTCGCGCCACTTGGCTTCGAGTGATTCGAGCTTCGACCGGGCTTCACGCAGGCGTTCCTCGATCTTGAGGCGCTGGTCGAGGAATTCGTCGCGCTTTTTCTGCTGCTCGGCGACGGGCTCGTCGCCCTGGGCCAGCGCCTCGCTGAGTTCCAGGTAGCGCGACTGCAACTGTCCGACCTGGTTGTCCATGCGCTCGATCGACTGGCGCAATGACTCCAGGCCGGCCCGGCTGGATTCGACCTTGAGCGACAGTTCCTCGCGCTGCTTGCGCGACTCGGCCAGGCGCGCCCGCGCCTGCTGACGGGCCTCGTCGAGTTCACGGCGCTCACGCTGCAGCGGCTCGCGCCCGGCCTCGGCTTCCTGCATGCGCTCGAGGGCGGCTTCCATGTCACGCCGGGCCGCCGTTACCGCTTCGCTGTCCTCGGCCTGGCGCGCCTTGAGCGTCTCGACTTCCTCTACAGCGGCCTTGCGTTGGCGCTCGAGGTTCTCCAGCCGCGACTCCAGACTGCTGAGCTGGCCCTGCAGACGGGCATGCTCGCGCTGGCCGGCTTCGAGTTCGGAGCCTTCCTGCGAGAGTTCGGCTTCGAGGCGCTCGCGCTCTTCGCGCGAGTCGGTGAGTTGCGCCTCGATCCCGGCGATGCGCTCATCGTCGGTTTCGATCTGTTCGCCGAGTTCGCGGATTTCCTGTTCACGCTGCAACAGGCCGGAGTCGTCCGCGGCGCCGGCCGGCTGCCGCAGCCAGCCCGTGCCCAGCCACACGCCTTCGGGCGTGATGACCGATTCGTGGTCGGCCAGCTCGGCCAGCCTGCTCCGCGCCGTGGCCAGGTCGGAAACGCAGTGGACGCGCGCGAGCACGGCCCCGAGTGCCCCGGCGCCGCCGACCTTCTCGGCCAGGGTGCCCGGCCTGGCCGACGTCTCGCTGCCATCGGCCATGCGCAGGCCGGCATCGGGCAGTTCATCGCCCAGATGGGCCTCGATACCGTCGACCCGAACCGCCTGCAGCCAGTCCTCGAGTACGGTCTCCACCGCGCGATTCCATTCCTGGTCGGCGATCTCGATTCGGTGCAGGACGCGGGCTTCGGCATCCAGGCCCTGCGTCTCCAGCCATTGGGCGATGCTCTCGTCATTGTCCTCGCCGCGATTGAGCAGGCGCAGGGAGTCCATGCGGGTCTCGCGCTCGTGGCGCTCGGCCCGGGCGGCCTCGAGATCGTTGCGCAGCTGTTCGATACGGGAACGCAGTTCATTCACGCGAGTGCGTTTTTGATCGATGGCCTCGCGCATCCCGGTGATTCGCTTTTCGCTGTCGGCAATCTGCTCCTCGAGCCTGGCCTTTTCCTCGCCCAGCCGATCGGCCGCGGCATCACCGCTTTGTTCATCGAGCACCTTGAGCCGCTCGGCCGCTCGGTTCATGCGGTCGTCGAGATGCTCGATACGCTGGCGCAGGAGCTCGGCCTCGTTGGAGGCATTGCCGGCGCCTTCCTGATGCGCCTGCCAGCGCTCCTGCCAGGACTCCAGCGCCTCGTCGATGCGTTCGACCTCGGATTGTGCCTCCTTTTCTGCCTCGCGCGCGGACTCGAGTTCGGGATTGAGTCGCGCCAGCAGCTCGGAAGTCTCCTTCACCTGCGCCTTGTCCAGCACCAAGTGCTGCTTGAGCTCGTTGAGCTGGGACTCCGTCTCGCTGTATTCAGCCTGCTGGCGCTTGCGAATCTCGCGCTGGTGGTCGATGGCCTGCTCGATGCGGGCGATCTCGGCGGCGACTTCGTAGAGCTCGCCCTGCACATTCGACACCGCATCCCGGGCCTGGTGCTGGCTCTGCCTGAGCGTCTCGAGCTCTTTTTCCGCCGAGCGCTGCGTCGACAAGGCCGCCTGCAACTGGTTCTCGACTTCGCGCAAGGCCTTCTCCTCACCCTCGGAGCGCGCCTTCATCTCGCGCCAGCGCAGCGCCATCAAACGCGCCTCGTCGCCGCGGTAGCGTGCCTTGAGTTTCTTGTAGCGTTCGGCCGCGTTGGCCTGGCGCTTGAGCTTGTCGAGGTGCTTGGTCACCTCTTCGCGCAGGTCGCTCAGGCGCTCGAGGTTCTCGCGGGTGTGCCGGATTCGGTTCTCGGTTTCGCGACGCCGTTCCTTGTACCGGGAGATACCGGCCGCCTCCTCGAGAAAGGCCCGCAACTCCTCGGGCCGGGCCTCGACGATCTGCGAAATCATGCCCTGCTCGATGATGGCGTAGCTGCGTGGCCCCAGGCCGGTGCCGAGAAAGAGGTTGGTGATGTCCTTCTTGCGGCACTTGGTGCCGTTGAGCCAGTAAATGGAGTGACCGTCGCGCGTGACCTGGCGCTTGACAGAAATCTCGCTGTAGTCGGCGTACTCTCCGCCGGCCCGGCCGTCACTGTTGTCGAAGATCAGTTCCACCGTGGCGGTGGCCACCGGCTTGCGCGAGCTCGAACCGGAGAAGATCACGTCGCTCATCGATTCGCCGCGCAGCTGACGGGCCGAAGTCTCGCCCATCACCCAGCGCACGGCATCGATGACATTGGACTTGCCGCAGCCGTTCGGCCCGACAATGCCCATGAGGTTCGAGGGAAACTTGATCGTGGTCGGCTCCACAAAGGACTTGAAGCCGGAGAGTTTCATTGCGGTCAGTCGCATCTGGACAGAGTATCGTTTCGAGTTGTTGTAATGTACGCGCAATCAACGCCAGGAAGCCGACCGAAATGGCCATCGAACCCAGCAGAAATCTGGAAACGTTTCCCAACCCGCAGCCGGCGCGGGATTATACCATTCGGATTCGCATCCCCGAATTTACCTGCCTGTGCCCGAAGACCGGCCAGCCGGACTTTGCCGAGCTGCTGCTCGAGTACGTCCCCGAAGCCGAGTGCGTCGAACTCAAGGCGCTCAAGGGCTACGTCTGGAGCTTTCGCAACGAAGGCGCCTTCCACGAGGCCGTCACCAATCGCATTCTCGCCGACCTGGTCGAAGCGGTCCAGCCGCGTTTCATGCGCCTGACGGCCGAGTTCAATGTACGCGGCGGCATTTACACCACGGTCGTGGCCGAACACCGCGTGGAAGGCTGGCAGGCGCCCGATCCAGTGGCACTACCGTAGGACGGCAGCACCCGATGTCTCGAAGCTCAAAGTCTCACCGAATTCCAATCGGAGGCCCGGATCAATCAACATCGTCCAAAGGCAACATCGGGGTGATCTCGGCCTGGTCGTAGAGCGAATCGGTCAGGGCCTCGCGGCGCTGCTGCAGCAGTGAGCGGGCAATGCCCTCCCGCACCTGCTCCAGCGCCGGCACCTGGAGGTCGCGCGTGTCGAGCACGCGAACCAGGTGCCAGCCACGACTGCTTTCCAGGGGTTGAGGCACGATTTCCCCGCTTTCGGTCTCGACCAGCCGGGCGGCAAAGTCCTCCGGCACCTGGCTGCGATCGATCCAGCCGGGTTCCTCGACGGCCAGGCCGTCAGCTTGTGCCTCGGCACGCAGTTCGGAGTAGTCCATCTCATCGTCCTGCAGCCGCCTGATGGCCTGCAGCACTCGTGCCTGTTCCTCGTAGGCGATGGTCTCGATGCGGTACTGCGTGTCACCGGAGCGTTCCAGTTGCGCCTGGTAGACCTCACGGATGTCCTCATCGGTCACCGGCCGGGCGCGCTGTGCCCGGTTGATGTAGTGGCGATACATCGTCTGGATCTCGGACAGTCGCAGTTCGGCCTGAACCTCCGGATCCTCGGCCATACCCTCGGATCGGGCGGCGTTCGCCACGGCCTGCATCCGGATGAGCTCATCGAGGACTTCGCGCATTTGCTCGTGATCGGAGGCTTCGATATCGCGTACTTCCATGACCCGCTCGAGCATCGCCAGCGTGATCGGCCTGCCGTCAACCTCGACCAGCACCACGTTCTCGTCGTCGGACCCGGTGGGCTCTCCATCCTGTTGTTCACAGGCAAACAGGAAAATAACAACCAATAGAATCAGCAGTCTATAGCTCATTTTTCGAAACAGCCTCGATATTGAGAGCGTGGATATCGGTCTGCATGAGATCGCCGACCGCCGCATAGACCCGGCGGTGACGCGCCAGGCGCGGCAGGCCGGCGAACACATCGCTGACGATGCGAACCCGAAAGTGACCGCGTCCGTCTCGAGCGCCGGGATGACCGACATGAAGATGGGACTCGTCCACGATCTCGATCTCGTCGGGATGAAGCTGCGCTTCCAGCCGCTCACGAATCATGGCCGCCCGATCGCTCACGGCAGCACCTGCTTGAAGGGGTGAACTTCCGTATCGACCCAGGCTCCGCAGTTGAGGTAGGGATCGGCACCGGCCCAATCGCGGGCTGCTTCAAGACTGTTGAACTCCGCCACGATGAGCGAGCCCGAAAAGCCGGCCGGTCCGGGGTCGGCCGCGTCGATCTTCGGCAAGGGCCCGGCCAGGACGAGACGGCCTTCGTCAAGCAGGGCATTGATGCGAGCCAGATGGGCCTCGCGCGCGCTGCCGCGCCGCTGCAGCCCGTCCTCGGCATCGCGGCCGACAATCATGTAAAGCATGTTTCCTCCGGCAAGTGATCGCCTTCGCATTGTATCGGGATGTGCAATCTCATCATATCCGGGCCACCTTCATCGGCGTAAACCGCTAAACTGACACCCCATGAGCGACACACCGGAATCCCGGGCCCGACAGGAAGAGATGCCCTTCGCCATCGTGCAGGGCGCTCCCGTGTTGAAACTGCCCGACGACCTCTACATTCCGCCCGACGCGCTGGAAGTATTTCTCGAGGCGTTCGAGGGTCCGCTCGACCTGCTGCTGTACCTGATCCGGCGTCAGAATCTCGATATCCTCGATATTCCCATTGCCGAGATCACCCGACAGTACACCGGCTACATCGAGATGATGACGGAGATGCGGCTCGAGCTGGCCGCGGAATACCTGGTGATGGCCGCCATCCTGGCCGAAATCAAGTCGCGCATGCTGCTGCCCCGCCCGCAGGTCGAAGAGGATGAGGAGGAAGACCCCCGTGCCGAACTCATCCGTCGCCTGCAGGAATACGAACGGTTCAAGCAGGCGGCCGAAGAACTCGACGAGCTGCCGCGCCTGGAACGCGACCTGGCCGTGGCGAGTGCCGAAGTGGAAGATCAGGGCCAGGTCAAGTTGCCGCCGGAAGTCGACCTGCGCGAAGTGCTGCTGGCACTCAAGGATGTCATGGCCCGGGCCGAAATATTCGCCCATCACCATGTGCAGGCCGAGCCGCTATCGGTGCGCGAACGCATGTCGCGCATCATCGACCTGGTCTCGAACAACCAGTACGTCGAGTTCGACGCCTGTTTCGATCTCGAGGAAGGCCGCAAGGGCGCCGTAGTGGCATTCCTGGCCATGCTGGAGTTGCTGCGCGAGCACCTGATCGACCTGGTCCAGCAGGAGCTGTTCGGCAGCATTTACGTGCGCTCCCCGTCTCACGCCTGATTTCAAAGACGACCCGATGGATATCGACTACCTCAAACGCATTGTCGAAGGCGCCCTGCTGGCCGCCGGCCAGCCGCTCAGCCTCAACCAGCTCAACAGCCTGTTCCCCGAAGGCGAACAACCCGGCCACGGCCCGTTGCGCGAGGCACTGGCCGCGCTCGACGCCGAACTGGAGGATCGCGCCGTCGAACTGCGACAGGTCGGCAGCGGCTACCGGATTCAGATCCGCACCGACCTGATGCCCTTCATTTCGCAGCTGTGGGTCGAAAAGCCGCCACGCTACTCGCGCGCCCTGCTCGAGACACTGGCAATCATTGCCTATCGCCAGCCGATCACGCGCGGCGAGATCGAACAGATACGCGGCGTTTCGGTCAGCTCCAACATCCTGCGTACGCTGCAGGAACGCGACTGGATCCGGGTGGTCGGACACCGGGACGTACCGGGCCGGCCCGAGCTGATCGGTACCACCAAGGCGTTTCTCGACTACTTCAATCTGAAGTCGCTCGACGAACTGCCGACGCTGGCCGAGATCAAGGATATCGACAACCTCGAACCCGAACTCGAACTTCAGAGTCCGGAATCCGACCCCGACTCGTCCAATGCACAGAAGGACGCCCATGAGCAAGTCGACGAGAAAGAAGACAACCAGCCGCAATTCGACGACGAAGAAGAGCGGGAAGCGGAGTACCCGAGTCAATCGAACGGGCGAGACGACGAGGCCGAAACATCGGTCGAAGAAGACGATGAACCGGCAACACAGTCGGAAGAAGGCCCGGGCGGAGAAGCCGAAGGCGAGCGGCGAAAAACTGACTGAGTCCGGCGCAACCGAGCGTCTGCAGAAGATACTGGCCCGTGCCGGACTGGGCTCGCGACGCAAGCTCGAAGCGAGAATCGAGGCGGGCGAGATTCGCGTCGACGGCCGTATCGCCGAACTCGGCGCGACCGTCGGTGACGGCAGTCTGGTCGAGCTGGACGGCAGGCGATTTCGTATCACGAGCCGGCCGGCCGAACATCGCACCCTGATCTACAACAAGCCCGAAGGCGAGGTCACCACCCGCAACGATCCGGAAGGCCGCCGCACGGTATTCGACCGCCTGCCCGGCCTCCAGCAGGGACGCTGGATCGCCATCGGCCGCCTCGACATCAACACCGCCGGTCTACTGGTCCTGACCACCGACGGCGAACTGGCCAACCGCATGATGCATCCATCCGGTCAGGTCGACCGCGAGTACCTGTGCCGCGTCCGCGGCTCGGTCAGCGAGGAACAGATCGAGCAACTCCTGAGCGGCGTGCAGCTCGACGACGGGCCGGCCCGATTCAGCGACATCGTGGCCGGAGAAGTCACCGGCGGACACAGCTGGTACACGGTGGCGCTCATGGAAGGTCGCTACCGCGAAGTCCGCCGCCTCTGGGAAGCCGTCGGCGCACAGGTCGCTCGACTCAAGCGCGTGCGATTCGGCCCCGTTTTCCTGCCGTCCCGCGTCAAGAGCGGGCAGTACGAGGAGCTCTCACCGGCCGACCACCGCGTCCTGCGCGAGGACGTCGGCCTGTCCTCGATAAATGTGGAACTAATGGCGGAAGAGGTTTCGAGTTCCCGATAGAGGATTCGTAAACCCTCGCTACTTGGCGATGGATCACTCTTGTAATGTTCAAGATCCAAGCACCACAAACAAACAAATCTCAATGACCGAAATTTCAAGTGATCAAAACGAATCGGGGCGCTTCGAACGCCTGAGGCCGTGTCTTGATCATTCGGTCATTGAAACATTGGTCCTTGTTTGAGAATTGGTGCTTGGTACTTGGACATTGATGCGTTGGAGCAATCGGTCTTATGACCGATCCATCCGGCTTTGAGCCGCAATAGCAGACCACCGGCGTAGGCGCCGGTGGTCGTTGACAGACCTTCGCCCGTCACTCCTCCGTGATCGGCATGAGCGTCAGTTCCACGCGACGGTTGGCGGTGCGGCCGGCCTCGGTCTCGTTGCTTGCGATCGGGTGATCCGGACCGTAGCCGTAGGTGGCCAGGCGTACGGAATTGATGCCCTGGGATACTAGGTAGTCTCCGACCGCCTCGGCCCTGCGCTCGGACAGTTCCATGTTGTAGCTGCGCGGGCCGGTCGAGTCGGTATGCCCGTCGATGACCAGCACGGTCTTTTCATATTCCTCGAGCACCAGCGCGACCGATTCGAGCACGTCGAAGAACTCCGAGCGCAGACTGGCGCTGTCGAAATCGAAGGTGACATTGCCCGGCATGTTGAGAATGATTTCGTCGCCACGGCGGGTCACGCTCACGCCGGTTCCTTCGAGTTGCCGCCTCAGTTCCGCTTCCTGGCGATCCATGTAGTTGCCGATCGCCGCGCCGCTGAGCGCCCCGATCCCGGCGCCAATGGCCGCGCGCTCGAGTCGGTCGCCACCGCTGATGGCGCCGATGACGGCACCGACGCCGGCGCCGATGGCCGCACCCTGGCCGGTGCGCGAGGTCCGTTCCTCACCGGTGTAAGGGTCGGTGGTGGCGCAAGCGCTGATCAGCAGGATCATCACGATGGTCAGCAGCTTGGCAATCTTCTGTGTCAGGGTTCTCATACACGCTCCATAGGGTCGGGTCAGCGACCGGTCACAATATGCTGTTGTCTGATGGTACACCGCGAGCCGTTCAACCCCGGCTGAATGACAGCGGTTGTCAACCCTCATCGAGCCAACGATAAAGGGTGCGTCGTCCCACGCCCAGCAAGGCGGCCGCGCGCCGCTTGTTGCCGTCGACCTTTTCAAGGACATGCTGCACATAGCGGCGGCGCAACTCATCCAGGGTGGGCAGCATCTCGCCCTGGTCGAGTAATGCGGCGAGCGGACCCCCCTGTTCGGCGCCGCCGGTCCCCTCGGCCCGTCGAACGCGCTCGGGCAGGTGTTCTGCCTCGATCTCCCGGCCTTCGCAGAAAGTCACCGCACGCTCCATGGCGTTGCTCAATTCCCGTACATTGCCCGGCCAGGCATAGTCCCGAATCAGCATGAGCGCCTCGTTGCTTATCGATCGTGCCGGTCGCTGGCGTGCGGCGGCAAAGCGCCCGACGAACTGCATGGCCAGCATTTCCAGATCCTCGCCGCGGTCTCGAAGCGGTGGCACCTCGAGCTGGAAGGCCTCGAGCCGGTAATACAGATCCTCCCGAAATCGACCGTCCTGGACACGCTCGTGCAAATCCTGGTTGGTGGCCGCCACCAGTCGCACATCCACCTGGTGCTCGCGCTCGGCGCCCACCGGCCGGACCTGGCCGTCCTGAAGCGCACGCAGCATCTTGGCCTGCAGGGAAAGCGGCATCTCGCCGATCTCGTCGAGGAACAGCGTGCCGCCCTGGGCTTCGCGAAACAGCCCCTTGCGGGCCCGGTCGGCCCCCGTAAAGGCACCCTCGGCATGACCGAAGAACTCCGATTCCATCAGGTCGGCCGGAATCCCGGCGCAGTTGACGGCCAGAAACGGCTTGTCGACACGCGGGCTTTCGGCATGAATGGCCCGGGCGACCAGATCCTTGCCGGTTCCGGATTCGCCGGTGATCAGCACCGGGCCGTCGGCCCGAGCGACCTGACGAACACGATCGAACAGAACGCGCATGACGCGACTCGAGCCCTGCATGCCGTGAAAGGAGGGTCCGTCGAGCAATTCGCGGAAACGCCGTACTTCCTCATACAATCTGCGATTATTGACCAGGCGCTGGACACTGAGCACGAAGTGATCCATGTCCAGGGGCTTGGTCAGGAAATTCTCCGCGCCGGCCTGAAGTGCGGCGACCGCACGTTCGACCGTGCCGTAGGCACTGATCATCAGCACCGCCGGCGGCGCATGGCGCTGTCGCAGGCGCTCGAGCAGCGCCAGGCCGTCCATGTCCGGAAGCTGCAGATCGCTGACGACCAGGTCAGGCTCGAATTCATCAATGATTTCCAGCGCCTTTTCGGCACTCGGCTGCGCGTCGACCGTCCAGCCCTCGGTCTCGAGCTCCTCGACAAGCAGCTCGGCCAGGCTGCGATCGTCCTCGACCACCAGGATGCGGGCGCTATGGTTCATTCCGATTGCTCCGGAAGATGCAGTTCCATACGACTTCCCCCAAGCGCCCTGCTCTCACCGACTTCGATCGACGCGCCGTGCTCCTCGGCCACGCCGTGGACGATGGCCAGGCCGAGTCCGGTACCGCCGCGACCCTTGCCCGCGGTGTGGAACGGCTCGAAGATGCGCTTGCGCTGGGTGGGCGGCACGCCGGGACCGTCGTCCTCGACGGCCGCCACGATGCGCCCCTGCCCATCGGGTGCCAAGCTCACCACGACACGCGTTTCCGCCGCCTGGACGGCATTGCGGACCAGGTTGAGCAGCGCATGCTCCAGGCGTATCGACCAGCCCATGGTCTCCAACCGGCGCTCGGGCGAACGGTACGCCAACTCGATACCCCGACTTTCGCACTCCGGTCGCACACTGGCCAGCACGCGCTGCAACAGGCGATCGAGATCCACGACTTCGGGCTCGGAGCGGTCGCTGCGGGCGAACTCCATGAGCTGGTTGATCAGTTCGCGCGTACGGTTCACCTGCCTTCGAATGCGCTCGAGGCGTCGAACGGAATCCTCCGACAAGCCCTCGTCGCGCTGGAGGCGGCGGGTGTCGGCGTCGATCACCGTCAGGGGTGCGCCGAGTTCGTGCGCAACCCCGGAGGAAAACTGCCCCAGCCGGGCCAGGCTCTCCTGGGCCAGCATGCGACGCTCCATTTTTCGGCGTTGCCGGCGCTGCTCGGCCAGTTGCCCGGCCATTCGATCGAGACCGTCGAGCATCCGGTTGAATGCCGCCGCAACGCCCGAGATTTCGGTCGGGCCGTCGGTTTCCGCACGATGTGAGCGATCGCCGGACTCGATGCGCGCCATCGAGCCAACGAGCCGTTCTACATGGCGCCCCACGGCCAGCCTGTAGCCGATGCCAACGATCATCAGCATGACGGCCATCACGGCTGCCCACGCCAGCCAGGTCCGGTTCCGGATCTCATTGAGACGTTGCGTGATTTCGCTTTCCAGGCGAACGACCTGCAGGAGTCCCTCGATACGGCCGGTCCGTCCGGTCAGAGGCACGAAATAGGAGAACACGTCCTCACCGGCAAGCTGGGCGTAACGACCCATCTCCTCCCCCATCTCGACAAGCTCGACCGCCTCGATCTGTTCGCGCCGGCCCGGATAGGCCTCACCCGCCACGGCGATGCGCCGCCCACCCGCACCGTAGACATAGGCGCCGTAAACCCTTCCGATCTCGAAGACCGCATCGAGGGTCTGCTTGATGCTGTCAAGATTGCCTTCCTGCAGGGCCCGCTCCACCGGCACACGGGTCGCCCGCGCGACCAGCTCGATCTCCTTCTCGAGCCGGCTCTCGACCGTATCCTCGACTGCCGCGTAGGTCAGCCACACCGCCAGTGTGCCGAACACGGCAAGCGGCAGCACCACCAGCAGTGCGAGCTGCAAACGAAGGCTTCGTAGTGCTCTCAAAAACGTCACATGTTTCATTATGACACATCAAAAAGGGTACTTGCCAACCAACCAGCAGCTGCAACCCTTTGATTTTTCGTCCATGGCGCATTTGGCACGCGCATTGCATATACGGAAGCGCCAAGACAAACCCACATGACACCAAGGAGTGAAACATGACCATTGGCAATACTTCCAAGCTCTTCGCCGCACTCATTGCCCTGACCTTCAGCCTGGCCGTGGTGGCCCAGGAGGGGCAGCAAACGCAACCGCAACAGCAGCAGCCTGAAACCATCGACGTCAGCGACCAGCAGCTCGAGCAGTTCGCTGAAGCGCAGACCGAAATCTCCGGCATCCAGCAGGACTTCTCCTCGCGCCTGCAGGAAGTCGAAGATCCGGAGAAGGCTCAGGATCTGCAGCGCCAGGCCAATGAAGAAATGACCGCTGCCGTCGAGGACGCGGGCCTGGATGTGGAATCGTTCAACCAGATCGCCATGGCGATCCAGAACGACCCCGAACTGCAGCAGAAGCTGACCGAAATGCTTCAGCAGTAATTCGCTGCGAATTTCTCGGCTCTGCCGAGACCTGAAGCAAGAAAACCGGGGCGGTTGACCGCTCCGGTTTTTTTTATCCCTGACCCCTGGACAACACCTCAGGGGTTGTAAATCGTATTGCCCCGGGCAACGTAGCGCTCCAGCACACGGGCCGCTTCCTCGCGCAGGATTCCCGAGCGAACCTCGATACCGCGCCGCTCGAGCGCCTCGACCCAGTCGGCCGGCTTTTCCCCTTCATCGAAACCCGACGCCTCGGCATCGGCTCTGGTTGCACCACACAAAACCGAGCTCACGCCCGACCAGGGGATCGCTCCGAAACACATGGCGCAAGGCTCGCAGGACGTGACGAGCTGGAGCGCGCCAAGTCCAGTGTCGGCCAGGCTCCACGAGCCCATCACCCGCTGGGCCACGCTCAACGCCAGGATTTCCGCATGGGCCGCCGAACAAAGCTGGTGCTCCACGCGGTTGACGCCCAGGGCGACAACCTCGCCGCTGTCTTGTACGACAACCAGCGCGCCGAAGGGACCACCGGTCTTGCGGCGCTCGTTCTGGTCGGACAGGCTGATAGCCGCCGCCATCCGTTCGCGGGCACTCGGCAGACGGTCAGGCAGCTTTTCGGCAAATTCCTCGATCCAGTCGGGAAGATCCACCCGAATCCCGAAATCCGCCCTCATGACATCCTCCTCTCGACAGCAGCAAACAGGGCGATTCCCGTTGCCACGGAAACATTCAGACTCTCGATGGCGCCCGGCATGGGAATCTCGACCAGTTCATCGCAATGCTCGCGCGTAAGCCGGCGCATGCCGCCCTCCTCGCCGCCGAGCACCATGGCCAGTCGACCGTCGAGCCGCGCATCATAAAGACGCTGCCCCGTCCCGGCTGCGAGTCCGACGCGCCAGACATCATGGTCAGCCAACGACCGCAGGCTGCGGGCCAGATTGGTCACGATCACCAGCTCGACGCGTTCGGCCGCTCCGGCGGCAGCTCGACGCGCTGCGGGCGTCAGCCCCACCGCCTTGTTGCGCGGAATGACGACGGCCGTCACGTCGGCGGCAGCCGCGGTACGCAGGCAGGCACCGAGGTTGCCGGGATCCTGGACGCCGTCGAGCACCAGGAACAGGGCCCGTTCGTCGATCGTTTCTAGAAGCTCCTGCAGGCGCCGGTCGTCGCCGGGCTGGCGCGGTTTGAATTCGGCGATCACCCCCTGGTGGCGGACTCGACCGGCCATGCGGTCAAGGGCATGTTCGTCGGCGTGCTCGACGGTAATGCCGGCTGACTTCAGCGCCTCGCCCAGCGCATTCAGGCGACCACCGCCCGGCTTGAGCCAGGCACGCACGATTCGTTCGGGCGCGATACCGAGCAGACCCTCGACTGCATTGACGCCCATTGCCAACTCGCGCTTCATAACCCTGCCGGCAGTCAGTCGTCCCGGCGCTCGACCAGGCGGAAATCGATCTTGCGCTCTTCGAGATTGACGGCGATGACTTCGACGCGCACCTGGTCGGCCAGTCGATAGCGGATGCCGCGTCGCTTGCCCGTCAGGCTCGAGCTGACCGGATCGAAATGGTAGTAGTCATTGGGCAACGCGGTGACGTGCACAAGGCCGCTGACAGCCAGGCCGTCGAGTTCGACGAACAGCCCGAAACTCGTGACACCGGAAATGATGCCGTCGAAGATATCGCCGACATGGCGCTGCATGAACTGGCACTTCAGGCGCTCCTCGACGTCGCGCGAGGCATCCTCCGCCCGGCGCTCGGTCCATGAGCAGTGCCGACCCAGCTCCTCCATTTGCGAATACCCGTAATGGAAGTCTCCGCGCTTGCGACCGCGGCACAGATGCTTGATGGCGCGATGCAGTAACAGATCCGGGTAGCGGCGAATGGGCGAGGTGAAATGCGCATAGTGCTCCAGCGCCAGGCCGAAATGCCCCTGATTGTCGGGATGGTAGACGGCCATGCTCAGGCTGCGCAGCAGTTGGGCATTGACCAGCGACTCGTTGGGTTTTCCGGCCACCTTGCGCTGGATGGCGGCGAATTGCTGCGGGTCGGGCGTTTCCGACCAGCGTACCTGGATGCCGTTGAAGCGCAGGAATTCCTCGAGTGACTCGAGCTTTTCCGAAGGTGGCGGCTCATGGACGCGGTAGAGCAACGGGAGCTTGCCGCGACCGACGAACTTGGCCGCCTCGACATTGGCTGCCACCATCAGTTCCTCGATCAGGCGGTGCGCGTCATGACGCTGCTGAAGCCGGATATTGGCCACGTTGCCTTCAGTGTCGAACTCGAAGTAGGCCTGTTGCGAATCGAAATCGAGCGCCCCGCGCTGCTCCCGGCGACGGAAGAACAGGCGATAGACCTCGTAAAGGGCCTGCAGGTTGTCCAGCACATGGCCGAAACGTTCGACCAGTTCCGGGTCGCCCGCTTCCATGATTCGTCGCACATGGTCATAGGTCAGCCGTGCATGCGAGCGCATCACCGCTTCGTGAAAACGGCTGGAAGTGACCTTTCCCTTGGCGTCGATTTTCATCTCGCAGACCAGGCACAGGCGGTCGACCTTCGGGTTGAGCGAACACAGGCCGTTCGAAAGTGCCTCGGGGAGCATCGGAATGACCCGGTCGGGGAAGTAAACCGAAGTGCCGCGCTTTTCCGCCTCTTCGTCCAGGGGCTTTTCGGGCTTCACGTACTCGGCGACGTCGGCGATCGCCACAAAAACCCGAAAGCCGTCGCCCCGGGACTCGGCGTACACAGCATCGTCGAGGTCACGCGCATCCGCGCCGTCGATGGTCACCAGGGGAAGTTCACGCAAATCCAGCCGCCCGGAAACCGAGTCCGCGTCGATGGTCTCGTCGAACGAGTCGGCCTCCCCCACCACTTCGTCGGGAAACTCCCAGGGAAGCTGATGGCTGTAGACGGCAATATCCGTGGCGATACCCGGCTCGTCGGCGTGACCGAGCACCGCGACGATTTCGCCCACCGCGCCGCGCTTCATGGCCGGCGGCTTGTCGATACGCACCACCACGACCTGCCCCGGCGTGGCCTTGCCGACGCGCTCGGCTGGCACGAGGATATCCTGTGTCAGGCGCGGGTCGTCGGGCACGACCGTGGCCACACCCGACTCGATCAGCAGGCGACCGGCCACCTGCGCGTGGACGCGCTCGACGACCTCGACGATGGCGCCTTCCTTCCGGCCTCGCCGATCGACCGCGGTAACCGCCGCCAGCACCCGGTCGCCGTTGAAGACCTGGCGCATCTGCTTGGGTGCCAGAAACAGATCCTCGCTGTCGCCGTCGGTGACGACAAAGCCGTAGCCGTCCGGGTGGGCACTGATCCGACCGGAGACGAGATCCATCTGGGAAGGCAGTCCATAGGCCGCCCGCCGGTTCTTGACCAACTCGCCCGATGCAACCATCTCCATCAGAACCGGTCTCAGAAACTCGTCCGACTGCGGTTTGTCCAGGCCGAAAAGGTGGGAAAGCTGGCGACGCGTGACCGGTCGACCAGCCTCGTCCAAGGCCGCGCGAATGCGTTCGCGCGAGATATGCGAAGATTGTTTGCTCATGCCCTTTATTGTACCTGTCCACACGTTCACCGGATGCCACATCTACCTTCCATCCGCCGTTGGTTGACCTGACCTGTCATGCCGGCATAATTGGCCGCTGCACGAGCCCGAACGAATTCATGCAATCACAGCATCCGTCACGCTCCGCCCTGCCCGGAACCCGAAAGGTCCTGCAGCTGAGCATCGCCACCCTCATCCTGCTCGGTTCCGGCTGCGCCATGATCGAAACCGAGCAACCGGCAGCCGAGTCCGTTGCCGAACGCAACCCTGCGGACCTGCCCGATCCATTCACGGTGGTCGAGGAAGCCACGCGCCACCTGGAAAACGATCTCGGAACCGAACCGCAACCGGCCCGGCCGCCTCATCTCTGGGCGCGTGTGGTCGATCGTCTCGCGTTTGCCGAGTGTCCGGCCGACAGTCGGGCCGAACAGTGGGCCCACTGGTACGGCGACCGCGACGAGTACATGGAGCGTGTTCTCAATCGGGCGCGCCCATGGCTGTACGACATCGCCGGTGAACTCGAACGCCGGCAGTTGCCCGGCGAACTCGCGCTGCTGCCCATCGTGGAATCGGCCTACGACCCTTTCGCCTACTCGCACGGGCGTGCCGCCGGCACCTGGCAATTCGTCAGCGCCACCGCGCGCGAGCGCGGTATCGAGATCAACGATTTCTACGACGGACGGCGCGACGTCTGGGCCGCCACCCGCGCCGCGCTGGATTATCTCGAGTACCTCAACAACAAGTTCGGCGACTGGAACCTGGCCCTGGCCGCTTACAATGGCGGCCAGGGCCGTGTCCAAAGGGCCATCGAGCGCAACCGCCGCGCCGGCCGGGCCACCACCTGGGAGGTGCTGCCCCTTCCACGAGAAACCCTTGGCTACGTACCCAAACTCAACGGGCTCGGCTGTCTGTTCAAGGAACCCGCCCGATACGGCTTCGAAATACCGATCTGGGACAACCGTCCACAGGTCGAGCGCATCGAACTGGACGGCCCGGTCGATATCGTTGCCCTGTCAGCCGCCGCCAACATCGACATCGCCGAACTGGTCGCCATCAACCCGGGGCTCAACGGCCATCTTACGCCACCGGGCGGGCCCCACTACTTGATGGTGCCCGCCGCACGAGCCGAACGCGTACGCGAGGTCATCGACCAGCTCGACACCGAGGATATGATCGTCTGGCGAGAAATTCGCGTGCGCCCCGGAGATACGCTCTCGCATCTCGCGCGGCGCCACAACACCACGGTGCGCCAGTTACGCGACGCCAACAACCTCAACGGTGATTTTCTTCGCACCGGCCAGACGCTGCGTCTGGCCGACAATGGGCGCACGCCCGAGAACTCGCCGCACGCCGAACGCTACGCCCGACTCACAAGCCTGCAGCAACGCCTGCTGCCGACAAGACGCTTTCAGCACCAGGTTCGTCCGGGCGAGAACCTCTGGCTCATCGCACGGCAATACGACGTGACGGTCGATGACCTGCAAAAATGGAACGGTCTCGGCAACAACGACCTTATCCGGCCGGGCGATCGTATTCTGGTCAACATGTCGCAACCCGGCACCAGCCAGACCCGCCAGTACACGGTCCGCAGCGGCGACTCGCTATGGACGATCGCCCAGCGCCACGATGTGTCGGTTGGTGAATTGATGCGCTGGAACGGACTGGCCGAAGGCAGCATCCTTCGACCCGGTCAGACTCTGACAATCCGCGGGGGTGGCAATGCCTGAGCCCACTCCACTCCGCATCGTCCCCGCTGTCATCGCGCTCGTGGCGACAACGACCACCCAGGGCGCCGAGGAACCTGTCTCGTTCGAGGGTGAAATGGTTCAGGGTGGGCTGGTCATCGGCCAGGCACCCGCCGGCAGCTCGGTCAGCATCGACGGCGAACCGGTGGTGACCAGTGACAGCGGCCGCTTTCTCGTCGCTTTCGAGCGCGAACAGACTCAGCCGGAAAAGGTCGAGGTCACGCTGCCCACCGGCATGCGCCTCGAACGTCGACTCGAACCGCAACCACGCGAGTTCGATATCCAGCGCATCGACGGACTGCCGCAGGACCAGGTTACCCCGCCGGAGTCGGTGCTGGCACGGATTCGCGACGATGCTCGCCAGGCCCGCGAAGCGCGCCGTCGCCGTGACGCACGCGCCGACTGGGCGAGCGGCTTTGACTGGCCGCTTACAGGGCCGGTCACGGGCGTCTACGGCAGCCAGCGCATTCTCAACGGCGAGCCGCGCAATCCCCACTGGGGCATCGATATCGCCGCCGACACCGGCACGCCGGTGCGCGCCCCGGCCCCGGGCGTCGTGACCCTGGCCCATCCCGACATGTATTTTTCCGGCGCCACCCTGTTCATCGATCACGGACACGGTCTGGTGTCGGCCTTCCTGCACCTCGACGCCATTCACGTCGATGTCGGCGACGAGGTCGACCGCGGCCAGCTCATCGCCGACGTGGGGGCGACCGGGCGAGCCACGGGGCCTCACCTGGATTGGCGCATGAATCTTCGCGAAGTGCGCATCGACCCCGCCCTGCTGCTCGACTGGAGCGAGAATCCGAATGCCGAAGCACGCTGATCCCGGCCGGTCTGGGCAAACCTACCGCCCGCGATTGCCGGGCGGTGGCTCGACGTTGCTCGGGCTGGTCGCGCTCATGCTGGTCGGTTGCGCCACGGCACCCCAAACGTCAACGGACCCGGATCGCCCGTCTCCCGTGTTGCAGCAGATCGCGGCACGATTGCCAGGCGAGTACGTCAGCATTCAAGACGAAAATCGCCCGGTCCAGTCCCTAAGCATTGAGCGGCGCTCCGGCGCCGAACCAGGCGAGGTCGCATTCTCGTTGATTCAGGCCGATGCAGGCGGTGAAAACCAGCGACGCTACGGCCTGAGCCTCCAGACCGCCGGGATCGAAAATCGCCTGGATGGGCGTTTCGCCCTGCTGAATCCGCAGGGACGGGCTCGTCGAAGCTGCCCGATGAAATTCCACGTTACCGATCAGGGACTGGTTGGCGAAACCGACCCGGCCTCCTGTCGCTTTGGTGAAGGCGCCGAGGCGGTCGGACTACTCAAGGAAATGGCCTTCGACGGCCAAAGCATCCGCATAGGCGACCGTCTGGTGGAAGCCGAGTCCGGGGAGCCGCGTGGAGAAGATCAGGTCATCCGTTTCTTTCGGGCACGGCAATTCTCGGGCTGGCTGGGCATTCGCGATGGCGAGGAATGGCGGATTGCGCGCGATTTCGGGCTGCGGCCGGGCGTCGGCGTCGAACCGCTGGATGCTGCCGACATGAGCCTGGGTGTTTTGATCGAACTCAACTACTACCGCATGGAACGCGGCAACGACGATATCCTGCTGCGCCTGACGGTCACGGACGTCGAATCGGGGGAGACCATTGCCGAGTCCTGGGCTGCGCCCGGCTCACGCAATATCGGCGTCGCCCTGCCCGACCTTCAGGTCGGGCTGAACATTGCCAGTCAATAGCCGGTCAGTCGTGGCGCCATCCGGACGGCTGACCGTCGATCGGTTCGTAGCCGCCTTCCACACCCTTGGTGACGATCGCTACCGCGTTATGTGGATGCAGGCTCTCGAAATGGCGACAGCGGGCCCAGAAGTCGATCACCCGCTCCTGTGATTCCAGCGCCGTCTGCACGCGCCGCGCGGCGTCTTCGCAGAACATCAGGTTCTGGCCATTGAGTAAAGCAAAAGCCTGTTCGTCCTCGCGCTTGACGGCCGCCTGGACCGGCGTTTTGAGCGCCCCTTCCACGGCATCGATCATCTCCACGAAGGGGAAGGCCTCGAAGCTCGGAGCCAGCTGCAGTCGAATATCCGCCGCACTTCGCTGGCTGTGTGGCGTGGCCACGATGCCCTCCTCACTACCCAGCCACTCAAGCACCGCCTGCGCGTCGAGCGAGCCCTCATCGCCGAAATCCTTGCGGAACTGATCCTGAATCAACTGACGGGCGAGCGCGGCCGAACAGGGGCAGGTACTCGAGTAGGCGATCTGCAAGGCCATTTCGAGCTCGAACTCGCGGTCATCCAGGCTGGCGATGATGCTGATCGGATAGCGCCGCCAGCCGCTGTTGTCACTGACCAGCGCCTTGCGGCGAAGCATGTAGTCGAAATCGAGGCGAATCATGGCACGCGAACTGAGATCCTCGTGCGAGGCCAGGAAATCGCGCAGCAAGTGGCGCAGCAGCGCCGGCGTGACGGTATGCTCGGCCAGAGCCTGATCGAGATGCAGGTACAGGCGCGACATGTGGATTCCGCGCTTTTCCGGACGCTCGAGATCGACGAAGGCATTCACATGCGCGGTCGTCTGGGTATGGGTACCGTCGGTGGCATCGAGCAGGATGGGCATCTCGATGCTGTTCATGCCGACCCAATCGAGTTGCCCGGCCACCTGGGCCTGAGCGTGCGTGGCGACATCCGGCATGTTGGCGGTTTTGGGTCGATTCTTCATATCAAGGCTCTCTGCTGCGTTTGGGTCGATAGCCGCCCTGAATTAGTGGGGGCGATTGTATTGCGAAGCAATATTGAACGCCATGCCCGATGAAAGACCCGTGAATCAGGACGCTGCCGCGGAACGCGAACAGGCAGGAGAAAATGGTCGGAGCGGCGAGATTCGAACTCGCGACCCCCACAACCCCATTGTGGTGCGCTACCAGGCTGCGCTACGCTCCGACCGGAAACTAGCTTGGGGTTAAAAGCGGTATTTTACCGTGAATCGAATGGTATGTGCCATCAATCCGGATCCCGAAGATTGGAACCACGGAAGACACTGAATACACGGAATAAATAAAAATCAGTAACTTAAGATATAAAGTTGATGTAGGTTCCGTGCGCTTCCGTGCATTCCGTGGTTACTGGTTTTTGCGAAGATCCTAACGGCGCAAGACGTGGAGGATTTCCTCGAGCTCGACGCGCATTTGCTTGACCAGCTGCTGGCTGCGCGAGACGTCGTTCTGCGCCGTGTCGCCTTCGAGCCGCTGGCGCGCCCCCTGGATGGTGAAACCCTGTTCGTGCAGCAGGCTGCGAATCTGGCGCACCATCAGCACATCGTGGCGCTGGTAGTAACGGCGATTGCCGCGGCGCTTGACCGGCTTGAGCTGCGGGAACTCCTGCTCCCAGTAACGCAAGACGTGCGGCTTGACGGCGCACAGGTCACTGACTTCGCCAATGGTGAAGTAGCGCTTCGCCGGTATCGGCGGTAGTTCCTGATTACTCCCCGGATCCAGCATACGCTTCCACTCTCGCTCTCAGTTTCTGCCCCGGCTTGAAAGTCACCACACGGCGGGCCGATATGGGAATCTCTTCGCCCGTCTTGGGATTGCGGCCGGGGCGCTGGTTCTTGTCGCGTAGCTGGAAATTACCGAACCCTGACAGCTTGACGTGATCGCCGTCTTCCAGGGCCTGGCGTATGGTTTCGAACCAGGCATCGACGAATTCCTTGGCTTCGCGCTTGTTGAGGCCGACCTCATCGAATAGCGCGGAGGCCAGATCAGCTTTGGTCAAAGACATCCCCTTTTTAACCTCTCAGTTTGGCACCGAATCGATCTTCGAGATCGGCCAGCACCGTCTCGAGCAGTGCGTCGACCTCACGATCCTTAAGGGTGCGCGAAACATCGCGCAAAATCAAGCCCATAGCCAGACTTCTGAAGCCCTTTTCGATCCCTTCACCCCGATATTGATCGAAAATGACGCAATCCTCGAGCAATCCGCCGGCCGATTCACGCACCGCATCGATCAGATTCGAGGCGGGGTGCTCATCGGATACGACAAAAGCGATATCCCGGCGAACCGCGGGAAAACGGCCACTGTCGCGGTGTTCCGGCAGCCGTCGGGCCGTGATGCTGCGTCCGTCGAATTCGGCCACGTAAATGGCCTGGTCCAGTTCGAGTTCATCGGCCAGTGCCGGATGCAACTGGCCGAGCCAGCCTGCCGGCTTGTCGTCGATCAGCAATCGGGCTGCCTGCCCGGGATGCAGCCAGGACAGATCGGCACGCTGGAAGCGGACCTTGCCTTCGACGGCATTGAAGGCGAGCAAGTGTTCAACCTCGCCCTTGAGATCGAAATAATCCGTTGCACGCGATTTACCGCTGAAATGCTGGGGGCGAATATCCCCCGTCATGAGCAGGCCGAGACGCCAGGATTCCTCGAAGACTTCCGGGCCGTTGCGGAAACAGTGGCCCGTCTCGAATAACCGGAACGAGGGAATCTGGCGGCGCAGGTTACGGCCGGCGACATTCAGGAGACCGGGCAGCAAACTGGTTCGCAACACCGCCATTTCGCGGCTGAGCGGGTTGGCCAGTGCCTGGGCGCCCTCGCCCATCGAAAGCGCATCCAGCTCGGCCTGGCTGACGAAACTCCAGGCGATCACTTCCTGGAAGCCTCGGGCGGCAAGCTGTTGCCGCAGTGCTCGCTCGCTGGTGCGCGTCTCGGGCGGCGCCTTGACCACGATCTCGCCGCCGGGATGACGGGTCGGCAGGCGATCGTAGCCGTAAATGCGCGCCACCTCCTCGATCAGGTCGGCTTCGATTTCGATATCCCGGCGAGCCGTCGGCGCCACCACTTTGAAGTGATCGTCGCTGCGGCTGACTTCCATGCCCAGCCGCTCGAGAATGGAATCGACGGAATCGGCGTCGAGTTCGGACCCGAGCACCCGGTTGAGCCGCGTAAGGCGCAGCGTCACGCGGGAGGCATCCGGAAGGTGCTCTTCATCCTTCGCTTCGACCACCGGCCCGGGCCGGCCGCCGGCGATGTCGACGATCAATCGGGTGGCGCGCTCGGCGGCGATGCGCTGAAGTGCCGGATCGACACCGCGCTCGAAGCGATGCGCCGACTCGGTGGAGAGACCCAGCCGCCGGGCGCGACCGCTGATGGTGGCCGGATTGAACCAGGCCGACTCGAGCAGGATGTCGCGGGTGTTGTCGCCGACGGCCGAATCCTGTCCGCCCATGACGCCGGCAATCGCCAATGGCTGATCGTGATCGGCGATCAGCAGCATGTCCGCGTCGGGCTCGATTGCCTGGCCGTCGAGCAGCGTGATCTTCTCGCCCTTCGCTGCACGGCGCACGCGGATACCCCCTTCGATCTTGTCCAGATCGAAGGCATGCATGGGCTGGCCGAGCTCCAGCAGCACATAGTTGGTGACGTCGACGATGGGGCCCAGGCTGCGAATTCCGGAGCGGCGCAGGCGCTCGACCATCCACAGTGGCGTGGCCGCCGTGACATCGATGCCTTCGATCACGCGCCCGACATAGCACGGGCAGTCTTCGGGGCTGTCGAGCTCGATATCGATGCCGCGCTCGCTCACGGCCGCCACCGCTTCGATCTTCGGCGAGACGATCGGCTTTTCGGTAATGGCCGAAAGCTCGCGCGCCAGTCCGCGAACGGAGAGGCAATCGGCACGATTCGGTGTCAGGTCGACCTCGATGATGTGATCGTCCAGGCCGAGATAGGCCGCCAGCGACTCACCCACCGGCGCGTCGCCGGGCAGCTCCATCAGCCCACCGGCTTCTTCACCCAGGCCCAGCTCCGGCTCGGAACAGAGCATGCCTTGCGAGTCCACGCCCCGCAGTTTTGCCGGCTTGATCTTCATGCCGCCGGGCAGCGTCGTGCCCATGACGGCCAGGGGCGCCTTCAGGCCCTCGCGCGCGTTGGGCGCACCGCAAACGATGATGCGCTCCTCGCTGTCGCCAGCCACCCGGCATACACGCAGGCGGTCGGCATCGGGATGCGGCTCGACCGACAGGATCTCGCCCACAACCACACCGTCGAGCGGCGGGGCGACGGGCTCGATGGAATCGACTTCCAGGCCGGCGAGCGTGAAGCGTTCAGCGATCTCTTCCGCGCTGAGGCCGGACTTCACCCACTCGCCGAGCCAGCGATGACTGATCTTCATGAGGTTTCCTTACAGCCTCCCTGATTCATGAGGCTCAGCGGAACTGGCGCAGGAAGCGCAGGTCGTTGTCGAAAAACAGGCGCAGGTCATCGACGCGGTAGCGCAGCATGGCGAAGCGCTCGACGCCCAGGCCGAAGGCGTAGCCGGTGAATTCCTCAGGATCCACGCCACAATTCTTGAGTACGTTGGGATGCACCATGCCGCAGCCGAGCACCTCCAGCCAATCGCCGGCGGTGCCGTCGGGATTGCGCCAGCGCACGTCCACCTCGGCCGAGGGCTCGGTAAAGGGGAAGTACGACGGACGCAGCCGCATCTCTAGATCGTCCTCGAAGAAAGCGTTGACGAAATCCGACAGCATGCCCTTCAGGTCGGCAAAGGTCACGTCGCGGTCGACCAGCAGGCCTTCGACCTGGTGGAACTGGGGCGTATGCGTTTGATCCGAGTCGGACCTGAAGACGCGGCCCGGCGCGACGATGCGCACCGGCGCGCCCTGCTCGGCCATCACGCGGATCTGGACCGGTGATGTATGCGTGCGGAGCAACCGGCCGTCGGGCAGATAAAAGGTGTCGTGCATCGCCCGGGCCGGATGATGCGGCGGGAAGTTCAGTGCCTCGAAGTTGTAGTAGTCGTCCTCGACTTCGGGACCGGTGGCCACCTCGAAGCCCAGCCGCTGGAAGATATCGAGCAGGCGATCGAGCGCCCGGTTGACCGGATGGGCGCCGCCGGGCTCGACGGAGCGGCCGGGCAGGGTGACGTCGATGGTTTCCTCGGCGAGCCGCGCATTCAGGCGCTCACGCGCAAGCACCTCGCCGCGTTCGGCAATGGCCTGCTCGAGGGTCTGCTTGGCACGGTTGATCTCTTGCCCCGCCTCGCGCCGCTGTTCGGGCGGAAGCTGGCCCAGCTCCTTGAGCTGCGCGGTCAGCGCCCCTTTCTTGCCGAGAAAACGAACCCGGACCTCGTCCAGGGTTCGCTCGCTGTCGGCTGAGGCAACCTGCTCGAGGGCGTCCTCGAGCAGGCTCTGCGATGCCGGCGTATCCATGCTCAGCCCAGGCTGGACTGAGCTTTCTCGGCCAGCGCCTTGAAGGCGGCCTTGTCGTTGACGGCCAGGTCGGCCAACACCTTGCGGTCGATGGCGACATCGGCCCGCTTCAGGCCATTGATGAACCGGCTATAGGACAGGCCGTGCTCGCGGGCGGCAGCATTGATGCGCTGGATCCACAGGCTGCGGAAATCGCGCTTGCGCTGACGGCGGTCGCGGTAGCTGTACTGACCGGCCTTGATGACGGCCTGCTTGGCAACGCGATAGACCTTGCGACGGGCACCGTAATAACCCTTGGCCCGACTGAGCACCTTGCGGTGACGACGACGGGCGACTACTCCACGTTTGACTCTTGCCATGATCGCTCTCCCTTAAAGTTTCGGCAGCATCTGACGCACGGCTTTTTCTTCCGCGCGATCGACGAGGGTGCTGGACCGCAAGCGCCGCTTGCGCTTGGTGTCCTTCTTGGTGAGGATATGGCTATGGTTGGCGCGCTTGCGCTTGATGCGCCCGCTGCCCGTGGCACTGAAGCGCTTGGCCGCGCCCCGGTTGCTCTTCATCTTCGGCATTGTCTTCTCTCCTTGTTTTACCTTCGTGCAGCGGTTACCCGGGCCGTCCGGGCAACGCTTGCGAGCTGCATTCCAGCTAGTTGTATCCGACAGCTTGTGCTGCCGGTTCGTTCAGCGTCCGCGTCAGGAAGTCTTCTTCGGCGACAGCATCATGACCATCTGCCGGCCTTCCATACGCGGGCGCTGCTCCACGACCGTTTCTTCGGCCATGTCCTTTTCGACCCGCTGGAGGATCTCGAGACCGAGCTCCTGGTGGGCCATTTCGCGACCACGGAAGCGAAGGGTCACCTTGACCTTGTCGCCCTCTTCGATGAACCGGCGCAGGTTGCGCATCTTGACGTCGTAGTCGTGGTCATCGGTTCCGGGGCGGAACTTCACTTCCTTGATCTGAACCTGTTTCTGCTTCTTGCGTGCTGCCTGCGCTTTCTTGGACTGCTCGAAACGGTACTTGCCCCAGTCCATGATGCGGCAGACGGGTGGCTCGGCCTGCGGCGCGATTTCCACCAGATCCATGCCTTCTTCCCCGGCACGGGCCAGCGCATCCCTGATCGCCATCACCCCGATCTGATCGCCTTCGGAACCTACTACGCGCACTTCGCGCGCCGTGATGTCCTCGTTGCGTCGGGTCTTCTTATCTGTTGCGATGTGTGCTGCTCCTTTCTGCGTTCAGTTCAAGTGAACCGTCAATTATCGGTGATCGGGCCGCGCTGCGCCACCTCCGTGGACAGGCGCTTGATCAGATCGTCGATCGACATGGCGCCCAGGTCGGTGCCGTCGCGCAGACGCACCGCCACCTGGCGATTCTCGACCTCACGATCACCCACCACCAACAGATACGGGATCTTCTCGAGCGTGCGGCCGCGAATTTTATAGCCAATCTTCTCGTTGCGCAAGTCCGATTCGACCCGAAAACCCTGCTGATTCAGGGTCTTGGTCAGCTCGCGCACATAGTCGGCCTGGGCGTCGGTGATGTTCATCACCACCGCCTGCACGGGCGCGAGCCACAACGGCAACTCACCGGCATAGTGTTCGATCAACACGCCGATGAAGCGCTCGATCGAGCCCAGGATGGCGCGGTGCAGCATCACCGGCACGCGGCGCTCCCCGTCCTCGTCGACGTATTCCGCGCCCAGGCGGCCGGGCATGGAGAAATCGACCTGCATGGTGCCGCACTGCCACACGCGGCCGATGCAGTCGGTCAGGGAGAACTCGATCTTGGGCCCGTAGAAGGCGCCCTCACCCGGCTGAAGCTCATATTCGATGCCGGCGGCATCGAGCGCCTCGGCAAGGGCCTTTTCAGCCTTGTCCCAGACTTCGTCAGCGCCGACGCGCTTTTCCGGCCGGGTCGAAAGCTTGACCACCACGTCGGTGAAGCCGAAGTCGTTGTAGACGTCGAAGACCAGCTTGTTGAAGGCCAGCACCTCGTCGCGAATCTGGTCTTCGGTACAGAAGATGTGGGCGTCGTCCTGGACGAAGTTGCGTACCCGCATCAGCCCGTGCAGCGCGCCCGAGGGCTCGTTGCGGTGGCAGGAGCCGAATTCGGCCATGCGCAGCGGCAGGTCGCGGTAGCTCTTCAGGCCCTGGTTGAACACCTGCACGTGGCAGGGGCAGTTCATCGGTTTGACGGCGTAGACCCGATCCTCCGAGGAGGTGATGAACATGTCATCACCGAAGTTCTCCCAGTGCCCGGACTTCTCCCACAGGCTGCGGTCTACGATCGACGGGGTGTGGATTTCCTGGTAGTCGGCCTCGCGCAGCCGGGCGCGGATGTAGTCCTGCAATGCCAGGTAGATGCGCCAGCCGCGATCGTGCCAGAACACCATGCCCGGGGCCTCGGGCTGGATGTGATAGAGATCCAACCGCGCGCCGAGCTTGCGATGATCGCGCTTCTCGGCCTCTTCCAGGCGCTTGAGATGGGCCTTGAGCTGTTTCTTGTCCGGCCAGGCCGTGCCGTAGATTCGCTGCAGCATCTCGTTGTCGGAATCGCCGCGCCAGTAGGCGCCGGCCAGCTTGGTCAGCTTGAAAGCGCCCAGCTTGCCGGTCGAGGGTACGTGCGGGCCACGGCACAGATCGATGAAATCACCCTGGCGGTAGAGCGAGAGCGTCTCGTCGGCTGGGATATCCTCGATGATCTTCGCCTTGTACTCCTCGCCCTGGTCGCGGAAAAACTCGACCGCCTCGTCGCGTTCCATGACCGAGCGCTCCACGGCGATGTCCTCGGCCACGATCTTCGCCATTTCCTGTTCGATCTTCTCGAGATCCTCGGGACGGAAAGGCTCCTCGCGCGCGAAGTCGTAATAGAAGCCGTCGTCGATCACCGGACCGATCGTGACCTGGGTTTCGGGAAACAGGCGCTTGACCGCCTGCGCCATCAGGTGCGCGGTGGAGTGTCGAATGAGCTCGACCCCCTCCTCGTCGCGCGCCGTTATGATGCGCAATTCGGCATCCTGATCGATCTTGTAGCTGGTATCCACCAGCCGACCCTCGACCTCACCGGCAAGCGCCGCCTTGGCCAGGCCCGGACCGATCGACTCGGCCACCTCGTGTACCGTCACCGGATGATCGAAAACCTTCCGGCTACCGTCTGGAAGCGTTATCTGAACCATGGTTGCGAATTCTACCGCCTGTCAGCCCCCGAGATTGGGGCAAATTCCGAAAAATTGAAGGCTCCGATCGCGGCCCGATACGGGATGGCCTGCTTCAGTTCGACGCGGTGGCGAGGCCTTCAGCAGGCGATCCCGCATTGGGCCTGAGCTGGTTGCCAAAATGCAGGCAAATAATTCGTTCCTAGCACGGCCACCCACCCCTGCTAGGTTCCTGGATCTGTTCCAGTGCTGCTGAGAGCGTCCGCATCGGTGACGGACGGAGCGCAGGAACCGGAGTGTACTCAAATGTACATGAGGATTTCGAGCACCGCCCGGCGCCGATGCGGGCGTTCTCAGTAGTGCTGGGGCAGATTCAGGTGGTGGGCGATGCTGGATTTGAACCAGCGACCTCTGCCATGTCAAGACAGCGCTCTAACCAACTGAGCTAATCGCCCTTCCGAATCAAGCCGGAAAGTCTACCGGAAGAACGGGAAATCGACAAGCGCAATGCACCGATTTTCGCAATCCACCGGCCACGCATGCCGGGTTCACCCGGACGTACCCCTCCTGCTTGCTAAAATGTGCGGTTTAGGAAGCCACCAGCACCGATGTCCGAGCGCTTTTCCGTATTCAATCCGCCCCGAGACGGCGACGGCCGCGTCGACTGGCCGCTGCTCGAGGGCCTGCCCCTGGCGCTGGCCGTCTCGACTTACGCGGGACGCAAGGGCGGCCCCGTGCTGGTGGCTGTCCCCGACGGTTATGCCGCCCGCAACCTGCGCGACGACATCAATCACCTCGGCGCGGCCGATGCGGAACTCTTTCCGGACTGGGAGATCCTGCCCTACGATCTCTATTCGCCGCATCCCGACCTGATCTCGCGTCGCCTGGACCTGCTGTCGCGACTGCCGGGCATGGAGGCTGGCGTGGTGATCGCGCCGATCACCGCGCTGATGCAGCATCTCCCGCCGGTGGCCTGGGTGCAGGGCCAGAGCCTCAACCTGGCCGTCGGCGAGCGGCTCGATACCGAACGCTTCCGGGGGCGGCTGCACGCGGCCGGCTACGAAGTCGCCGAACAGGTCTGGCAGCCCGGCCAGTTCGCCGTGCGTGGCGCGGTCATGGATCTGTGGCCCATGGGCCGGCCGGAGCCCTATCGCCTGGAGTTGTTCGACGACGAGATCGAATCGATCCGAACTTTCGACGCCGAAAGCCAGCGATCCACCGGCAGGCTCGAGCGTATCGACATGCTGCCGGCGCGCGAGTACCCCTTCGACGAGGACAGCCGGCAGTTCTTCCGGCGCGCCTTTCGCAATCGCTTCGATGTCGACCTCAGGCGTGCACTGCCCTACCAGGACGTGGGCGAAGGCCATCACGGCCAGGGCCTGGAGCAGTACCTGCCGCTGTTTTTCGAAACCACGTCGAGCCTGACCGACTATCTGCCGAATCCGCACCGGCTGGTGTTGCTGCCCGGCGTGGAAGAGGCAGCCAGAGACTACTGGCGTGAAGTCGAGCATCGTCACGAGCAGCGCGGCGGCGATATCGAACGGCCGGTCCTCGACCCGGATGAACTGTTCGTGCCGGCCGCCGACCTGGTCCGGACCATGGACGACGATGCCGCCGTGAAGGTGACCCGGCGCAAACCCGCCACCGACGTGGTCGCGCCCGCGCCCGGCCTGGACCTGGACGAGAAGGCCGAGGAAACCGCCCGCAAGCTGCGCGAAATGAGCGACCGCGTACTGATCGCCGCCGACACCGCCGGCCGGCGCGAGCTGATCCGCGATGCGCTGCGCGCCGGCGGACTGCGCCCGAAACTGCTGGATTCTTGGTCGGCCTTCGTCAGCGGCGAGGATCCGCTGGCCGTGGTGGAAATGCCCGTATCGGGCGGCTGCCGCCTGGGCGATCGCGCCATTACCGTACTGACCGAAAGCGAGCTATTCCCGGGCCATACCCGCACCGTGCGTCGCGAACGCCGCAGCGGCCAGGACCCGGAAACCATGATCAAGAGCCTGGCCGATCTGCAGCCCGGCGCTCTGGTGGTCCATCTCGAACATGGCATCGGTCGCTACCTGGGCCTGGAAGTGCTCGACGCCGGGGAAACAACGGCCGAATACCTTTGCCTCGAGTACGCCGGCGGCGACAAGCTCTACGTGCCGGTGACCGACCTGCACCTGGTCAGCCGCTATACCGGGGCGGACCCCGAAGCCGTCGAGCTGCACAAGCTCGGTTCCGACCGCTGGGCACGGACCCGACGCAAGGCGGCCGAGAAGGTGCGTGATGCCGCCGCGGAGCTGCTCAACCTCCAGGCCCGCCGTGCCGCTCGGCAGGGCCAGAGTTTCGAGATTGACCGCGGCCTCTACGCCCGCTTCGCGGCTGGCTTCGAGTACGAGGAGACCGAGGACCAGCAGACGGCCATCGACGGCGTCCTGGCCGACCTGGCTTCCAGCGAGCCCATGGACCGGGTGGTGTGCGGCGACGTCGGCTTCGGCAAGACCGAGGTGGCGCTGCGCGCCGCCTTTGTCGTCGCGAATTCCGGCCGCCAGGTGGCCATGCTCGCCCCCACCACCCTGCTGGCTGAACAGCACTACCGCAATTTCGCCGATCGCTTCGCCGACTGGCCCGTCAACGTGCGCCTGCTGTCGCGCTCGGGTGGTTCTGCGGCAAAGACGGTCGCTGGCCTGGAAGACGGCACCGTGGATATCGTCATCGGTACCCATCGCCTGCTTCAGAAGGACATCAAGTTCCGCGATCTCGGCCTGGTCGTTATCGACGAGGAGCAGCGCTTCGGCGTGCGCCAGAAGGAGCGGCTCAAGGCCCTGCGTGCCGAAGTCGACCTGCTCACGCTCACCGCCACACCCATTCCACGGACACTGAACATGTCAATGGCCGGCCTGCGCGAGCTGTCGATCATCGCCACACCGCCGGCCAAGCGCCTGGCGGTTCGCACCTTCGTATCCGAGTGGGACACACCCACCATCCGCGACGCCGTCTCGCGCGAATTCCAGCGCGGGGGGCAGGTCTACTTCCTGCACAACGAGGTGCGCACCATGCCGCGGCAGGTCGCCGAGCTCGAGGAGCTGTTTCCCAACGCCCGCATCGGCATGGCCCACGGCCAGATGCCGCCGGGCGAGATGGAAAAGACCATGCGCGACTTCTATGCCCGCCGCATCAACCTGCTGGTGTGCTCGAGCATCATCGAAAACGGCATCGACGTGCCCACGGCCAATACGATCATCATCAACCGCGCCGACAAGTTCGGCCTGGCGCAGCTCCACCAGCTGCGCGGCCGGGTCGGCCGCTCGCATCATCTGGCCTATGCCTATCTGATCACCCCGCCGTGGAAGACGCTCACGCGCGATGCCAAGAAGCGCCTCGAGGCCATCCAGTCGCTGGAAGACCTGGGTGCGGGCTTCACCCTGGCCAGCCACGACCTCGAGATCCGGGGCGCCGGCGAACTGCTGGGCGAAGACCAGTCCGGCCAAATCGAGGCGATCGGTTTCGCGCTCTACTCCGACCTGCTCAACCGCGCCGTCGAGGCACTCAAGAACGGCGAGGAGCCCGACCTGGACGAACCGATGTCGATCACCAGCGAGGTCGACATGCACATCACGGCGATGATCCCGGACAGCTACCTGCCCGACGTGCACCAGCGCCTGGTGCTCTACAAACGAGTCAGCCAGGCCGACACCGATAAGAAGCTCAACGACCTGCAGGTCGAGATGATCGACCGCTTCGGCCTGCTGCCGCAAGAGGTCAAGAACCTGTTCGCCACGGCCGAACTGAGACTGCGCGCCAAGAAACTGGGCATCAAGCGCCTGGAAGTCGGCCCCGCCGGCGGCCGGGTCGAGTTCAAGGCCAAGCCGGACATCGACATGGGCGAGTTGCTCAAGATGATCCAGAAGGAGTCCCATACCTTCGAACTGCCCGACAACGACAAGCTGCGCATCAAGGGCGAGTTCGAGGAAGTCGAGGATCGCTTTCACATGGCCGAGGAACTGCTCGAGCGCCTGGCGCCGAAGGAACGGGCGGCGGCCTGAGCCTGAAAAGCGTTAACCGCTAAGACGCGAAGAGCGCGAAGGGAAAAGAACATGGAACCACGGAAGACACGGAAGGGCACGGAAAAAAGACTTTAAGCTCTATTGCCGTGATGCTGTCACGATTTTTTTGGTTCCTGGTTTCCGTGTATTCCGTGATTTCCGTGGTTACAAGATTTTCTTCTTTCGCATTTCTTCGCATTTCTTCGCGTTCTTTGCGTCTTCGCGGTTAGTTCATCCAACCATCAACGACCTGACCGGGGTTCGGGATGATGTGCTCTGTCATTCAGCCGGCGCCGGCAGCGCCCTCGAGTCCGGCGAGGTAGTTGGTGACCGCTTCACCGACACCGTTGAGGACAAACTGGACCGCGATCACCGCAAGGATCAGGCCGAACACCTTGGTCAGGATGCGTCGCCCGCTGTTGCCCAGCCAGCGAATTACGACGTTGGAATAAACCATCGTGAAGTAGCACGAGACGGTGGTCACGGCGATGGCGAACAGCACCACGATGGAGTACCAGAACCCCGGCGCCTCACTGGTGAGGATCATGGCGGTGGCGATGGCGCCGGGGCCGCTGATGAAGGGAATGGACAGCGGCACGATAGCGACGTCCTGGGCCAGCAGGGCGCGCGAAGGCCGCGCTTCGGACTTGGCATGGTCGGGCGCTTCGCTCTTGTTGAGCATGTTCATGGCGATGCCGAACAGGATCATCCCGCCGGCGATACGAAAGGCCGCCAGCGTGATGCCGAACAGCTGGAAGATCAGCGAGCCCATCAGCGCAAAGACGAAAAGCATCGCCGTCGAGGCGATCACCGCCCGGCGTGCAATCGCTTCCTGCTCCTCGTCGTCGCTGTCGGCCGTCAGTGACGCAAAGGCAAAGGCCGTGGTCAGTGGATTGACGATCACGAACATGCCGACGATCGCGATCAGGAAATACTCGATGATGGATGCCATAGATACCGAGCTGGAAAACGTTTCGGATTCCAGTGAACGATAGCATGGAGGATGGAATCGCCTGCCGGAGAGGCCAGAAGTCAGAGGTCAGGGAGCAACGCGGTGTTCCTGGCACGCTACCGATAGGCGTCG
Organism: Wenzhouxiangella sp. 15190; assembly: GCF_003417465.1. Taxonomy (GTDB): domain Bacteria; phylum Pseudomonadota; class Gammaproteobacteria; order Xanthomonadales; family Wenzhouxiangellaceae; genus Wenzhouxiangella. The sequence goes on from NZ_QVMV01000028.1 coordinate 186,501, forward strand.
CTGCGATGGGTATTGGAACCGCAGATGAACGCGGATAAACGCAGATTCGCTCGCGCCCATACGTACGACCCTTCGCTTGGGCAGAGCCACGTGCGTCCCAAGCGGATACAAGTTCTTCATTCATTATCTGCGTCCATCTGCGTTCATCTGCGGTTCCAAATCAATTGATTACTCCGCAAACAGCTTCCCAGGATTGTATGCCATCGGGGTCGAACGCGGCCTTGAGGCGCATCAGTTCGATCTCGGCTTTCGAGCGGGTGTAGCGCAGGTCGTCGCGCTTGAGCAGGCCCACACCGTGTTCGGCCGAGACGCTGCCCTCGAACTGTCGGACCAGCTCGAACACGCGGGGGCTGAGCTTTTTTCCGGCCGCGTGGAAGTCCTCGATCGACCAAGTCTCGGGCCGCAACACGTTCATGTGCAGGTTGCCGTCGCCGATATGGCCGAACCATACGACTTTGAATATCCACCTAAAACCTAGACTTGAATTCTTCAGCCTCAGACAGTAGCCTCGGCGATCAGCGGCACGAAGTGTGTGCCGGGGAAGGGATATGTTGCCCGCCGGTAAACGCCGGCTAGGCGTTGTGCGAATTTCTGGGGAGACAGAGCATGAGCATATCTCAGCCCTTTCCTTTGATCATCCTGTTATTTTCATTTTTCTTCACCGCAGTCGTTCACGCCAGCTCTGTGCCGCAAGCCGCGCTGGAAGAACGTCGCGGAATCGCGGAGAGTAGAGCTTACCAAGCCTCCGAAGCTCTTGCGACGAGTCCGAGGATTGACCCGGCATCTCTCATTGAGGCTTTGGACGTTCCCGCCGAGCAAGTTATTGCTGCATGGACGAACGGATCTCAGGCCTCGGCTAGGGCGTTCGATGAACTGGGCGTTATTCAGCCACGCGAGGGAAACACATTCGTAGTGCTGAGCACTGGCATTGCCGGCACTCCAGAAGCTGCTCCAGGCGCTGACTTATCTGGGTCCGATGAAACCACGATAACCATTGAGCTCGAACCGCCGGCCAGCGCGACTCACGTGGCTTTTCGTTTTCGATTCATGACCGCCGAGTATCCCGCATTTTCTGAATCCGGTTACAACGACCAATTCACTGCAACACTGTCCGATTCCGGTGGTTCCAGGGAAATTGTCGGCATCACTGCCCAAGACAACCGCGTATATCCGGTCTCTGCATCAACGGCCGAAGGATCCGGATTTGACCTGTTCGCAGCCGACCCCCGGCAGTTCAATACGGAATTCGGGAACGGTTTGCCCGCATCCGGCATGACTGATTGGATTACCGTACGTGAGGCTCTCCGGCACGATGGCCCCATCACGCTGGAATTTCGGGTTCGCGATCAAGGCGACGACTTGATGGATTCTGCAGTGATTCTCGATGACATCTCTGCGGACGCGGCTTCCATACACATGGCGCCGCGGAGAAAAAGCATATCGCCAGCACAAACCGATCCAGGTGACGTTCTCGTCAACTGTGTTTCGCCCCCGGCGCCCGTGCCGGTCGACGGAGCAGTTGCCGATGGAGCCACCCGTCTGTTGTTCACTGTGCAAACACCTGGCCCCGGACACGTCAAGTACTCGCTATCTGGCTCCAGCGCACCCGAGGATGGCGGGTTCATTGAGTCCTTTGACAGCGAGGACCGCCTGGATGAGATCGAGGTTAGCGTTGTCAATGGACTAGGCCAGACTCTTTTACCTTGTCCCGGAAGATTTTAACCGCGGCGGAGACGAAGGATCGTCCGAGCGGCTCGTAACCGTGCGCGCTGAATACATTCCCGATGGAGCTTACCCGGCGTTTGAGACCTTTTTGCGGCCAAAGCTAAAGAGACCGGGTGTGGTTTTCGCACATGGACTATGGTCTAACCCCGGAGATGCCTGGAGTGAAACCCCGCTGCTCGCGCACCCGTTTGTGCTGGAGAGTGGCGCGATAACATTTCGCCGTGCCAATTACATTGGAACAAATGCAGCTCATTTCGAAACCAATCGCCTGATGTTTGACACTTGGCTCGCCCAGGTCTGTACCGACCTGAGGGGTGAGGGTCTGGCCATGCGGCAGGCCGACGTGATCGGCCACAGTATGGGCGGCATCCTCGGTCGGGTATACGAGGCCACCCGACCCACTTTGATCAATCGGCTGATCACCCTGAACACACCGCACTTTGGCTCTCCCTGGGCCAATGCGCTCCTGGCGCTCCGAGACAATCCTGATTTGCTTGTACGATTTATCACAAGGAGGGTTTTCGACTCATTGGGCAAACCTATTTCCGACGGCGCAATCGACGATCTCGCGGTTGGCAGCAACGCAATCAATTCCCTCCTTGCAACATCGATACCTTCTCACGCGATGGTGGGAGTTGGTGGCAAGTTCATTACTGATCCGATTGTCGATGGCTCCATAGCCGGACCGACCGGTCCCCTGCTCTGGTTTTTCGGCCTGCGTCCGTCGGATTTATTCGACACCCCGGAACATGATCTGGTTGTTGGACGCGACAGCCAAATTGGCGGCATCCCACCCGGCGCAACCAGCATATTCGAAGGGTTTCCGGACAGCCTGCACTGGAACGCCACCAAGAGTGAAAGCTATTCCGACCGGATATTGACGACAAGTGGCGTCAGCCTGCTCAACGCACAAACCGACGGATTGTTGTACGGGCACTTTCCTTCGCCGTCCGCCATGCAGACAGCATCGCCAAATCCACATTCAGGCATTTCCACAACGGATGACGAGCCCGAATTACCCTTGATCAAATTTCTCACCCCAGCGGACGGAGCTGAATTTGTTGCCGGTGAAAGCTTCACTGTAACGGTCTATGAACCCGCTGATTTTGAGAGCCAACGCGTGCTGTTGGTCACCGAAGTACACTCTCAGGGAATGGACACAGCCCCTTTCTCCGCTGAATTCACGATTCCACTCGAGTTCGTCGGCGAGCTGGAAATGACCGCATTCGCAACCGACGATCTCGGCGGCTTCGCCGCTTCGGAAGCCATTACCTCATTGGTCGAAGCTCCTGCCGAATTGATGGAAATCGAAATCACCACGCCGGACCCAACGATCTTCCCGTTCGAAAACCAGCGCCGGATTTCAGTTTCCGGCATATATGCCGATGACATAAACCGAGATATCAGCGACTCCTCAACCGGAACCGTATACGCATCCTCCAACCCTTCCGTAGCGACGATATCAGAGGATGGACAGATCACGCCGATCGAAGAAGGGTTCACCACGGTGATCGCGCAAAACGGTCCGTTTCAGGACAGCATTTCAGTACGCGTTCTGGAGCGTGATCCACCATTACCGGAGATAGTCGATGTGGACGCCAACCCCGAGGAACTGTGGCCGCCGACCAACCGCATGGTTCCCGTGGACCTGACAGTCACCGCCAATGGAAGTCCGGTCAATGGCTGTGCCGTAGCTGATGTTTCCGCTAATGAAGGGAACCCTGCCTCAGATATTGCGATCACCGGTGATTTGACGCTTGAGTTGCGGGCCAGCCGGCTGGGAACCGAGAAAGGGCGCAGATACACGATCGAAGTCGGCTGTTCAAGTGGAAATGTAACGAGCGCGGGAACTGCCAAGGTTGTGGTTCCGCACGATCAACGTCCTTGACGTATTTACCAGGAGCACGAGCGAATGTTCGGCATATCCCGTTCCGAGCCTAGACAGCAAGCTCGTGCTCGCCATTGTTGCATTTCCTCTTCCAGTTTCACTCGAGTGTTGGCCTTGATGGCCGCGGTGTGGTTAACATCGTTCATCATCGGTTGTGGTCTGGCAGGCGACCCGGATGAGCGAGTATTTTTCGGCAAAGAGCCACAACCTTTAGAGTATGAGTACCTACATCTTGCAACAGAACTTTGGTCCGAGAAGCCTTGTTATTTAATATCAAACGAGAGCATTACGGTCGGCGTAATCGCCTCATCGGGCAGACAAGCATCCTATCTCCGTTCAACCTGTTTCAGGTATGTCGCTGCTATCCTTGAACGTCCTGATCTGTGTGAACATGTGGTTTCGGTGAGCACATTATTTGATTCCGGCCATGACCTGAACCAGGAGTCGTGCGAACAGCTAGCAAGACGTGGAGATCGTGGCTATGCCGGTGGTAGTGTTGAACACCAGGCAATGTTCGAACTGGCCGGCTTCACCGAAACAGACATCAAAGACCTGCTCCGCAAACACGACATCCCCCCGAGTGGAACCTATTGCCTGCTGTACTCGCGGGAATTTTTTGCCGCCATTGAAAACCTGCCGAACTTCGCCGGCGAAGATGACCTGGAGAAAATGAAAGCTGTCGAATGGCGGCCGCATCAGCTATTGACCTTGCAGGGTTTCCCGTGCACGGGAAAGTTTCTGCATGAATACATGTAGTCAATGCGGCGCGGCAGCTTGAACTTCAAAAGCTTTAACCACAAAGACGCAATGAGCGCAAAGACAATCAAAAACAAAGAAACCACAGAATACACTGAAGATCACAGAAAGAGAAAATTGTTCCTCAATTCATTCCGTGTATTCGGTGATTTCCGTGGTTTATCGTTTCTTCTCTTATCGTAATCGCTTCGCGTTCTTTGCGTCTTCGCGGTTGTTGCTTTTAGAAGACTTTCCCGGGATTCAGAATGTCGTCCGGATCGAAGGCATGCTTGATCTGGCGCATCAGATCGATTTCGGCCTTCGAGCGGGTGTAGTGTAGGTCGTCGCGCTTGAGCAGGCCCACACCGTGTTCGGCCGACACGCTACCCTCGAACTTCCGGACCAACTCGAACACGCGCGGGCTGAGTTTCTTTCCGGCGGCGTGGAAATCCTCGATAGACCAAGTCTCGGGCCGCAACACGTTCATATGCAGGTTGCCGTCGCCGATGTGGCCGAACCACACCACCTCGAACTCGGGATAGTGCTCGGCAACCAGCCGGTCCAGTGATTCCAGGAATTTCGGCACGCGCGAGACGCGCACGGATAAGTCGTTCTTGTAGGGTGTGCGCGGGCTGATCGCTTCGCTGATCGCCTCGCGCCAGCGCCAGAGTTCCTCGGCCTGGGTGAGCGACTGGCTGATGGTGCCGTCGGCCACGTGACCGGCTTCGGCCAGGCTTTCGAACAGGGCCAGCGCTTTTTCCTGGCTCGCCTGCCCGGGATCGTCGAATTCCACCACCGCGTAGTACGGGCACTCGCCGTCGAGCGGGAAGGTTTCTCCGGTCGCGGCCATGACATGGTCGATCGAGCGCCGGTCGAAGAACTCGAAGGCCGACAGCGTCAGACCGGCACGCAGTTCGGCAAAAACCGGCATGATCGACGACCGGCCGGTAAAACCGACCAGCAGCACCGACTGCTCCGGCGGGGGCTTGGTCAGCGCCATGGTGGCCTCGGTGATGAGGCCGAGCACGCCTTCGGAGCCGATCATCAGGTGGCGCAGGTCGAGGCCGGTGTTGTTCTTGACCAGGCCGCGATTGAGCTCCAGCACCTCGCCGGTGCCGGTGACCACGGTCAGGCCCTGCACCCAGTCGCGCGTCATGCCGTAGCGAAGCACCCGGATGCCGCCGGCGTTGGTGGCGATGGAGCCGCCGAGCTGACTGGAATCGGCCGCCGCCCAGTCGACCGGATAGTAAAAGCCGGCATCGGCGGCGCGGCGCTGCAGCTCTCCCACCGGCAGGCCGGCCTGAGCGCGCAGACTGGGCTCGGTCGGGTCGAGCTCAAGAACCTCGCGCATCTTCTCCAGCGAGACGACAACTTCGCCGTCGCTGGCCACGGCACCGCCGGACAGACCGGTGCGGCCGCCGCTGGGCACCAGCTTCAGCCCGTCGCGGCGGGCCAGGCGAACCAGCTCAACGACTTCATCTGTGCTTCGCGGGAACACCACCGCCTCGGGCCGGGCGGGCCAGAAACGCGTCCAGTCCCCGCCATAGTGCGTCAGGGATTCGGCATCGGTCAGCGATTCAATCGGGTCAAAGCGGCTCATGACGGTTATTATCACCCCTTCAGCCTGCAAACACGCAATCGATCATACGCATGGCCGCCAAACACTCTCTGCCCAAGGACAAGATCAACTTCCTGCTGCTCGAAGGCATTCACGACCGTGCCGTCGACAGTATCCGTAATTCCGGTTACGGCAACCTGCGGGTCGAATCATCCGCGCTCGAGCCCGACGCGCTCAAGGAGGCGCTCGCCGGCGTCCACTTTCTCGGTATTCGCTCGCGCAGCCACATCACCGAGGACGTGCTCGACGCGGCCGACAAACTCACCGCCATCGGCTGTTTCTGCATCGGCACCGACCAGGTCGATGTCGACGCTGCCCGCCGGCGCGGCATTCCAGTATTCAACGCGCCGTATGCCAACACCCGCTCGGTGGCCGAGCTGGTGCTGGCCGAGGTCATTCTGCTGATGCGCGGCATCCCGGAGAAAAACATGGCTGCTCATCGCGGACAGTGGCTCAAGACCGCCAGCGGCTCGCACGAGGTGCGCGGCAAGACCCTGGGAATCGTCGGCTTCGGACATATCGGCTCGCAGCTCGGCATCCTGGCCGAAGGCATGGGCATGAACGTCATTTTTTACGACATCGTCGACAAGCTGCCGCTGGGCAATGCGCGGGCGAGCTCGGGGCTGACCGAGGTCCTCGAGCAGGCCGATATCGTCAGCCTGCACGTTCCCGATACCGAGCAGACGCGTGGCATGATCGGCAAGCGCGAACTGGCGGCCATGCAGTCCGGCAGCCGGCTGATCAATGCCTCACGCGGCAAGGTGGTCGACCTCCCGGCCCTGGCCGAGGCTCTCAAAACGCATCATCTCGCCGGTGCAGCCATCGACGTCTTTCCGTCCGAGCCCTCCGGGCCGGACGAAGAATTCGTCAGCGAACTCCGCGGCATGGACAACGTGCTGTTGACGCCGCATATCGGCGGCTCCACACGCGAAGCCCAGGAGAACATCGCCCTCGATGTGGCCGGCAAGCTGGTGCGTTATTCCGACAACGGATCGACCATGGGCGCGGTCAACTTCCCGGAAGTCGCCCTGCCCGACCACGCCACCGCCCGCCGCATCCTGCACATCCACCGCAACGAGCCGGGCGTGCTGCAGGCGATCAACAGTGTATTTTCCGAAGCCGGCGTGAATATCGTCGCCCAATACCTGCAAACCCTGCCGGACGTCGGTTACGTAGTGATGGACGCCGAGACCGAGGACGCCACACGCATCATCCGCGGTCTGGAGGCCATTCCGGCGACCATCCGCACCCGTTTCCTCTACTGACCCCGAATCAAGGAGATTGCGCATGAGCGACCTGGATATTCAACTCGACCGCGAGACCGGCCGCTTCGAGGCTGTCGTCGAAGGCCATTCCTGCGTGCTCGACTTCAGCATCGACGGCGATGTGGTGAGCATGAACCATGTCGGCGTGCCCGAGGCGGTCGGCGGACGCGGCATCGCCGGGCAACTGACAAAGTATGCACTCGACTGGGCCGACGACCAGAACTTCAGGGTTCGCGCCCGCTGCCCATACGTGGCTGCCTGGATCGAACGCCATCCGGAATATCAGGAACTGCTAACGTAAGGTCCAGATTTTTTTGCGGTTTTCCTTGTGCCAGAAACCACCGAGACCCTAGAATGGAATTGATGCACATCAAGCATCACATTCATTCATTGGCTTCAGGAGGGTCCAATGATCGAGGGTCTCAGCCGTAACGCCGCGCGCAACATCTTTCTGGGCGGCTCCATCATTTTCTTCATCATTTTTGTTGGCCTGACGGCCCACAGTCACTACTACATCGTCACCGAATCCACCGATCACGAAGGGCTGACCGAGTCGGTCAAGCTCGGAAAGCACGTGTGGGAGAAGGAGTCGTGCATCAACTGCCACAGTCTGCTCGGCGAAGGCGCGTATTTCGCGCCCGAGCTCGGCAACGTATGGCTGCGCTACGGCGGTGCGGACAACCCGGAAGCCGCGCGCCAGGGGATCAAGTCCTGGATTCGCCTACAGCCGCTGGGCGCTCCGGGCCGCCGTCAGATGCCCTCCTACGATCACCTGAGTGAAGAGGAACTGGACGCCCTGGTCGATTTCTTCCGCTGGACCAGCGAGATCGACACGCAAGACTGGCCACCGACGATTTCGGGATAAGAGGGAGAGCCGAATGAAATATCAGACCCAGAAAGTCGCCTATCCGTTTTTCATCGCCGCGCTGGCCCTGTTCGCCGCACAGGTACTGTTCGGACTGCTGGCCGGAGCGGTGTATGTGTGGCCGGAGTTCATGGCCGAGGCCATGCCCTTCCACATCATGCGCATGAGCCACACCAACCTCCTCGTCGTATGGCTGCTGATCGGCTTCTTCGGCGCCACCTACTACCTGCTGCCCGAGGAAGCTGAATCCGAACTCCACAGCCCGATGATCGCCTATATCCAACTGGGCATCTTCGTCTTCGCAGGCGCCGCGGCCCTGGTCGGCTACCAGTTCGGCATCCACGAAGGCCGTGAATTTCTGGAACAACCGACGTGGGTCAAGATCCTGCTGACCATCTCGTTCCTGATGTTCCTCTACAACGGTTCCCGTACGCTGCTGGCGGGCCGCCGAACGGCCATTTCCATGATCCTCATGGCCGGCCTGTGGCTGGCCGCCATCTTCTGGCTGTTCTCCTTCTACAACCCGGCCAACCTGTCGCTGGACAAGATGTACTGGTGGTATGTCATCCACCTCTGGGTGGAGGGTGTCTGGGGCCTGATCATGGCCTCGCTGCTGGCCTACCTGCTGGTCAAGATGTCCGGCGTCGACCGCGAGATCATCGAGAAGTGGCTGTACGTAATCGTCGGCCTGGTGCTGTTCGCCGGCCTGCTCGGCACCGGTCACCACTACTACTGGATCGGCACGCCCGCCTACTGGCAGCCGCTGGGCAACATCTTCGGCGCGCTCGAGGTGTTGCCACTGTTCTCGATGGTGATCTTCACCTTCTATATGTTCTGGCAGGGCAGCCGCAATCATCCCAACAAGGCGGCGATTCTCTGGACTCTCGGTTGTGCGGTCATGGCCTTCTTCGGCGCCGGCGTGTGGGGGCTGATGCACAACATGTCCTGGGTCAACTACTACAGCCACGGCACGCAGGTCACCGCCGCCCACGGCCACCTCGCCTTCTACGGCGCCTACGTGATGCTCAACCTGGCGGTCATCACCTACGCCATGCCACAGCTCCGCGGCAAGCTGCCCTACAACCAGATCCGCAACATGTGGAGCTTCTGGCTGATGACCGGCGGCATGGCCTTCATGACCTTCACCCTGACCTTCGCCGGCGTCGTCCAGACCCACCTGCAGCGCGTCATGGGCGAGAACTACATGACAACGCAGGACCAGATCTGGGTGTTCTACGCCATGCGCTTTGGTGCCGGCATCATCGTGGTCATCGGTGCGCTGATCTTCCTGTGGGCCACCCTCGGCAAGCCGCGCGAGCAAACACCCGGCGGTGCGTCGCACATGGCCGTCGGCAGCGCGGATGAGTGAAGCCGAACGGCGTACCGACCCCTCGCCGGAACTGCCCTGGTACCGCGAGACCGCCGGCGAGTGTCATTTTTTCGAGGCGGCCTGGAAGCAGGGGCTCCCACTGCTGCTCAAGGGCCCGACCGGCTGCGGCAAGACCCGCTTTGTCGCGCACATGGCCGCCCGACTGGGGCGGCCGCTGTTTACCGTTGCCTGCCACGACGACCTCACGGCCGCGGACCTGACCGGTCGCTACCTGCTCTCCGGCGGGGAGACGAAGTGGGTGGACGGCCCGCTCACCCGGGCCGTACGCGAAGGCGGCATCTGTTACCTCGACGAAGTGGTCGAGGCGCGCAAGGACGTCACGGTCGTCATGCACCCGCTCACCGACGACCGCCGCATCCTGCCGCTGGAGCGTACCGGTGAAGTCCTCGAAGCACCGCCGGAATTCATGCTGGTCGTCTCCTACAATCCCGGCTACCAGCACGTTCTGAAATCGCTCAAGCCGAGCACGCGCCAGCGCTTCGCCGCGCTGAGCTTCGATTTCCCGCCGCCGGAGGTGGAAACGGACATCGTGGCCGCCGAGAGCGGCCTGTCGAAGGATCTGTGCGCCGGCCTGATCAACCTTGCCCGCCGCATTCGCGAACTCAAGGGCAAGGATCTCGAGGAAGGCGTCTCGACCCGCCTGCTGGTCTACTGCGCCAGCCTGGTTGCCGGCGGCATGGCCATGGAAACCGCCGCCCGGGCCACGCTGATCCAGCCGCTGAGCGACGACGAGGACGTCATCGCCGCGCTCGAGGAACTGCTCTCGCACACGTTCTAAGAAACCTCTGATCACATGCACGGAGTGTGAGTCCCGATGCCCGAATGGCTCGAATTCGAGGAACTCGCCGGCCGCTGGTGGCATCGCTGGGCCTCATCGGCAACCAGCTATCCGACCCATGCCGAGGCCGCTGTCGAGTTCGAAACCCTGCGCGATGCCCTGGCGGTCTACTTCCGTGCGCTCGGGGGTCCGACCGGTATCACCCTGACCACATCGCGCGCGACCGGCCAGGACCACCGGCTGAGCTGGCGCCAGCGCCTGGGGCTCGACCAGGAGCCGATGGAGTTGGCCCGACTCGATGCTGAGCACCTGATCCTGCCGCAACGCAACGCCCTGTTCCCCGACCCCGAACGCAACCGCCTGCTGTATTTCTGGCAGACCGCCTTTCTGGCCTTCAGTCGCCTGCCACCGGCGACACCCGATCCGCTTCAGCGCGATCTGCTCTACCTGGCGGCCTCGGCCGAGGCGCTCCAGGCGCTGCTACGCGAGTTCCCCGGCTGGCGTGCGCGCTACGCCGAGCTGGCCGCGGGGCTGATCCGCCTGCGGCCTTCGCGCCGCCTGCCGCCGGCCGAAGATGCCGTCGAACAGGTCATTCTCCGCCTGCTGGGCAAAAGCGTCGAACTCGACCAGCGTGCAACCGACCTGTACAGGGCCGTGACCGACAACCCCGGAATCATCCGCGATTTTCGCGCCCCGTCCGGCTATCGGCCACCACTGCCGGTGCCGCTATGGCCCGCGGCCACCGCCGGTGCCGGAACCGACAGCGGGGCCGAACGAGACGACGACGAAGAAGAGGCCGGCGGCGACGCAACGGAAGTCGGCGAACAGATGTTCCACGCCCACCGGCGCCGCCTCGACCAGACAGAGCGCGACGACCCACTGATGCTCAATCCCTTCGAGAAGATCATTTCCTGGGCGGAGATGGTCAACGTCAATCGCTCGGTCGAAGATGACGACGAGGACGAAGCCCGCCAGGCCGCCGAAGGGCTCGACCAACTGACCCTGTCCAAACACCGAAAGAAAGCGGCCACGCGTCTGAAGATGGGGCTGGAGGTCGCCTCCGCGGCTGTTCCCGAAACTGCACTGCAGTCCGATGTCACATGGCCGGAATGGCACTACGGCCGCCGGCGCTATCTACCCGATTTCTGTGCCGTACAGGTTCTCGAGCCCGGACTGGCCGGCGAAGACTGGTCGCCGGATACCGGCACGCGGGCCCGCATCAGGCAGGTGCGGCGGCAGTTCGAGGCGCTCAGGCCGCGGCGCGAACTGCTGCGCGCCCAGCTCGATGGCGACGAGTTCGACACCGACGCCCTGGTACGCATGGTCACCGAGCGCGCCGCCGGCCATTCCGGCTCGGAGCGCATCTACTCGGCCTGGCGCGATACCTCGCGCGACCTGGCCGTCGCCACCCTGGTGGACGTGTCGCTGTCGACGGACTCCTGGCTCGACGACCGCCGCGTCATCGACATCGAAAAGGAAGCCCTGCTGGTGCTGGCCAACGGCATCGACGCCTGCGGCGACGAGCAGGCCGTCTACAGCTTCACATCCCACCGGCGCAAACGCGTGGAGATCACGCCGCTCAAGCGCTTCGACGAGCCCATGGATCACGGCATCGAACGCCGCATCGCCGCGCTCGAGCCCGGTCGCTACACGCGCATGGGCACGGCCATCCGGCACGTGGCCGCGGAGCTGGCCGAGAGATCCAACCGCCACCGCCTGCTGCTGGTGCTGACCGACGGCAAGCCCAATGACACCGACCACTACGAAGGCCGCTACGCCATCGAGGACACGCGCATGGCTGTGCGCGAGGCCCGCCTCCATGGATTGGTGGTTTTCGGCGTCACCATCGACGCGCGCGCGCGTCAGTACTTCCCGCTGATCTTCGGACGCAGCGGCTACGCCATCGTGCCCCGAGCCGCCGCGCTGGCCACCGCCCTGCCCGCGATCTACCGCCAGCTGGTCCAGCGTTGATGGAATATCAGATCAGGTCGCGCTGGGCGTAAACCGCTTTCCAGACCTCGCCGCGCTTCTGGGCGATTTCCGTGTCGAAGTAGTGGCGTAACCGGCGGCGATCGTCGGCCTGGTCTTTCAACGCCGAACCGATGATGAAATGGACCAGATTGTCGATAACCACTTCACCGTCGGTGTAGTAACGGGCATGGATGCACAGTGCATGGCCGACACTGACGGCCTCGGCCGTCGACATCGTTGCACCGGCGAGTCGGTCGGTCGAGCGCCCGCTCAGGGACTGGCCGTTGCGCAGTTCATGGAAAATAGTGACGAGAGCCATGATCACGGATGGATCGATCCGCACATCGATGCCGGCATACTCGTTCAGCCGGCCCACCTCGCGCGACACGACCTCGATTTCGTCTTCGACATCACGGATCGAGGGAACCGTCTCGAAATTCATGCGCCGCTTTAGCGCGGCACTCATCCGGTTGACCCCCTCGTCGATGCTGTTGGACGTGGCGATCACGTTGAAGCCGGCGCGCGAGTAGAGAACGCCGGACCGGCCACTGAGTTCCGGCACCGTGATCAGGCGGTCGGACAGGATCGACAGCAACGCATCCTGCAGCGGCTGGGGGCAGCGGGCCACTTCCTCGAAGCGCACGATCTTGCCGTCACGCATGCCGCGATAGATCGGGCTGGGCACCAGCGCCTCCGGTCTGGGGCCGCCCTGGGCAAGCAGCGAATCGTTCCAGCTGTAGAGCAGCTGGTCGACTTCGCTGAGTGCCCCGCCCTGCAGGGTCAGAGAGGAGTCGCCGGAAATGGCCGCAGCGAGCAGCTCGGACAACCAGGACTTGGCGGTCCCCGGCTCGCCGACCAGCAGACAACCGCGGTCGGTACACAGCGCGATCACCACGCGCGTGATCACGCCCGGTTCAATCACGATCTTGCGACTGATTTTCAACTCGTCATCGCCGAGCACGAACTTCTCCACCGCCAATGGCGAGAGCTTCCATCCCGGCGGCACGGGATGCTTGTCCCATTGAGCCAGACGTTTGAGCTCATCGGCAAAGGCCATTTCGGCCGGTGGTCGTTGCAGCTGGGGCTTTCGGCTCACGGCTGTTTCCTCCTGCCACCGCGCTGCTCGGGCGCCATGCGATCCTGAGGCAGGATACGGGGCAGCTCCTCGAGCGGAACCGTGCCGTTGATGACGTGGTCGAGCGCGCTGTCGCGCATGGTGATCAGGCCGGCGTCGAGCGCCTGCCAGCGCAACTCCCCGGCCGGCGGCTGCAGGGAAATCACCCGCCGAATATCGTCGCTGACCTGCAGGTACTCGACCACGGCAATCCGGCCACGCGTCCCCAGGCCGTTGCAATGCTTGCAGCCGCGACCCCGAAAGCAACGGAAGTTGACCGGCACACGCTCCGGAAACAACTCCCGGAGAATTCGTTCGTCAGGTTCGGCCGGTTCCCGGCAGTGCTCGCAGATGCGCTTGGCCAGGCGCTGGGCGATGATTGCCAGAAGCTCCCCGGCGATCGAGTTGGGCAATACCTGCAGATCATAGAGGCGCTGCAGCGCGTCGACTGCGTCGTTGCTGTGCAGGGTCGACAGCACCAGGTGCCCGGTCTGAGAAGCTCGCATGGCCTCCAGCGCCGTCGCCCCATCCCGGATTTCGCCCACCATGATCGCATCGGGGTCCTGGCGGACGAAGGAACGCATGGCGTCGGCGAAGCTGAAGCCGATATCGGGACGCGCCCGCGTCTGCTGGATATTGTCGATGGAGTACTCGATCGGGTCCTCGGCGGTGATTACCTTTCGGCGACCGTCGTCGGCCAGTTCCTGCAACGCGGCGTACAGCGTTGTCGACTTGCCCGATCCGGTCGGGCCCACCACCAGGACCAGACCGGCCGGATTGTCGAGCAGCCGCTGGTAGAAACCGGCGACGCGTTCGGACATGCCCAGCTCGCGCAAGCCCAGCACCCGGCCGGTCTGCGACAACAGCCGGATGACTGCATGCTCGCCGTGCAGTGAAGGCTGGATCTGAATGCGCAAATCGTAGTTGGTCGTACCCACCCGCATATGCGATCGCCCGCCCTGCGGCAGACGGCGCTCGGCAATGTTGATTTCGGCGCGTACCTTGATGACGTTGATAAGGCCGGCATGGTCACGTGAAGTAAGCTGATAATGGGTCAGATCGTGCAACTCACCGTCGACGCGAATGCGAATCCGGATCCGGTCACCATAGCGCTCGACATGAATGTCGGAAGCCTTGGCGCTGACCGCATCGAGCAGGATGGACTCGTACAGAGAAACCAGGTAGTGACTGAGCTCGCGATCGGAACTGTCGAGCAGGTCTTCGGAATGAGCCGGCTCCTTTTTCTGCTCGGTCCAGCGCAGCATTTCACTGCCGCGCGAGGACAGATCGATCACCTGCCACAACCGCCGAAAGTCGGTGGGCGTAACCAGCAGCTTCACCACCGACTTGAAGGCCTGCACCCGCGCCACATCCTCGGTCGGGACATCGGGGTTGTCAGTAGCCACGTAAAGAATGCCGCCGCGTGAGCGGATCGGCACCAGGCGCTGGTTATCCAGGAAAGTCTTGGAAAATCGTCGAAACAGGGCGAGATCGAGATCCTTGAGCAGATCGTCGGCGCTGGTCAGTTGCAGACCGTAGCGGTCAGCGAGGCTGCGATAGAGATCCATGTCCACAATGTCGTTGCGACGCTGTAGCACCGAAATCACCGGCTCGCGACGCCGACGTGCTTCCACCCGTGCGTCGGCGAGTTGCTTTTCGTCGACATATCCCAGGTCGATCATGATCTCGCCGGCATCGTGGGCAAGGTTGACCGGCCCGAGTTCACGCCGCTTGAAGCCGCCATCCATGCGGGCCCGTGCCACGACCAACGGCACGAGGGGATCGTTACCCTCGAGCGTGACCAGATGACCACCCTCGGCAAGTTGCTCGGCCAGACCTTCCCATTTGACGATCCGGGCACTGCACAGGACCAGATCGAAAGGCGCCAGATCGGGCGCACCCAGTTCGCCCTCGCCGAGAATCAAGCGCACATTCTCGATTCCCGCCCGCGCCAGGTTGGCGGTGGCGATATCAGCCACCTCGGAGCTTCGCTCGATCACCACGACATCGTCGGCCAAGCGCGCGAGCCCGGCAGCCAGATAGCCGGCGCCGATGCCGACCAGCAGAACACGTCGGCGCACACCAAGAGGCTCTATCAGCTCCAGGATACGCTCGACCGCCTCGCGTGTCGGAATGCTGCGGCCGGAAACAATTCCTTCCAGATCACCCGAAGTCAGGAACCCCGAACGCGGCACCGAATCGAGCAGGTGCCTGATGCGTTCCGAAGGCGACGTAGTCACGCAGTAGCCTCCAATGCCAGCAGGAAATCGACGAAACTCAATCGCGGCAATCCAAGCATGTTCGACCTGTCCCCTTGATTAGAGACGCTGCATGAAAGATAGCAGAATAATTCAATCTGAACGGAACGATGTTTCAACCCCGAAGTCGTACGTGGGAGGTTACCAGTCGCCTGGTCAACTGGAAAACCATTCATTTGCCTTTATTTCGCAGGAAAGAACTGCTACATTCCCGACATGGACTGGTCCGCCGCTTCTCTGCTCCGATACATACTCGCCATCGCATTGGTGGCGGGAGGCCTGTCGGCCTGGAGCATTCATGCGAATCCAATCGTCATGGATCAGTCGACTCAGGCGGTATCCAGTGCCGGCGACCAACAAGGTTCGGATTGTCACCCGGATAATACGGAACCGGCTTCGGATTCGACGTCCGAGGCGCACGGCGGCGATTGCTGCGATGAAGACAAACAGGAAGGTGACTGCACTGACGAAAAGTGCAGCTGCGTCTGCCCTGCCTTGACACTCGTCGTTCCGATCGGATCCGCGCCCGCCGCCCCGGCGGTCGCACAAGCCCACGCTGCCGCCCTTGCCGCACCCGCCCCTCAGAAAGTCATCACGACCCTGCTTCGCCCACCCCGGGCCTGATCCCCACAAGTTTTCTCCCTGCGCGGACGCCGTCATGCCGCAATGAATCAGCGTGTCCCGGCGGTTAGCGCTTACGACTCAAGTTTTTCCTGAACCAATCGAGAGAGGTCCACCATGTCCAATGGCACCCTCCTGTCTGCATACCGGTCCATTCGCCTGGCGCGATTGCTGCCTTGCCTGTTCATTCTGCTGGTGTTCTCGACGGCAACACCCGCGGCCGAATCAAGCGATGAATCACCGCTGACGCTGGAACGGGCCGTGTCACTGGCGACATCGGCTGCCGACCCCGCCGTTCAGCAATTCGTGGCCCGCGGCGAGGCACTCGAGAGCGACGCCGTGGCCGATGCCCAGCTGCCGGACCCAATGGTCTCGGCCCAGGTCGTCAACGTGCCGACCGACACCTTCCGGCTGGACCAGGAAGGCATGACCCAGGCCTTGCGACTTGGGCTGCGCCAGGAAATCCCGCCTGGCCGAACGCTGGACATTCGCAGTCGCCAGCGCAGTACGGAAGCCGGGGCCGAGCGCGCGCAAACCGATCTCGCGTTGCGTCGGATCGCGCTGGAGACCCGTCAGGCGTGGTTTGAACTTGCCTGGCAGGACCAGGCTGTCGCGGTACTCCGTAACAGCCGGAATCGAATTGAACAACAGATCGAATCCCTGCAGTCCCGGTTTGCCGCCGGCGGACTGCATTCACAGGCTTTGTTGCGCACTGAACTGGAACTATCCCTGCTCGACGACCGGATTGCCGAACACCGTCGCATGGCCGACCGTGCGCGGGCGGCACTCTCCCGCTACATCGGTAGCGACGCCTATCGCCCCCTGCCCGAGCAGTTGCCGGATTTCGAAGCAACGTCGACCGATCTCGACGAACTGCAGGATCAATTGGTTTCCCATCCTGCCGTCGAAGCCAAGCAAGCCCGGATTGAAGCCGCCGAACTCGGTATCGAACTGGCTGAACAGGCCTACAAGCCCAGACTGGCCATCGAGGCCGGCTACGGCCTTCGATCCGAGCGTCCCGACCTGGCCAGCATCGGGGTGACATTGTCGCTGCCGTTGTTTGCCGAGAATCGGCAGGACAAGCGACACACGGCGGCGGTTCAACGCAGCAGTGCTGCCCAATTCGACCGCGATGCGCTGCTGCTGGACCTCAAGCGCCAGCTCGAACAGGCAGTCGCCGACTGGCAGCGCTACCGGCAACGACTCGACCTTTACGAAAAGGTTGTGGCCGAGCGTGCCAGGGACACGGTCGAGGCTTCGGTCACCACCTATGCAAACGGGCAAACGGACTTTGCCGAACTCATTCGCAGCCAGCTTGCCGATCTGGAAGCGCAGATCAAGCGGGCCGAACTGCAAGCCCGGGCCGGAGCAGCCTGGGCACAGATCCTCTATCTGGCGGGAGAAACATCGTGAACAAGTTGCAAGTCATCGTCATTGCACTGGCGGCTGCCGCCGTCGGCTTTCTGGCGGCCTGGTGGGGTCTGAGCGGCTCCGATTCGGGCAGCCAGGAGGGCTCGGGTGAATCCGGGCGGGAAATCCTCTACTGGGAGGCGCCGATGGACCCGAACTACCGGCGCGATGAGCCCGGCAAGTCACCCATGGGCATGGACCTCGTCCCGGTCTACGCCGACGAAGCGGGCTCGGGGGGCGACCAGGGCCAGCCTTCCATCCGGATCAATCCGACCGTCATCAACAACATCGGCGTCAAGCTCGCCACCGTCGAACGCCGGACCCTGGCGCGCGACATCGACGCCGTGGGCCTGGTCACGCCCGACGGCGGTCACATTGCCCACGTTCATGTCCGTACAGAGGGCTGGATCGAGGTGCTGCATGTCGAAACGGAAGGTGAACGGGTATCGGCCGGAGAGCCCCTGTTCGAGATCTATTCCCCGGCCCTGGTGAGCGCGCAGGAAGAGTACCTGCAGGCAGTGAGAATGGGCAACCAATCGCTCGTTACGGCTTCAAAATCCCGGCTGGCGTCACTGGGCATGCGTGAAGAGCAAGTCCGTGCCCTGCAACAGCGCGGGTCGCCGAACCGACTCTTCACGGTTCACGCCCCCCAGGACGGCCACCTGCTCGAACTCAATATCCGCCAGGGCATGTTCGTGCAACCGGGCACGACCATCATGAGCGTCGCCGACCTGTCCCGGATCTGGGTGGAAGTCGATATTTTCGAGGGACAGGTCAACCGGGTCGAACCGGGTCAGCAGGCCGTCATGCAGCTTCCCTGGGCCGAATCCGGCAATGAATGGCGGGGTGAAGTCGACTACGTCTATCCGAGCATTCGACAGGAGACACGTACCGGGCGCGTGCGCCTGACGTTCGACAATCCCGACCTGACGCTCAAGCCCAACATGTACGCCCGCGTCTCGATCGCGGCCGACCCGCATCCCGACACCCTCGTCGTGCCCACCCAGTCCATCATCCGCACCGGCCAGGGTGAACGCGTCATCCTGGCGCTGGGAGAAGGCCGCTTCCGGCCTGCGGAAGTCGTCACGGGCCTGGAATCCGACGGCGTCACGGAGATCACGGACGGCCTCGCCGAAGGCGAACGGATCGTCGTCTCCAGTCAATTCCTGATCGACTCGGAGGCCAGTGCCGACGCCAGCCTGTTGAGAATGGTCGACGGCGAGGATGCTTCGGATTCTGAAATGGATCACGAGATGGATCATGGCACGGACCAGGAGATGGACCACAGCGCCGAATCAGGATCCGCCGAAGCCATGGATCACGAAGGTCACCAGAACGATGCCGACATGGACCACACGGAGATGGATCATTCCGGACACGATAGCCACGACGAGGACGATGGTGAATCCGGAGGTCGGCCATGATCGGTGCCATCATCCGCTGGTCCATCCGGAACCGCTTTCTGGTTCTGATGCTGTCGGCATTGCTGGCTGCCTGGGGCACCATCGCGATGCTCAAGACGCCGCTGGACGCCATCCCGGACCTGTCGGACGTGCAGGTCATCGTCAAGACGACCTATCCCGGGCAGGCGCCACAGGTGGTCGAAGACCAGGTGACCTATCCGCTGACGACCGCCATGTTGTCGGTGCCCGGCGCCACGACCGTCCGCGGCTACTCTTTCTTCAACGATTCCTTCGTCTACGTCATCTTCGAGGACGGTACCGACCTGTACTGGGCGCGTTCGCGCGTACTCGAATACTTGAGCCAGGTCGCGCCCACCCTGCCCCAGGAGGCCCGCCCTGCGCTGGGCCCGGATGCCACCGGCGTGGGCTGGGTCTATCAGTACGCCCTGATCGATCGAACCGGCCAGCACG
Source organism: Wenzhouxiangella sp. 15190 (assembly GCF_003417465.1). Lineage (GTDB taxonomy): Bacteria > Pseudomonadota > Gammaproteobacteria > Xanthomonadales > Wenzhouxiangellaceae > Wenzhouxiangella. The sequence continues at coordinate 206,013 of NZ_QVMV01000028.1, forward strand.
ATCTGGCCGAGCTGCGCTCGATCCAGGACTGGTTTCTAAAGTATGAGCTGCAGACCGTCGAGGGGGTTTCGGAAGTCGCCTCCATCGGCGGGATGGTCCGCCAGTACCAGGTCGTGGTCGACCCGGACAAGCTGCGCGCCCATGACATTCCCCTGACGCGGGTCCGCGAAGCCATCCAGAGCGGCAATATGGAAACCGGCGGCCGGGTCATCGAAATGGCCGAAGCCGAGTACATGGTCCGCGCCACCGGCTACGTCGACTCGCTCGAAGATATCGAAGCCATTCCCGTGCGTACCACCGACGATGGCGTACCCATACGCATCGGGGACATTGCGAAAGTACAGTTCGGACCGGAATTGCGCCGTGGCGTCGGCGAGCTCAACGGCGAAGGGGAAGCCGTCGGGGGCGTGATCGTCATGCGATTCGGCGAAAACGCCATGGCCACCATCGAGCGGGTGAAGGAAAAGCTGGAAACGCTCAAGGAGGGACTGCCCGAGGGCGTCGAAGTCGTCGAAACCTATGACCGGTCCTCACTGATCAACCGGGCGGTCGACACGCTACGAGAGAAGCTGATCGAGGAATTCATCGTCGTCGCGCTGGTGTGCCTGATCTTCCTGTTTCATTTCCGCTCTTCCCTGGTGATCGTGCTGAGCCTGCCGCTGGGCATTCTCTCGGCATTCATCATCATGCAGATCCAGGGCATCAACGCCAACATCATGTCGTTGGGCGGTATCGCCATCGCCATCGGTGCCATGGTGGACGCTGCCATCGTGATGATCGAGAACTATCACAAACACCTCGAGCACGCCGAAGGCAAACTCGAGGGCGAAGCGCGCTGGAACGCGCTGGCCGATGCAGCCGTGGAAGTCGGTCCGGCACTGTTCTTCTCTTTGCTGATCATCGCACTGAGCTTCGTGCCCATCTTCGCCCTGGAGGCCCAGGAAGGCCGCATGTTCAAACCGCTCGCCTTCACCAAGACCTATGCCATGGCGGCCGCCGCGGGACTGGCAATCACCCTGGTGCCCGTGCTGATGGGATACTTGATCCGCGGGCACATAACACCGGAACACAAGAATCCCATCAATCGCTTCCTGACCTGGGTCTACCGGCCGATCCTTGCAGCCGCCCTGCGCTTCCCGATTTCGACCGTGGCATTGACCCTGATCATCCTCGCCAGTGCCTGGATACCCTACAGTCGCATCGGTAGCGAGTTCATGCCGGAACTGAATGAAGGCGACCTGCTCTACATGCCGAGCGCCTATCCGGCCGCCTCGGCCGGCAAGATGGCGGAAATCCTGGGCCAGACCAATCGTCTGATCATGACGGTGCCGGAGGTCGAAACCGCCTACGCCAAGGCCGGCCGTGCCGACACGGCCACCGACCCCGCACCACTGACCATGATCGAGACCACCATCCGGCTCAAGCCGCGATCTGAATGGCGGGACGGTATGACCATGGACAAGCTCAAGGCCGAACTCGACGAACTGGTCCAGGTACCCAGCCTGACCAATACCTGGATCATGCCGATCAAGAATCGCATCGACATGCTGGCAACCGGCATCAAGACACCCGTCGGGGTCAAGGTATCCGGTGCCGACCTGGAAGTCATCAACCAGATCGGCGAGGACATCGAGGACGTCATTGAAGAAGTGCCGGGTACCGCCTCGGTCTATGCCGACCGCGTGACCGGTGGTCGCTATGTCACAGTCGATGTCCAGCGCGAGGAAGCCGCCCGCTTCGGACTCAACATTCGCGACGTGCACGAAATCGTGCGCTCGGCCGTCGGTGGCATGAGCGTCGGTGAAAGCGTGGACGGACTGGAGCGCTACCCGATCAACCTGCGCTATCCGCGCCACGTTCGCGATTCGCTCGAGGATCTGGACAATCTCACCATCGTCACGCCCAAGGGCGCGCAGATTCCGCTTTCCGCCGTGGCGAATATTGCCGTCGAGACCGGCCCTGGGGTGATCCGGACCGAAAACGCCCGTCTAAACGGCTGGATCTACATCGACGTCAACGACAAGGACCTGGGCGGCTATGTCCAGCGCGCCAAGCGGGCCGTCGCCGAGCAGGTCGAACTGCCGGCCGGCTATTCGCTGGGCTGGTCCGGGCAATACGAGTTCATGCAACGTGCCGCAGACAAGCTCAAGCTGGTGGTGCCGGCCGCGATCGGCATCATCGTCCTGCTGTTGTTCATGAACTTCCGCAATCCGATCTCGGTCCTGATCATCCTGGGAACATTGCCATTGTCACTGGTCGGCAGTTACTGGCTGCTCTACCTGCTGGGCTATAACCAGTCCGTGGCGGTCGGCGCCGGCATGATTGCCCTGGCCGGCGTGGCCGTGGAGATCGGTGTGCTCATGCTCGTTTATCTGGACCAGGCGCTGGCCCGCCACCGCAGCGAAGCCGCAGAAGCGGGACACGCCCTGTCACGGACCGACGTGATGCAGGCCGTCACCGACGGCGCGCTGCTCAGGGTTCGTCCCATCATGATGACCGTGTCGGTGATCATCGCGGGCCTGCTGCCGATCATGCTCGGCCATGGCACGGGCTCGGAGATCATGCGCCGCATCGCCGCCCCGATGGTCGGCGGCATGATCAGCGTCACGATCCTCACACTGCTGGTGGTCCCGACCATTTACTACCTCTGGAAATCCTTCGGACTGAAGTCCACCGGCAACAGGGAGGCACGATCATGAGAATCATCCTGTCATTCATTATTTCCGCCCTTGTTCTGTTCGTGGTCGGATGCGTGGCTTTCTGGGCCATCGCGCTCAATGGACGCGTCGACGTGTCGGCCGACGGCGAGCACTGGGCCCTGACCGAGCGCACGCTGACAACGATTCGCGAAAACGCCGTCGCGCGATCGGCAAGCACGGTCGAGGATGCCACGCCGAGCCTTGAGGATGCGGAAGAACTGCACGCGACGGTTATTGCCTACGAGGACATGTGTGCGACCTGTCACGCAGCGCCGGGACAACCTCCCAGCCTGATCGCGCAAGGGCTCAATCCCGCGCCGCCGGACCTGGCAGAAGTCGCACGTGCGCGATCCTCCGAGGAGATCTTCTGGGTCATCCGCCACGGCATCCGCATGACCGGTATGCCGGCCTGGGGCGAAACCCACGCCGACGAGGACCTCTGGCCCCTGGTCGCATTGATCAAGCGCTTTCCGCAGTTCGAGCCTGGCGAGTATGCCGGCCTGCTCGAGGCTGCGCGCAATGCGGGTGCCCGGCATTCCCACGGCGGGCACGATCATGGCGACAGCGACATGCCCATGGAGTCGGAAGCCGAGCATGACGAACAAGATGACCATTCCCACCCGCAAGACCACCACCAAACGGACGAGTCGTCCGAAGGAGAACACGATCATGACCACTAAACTCACCACAGCCATCATCCTCGCAAGCGCGCTGCTCCTGACCGCCGGGTGCCAGGCACAGTCGGATGATCAGGATTCAGAGCAGGTCCTGAAATCCACCCAGCACGAGATGACGGTCTACCACGACCCCCAGTGCGGCTGCTGCGGAAAATGGGTCGAGCACATGCAGGCCAACGGTTTCGACGTCGAGGAAGTTCCGACAACCGATATGGGTCGCGTCAAACGCGAACATGGGGTGCCGCGCGAACTGCCTTCCTGCCATACCGCGGTGGTCGGCGACTATGTCATCGAAGGCCACGTGCCGGCCGAGGACGTGCTGCGCCTGCTGGCCGAACAGCCCAACGCGCGCGGTCTGAGTGTACCCGGCATGCCCCTCGGTTCACCGGGAATGGAAGTCGACCATCGGCGGATGGCCTATGACGTCGTGCTGTTCAAGGGAGACGGCGAAACCGAAGTGTTCAATCACTACGAAGCCATCGAGTAGGAGTGGACCCATGAGCACGCGGAAGGTCGAAGCCATCGTGCGCTTCAGCGCGCTGGAAGGCGTTGAAGACGCGCTCAAGGAGGCCGGCATCAACGGTCTTACCGTCAGCCCGGTTCGTGGATTCGGGGAATACCGCAATTTCTTCCGCGACGACTGGACCCACCGATTCGCCCGTATCGAGGTATTCACCACGCGCGCCGAGGAGATTGCCGACCTGATCCTGGAAGCCGCTCATACGGGCGCGGCGGGCGACGGGCTGGTCGCCATCGAACCGGTTGATCGGGTCGTGCGGATTCGCGACCGAAAGACCATCGAGAACGGTGAAGGCTGAGAAGGAGAAAAATCATGTCGAATCACGACGCTCACGGACACGCGGGGCACATGCCCGCGAGCGGCCGCGGCATGGTGATTTCCGCCTGGCTAACCGGTGTTTATTTCGTTGTTGAAATGGCCATCGGACTGTGGACCGGATCGGTCGCAGTCATCTCGGACGCCTTCCACACTTTTTCGGCCGTCGGCGGTGTACTGGTTGCAATCGTCGCGGCCCGACTGGCCCGACGTCCCGCGGACGAGGATCGCAGTTTCGGCTGGTACCGGGCCGAACTGATCGGCGCACTGGTCAATGGCGGCTTTCTGCTGGGTATGGCCCTGATCGTGATCGTGATGGGCGGCATGCGCCTGGCAGAGCCCATCGAGCTGCCACCGGCGCCCATGCTTTGGGCGGCTGCGGGCGGCCTGGTCACTGAAATCATATCCCTCGCGCTCATCTGGAAGCAAAGCCGAAGCGATCTCAACGTCAAGGGTGCGCTCTGGCACATCATCCAGACCTTTGTCGGCAGCCTGCTGATCATCGTGACCGCCCTGGTCATCCATTTCACCGGCTTTCTGCTGATCGATCCGATCCTCGGCATGGCTTTTGGTTTCGTACTGCTCTGGGCCAGCTGGGGTGTTCTGAGAGATTCGATGCACCTTTTGATGGAAGGTACCCCTGCCGATGTCGACCTGGCCGACATCACACGCGCGCTCGAAGAACTCCAGGACGTCAAGGACGTCCATCATGTGCACGCCTGGGCGCTGACCAGCGGTCGCCATGTGTTTTCCGCGCACTTGCGGGTCCGCGATGACGGCGATGCATCAGCAGTGCTCAAAACGGCCTACGAAATGCTCAAGTCGAACTATGGCTTTTTCTTCGCCACACTCCAGATCGAACAGGAATGCCTGGACGAATCGGGAGCCGAGGACATCGACATCACTGGAAACAACAACCCAAACCCTCCATAACTCCCGACCTCCATCACGACTACCTTCCTCGTGATGGCACCGACTATTCTGGCCAAGGCTGGCTGAATCCGGCATTGAGGCACTTGCCTCCGCGGCCTTTCCACATCTTGTCCGATTCCGCTCGAAGCCGGAAACGTTTTCACCGTCCGAGGAAACGGGCCAGACAGCAACGTTGATTTCGGTCAACTACGACCCCCGGCAGCCCCGTATGATGGGAATTCATTTGTTCGCCCTGTTCAGGGTGGTCGCGGCAGAGCGTACACGAGCCGGCGCGGGCAGAAGTGCATGATCATGCCGGGGAGGCAGGCCATGAGAGTCGTGCAGGTTGCGGCGGTCATTTTCGTTTTCTGGCTGGTGCTGGCCGTACCTCTGGCGCCGGTCGATCTGGTCTGGGGCGCCCTGGTATCCATACTGGTCGGATTCTGGGCGGCGGAACTCCTCTGGGCCGACGGCGCGCCGGCACTCAGCCTGCGCCGCTTGGCCGGGCTGGTGATCTACACCCTTGAACTGATCCGTTCGATCGTACCAGCCGCGCTCCAGGTGGCCCGCGTCATCCTCCAGCCGACCATGCCCATCGATCCGGTCGTCATCAAGCACCGGATGCGGCTGAACCATGAATTTACCCGGGTCGCCCTGGCCAACTCGATCACTCTCACTCCGGGCACCCATTGCGTCGACAGCGAAAACGGCGTGCTGACAATCCACTGCCTGGACGAGCACTTCGCCAATCCGGTTCGCGACGGCCGGCTCGAAGACCGGATCACCCGGGTGCTCCAGCGGGAGACGATGTCATGACCACTCTCTTATGGGGCACCATCCTGTTTCTGCTGGTCAACGCGTTTGTCTGCCTGTGGCGCGCACTGGCCGGCCCCACCCTGCCCGACCGCATCCTGGCAGCCAACGTCATCGGTACCAAGACCCTTGTGGTGTTGGTGCTGCTCGGCCTCGCCCTCGATCAGGGCCTATGGCTGGATGTCGCGCTGGTCTACGGGCTCTTGAGCTTCACAGTCACCCTGGTGTTCAGCCGGTTTCTCGAGACTGGCCGGATACGCGGGGTGTGGGAATCGAAATGATGGCGGCGATTCAAGCGACCCTGGCCGGCCTTCTCATCGTGGCGGGCGCGGCGTTTTTCTTCATCGGCACCATTGGATTGCTACGCCTGCCCGATTTCTACACCCGGGTGCATGCGGTGACCAAGTGCGATGCACTGGGTGCCGGACTGGTGCTTCTCGGTTTGGCAATCCTGGCTGGCTTCGACGGTAGCGGCATTCGCATCATCGCCCTGATCGCGCTGGTGCTGCTGTCGAGCCCCACCGCCGGCCATGCACTGGCACGCGCCGCGTGGCGGGCCGGTCTTGAACCCTGGTACAGGAAATCCGGTCATGTCGGTCAGTGATCTTTTCGATCTACTCATTCTCGCCCTGCTGATCACCTGCGTGCTCGGCATAGCCCGGGTCCGTGACCTGGCCACGGCAGTCACCCTCTTTGCCATCTACAGTTTCGTGCTGTGCCTGCTGTGGGCCCATCGCGGCGCACCGGACGTGGCCATGACTGAGGCGGCGGTCGGCGCCGGCATCACCGCCGTGCTGTTCTTCACGGCGATCGCGAAAATCGGGCGGCGCGAAAAATGAGGAAATTCCTTGCCCTGGTCCTTATCGCAGCCCTCGGCGCAGTCCTGATCGCCGCCGTCGTTAACCTGCCGGAACCGGGCACTACCGATTCGCCGGTTCATACTCATGTCAGCGCCGGCTACATCAAGGGCGGACACGAAGCCGGCGGCGCCGATAACCTGGTGACAGCCGTCCTGCTCAACTACCGCGCAATCGACACCTTCGGCGAAGTGACGGTGATCTTCACCGCGCTGATCGCCGTCCTGGCAGCCACTTCGCTGGCGGGTCCGACCGAACGCTCCGGCACCCAAAATATCGATCTTAAGACTACCCGGGTACCGGTCAGTCCGGTGGTTTCGTTCGTCGTCAGACTGATGGCCCCCTTCATCGCGACCTTCGCGCTGTTCGTGATGCTCAAGGGCCACGAGTTGCCCGGCGGCGGCTTCCAGGGCGGCGTGGTCCTCGGCGCGATGTTGATCCTGCTGGCCTTGTTCAGCGGCCGGACCGACAAGACCGACGACGAAGAGTTACCGCCCGGTTTGCGCAACTGGATCCGTGCCGCCGGTCCGTTGGTATTCGGTGCGCTGGGGCTCACCGGGCTGGTATTTTCCGGATGGCTGTTCTCGCTTCCCGACCACCCATTCTGGCGCGAGATGGTGATGATCGGCCTGGAACTCGGTATCGGGATCGGCGGCGCGGCGGTTCTGGTCGGATTGTTCCGGGCGCTCAGGGAGGGGTGAAATGAATGTACTTCTGACCCATGTCGATTACATCGCCGCCGTAGCCATATTCCTGGTCGGGCTCTACATTCTTCTGGTCAAGCAGAACCTGCTAAAGAAGATCCTCGGCCTCAACATCATGGAAACGGCCGTATTCGCGTTCATTGTCACTGCCGGCATGACCGACAACGGCGTGCCGCCCCTGCTGGGCCCGGACGCGGTCGGCCCTTTCGCCAGCCCGCTGCCGCATGCGCTGGTACTGACCGGAATCGTCGTGGCCGTCAGCATCACCGCACTCGCACTCGCGCTAATCGTCCGGGTCAAGCGCGAATGCGGGAGCGTGGAACTGAACGAACTGGGCAAAGTCGAGTAAATGAGCGCCGCGGCCCACGGCCTGGCGCTGGTGGTGCTGGTTCCCATCGTGGGCGGCGCCCTGATTCCGGCCCTGTTCCGGCGCTTTCCGACTGCGGCATGGGGGTTCGCGCTGGCTTCGAGTGCGCTCACCCTGGCCATCAGCATTTCACTGATCCGGCGACTGCTCGCTGAAGGCCCGTTCTCATACGCGGCGGGTGGCTGGCCGCCCCCCTACGGCGTGGCATTGCATTTCGACCGCTTCGGCGCCGCCATCGCCGTTTTCAGCATGATCACCCTGCTCGTTCTGATCTTCTCCCGACGCTACATTCCGGCGGTTGTGCCGATTGCCCGCATTCCGCTCTACTACGCGCTGGTGATGATCAACCTGGGCGGCATGAACGGTTTTCTGGTCACCGGGGATCTGTTCAATTTGTTCGTGTTCATGGAAGTGTTTTCGGTATCAGCCTACGCCCTGGTGGCCATGGCGCGCGGGCCCCAGGCCGGCCTGGCCGCTATCAAGTACCTGCTGCTGGGTGCAGTATCGTCGCTACTGGTGCTGTTCGCCATCGGCCTGATCTTCGCCCAGACCGGCACGCTCAACATGGCCGACGCTGCCGGCCGTCTGGACGCCGCGGCGTCGATCGTGCCCACCGCCCTGGCACTGGGAGCGCTGACTATCGGCTTCATGGTCAAGGCGGCACTGTTCCCGCTGCATGTGTGGCTCCCGGATGCCCACGCCAGCGCGCCCGCTCCGGTCAGCGCACTACTCTCCGCGGTGGTCGTGAAGGCAGGCGTAATCGGCATTATCCGCACCCTGCAGACCTTCAGCGATCACGGGTCGCTCCAATTGATGCCACTCCAATCTCTCCTGATATGGCTAGGCGCCATCGCGGTGCTTTGGGGTGCAGTCGCAGCCCTCGTCCAGAGCGACCTCAAGCGTTTGCTGGCCTATTCGACCGTCACCAACATCGGTTATATCTTCATCGGTCTCGGCATCGGCTCGGCCACTGCCGCCAGTGGCGCCGCGGTGCATATAATCAACCATGCCGTGATCAAGGCCGCCCTCTTTCTGGCCGCCGGCGCCCTCATCCACCAGAGCGGGCTCCGTCATATCGACGACCTGCGCGGTCTGGGCGAGCGCATGCCGCTCTCGGCCCTGGCGCTCGGTGTCGCGCTGCTGGCAGTGGCCGGCGTACCGCCGACGGCCGGCTTCGTGGGCAAGTGGCAGATTGGCCTCGGCGCGCTGGAGACCGGGCGTCCGTTACTCATGGGGGTCGTCATCGTCGGTGGTCTGCTTGTACTGACCTACGGCGTGCGTATCATCAACACCCTGTTCTTCCGGCCGCCGCTGCATGTCCGCGTGGTCACCTCCCGGGAAGCTCCGCCCTCCATGCTGGCAGCGATACTGCTCCTGGCCGCCAGCAGCTTCCTGCTCGGTCTGGCCGGCAAACCGATGCTCGATTTCGTCGCCCCGGCGATCCTGCCCCTGACCGACACCGGCTGAGCCATGCCGATCGAACTGCATGATCTTCGCCCCGTTCTCGCGCCCCTCATCTCGGCACTGTGCGCCGGCGGCGTGTTCGTCATGGGGACGAGCGGGCGCTGGCGCGCCATCTGGAGCCTGGCGGCAGCCGGACTCAAGTTCGTCATCGTATGGTCCATGCTGCCGGGCACTCTGGCGGGTTCGGTCTACATCTTCCGGGTCGGTGAAATCCTACCCGGGCTGTCAATCGCCTTCCGGGTCGATGCATTCGGCCTCTTTTATGCCCTGGTCACTGCCACGCTGTGGGTGCTGACCACGGTCTACGCGCTCGCCTACATGAAAGGCAGCCATGCGCTCAAGCGCTTTTTCGGCTTCTTCGCGCTGTGCATCTCGACCACCGTGGCAATCGCCTTCGCCGAAAACCTCTTCACCCTGTTTCTTTTCTACGAACTGCTTACCGTCTGCACCTATCCCCTGGTCATTCACGACCAGGATGCCGAAGCGCGCCGGGCCGGCCGCAAGTACCTTGCCTATACCCTTTGCGGCGGCGCCGTGATTCTGGCCGGCATGCTGCTGGTCTTCCATTCCGCCGGCACACTCAGCCTGGCCGAAGGCGGCATCCTCGGCGATGTCGACGACCATCGTGTGTTGCTCCTGATCTTCCTCACCCTGGTCGGGGGGTTCGGCGTCAAGGCGGCGATCATGCCGTTGCATGCCTGGTTGCCCGCCGCCATGGTGGCGCCGACGCCGGTCAGTGCATTGCTGCATGCTGTCGCCGTGGTCAAGGCCGGGGCATTCGGCGTGGTGCGGGTCCTCTATGACGTGTTCGGCGTGAATCTGCTCAAGAGCCTGGGATTCGCCACCTGGCTGGGCTACCTGGCCGGCTTCACGATCATTGCCGGCTCCATCATGGCCCTGCGCCAGAACCGGCTCAAGGCCAGGCTGGCGTGGTCGACCATCAGCCAGCTGTCCTACATCCTTCTGGCCGCTTCCCTGCTGACCCCGGCTGCGGCACTGGCGGCCATCATCCACCTGGCCAACCAGGCCTTCACCAAGATCACCATGTTCTTCGTCGCCGGCGCCATCGAGCACAACACCGGCAAAACACACATCGACCAACTCGACGGAATCGGCTACCGCATGCCGTGGACCATGGCCGCGTTCACCATCGCCGGACTGAGCTTCATGGGCGTGCCCCTGCTGGCCGGCTTCATTACCAAATGGTATCTCTCGCTGGGTGCCCTTGCGGCCGACAGCGGCGGATTCGTCGCGCTGATGGCACTCAGCGGTCTACTCAATGCCGCCTACTGGCTGCCGATTATCTATCGCGCCTACTTCCGTGAAACCGGCATTCCGCAACTGCGTGAGGAAACACCCTGGATGCTGCTGGCACCGATCGGAATCTGCGCCGGTTACGTCATTCTGCTCGGAACAGGCGCGCAGGCCCCGCTGATGCCATTTTCACTGGCCGAATCGGCTGTGCGCCTCGCCTTCGGCTTGGAAGGAGGCATCCCATGACCCTGACCTCGCTGCTGCCACTGATCGCGTTGGCACTGCCGATTATCGGTGGTCTGGCGGCCCTGGGAGCCGGTCGACGCAACCGGCGTCTGGGCATTGCCGTGGTTGCCGGGACGGCCGTTACGACATTCCTGATCACCGCGCTCCTGGCGCTGGCGGCAAAAGACGGCCTCCTCAGAGAAATGACGCTGGTCCAGATCGCACCGCCGGTGTGGATCGTTTTCCGGATCGACCCGCTCGGCACCCTGTTCGCGGCCACCGTCTCGGGACTTTTCCTCCTCGCCCTGATCTACGCCTTCGGCTATCTGCCGGATGACCGCAGGCAGTGGCGGTTTCATGCCTTCGCCATGGCCTGCCAGGGCTGCATGATCGGGGTAGCCTTCGCCGGCAACCTGGTCACGCTGCTCGTCTTCTATGAGCTGTTCTCGCTCCTCAGCTATCCCCTGATCACGCACGATCGGACACGGGTGGCCGTCGCTGCCGGCCTGAAGTACCTGGTCTACATCATCACCGGTGGCGCCTTTGTATGGGCCGGCATCATTCTGGTCTTTCACCTCGGCGGCGAGATCCGGTTCCTTCCGGGCGGCCTGGCGGATATCAACGGTTCGCCCGGCCTCGTGCTCGCCACTTTCGCCTGCCTGGTCACAGGCTTCGGCGTCAAGGCGGCGCTGATGCCGCTGCACGGCTGGGTGCCGGATGCACATCCGGCCGCCCCGGCCCCGTTCTCGGCCGTGCTTTCCGGGGTGATGGTGGCCACCGGCGTCTTCGGCATCCTGCGGGTGATGTTTGAAATCTTCGGCGTGTCGCGCCTGATTGAGATGGGGGTACTGCCGTGGCTGGGTGGAATCGCCGGCGCAAGCGTTCTTCTGGCCGCGGCACGAGCCGTCGGCGAGGACGATCTCAAACGCCGACTGGCCTGGTCGACCATCAGCCAGATGGCCTATGTGCTCATGGCCGTTTCGACAATCGGCGGCCAGGCGGTGACCGGCGCGTTCGTCCACATTACCCATCATGCCTTTCTCAAGGGCGGGCTGTTCTTCTGCGCCGGGCTGGTCGCGACCGTCACCGGTGCAACCCGGATCAGCCAGCTCCGGGGGCTGGCACAACGCATGCCGGTAACCTCCCTGGCGCTGACCGTTCTGGCCCTCGGCCTGGTGGGTATTCCACCCCTGTCGGGATTCATCAGCAAGTGGCTGCTCGGCCTGGGACTGGCCGACGCCGGCGCCATGGTCCGGCTGGGTGTAATGCTTGCCGGCGCCCTGCTCGCGGCCGTCTACCTGTGGCCGATCATCTACCGGATCTGGCTGCCCACCGATGATCCGCGGTTCGCCCATAGCCACAGCCGCGAAGCTTCCGGGTGGATGCTGGGCATACTGATCGCAACCGGAATGCTGGCCGTAATCCTGGGAACGGCGGCCACCCTGCCGGGCTTCCCCCTCGACCTGGCGAAGAACGCTGCACAGTGGCTCGTGGAGCCGCCGCCATGATGTTTTCCACCGAACTCCTTCTGCCCCTGGTGGTTCTGCTGCCACTGGTCGCGGCACTGACGCTGGCCTGCGTCCGCATCGGGAAACGCCGTCTGGCGATGGTAGCGGTCACTACTTCCGGGCTGACCCTGGCAGGCGTGATCGTGCTGGTTCCGGATGTGCTGGCGTCCGGGCGCCTGACCTGGTCGCTGCCGGCCCTGACCGGACGATTCGAACTGACCGCCGATGCCATCAGCCTGCTGTTTGCCCTGAGCGGCGCCTTCGTATGGTTCTGCGCCACTGTCTACGCGACCGCTTACCTGTCCGACGACACTGGCCGGAAACGCTTCCAGGCGACCAGCCTGTTCGTGCTCTCGGCCAATCTCGGCGTCGTGCTCGCCGGCAACCTGCCGACCCTGTATGTCTGCTTCGAATTGCTCGGGCTCGCCGCCCTGCTCCTGGTCATTCATGATGGCAGCGAGAAAGCGCGCAAGGCCGGCATCAAGTACTTCTGGATGACCCTGATCGGAGGGTTCTTTCTGCTGGCCGGGATCCTGCTGGTCCGCGCCATGGCCGGCTCCGATAGCATCGAACCGCTCCCGCCCGGCGCCGGATCGCCCGTGATGCTGTGGACGGCCTTCGTCCTGCTCCTGATCGGGTTCGGAGTCAAGGCTGGCATGGTGCCGTTGCACACCTGGCTTCCCGACGCACATCCCGCGGCACCGGCCCCGGCCAGCGCACTTTTATCCGGCGTCATGATCAAGACAGGCGCCTACGGCATATTCCGCATGGTGCATGTCATCTTCCGCCCCGAAGGTGGTGTGGAATCGGCGCTCTCGGCCTGGGCGCTGAATGCCCGATTGGGCCTCATCGTGCTATGGCTGGGTATCGCCACAATGCTTGTCGGGGTGATTCTCGCGCTCGGCCAGCATCATGCCAAACGCATGCTGGCCTGGCACAGCGTCAGCCAGATGGGATTCGTCCTGACCGGAATCGGCGCCGGTGTCTGGCTGGGAAGCGAGGGCGCCATGGGCACCGCCGGCGGCCTGCTGCATGTAGTCAACCACGCGCTGTTCAAGGCCAGCCTGTTTCTCGGCGCCGGGGTCGTGGCGCTCCATGCCGGCACCGCCGACATGTACCGGCTGGGCGGGCTGTGGCGGAGGATGCCGGTAACCTTCACCTGCATGCTCGTGGCCGCGGCCGGCATCACCGGCATTCCCCTGTTCAACGGCTTCGTCAGCAAGTGCCTGATTCACCATGCCCTGGTGGAGGGAGCCGCCCGGGAAGGCGGTGATTGGCTCGTGGTCGCAGAGTGGATTTTCCTGGCCACCTGTGCCGGCACGGTGGCTTCCTTCGTCAAACTGATCGGGCTGGTCTTCGTCCGTGCATCCCGACAGCCCCCGCCCCAACCCGTGCGTGACGCCACCGGTCCGATGTCGACGGCCATGATCCTGCTCACCATCCCGATCATTGTCATCGGACTGCAGCCCGGCATCGTCCTCGAGGGGCTGATCGTTCCGGGACTGAAGACGCTTGCCATTCCGGCCGAGCCGGTCGGACATTACCTCGACACCTACTACCTCGGCCCATCGGACCTGCGCTCATTCGGCACCGTGCTGGTCGGTGGCATCGCGCTGTTTGCCGTCGGCACCCGACTGGGGCTGTTCAAACTGGCCGCGCCGGCCTGGTTCGGGGTCGACATCTGGTATCGCCGGGCCGCCGTGACTTTCGTGATCCTCTGCCGTCATGGGGGAAAACGTGCCGCCGGCCTCCGGGTCACACGCCCCCAACCGAAACGAATCAAACGCACGCGCTCCCTGCCCGGACAAATGCTGACCGTTCTTGACGAGCGCCTTTCGGCGATTGATGGAACACGTGCCAGGCGCAATACTCTTTACGCCCGACTCGACGAACTGCGCGACAGTATCGTTCGCGCCGCTGTCGACGAATCCCGCCTGCGTACGCGGGGGCAGAGAAAAGCCGAATCGGTGCGCGCCGACCGTCACCTTAACGCCACCCGGATGATGGCCGGCCTGATCGCTACCCGCCTGCTCGAACGGACCATGGCGCTCACCGCCGATGACAATGCTGACCGGTCGGTATCCACGGCAATCGAGAAAATCGGGACAGAACGCGACGACTTCGCCCGCATGGCTGCCGACGCCGCCGAAACCTGGCTCGAAGGCGGAGATCCCGGAAAGTTGCTTGAAGCCGGCAGGGTGGACCCGGAGCGGGATGCCGGACCCCGCCCGTCCACTGCCGCCAATCGGGATTGGTGGACCGAACTGTGCGAGTTCATCTTCCGCCCCGCTGTGCGCCACTGGCCAGCAACCGAGCGCTCGGATGACGCTTCATTGACAAGAGCGATACGTGCCCTGCTCGAACGCACCACGCGCGATCCGAGTTTGGGACTGGGCCTGGCCTTCCTTCTCCTGCTGGCCCTGAGTGCAAGCTCCATTTTGATCTGACCGGATTTCAATTTGATGCAGTTGCTCCGCTTACAACGATCGAGTATCAAGCCCTGGAGCTCATGGCTGTTGATCTTTTCAGAAATGCCCGATCAGTACGTGATTTACGGTGGTGCTTCATTCCTGCTTTCCGGCTCCTGGCTGACTCGGGGAATAGGCAAAGGGGAGGAACATGCACCCGCTCACGCCTGTCAAAATAAATGACGATCGAAATTGCAGACGCATGGCCTGTATTCCATCCACAACCAAGCCCGAAGGAGATCGAATCATGAGAAACCTGATCATTATCACGACAATATCGCTTTTCCTGGCCCAACCCGTCGCTCTGGCTGGTGACGAAGACCAACCGAAAGACGACGAAGGCATGCAAGAAATGAGCATGCAGGACAAGATGAACAAGGGCATGATGAGCGGCGACGGCATGCAAAAACGCATGAAGAAAATGCGCGAAACCATGCAGCAAATCCACAACACGGAAGATCCGGATGAGCGCCGGAAGCTCATGCAGGAACACATGCGCCAGATGCACGAGGCCATGGGCCAAATGCAGGGCATGAGTCAGCACCGCAAGGAGATGCATCAGAAGATGAAGGAGATGGATGGCGAGCGCTGCCAGAAAATGATGAAAATGCACTCAAAGATGCACCAGGGCATGATGCAACAAATGGAAGCCCACATGAAAGCGCACGAAAACCACAAGGAAAACTAAGCACTTTGCGCAGTCCTGCGCATTCCGATGTTACCGGAATGTGCAGGACTCCTGCATGCCATCGACACAACCATTCCCTCCAGCCGGCTTCTGTCCAACCAACCGGCACCTGCCACCCCGGCAAATTTCGATCTCTCGAGTCCCTTGCTCGCCTGACCCGTCCGATTCGGCGATAATCTGCAGGCATGGAGAAATCAAAGCCTGCCCGCTCCTGGACCTTGAAGCGAACGCTCACACTTGCGATTGCAGCACTCGTCCTCGGCTATCTGGCCACGGCTGTCTGGCACCTCCACAAACCGTTGCCGAAAGGCGTGAATATGGCCGCCCCCTGGCGCCCTGCCACCTCGGTTCGCTTTCATGCCGATTCGACCTGGCTGGATGCCGAGGGTCAGCAACACAACGAGCGAGAGATTTTCGATGCGGCCTTCGCCATGATCGAGCGGGCCGAAACGCTCGTGATCAGCGACTTCTTCCTGCTCAACCAGTTCGCCGGCCGGGCCGGTGACGGATACCGCCCGCTGTCGACAC
Organism: Wenzhouxiangella sp. 15190; assembly: GCF_003417465.1. GTDB lineage: Bacteria > Pseudomonadota > Gammaproteobacteria > Xanthomonadales > Wenzhouxiangellaceae > Wenzhouxiangella. Next base: position 222,012 of record NZ_QVMV01000028.1, read on the forward strand.
AACTGGTCAATGCCCTGGTCACCGAACGCCAAACGCACGATTCGCTGCGTGCGGTGCTGATCACCGACCCTTTCAACGACCTCTACGACGGCGTCGACCAGCCGCTGTTCGCCGAACTCGAGCGGGCGGGCGTCGAGGTCATCGAGACGGACCTGAAGCGACTGCGCGATCCCAATCCGATCTGGTCGGCAGCGTGGCGCATCTGCTGCCAGTGGTTCGGCAACGGTCATCGCGGCGGCTGGCTGCCCAATCCGGTCGGTGAGGGGAAAGTCACGCTCAGAACCTACCTGACCATGCTCAATTTCAAGGCCAATCATCGCAAGACCCTGGTTGTCGACAGCGAGAACGGAGCGGAGGGCCTGGTCACCTCAGCCAACCCGCACGACGCCAGCAGCCGGCACGACAACATTGCCGTCACCTTCGACGGGCCAGCAGTGGGCGACCTGCTCGAGACCGAACGTGCCGTCGTACGCTTCTCGACCGGGCGCGAACCCGACTGGCCGACGCTGGCCTTCGAGACCTCCAGGCCCGCCATGGCCGAAGTGCGCGTCCTGACCGAAGCGGCCATTCGCGAGGCTGCGCTTGCCATGATCGATTCGGCAGAAGCTGGGGATTCGCTGGACTTGCTGATGTTCTATCTTTCTCACCGTGAAATCATCGAGTCACTGATCGAGGCCCATGAACGGGGCGCGACCCTACGCGTTCTGCTCGACCCCAACGAGGACGCCTTCGGACGCAAAAAGAACGGCGTACCCAACCGGCAGGTTGCCTGGGAACTGCACGAGGCCGGCATTCCCATACGCTGGTGCAATACCCGGGGCGAACAGTGCCACGGCAAGATGCTGATCTTGCGTCCGGGCAGCGGACCCGATCGGGTGCTTGCCGGTTCGGCCAATTTCACGCGGCGAAACCTCGATAACTACAATCTGGAAACCAATATCGAATTGCGCATGGACACCGATGTGGAAGCCATGCAAGCCATCATCGTGTTCTTCGAGGAGCGCTGGTCGAATCAGCCCGATCGTATCCACAGCCTGCCCTATGAGCGTTACGCCGACCACTCCCACATGCGTTACTGGCAATATAGGATCATGGAAGCGACGGGGCTATCGACGTTCTGAGGGAGATCGAGAGCAAATGCAATCCGTAGAACAAGACTTGAAATGGGTCACCCATGCAAGACTCGCATTCGCGATCATTGCCGCGACCTACTGGCTTACGTTATGGCTGCCCCCTCTGCCCGGAAGCTGGATACTGAAATTTACACCGATGCTGATCGCCGCTGCCGCGCTGGCGATATTGCTAAAGCCGGCCGCGGCCGTTCCGATGGCCATCGGATTCGTCGCTGCAGCCGGTGGAGACATCTTCCTGGCATTTGATCGCAACCACTACTTCACCTCCGGCCTGGCTTGCTTCCTGGTCACCCAAATCGCCTACTCGATGGCGTTCGTCCGGCATCGCAGGACATTCATGCAGCGGTGGCCATGGTGGCTACCGGTGATCGCCTTCGGCCTGACCGTGCTCGCCTTGATGTGGCCGTCCCTGGGAAACGACCGCATACCGGTCGCTGTCTATGTCGCTGCATTGGTCTTCATGGCCGTATCAGCCACAACCGTGGAGAAGCGGCCCGGTCGATTGTTCGCTGGCGCGGCCCTGTTCGTGGTGTCGGATGCACTGATCGGAATCACCCGTTTCGTGGCCGATTTCTCCTACTCGGTGCAGATCATCATTGCCATCTACGCACTCGCGCAATACCTCATATTCACGGGTGCGATCGAGGCCATGCCGAAACGTCTAGAGCGCTGAGGCGCTATCCTCTGGACCCGTGAACGTCGTCCCCAACCACATGAAGTTCCTGCGGCCGCGCATCGGCCTGATCGCCGGGCTTGCAGCTTTCGTGGCGATACTGCTGCTGCCGGCGCCGGATGGTATGCCCGACACCGCCTGGCAGGTTGCAGCTGTCGCCGCACTGATGGTGGTGTGGTGGATCAGCGAGGCACTGCCCATTGCCGCCACCGCCCTGTTGCCGATCGTTCTGTTTCCGGTGCTCGGCGTAACCGATATCGCCGGGGCGACGACGCCTTTCGCCAATCCCCTGATCTACCTTTTCCTCGGCGGCTTCATCATTGCCCTGGGGATGGAGCGATCGGGCCTGCACAGGCGCATCGCGATCAACATCATCCGCGGCGTCGGCACGAAGCCGACGGCGATCATTGCCGGCTTCATGCTGGCCGCGGCCTTCCTGAGCATGTGGGTGTCGAATACGGCCACGGCCATGATGATGCTGCCCATCGCGCTTTCGGTCACTGACCTGGCCGACATCGACAAGGATCGGGACCATCGCTCCGCATTCGCCCTGGTATTGCTGCTCGCACTGGCTTACGCCTGCAATATCGGTGGCCTCGGCACCCTGATCGGTACACCGCCCAATGCCCTGCTGGCCGCCTGGCTGCTCGACAACCACGGCGTCGAGATCGGCTTTTCCCAGTGGATGCTGGTCGGCCTGCCCCTGGTGATCGTCGCCCTTCCCCTCGTCTTCCTGCTGCTGACCCGCGTGCTTTTTCCGTTGCGCGTCTACCAGTTTCCGGGGGGCGATGAATTGATCCGCAACGAACTGGCCCGATCCGGGCGCACGGACCGCGCCGAGAAGCAGGTCGCTGTCATCTTCGTGCTCACTGCCGGACTGTGGATTGGTCGCCCGCTTCTCGAGACTTTTCTTCCCGGCCTGTCGGATACCGGCATCGCCATCTTCGGCGCCCTGCTACTGTTCATCGTGCCGATCGACTGGCGCGAGTGGCGTTTCGTGCTCTCCTGGCGGGACACCGCTCGCCTGCCCTGGGAAGTGTTGATTCTGTTCGGCGGGGGCTTGAGCCTGGCGGCCGGCATCAGCGATTCGGGCCTGGCCGAATGGATCGGACAAGTCTTCCAGCAGCTGGATGGCCTGTCCGTTGTGGTGCTGATCGGGCTAGTCGTCGGCGCGGTCATCCTCCTGACGGAAGTGACCAGCAACACGGCCACTGCCGCGGCTTTCCTGCCGATCCTCGGCTCCGTCGCCGTAGGCATGGGACTCGACCCGATCGTACTCGCCGCACCCGCGGCGGTCGCCGCCAGCTGTGCATTCATGCTGCCGGTCGCCACGCCACCGAATGCCATCGTCTACGGCAGCGGTCTGGTGACGATCCCGCAAATGGCGCGCGCCGGCCTGGTCATCAATCTGGTGATGGTCATTGTGGTCACAGGGCTGATGTACGCGTTGCTGGGCCGGGTATTCGCCGCCGACCTCATTCCGGGTTGAACCCGAGCGCCGGGCCGTTGTCTTTCACTCTTTGAACTGCCGCTGGAGCCGGCAGCATCGTTTTACAATCCACCAACCGGGGAAACCGCATGAGAAAACTGAATCAGTGCCTGACGGCCGCCGCCCTGCTGGGCCTGGTCGGCGCGCACGCAAACGCCGACGACCGGGGCACCACCTCGCCCGAGGCCACACTGGGCGACTGGGGTATCGCCACGGCCAATATCAGCGAATCGGTCGAACCCGGCGACGACTTCTTCACCTGGGTCAACGCCGGCTGGCTGGAATCGACGGAAATTCCGAAGGGCTTCTCGCGCTGGGGCGCCTTCAACGAACTGCGCATCCTCTCCGAGGAACGCGTCGAGGACATCATCAGCGACCTGGGCGACAACGACCCGCAGCCGGGCAGCCCGTCACAGCAGGTTGGTGATCTCTACGCCAGCTACATGAACACCGATCGCATCGAAGCGCTGGGCCTGGCGCCGATCCGCGAAACCCTGGACAAGCTGCTGGCCATCGATTCGCACGAGGCCGCCGCCCGCTGGATGGGACGACAGGGCACGGATTCCATCGTGGCGTCTTTCGTCACCCTGGACCAGGGCAACCCCAATCGCTACCTGGCCTATCTCTACCAGGGCGGCCTGGGCCTGCCCGACCGCGACTACTACACGCGCGAGGATGATCCCTTCCCGGGTCATCGCCAGGCCTACCGCGATTATATCGCCGCCACCTTCAAGCGCGCCGGCATCGACCAGGCCCAGGAGCGGGCCGACGCCGTGCTGGCGCTGGAAATGAAGCTGGCGGAGAACCACTGGACCCGGGTCGAGGCCCGCGATCGCCAGGCCAACTACAATCTCATGAGCCCGGCCGAACTGGCCGAGAACGCACCGGAATTCCCCTGGCAGGCCTTCCTGGCCGAACGCAATCTCGACGGCATCGAGGAGGCGGTCGTGGCCACCAACACGGCCATTTACGCCAACAGCGAAGTATTCGCCGCCACCCCGGCTGAAGACTGGGCGTCCTGGCACGCTTTCCACTGGATCAACAACCACGCACCGTTGCTGTCGAGCGAGTACCAGCAGGCCCACTTCGATCTGTTCGAACAGCGCCTCGATGGCGTCGATGAACAGCGCGAGCGCGAAAAACGCGGCATCAACTTCGTCAGCTCTCGCCTGGGCGAACTGGTCGGCCGGGTCTACGTCGAGCGCCACTTCCCGCCGGATTACCGCGAACAGATGATGGAACTGGTCGAGTACCTGCGCCGGGCTTTCGCCGAGCGCCTGGACACCCTGGCCTGGATGGACGATGAAACACGCAAGGAGGCTCACCGCAAGCTCGAGGCCTTCCTGCCCAAGATCGGCTATCCGGAAAAGTGGCGCGACTACTCCGACGTGGCCATTAACGCAGACGAGCTGATCGGCAACAGCCATCGGATCAGCGAATGGTCCTGGAACGATCAACTCGCCAAGCTCGACGAGCCGGTACGTGAATGGGAGTGGGGCATGACGCCGCAGACGGTCAACGCCTACTATCACCCCACCCGCAACGAAATCGTCTTTCCGGCCGCCATCCTGCAGCCGCCGTTCTTTGATCCCAACGCCGATCCGGCCGTCAACTTCGGCGCCGTCGGCGGCGTCATCGGCCATGAAATGGGCCACGGTTTCGACGACCAGGGCTCACGCTCAGATGCCGACGGCGTGCTACGCAACTGGTGGACCGACACCGCTCGCGAGCAGTTCGAGCAGCGCACCGGCAAGCTCGTCGAGCAATACAACGGCTTCGAACCGATCGAAGGCATGAACATCAACGGTGAACTGACCCTGGGCGAAAACATCGGCGACCTCGGCGGCCTGTCGATCGCCCACCACGCCTACAGGATGTATCTCGATGATCACGCCGACGGCGAGACGCCGGTACTCGACGGCTTCACCGGCAACCAGCGATTCTTCATGGCCTGGGCGCAGGTCTGGCGCAACCTGTGGGCCAGCGAGGAATCCCTCCGCAACCGGCTGATCAATGATTCACACAGCCCGGCCGAGTACCGCGTCAACGGCATCGTTCGCAATCTCGACGCCTGGTACAAAGCTTTCGGGGTCGATTCGGACGCCGAACTCTATCTGGCGCCGGAAGACCGCATCAGCATCTGGTAATCAAGACCTTTCAACCACGGAATACACGGATGTACACGGAAAGACTAACGAGAACGCCCAGCACCCCCCAATAGGCGGATTTGCTGCTAACCGATCGTTGTTCCGTGAACTCCGTGTTTTCCGTGGCTTCCGGGTTTTGCAGTGCTTCAGTCGACTGCGAGATTCCTGGCCGTTTCCTCGATCAGGGCCCAGGCTGCTTCGATGTGAAAGCGCTCGACGCGCGTCTGGCCCGGAACGATACGCAGCGCGTAGCGGCCATCCAGGCGGGTATGCGTCAGATACAATTTGCCGCTGTCCTGGATGTTGGCCAACAAGCGCTGGTTGGCTTTCTCGATCACAGCCTCGTCCGCACCTCCCGGCGGCAGCCAGCGAAAGCATACGCAGTTGAGCGGCGCCGGAGCCAGGCGCTCGAAGCCTGGATGGGTGTCGATGGTCTCGGCCAGCCACTGGCCGTATTCGATATGCCGGCGCAGCATGGCCTGCAGACCATCGAGGCCGAACGAGCGCATCACGAACCAGAGCTTGAGCGCACGGAAGCGCCGGCCGAGCTGGATGCCCCAATCGCGATAATTGCGCACCTGATCATCTGCGCGGGTCCTGAGGTATTCCGGCTGGATCTCGAAAGTTCGCACCAGGGCGTCGACATCACGCACGTAGTAAGCCGTGCAATCGAAATTCGTGGCCATCCACTTGTGCGGATTGACAACGAAGGAATCGACGTTCCCGGCCGAGCCCAGCATCCATCGAAATTCGGGCAGCAGCAATGCCGTACCGGCATAGGCCGCATCCACGTGAAACCAGGTGCCGTGTTCGGCACAGATCACGCCGATGGCGTCGATCGGATCGATCGCGGTGGAACTGGTCGTGCCCAGGGCAGCAATCACACACAGTGGAACCACTCCTTCAGCAAGATCGGACTCGATCCGTTCGGCCAATACTTCCGGGCGCATGGCGAAATCGGTATCGACCGGAATCTTTCTGAGTGCCGCTGAACCGAAACCGGCGATCTTGACGTCCTTCTCGACCGACGAGTGTGCCTCGGTCGAACAGTAGATGGCAAAGCGCCGCTCATCCAGGTCGGCAAAGCCGTGCTCGTTGACGAGAAATCCGGTCGCCCGCTCGCGGGCGCTTAACAACGCGCATAGAGTCGCCGTCGAGGCCGTATCCTGGATCACGCCCTCGAAGTCCGCCGGCAGCCCAAGCCAGTCACGTAGCCATTCCATGACTCGGCCTTCCAGCTCGGCGGCAGCCGGGGAAGTCTCCCAGCTCATGCACTGCGCACCCAGGGTGGCGGTCAACATCTCCGCCAGCACGGAAGGGTAGGAACTGTTGGCCGGAAAATAGCCCATGAACATGGGATGCTGCCAATGCGTCATCCCGGGCAGGACGAGCTCGCGGAAGTCCGCGAGGATGGCAGCCATGTCTTCGCCCGCTTGCGGACCCTTGGTCGGAAGCTGTTCGGCGATCTCTCCCGGTGCGACACGCGCCTTGACGGGATGCTCCTCGATGGTGTCGATGTAGTCGGCCATCCAGTCGACCAGCGCATGGGCATGACGACGAAACTCGTTGCTGTCCATTGATTCCTGAGTCCGTGGTTCTCTGAATATAAACCGGCTACGGTGAGGCCGCCGTTCGCCACCACCAGGGTCGACTCGCCAGGCGTGGGTGACCGGACTGCAGGTAGCGGACCACGTCGGGATCGACCGCTACCGCCCAGATCAGTTCTGCCGAGTGCGGAGTGCCGCAAAACAAAATGCGGTCACCCATGGCCAGAGGCTCGTCCTCATCCGGCAATAGGAGCACATGGTCTTCGCGCCCGATCATCAGAACCAGGGCATCCAGCTTTTCATTTCGGTCTCGAGGATCGAGCGTCAGCATCCCGACCGTAAATTCTCCACCGGATTCGATAATTTCAGCCAACGGTGGCGTACGCTTTTCACTGACTCTGCTACTCCAGTATTGCACGCGTTCTTCACCGATCCGATCATGAATCCGCTTCAGGCAGTCGCGACTCCAGCCTTCGTCACGCCCGAGCATGGCCTCGAAGAAAGCCGGCACCATCGGGGCTTCCAGTACCGGGCGTATCGCCGAGGCGACGATACCGCTGACCGAACACGTCAGATGCGTTCCGGCTTCCTCGAACAATTGGCGATTGTGAAGATGGTTCTCACGTGCAATCACCAGCAATTCGGGATTGAGCATCAATGCCGTCATGATCGTCGACAGGTTTTCGGCGTCGTTGGCATGGGTGGTGATCAATCCGGTCACCTCGCCAATGCCGGCCTGCTCCAGTGTATCGCCCTCCGAACTGGGCCCGAAAATGCTGCCGCGGGGCCAGCCGGCTTGATCACCGTCTTCGGCAATGATGCGTGTAGCCACCCCTTCCCGCTCAAGCTGCTCGGCCAGCAAGCGGCCAAAATCGTCCTGGCCGCAGATCAGCCAGATGCCGTCCAGACGGGCATCCGATTCCCACTTCTGCCGTGCGCCGGCCTCCGACAGCCGCTCATAGAGCTGATAGGCCTGCGGGCGCGTAACCGCCAGCGTGGCCCGTTGCGCGAACTCCTCCGCCGGTCGGATAACGAATCCGGTCTCGAAAGAAATCATGTTCCGGCTCGTGGCGGCCGAGTCGGCCCGAGCGGCGACCGATACTTTTTGATTGAGCAGGCGACCGGCCAGCGCGATCTTGAGGTTGGTTTCGTCGCTATCGGTCAGGGCCAGTAGCCCGGCACACCAGCGGTTCTGCAGGCCAGCCTTGATCAGGCTCTCAGGCACGGAAGCATCGAGCCTGAAGCCCGGCACCTGCACGTTGTAGTCTTGCAACTGGAGATCGCGAATGGCGTCTGCCGAACGGTCAACCACCACTACACGACGACTGCTTTTGACCAGATTGTCGACAAGCATGCTGCCGGCGCCGCCATAACCGCAAATGAGGTAGAACGGAGCGCGAATGCCGCGAATGGTCCGCTGCAGTTGGCGCCGTCCCAGGGCTTCATGAAAAGCATCGTCACGGACGAGGCCCACAAGGCTGCCGATGGCGAACAGCCAGGCGAAAACCGTCATGTAGATGCAGAGCAGCGCCCACATGCGCTGGCCATCGCTGAACTCGGCCGGAATTTCACCGAATCCGATGGTGCTCCCGGTATAGCTGACGACGTAGAAAGCGTGAAGGAAATTCATGGTCCACGGCTCGCCGCTGTCGTCGTAGCCGGGAATGAGGGTGAAACCGAGCGTAGCGACGGCATAGGCACCGATCAGAACGACCAGCGGAACCCGCATGCGCTGGAACAGGAGTGACAGCGGTGTATTCATCACCGGCGCTCCGATTCAGCGGCGGAAGCGGTTGGTTTCGATTAACACCACCACCGTGGACACTATGTTGGCCAACAATGCGCCACCGGAAAGCGAAACCACCGAGGCCATCACAGCCGGCGTAAGCCCGGCATCAGTGACGTGGACGGCCACACCCCAGACCAGAGCGGCAGCGAGAAGCTGCAAGTCGGCCACAAGGCTGGAGGCCAGCAGCACTGCACCGATATGCGTACGTTCACCCATTTTCATCACCGTGGCGATCAGGCTGACGGCAATGGCGGCGAACAATTCGTAGGCGTTGTGATGGTCGGGATTGTCCATCTCGCCGATAAAGAAGCCGAAGTTGAGCGTCAGTGCCAGCAGGATGAAAAATGCGAATACGACTTTCTCAGGATTCATGGGCGATCCCCAACCAATCAGCGAGTACAGTCTGCACGTTAGCCGACCCAACCCGGACGGTCAATTCATAGGGAGCCTCTAATCCTTGCCGCTCCGCCAGATCGACACCAGCAACCAGACACCGCCGAGCGCAGCCCCGACGAATCCCAGCAAGCCCAGAAGTGGCAGCCCGAAGGCCTGCTGGCCCGCCTGCACGTTCATCACGATGGCCGAACCGATGATCAGTGCCGCCGTCACGATGCCCAGCGTCAGGCGGCTGGCCGCCTGATCAAGCTGGTTGCTGACCTCCTTGAGCGAACGGATGTCAACGTGCACCTCGATGCGGCCCTTGCTTGCATTGCGCAACAAGCGACTGAGATCGGCCGGCAGGTCCCCGAGCAGGCGCAGCGTCTGCATCGCGCTCTTGCGCATGCGCCGCGCCAGGTTGGCGGGCGAGTAGTGGCGCTGCAGCACTTCCTCGATGATGGGAGCGGCTTCACCGGCCATGTCGAACTCCGGCTCCAGGCGCCGGCCCATGCCTTCGAGTGTGAGAAAGGCCTTGAACATAAGCACCAGGTCAGGCGGCAGGATCAAATGGTGCTGGCGCAGCACCCCCGTGATATCACCGATCATCGCCGACAGGTCCAGCTGCTGTAGTGGAACGCCGTGGTAGTGCTCGATGAATTCCTCCACGTCCTCGCCGAGCCTCGCCTCGGAGACCTTGTCATCCTCGCTCCACGCCAGCAGGATGCCAGCCGCACCTTCCGCATCGCGTGAAACCAGGCCGTGCAGCAGTTCGGCGACCTCGTGGCGGCGTTGCTCCGAAAGGCGCCCGACCATGCCGAAATCGAGCAGGCCGATATGGTTGTCCGGCAGGTACAGGATATTGCCGGGATGCGGATCGGCATGGAAGAACCCTTCTTCGAGGATCATCAGCAGAATCGCCCGCGTGCCGCGCACGGCGATCTCGTGACGGTCGAGACCAGCCTCGTCGACCGCTTCGAGATCCCGGCCGGGTATGCCTTCCAGGCAGTCCTGTACATTCAGCCGCTCGCCGCTCCATTCCCAGAAAACATTGGGAACGACGATGCCGGAATCCGGCTCGAGCGTGTCCGCGATGCGCTCGGCGTTGCGGCACTCGGCCACGAAATCCAGTTCCAGGCGCAGGGAACGTGCGAACTGCCGCAGCAACAGACGCGGACGGTAATGCCTCAGTTCGTTCGTCTCCGACTCGAGAATCTCCGCCAGCCGCCTGAGCAGTCGCAGATCCGCCTCGATCACCGACTTGATGCCGGGCCGCCGAACTTTCAGGACAACGGGCGTGCCGTCCTCGAGCCAGGCACGATGCACCTGGGCGAGCGAAGCCGCCGCCAACGGCTCACGCTCGATATTCTTGAAGACTTCCTCGGGTGGCGCGCCGAGATCCTCGATGAGCTGGGCCTCGATCTTCTCCCATTCGACTGCCGGTGCATGATCCTGGAGCTTGCCGAATTCGTTCAGCCATTCCGGTGCGAACAGGTCGACTCGAGTGGCCAGCACCTGGCCGAGCTTGACGAAAGTGGGCCCGAGTTCCTCCAGCACGCGACGGACCCGCTCGGGCGGGCTCAGGCGCGCCAGCTCCTCGCCTTCCTTCCAATGCAGCACCTTGCCGGCACGTCTCAGCGCGCCGGCCATGCCGACGCGCTGCACGATGTCGCCGAAACCGTAGCGAATCAGGACGGATGCAATATCCTGCATCCGTCCGATGTCACGTGCTGCGCTCAATGCCTGCCAGAGCATGTTGTCCACTCGATTCAAGTAGGCACTCAGAATAGCGCATCAAAACGATACTCGTCTTGCTGACTCGGATTCCCTGTCCGAGTAGAATCAGACGCATGAATTTGCTCGCCCGACTTGTGCTGATCGCCGTTTCGGCATATGTCCTCTCCGGATGTGCGACGACGCCACCCCAGAAGCAGAACAACCTGTGCGAGATCTTCGAGCAGGAACCGGGCTGGTACGATCATGCCTACAAAAGCGAGCGCCGCTGGGGGGTGCCGATCGCCGTGCAGATGGCCATTGTCCAGCGCGAGTCGTCATTCAGGGCGCGGGTAAAACCGGCACGCACGAAACTACTGGGCTTCATTCCCTGGCGACGACCCTCCTCGGCATCCGGCTATGCCCAGGCCCAGGATCCGGCCTGGCAGGAATATCTCGAAATGACGGGCCGCTCGTCCTGGTTCACCAGTCGTGCCGACATGGCCGATGCGCTTGATTTCATCGGGTGGTACAACTACACCAGCCACCGGCAGCTCGGCATCCGCCGAAACGACGCGTACAAGCTCTATCTCGCCTATCACGAGGGCCGAACCGGCTACGAACGCGGCAGCTGGCGCGACAAGCCCAAGGTTCGGAAAACCGCCCGCGAAGTCGCCGAACGCTCCGAGCGTTATGCCCGGCAACTGCCCGCGTGCGAAGAGAAGTTCCGCTGTTCGGCCTGGTGGAAGGTCTGGCCCTTCTGCCGCTGAGCGTCCAGGTGCACGCAGACGGCGGAATGACCACTTTTAATCGCTGATACAAGCGGATACGAGCGATTCAAAAGCCTGCCCACCCCGCACTGGATCAGCGACCGCCAACCCGAGGCGGTTGCTTTCGGCCGCCAGCAGTCGATACGCCGCGTCCTCGCTCAGTGCTGACGTATTCATCGCCACACCGGCACAGCGAATGGCCGGATTGGTGTATCGCCCCAGACGCACGGTCAGGTCGATAATCTCCTCGATCGTCGGGGTCGGAAAGTCGGGATAACCAACCAGATGCTTGCGGCCGGGCTCGTGGCAGATCACGAACACATCGGGCTGACTGCCATGCAGCAACCCCATGGATACCGCGGCAAAGGCCGGGTGGACCAGCGTGCCCTGCCCTTCGATCACGTCCCAGTGTTCGTCGGGTGCATCCGGGCTGAGCGTTTCCGCCGCACCGGAGATGAAATCCGAAACGACCGCGTCCACGGGAATGCCACTGCCGGCAATCATGATGCCGGTCTGCCCCGTCGCACGAAAATCGACCAACATGCCACGACGCGACATGGCCTGCGCAAGGGAAAGCGCGGTGTATTTTTTTCCAATGGCGCAATCGGTACCGACGGTCAACAATCGCTTGCCACCGCGCCGGGTGCCGGTGCCGGACGGAATACCCTCCGGCGGCCGGCGCAATTCGATCAACCGTCGGCCGTGATCTTGCGCGGCGGAGTGCAGTTTCGGAACGGATGACAGCTTCGTGTGCAGGCCATTGACAATATCCAGCCCGGCGTCGAGCGCATCGAACAGGGCCGGATACCAGCTTGCCGGTATGATCCCGCCCGGACTGGCCACACCGATCAGAAGGGATCTTGCTCCCTGCGAGGCGGCCTGGGCCGGCGTCATCGGCTGCAGACCCGTACTCACCTTTCCGCCAGGCAGTACATACTCCCCGGTACATGAATCCGGCGCCCAGTCACGCAGCGCGAATGCCGTCTTGGCAAATCCCGTTTCGGTCACATCGCCCAGAAACAGCAGATAGGGTGTGGGCAGCGCATTCGGGGCGGCTGGCTTGGTGTCGATCATGCCGATCTTCTCCTGACGATACGAAACAGCCCCACGGTCATGAGCGGCAAGGCGAACATTGCGATTACAGATACCCCATCCATGAATACAGCAAGATTGTAGCCAACCTAGATTGTCCCCGCGAACATGGCGTTACCCGCTGCCGATCAGCACCGACTGCAGGAAAATACCGGGCAACAAGAGGCGACCGAAGGGGCCTTTCGTCATGCGCCGATCTGCGGTCCGGATGCAGGCTTGAAGCCCTGAAACCAGGTCGGATCCATGGCGCCAGTCCCGTCAACGAATCAATGTCGCCCCACCCCACACGGCACGACCGGACAACGCCGACTCTGATACATTGACCGAGTCTCGGATTGTTCTCGTGAGGGGATTCATGTCAGCTGGAACCGCGCACCGCCTCGTCTGGCTGGTCGCCCTGCTACCGTCGCTTTTGTTCCTGGCGACGCTTGCCCCCGGGGATCTCTCATCGATGGGGTCGGCCCTCAATACCATCGGCCGACTGGCGGGCGTGGCGGGCCTGGCGATGCTGTTGATGGCGGCGATACTGAGCGCGCGCATCCCGGGTGTCGATCGGCCATTCGGCGGACTCACGCGCCTTTGGCGCACTCATCACTTCCTCGGGGCAGGGTCGCTCATTCTGCTGCTGGCTCATCCCCTCCTGCTGGCTTTCTCGGCGGGCACTACCAGCCTGTACGCCGCCAGAACAATGCTCTTCCCGCCCCTGTCCGACCTGGCCAGCTGGAGCGGCTGGGCAGCACTGATTCTGATGATGCTCTTTCTTGCCCCTAGCTTCTCGTTCTTCGGCCACCCCCGTTTCGAACGCTGGAAGAAGCTTCATCGCCTGGCCGGGCCGGCCGTGGCGCTGGCACTGATCCACGGCTTCTGGCTCTCGCGCGGCCTTCCCCAATGGCTCAACATCACGGTCTGGTCGGTATTCGCGATGGTGGCCCTCGGCGCCGTGACGTGGCGCTTCGTGTTTTCGCGCCGAATCGGGCGACGGGGCTGCCGGGTCAGCAAAGTCGAGCGGGTGGCCAATAACGTCGTCGAACTGACACTGAGCCCCGAACACGGCAAGTTCGCACACGAGGCGGGCAATTTCGTCTACCTAGCCCCATACGACCCCGGTCTCGAAGCCGGGTATGGCGAGGAGCATCCCTATACGCTTTCCTCGTCGCCCCTGGAGCCCGCATTGCGCATCGCGATCAAGGACCTGGGAGACGCCAGCCGGGCGATCCAGTCGATCCGGGAAGGTGCGCATGCAACGATCGAGGGTCCGTACGGCCGCTTTTTTCCCAATCCGCGCGCCGTGACGGATCCGGAATTGTGGGTCGCTGGCGGCATCGGGATCACCCCGTTCCTGGCCCGCATGCGTCTTCTGAAGCAACTTGGGAAGCCTGCCGATGCATGCCTGATTTTCTGTGTCCAGGACGAGGCGCGTGAATTGTACGGGCAGGAGTTGCGCTCCCTGGCATCCAGCCTGTCGGGATTCAGGCTGAATTTCCATCACTTCTACCGCGAGGGCCCCATCACGCGCGAATACATCGAAAAAGTCTGTCCGGACATGGCACAGCGGTTGCTGCATGTGTGCGGTCCGCGACCGCTCAAGGACCTCGTCGTCCAGCATGCCCGAGCGGCCGGGATACCGGTCTCGAGTATTCACTCCGAAGAGTTCGAACTGCTATGAGCCTGAAAAAACCGGTCTATACCGCCTTCGTGGCATTCTGGGCATGCGTGTTCACGATCGTGCTGCTCGATTCACTGTCCGGTACCGATTCCGGACACCCGCCCCCGCAGGCACACTCCCCAGACACCTACACCCTCGCTGAAGTGGCGCGCCACGACACACTCGATGATTGCTGGATGGCGATCGAGGGCAAGGTCTATGACTTCACCGATTACATCGAGCGCCATCCGACCGAACCTTCAGTCCTCGAACCCTGGTGCGGCAGCGAAGCCACCGAGGGCATGAAGACCAAGGGTTATGGCAGAAATCACTCTCAGCGTGCCTGGCGCGCCATGGAGGACTATCTGATCGGGGAGCTTTCCGAAGAAGAATGAAATGCAAACCGCCCGGCCGCAAAAGAGCGACCGGGCGGTCTGTTCACCATTGGGCCCGTGGCGTAATGCGGGCTTGGATGACGGTCGACGGCGGACTGGCCGCCGATTCCAGGGAGTCCTTACGGCCTCAATCGAAGCGCTTGGGACCCTCGCTGGCATAGTATTCCGCCAGCGCCTTCATATCCTCGTCACTGAGATCCGCCATTTCGGGCGCCATCTTTTCCGGCTGCCAGCGCTCTTCATCACGGTAGTACTTGAACTGATGCATCAGGTAGTGCTTCCACTGGCCGGCCAGAATTCCGGCATCGTCAAGTGCCAGAGCCCCGGCATCGGTATGGCAACGATCACATTTGGCCTCGTGAATGGAAGCGCCCTGGCTCACCAGTTCCTCGTCGACTTCCTGTTCGGCCGGAGAGAAAGGCTGGGACGCATAGTGGCCGGCGGCCTCGATCTGCTCATCCTCCGACATTGCGTCGGCCAGCGCACAGTGGTTTTCGGCGCCATCCTCGGCCTCTTCCTCGAAGTAGGAATCAGCACACGGCCTGGCTTCGGCCGCAAAAATCGCAAGCTGGTTCTCCAGAAAATAATCCGAGGCCCCGGCAATGATCGGAACCGTGCTGTCATCGCTGATGCCATCCTTGCCATGACAGGAAGTACAGGATTCCACTGAATCCGGCGCTTCGGCCATGGTTACGCCTGCTCCGGCGAGGAAAACCGTAGCGAGGGCGAACTTCACTGAATGACTGAACATGCTTCTCATGAGACCTCCTCCAAATTTTGGGTCACACGCCATATCGGAGTGTGTAAGACTTATTTTACCACTGAAAGCCGTGGGGCTTTACTCAATCAGCCGAAAACCGGTAGCGCAGCATCACGTTGAAAACATGCACTGTGCCGTCCAGCGGTCGCTGCCCCAGACTCAACAGGGTCGGCACCGTATCCGGCGCAACGTCATCGCGGAAGAAATCGTCTTCAGTGAGTTTGCCGACAAGATAGCCGAAACGCAGGTTAAGGCGTTCTCCGAGCTCACGCTCTGCAGAAGCTTCCAGTGTCATGCGGCTGGTTTCCAGCGTCGGAAACGGGGGTGCCGAACCGCGCTTTTGGACCTCGATATCTCCATCGGCCGATGCGTAGGTGAAATCCAGCCTGCCTTCCACCCACTTGCCCGGGAGATCGCCGAAATTCAAGCCAATGCCGGCCGTGCGGAAGTCGTCACTCTGCCGGGCTTCCCAGGGGGCGTCTTCGATGTTGTCGGCCCCGAGAATAGTCGCGTCCAGCGACTCGAAGGCCACGAACGCATGCGCGGTGATGTCACTGGAAAAGGTGGCTGAAACGTCCAGGCCATAGCTTCTGGCCCGTCCGTCACTGAGACCGATTTCGGTATCGGAAAATTCCTCGTCGGCAAACTCGGCGAACAGGCTGGCAGCCACGTTCTCGCGCAGGGCATAGTCAGCGACGAAGCGCAGTGCATCCCGGTCCTTTTCCGCGAAATGGAAGCGTCGCAGGCTGGGATTGACCTGCGGGCCGAGACGAGCCGGATCGAGATCGTTGTTGCGCTCCTCACGACTGGCTTTCACATTCACGTTCAGGCGGGACACGGGCGTCGCCCGTATCTTGAAGGAATAGAGATTGGTATCCGTGTTCTCGACCTCCTGCAGACTACGCTCCATTCCCTTGTGTGTCGCCGAGGCTGTTACCTTCAAGTCCGAGGCCACGCGATAGTCGAGCGTTGCATTCATGCTGGTCCGTTCGTAACTGTACGGCTCGTAGGCACGTTCGTCCATCACGAACGTGTCCGAAACGACCTGGACGAATGAATCGACAGGGGTCTTGTTGTCGCGCTCATCGTAGCGGAACTGCAGCTTGGCCCGGAGCCGGTCGGTCAGGTTGCTCGTGGCCCGCAAGTTCGCTATCTGCGTATCCACACGCCCGTCGAGATCGCTTCGGGGCAAACTCGGGTTTGCCAGGCTCGTATTGAGTGTCGGCGCCAGGAACTGCTCGTCCTGCTCGCTTCGGCCGACAGCCACGTGCCCGGAAAGCATCAACCACTTCGAATAACGCCAGGACCCGGAAAGCATGAACTGGTGAAACTGGTTCTCGGGTGGCTGCGCCAGTTCGCCCAGATCGGCCCCATTGATTCCGGCAAAGGGATTCTGCCAACGCACCGACCGGTTGTCATTGTCGAAACGCGAGAGGTGATAGGCCGCTTCCAGCTGCCAGCGGTCCCTGACATAGCCGACCGCCGCCTCAACCCGGGTGGTTTCGTAATCGACGGGTGATGCCAGTTCGGCGGCCCGAAAGATAAAGCTCCCACCCCGAATCAGGTTGCCTTCCTTGCGGGTCTGCTGCACATCCACGCGATACCGCCACGGGCTCTTGCGGTTCACTTCCAAAGCCAGCCCGAGCGTTTTCCGCTTGTGCCGGATATCGACGCCGTGCAGGCTGCCGGCGAGTGCCGTCATTTCATCCGTCGTGCCGCCGCGGACCCAGTCGGCGGGCAACGTCTGATTCGCCGTGCCTGCCCCCTCGAATATCGTCCGGGTATCACTCGTATCGAGATAGGGCGTTTCGTCGTAATCGAGACTCACACTGTAGCTGCCCTGCCGTCCGCCCTCGACCGACAGCGTGCGGCTATCGAGGCCGAGCCGTTCTCCATATAAATCCAGGTAGCGAGCATCCTCCGTGCGATAGCGTAAATCGACGCCGGCCGCTCCATAGACACCCTCCTGTTCCAGGCCACGATAGTTGCCGAAATCGAACAGGTCATCGGAGACATAGCCGGCTCCCAGCAGCACGGAACCGCTCAGGCCATAAACGAACGGACAATCCTCACAAATCCACTCACTGGTATCGGGTCCAGTCGACTCCGACTCCTCTTCTTCCTGCGACGTAGCCCGGTCCTGGCCCGAAACCGACATACCCATCAGAAGGAAACCGATGAAGGCGACGGCCCTGACTTGAAACCTCCGATGGCGTTGACTGGCTGTCATGACTGCTCTCCACGCTCCGGTTAACGGTTCAGGATGGCTCCTGAAGGATGATTCGATCCGTGCACCTGTGAATGGCAGCTCAGGCAGCTGCCCGACATCAGGAAGTTGGACGGCTGGCCGGACGGAAGGTCATCGCCCGTTCGCCCGATGCTGGGGTGACCCATTCGCGAGTGGCACTGCTGACAGAGCAGCGGTGCACGCCGCGTCAGCAGATCCGGATTGTTCGAGCCATGCGGCTGATGGCAGGTCGTGCAGTCCTCGGTAACCGGGGCATGCTCCCACAGAAACGGTCCGCGCATTTCCGCGTGACACTGGAAGCAATTCTGGTTGATCGTCGGGCTGTCCAGCATGGCTTCGTTGAGGCCCCCGTGAGGTTCGTGACAGTCGGTGCAAGCCATTTCGCCAAAGCGAATCGGATGCCCGTATGCACGGTGGACTTCGGCACGCTGTTCGACATGGCAGTCCATGCATACCTGGGGCTGGCTCGATGTCACGGTTACCGGATCGCGTCGCGTGTGAACGCTGTGGCAATCGGTGCAAGCCAGTTTCTGCGATTCGTGTACGCCTCCGTCCCAATCGTGTTGCTGTTCGCGGTGGCATCCAAGGCAGGTCTCGTTCTCGCGCGCTTGCGACCACGGAGAATTGGGCCCGAAAGCGGGCATCGGTGGCCGTTCCTGGCCAAAGCGCACACGGCCGGCATGGTCGCCGCCGGGGCCGTGGCACGCCTCGCACTGGTTGCCTCCGAACGGTGTCCGCTCATCGGCCTCGACGCCGTGCGGCCCTTCGAAGATGGCCATCAAATGAGCGCTTTCCTCGTCCCCGTGGCAGCTCAGGCAGGAGTCCGCACCATCGCTGGTATAGGCGGGAAGAGGTTCTGCATCATCCTCCCCCTCCTCGGCCGCTCCAACCGGACCGAACATCGCCAGGCCGACGACACCCGCCAGCAAGATGACGCCGGCAAAGGCAAACTCAAAAAATCTCCGGCAATTAGCCAATCCCTGTCTCCTGAATATCGACGGTTTGCCCGCTCTTGAACATCCGACCTGCCGGCTCGAGGCCGGCAGGTCGGCAGTCACGCTCTATCCGTTAGTCGTCCAGACCGTGTGCTTCTTCCACCGAAACGAACCCGTCAGCGCCGTGGCAGAAGCTGCAGTTCTCCGGGCCGGCCATGTCGATTTTTGCCTGCGTATCCGGATCGGAGAACGGATCGGGGTTCAGCAGGAACGCATTGCCGAAGGAGAACCCGCTGTCACTGCGCACGGACATGTGGGTCGTCGCCACTTCGGAGTCATGGCAAGACGAGCACACCGCTGCCGCCGCACTAGCGTTATTGTCGATGGTCGGGTCGGACGCGGCCGCATCATCCGGCGCATATCCCGTGGCACCGAAGCGGCTTCCCGCGATGACCGTGGCATTGGAACTCAGCGTCGTCGCCAGCACGTTGTCGCCGAGCGGAAGGTTGTAGGTATCTTCCATGTGGCAGGCCTGGCATTCGGCCGGCGAGCGCGGATAGCCGACATGGCCGTAGTCGTGCGGTGTACCACCAAAACCGTACGCGACATACGGCATCTCGCGCGCCGCGCTACCGTGAATGGCATGAATCATGTACTTGAAGTCGACGGTGTTGTCTTCGAGAAAATCTGCAGCTTCAAGGTTCTCGCCATTGACCATTCCGTCGGGATCGATCGGTCGCCTGAACAGATCGGTCGCGTTCGGGTTGTGGCAGGCCACGCAGGCTTGCGGATTGTCGGTGCGGTTGCCGCCGTGGAAAGCCAGCCCGTCGTTTTCACCGTGACAGTCCTGGCACTTGGCCATATCGACGACCATGCGCCGGGGCATCGCTTCGGCATCGTTGATCGCAAATGCCTTCGTGGCCGAGGTCACCGGAATGTTGTCGTCATAGGCACCATCGTGGTCGAAGTCACCGGCCGGATGACCCTCAAGGACCACCGTGCCGGAACCCAGACCGTCAGTAGTGATGGGAATACTCACTGGCGAAGCAATCGCCGACGTGTCGACCGTGTAGGTGCCGTCACCGTTGTCGGTCACACCCATTGGCAGCGTACCGCTACCATCGGACAGGGGGACACTGGCCGGTTGGGCAACCGGCCGACCGGTCACGCTCGTACCCTGGCCGTCGGCGACATTGGTGTAGTCGGCATTCGGCCAGGCGATATCCATGTTGACACTGGTGGCACTGCCGGTGAACTCGGGATCGCTGGCGATATCGTACGGTGCATCGTCGTTGGTCGGATCGGTAATCGAGAATGTCACCACCGGTGATTGACCTTCGGCCGTGTTGGAGATGTCCAGAATGTTGTAGGCGATCCGCCGGGCGGCCGCCTGGGAATCGATCACGTGATAGGCGAGATTGCCCTGCAGGAATCCGGTCTCGGAATGGCATGCGACACAGGTGTCGTTCGGCTGGGCCAGACCGATGTGGTTGCGGTTGGCATTGGTCAAGCCGCTTTCATCAAACGCCAGATCATCGTGGCAGGAAGCGCAGACTTCGGCGGTCGCCCGATTGTCGACCCAGTCGGCCTGCGGCGTTTCGGGATTGTCGGGATCATGGCAGCTCGCGCAGTTACGCACATCCTGCGGAAACGCCACATGGCTGAAGTCCTGCGGCGGCGAACCGAAATTCTCGCAGCCGTAACCACAGAACTCATAGGGCTGGGTGAGATTCTCGCCGAAGTGAATCTTGTGAATCATCACCGAGAATTCCATGTTACTGCCGGTGCCACCGTCGAACGAATCCGGCTGGTGACAGGAAACGCACTGGTCGACGTGCTGCCGAGGCCCGCCGTGAAAGGCGAACTCCTCGCTGCCGTGACAGGATGCGCAGTCTTCCTGCGTGATGAGCTTGCGCTGCTCGATGCCGCTTGTATCGCCGGTCGATGGCTGAATGTCAAAAGTGGTATCGCTGCCCGCCACCTCTTCACCGAAGACCTCGGCGTCGCGAATTTCCATACCCACTCGATGCGTCAGCGTGGGTTCAAACACCACCTCGGATATGCTCTCGAGATCCTGGTCGAAGGTGAACCGATAGTCACCATCGCCCAGATCTTCGAGCATGCCGTTCGAATAGGTGCTCCCCTGCACGGCTTCCACACCTTCATCATCGGCACGCACATAAGTCGACCAGTTCCGGGTCTCTCCGTTGCTGCCGGGGATCAGTTTGTTGACGGTAAAGCTGAAACTGACGTTTTCACCCTGCTCCAGCCCGTCAATGCCCAGGCCGAATTCGTCGACAACCCGGAAGTCGATGACCGGCTCTCCATCCAGACTCGCGCCCGTAATGACCGGAAAGAGGTGCTCCGGCGCCGGTCTTGTCTTCACTTCATGCGATTCGAGCTCGCTGTTTCCAATACTGTTCCCATTACCGAATCTCTCGGCAATTTCGGGCGGCATCGATTCAAAGAACCTGCTTAGATCTTCATCACTCTTGTCAGCAGCGAAGGAGGCGGGCACAAGAAGAGCCCCCAGCATCAACCCCGCAAGAATCACGCCGCAACGTCGTGCGGTTCTCAA
The DNA here is from genome assembly GCF_003417465.1 of Wenzhouxiangella sp. 15190. Lineage (GTDB taxonomy): Bacteria > Pseudomonadota > Gammaproteobacteria > Xanthomonadales > Wenzhouxiangellaceae > Wenzhouxiangella. Next base: position 243,301 of record NZ_QVMV01000028.1, read on the forward strand.
ATTCGGATAGTCGTGCATCTTCGCTCTCCTTCCTTCCATTAAAGTTGTTTCAACCACCGATCACATATCCTCGGGCAGCTCGTGGGCAACGCCCTTGTGGCAATTGATGCAGGTCCTGCCCGTTGCTTCCCGGTATTCGGCCGAATGTCGGCGCTGGGCCTGGCGATCCTGCAGGTCTTCCGACATCGCCTCGTAGCTGTGGCAGCTGCGGCATTCACGCGAATCGCTTTCTTCCAGACGCGCCCACACCCGTTCGGCCATCTCGAGCTTGTGTGCGTCGAACTTTTCCTGGGTATCGATCTTGCCCATCAGGTGTCCGGGCACCTCGACCAGACCGGCGCGGATCTTGGTCGCCATCTTGGGGAAGAAGGCCTTGGGAATGTGGCAGTCCTTGCACTTGGCGCGCACGCCACTGCGATTGGAGAAATGGTGGGATTCGGTGTAGTCGGGGTAGACGAACGATTCCATTTCGTGGCAGGCAGTACTACAGAATTCGTTGGTGCTGGTATACGCGATGACGGAATTGAAACCCGACCAGGCGATTATGCCGATGATGATCCCGCCGATCAGAAGTGTGCCGAAGGCGTAACGGCTGCTCGGGCTACTGAACGCCCGCCATGTACGTCGAAATATCCCCGGGCGGTCGTTATTCTCGTTGTCTGGCATGTAGGTCTCCTGGTCCCTGGTGCCCCGCTGGCCGGCATCTGTCGATCCAGTGGACCGATCGCAGGCTCAATCAAGGTGATTTCCGCTCTGGATCACAGCCTGCCAAGTCTGCAGGTGATGCATGTTGATATAGATCAAAATATCTCGATTTAGGCATGGCCGTATCCCTGCTTCTCGGACCAGTTACACAGCCAGCGTCCGATTCCCCTACCGGACTGCGGGTGCCTGGCCCCTGTGCCACTTTACACACAAGGATTATTCGTGGCAAGGCGTTGAGGAGCCGGCCCCTCAGGCGGCGATGATCAGTCCGAGAGAGATCGCCAGACCGCCGGCCAGTGCCGCAGCGATGGTGTTCTGGACGGCCGCCTTGAGCTGCGCGCTGTCGTGCCCGGCCCACAGCGAACGCAGCGCCAGCAGCGAGAACACACCGGCCGGCAGAGCGATCAGGACAAGCGCCGGCATCGCCGACAAACCGACCATGGCCATCAGACTGGTCCAGGCCAGCACGACCACGGCAAGGTAGAGCACACGGCCCTTCTCCGGACCGAGCCGAACGATCCAGTTGCGCTTGCCGGAGCGCTCATCCGCCAAACGGTCGGGAAACTGCGCCGCGATCAGAACCGCCGAGATCAACAGGGCATATGGCAGACCGGCCGCAACCGCTGTCCAGGCCGCCTCACCGGTCATGACCATGTAGCTGCCCAACGGGACCAGGATGCCGAAAGCTGCCCCCACGGTCAGTTCACCCAGACCGCGCGCGCTCAGCCGCAACGGTGGCGCCGAATAAGCCCAGGCGAGAAACATTCCGCCGGCACCGAGCCAGAGCAGGCCGGCACCAGCCGCCCGCAGGAGCCACAATCCGCAAAGCGCCCCCAGGGCGAGCAGCACAAGGGCAAGAACTCGCTGTTGAGGCAGGCTCAGGAGACCACGCTGAAGCACGCGGCTGCCGCCACTGAACGGCGAGATATGGTCGCGGTTGATACTGTCGCTGCCCAGATCGTGACAATCGTTGAAGGCATTGGCGCCGGCGTGGATGGCCATGACACCGATAATCGTCAATGTTCCGGCGACCGGATCGTAGGAGGCGCCATCGTAAACGGCCGTGCCCTGTCCGATCAGGGCTGGCACCACACTGGCCAGAACGAACTGTGGCCGGGTCGCCAGCCATGCCCCCTGCAACCGTTCCCGGCCCATCACGTCGGTTCCTCCGTTCGCCATCCGTTACAGATCCTGCCGGCACACCGGCATCGTCATGCAACGGCAGCCGCCGCCGCCGCGCGAGAGTTCGGCGCCACCGATGGTCACGACCACGCGATCGTCGGCTTCGATGCGACGTCCGCCCTCGATCAGTTCGGGGGCATCGATCACGCTGAAACCGGCCCGGTCGAGCGCCTCGAGGGTATAGCGATTATGCCGGTAACCCAGGATCTGGCCCGGGCCGAAGGCGAAGAAGTTGGCGCCGCTCGCCCACTGCTCGCGCTCCTGATGGAATTCCTGCTCGCCACCGCAATTGATCGGCGCCAGATCGATGCCCAGGGCCGACAACGCGCCAAGCACGTCGCGATACTCGGTAATCGTCGCGTCCGGGCCGCCGTTGAACGCACAGTGAAAGGCACGCGAGCGGCTGGGCCCGGTAATCAGCGGCGGAAAGACCACGCACTTGTCGTGGTCGACCATGGTGAAGATCATGTCGAGATGGATCGTCGCCCGCGTCTTGGGAATCTCGACGACGATGAAATTGCTGATCGGCCCCTGCGAGGCGATCGATCGCATCAGCTGATCGATGCCGGCCAGGGAGGTTCGCTCGCTGCAGCCGATGACGGCGAGATCCTTGCGGATCACCAGCAGGTCGCCGCCCTCGATCGTGACTTCCGAGTTGCGGTTTTCGGTGCCGTCGAAATAGAACCCGGAGGAATGAAAGTCCGGGTGATACTTGAAAACGGCCTTGAGCAGCAGCGCCTCGGCGGTGCGCGCACGAAAAGCCATGGAGCCGATGATGATGCGATCATTGACGCACATCGTCGCGTCACGCGTGAAAAAGGTATTGGGCAGCGGCGGAATGGCCCAGCGCGACGGACTGAGGTACTTTTCGAGACTGATCGGCTTCTTGGGGGTGCCCTCGACAAGCTGCCGGGCCAGGGCCTCGGCCGGCAGCGCCAGCAGTTCGTCGCGCACCTCGGGGGAGTCGAACAGATCGCACATGGCCTGCACCAGGGCCTCGCACACCCGGCCGTCCTCGAGCACCTCCACCAGCAGGTCGTGCAACTCGATCGTGTGGCACACCTTTTCAAGCACACCCTTGAGTTGCCGGTGCTCGCCGGTAGCCAGCTCGAGATTGAGAATATCGTCGTAGAGCACTTCGGCCGCCGTCTGCGGCGTCATGTTCTCGATTTCCTGGCCCGGCGAGTGGACAACCACGCTCTTGAGCGGACCGATCTCGGAATTGACGTTGATATCAATGGACATGAACTGGCCGGTATTTCGAAAGAGGCCCGATTATACGCAACCGATCCATGGCTCAAGTGGGAATCCCTGGTCCTCGAAGCGAATGTCGACGGATACTTCGAGTGTTTGCCAATGCGGACAATCGCCTGATGACGCCACAGCACGCTCGCGCTATGCTGAGAGAAATGAAGTTTACGGTTGGAGCGGGACTCTGACAGGGAGGGAGCATGCCGGGCTATCACCAACGACTCATCAAATTTCTTGGCGACATCGTCGAACGCACGCCGATCATCCGGTTGTCCGTATTGCTGGTCGGACTGTGGCTGCTGTCGAGCATCGCCCTGTGGTGGGTCGAACACGATGTCTCCGGGACCCCCGTCACGGACATCGGCGCGGCCCTGTACTGGTCGGTCGCGGCATTCTCCACCGCCGGTATCGCAAACTCTCCCGTCACCAATCCCGGTCGCCTGATCGGGGGCACGTGGATCGTGGTCGGCTCGGTCATTTATTTCGGCGCCATCATTGCCGCCGTGACCGGCTATTTCATGCGCCCGGTTCAGCGCCCTGTACGCAATCTCATCGACACCATCGAGGACAACCTGGAACATATCGAGGATCTGTCTTTGGAGGAACTGGAACTGCTTCGGGAAACCGCCGACGGGCTGATCGAGCACATGGAAAAAATCAAGGCTCGCAGCAATAAGGTGCGCGAGTCGCGACAAGGGACCCAGCGGAATGACGACGGACCGCATCAATCCTGACAGCACCGACATGGACCGGCCACGAGTTTTCACCCGCCCGGGAATCGGTCTGGCGCAGCCGACGGCAAGGGCGACCGCATCGTGACCACAAGGGCGCGGCGAATCCGGGACACGCTCCGCTATGGCTGGCATCTCGCGCTCGTCCTGGCCCTGCTCTGGATCGGCCTGACCGGTGGGCGTGACTGGCTCTTCGGGGCCGCCGTAGTCGCCCTGGCCGTATTCGTCAGCCGCAGCCTGGCCCCCATGGAACGGCCGCACTTTTCCCTGAGCGGCCTGCTGCGCTTCCTCGGTCACTTCCTCTTCGCATCCTTGCAAGGGGGCATCGATATCGCCCGCCGGGCCTTCGATCCCCGGCTCCCGCTCGAGATCACCAACTGGAAACATCATTTCCGGATACCGCCGGGCCAGCCGCGGACCGTCTTGGTCGCCACCATCAGCCTGCTGCCGGGGACCCTGTCGCGGGGGCTCGGCAGCGACTGGGTGCTGGTCAATTCGATCGCCGGCGACCGCCGGCACGAAGTCGAGAAACTCGAACGGCTCACCGCGGCCATGTTCAGGATCGATCTGGAGGAAGACCATGAATAGCTTCCTAATGAGCGCCGGGCTGTTTCTGCTCATCAACCTCGCCGTCGGCCTGCTGCGACTCTATCGGGGTCCCGGTCCGGCTGATCGCATTCAGGCGCTGTTGCTGTTCGGTACCACGACCGTGGCGGTTCTCTTGTTGCTCGCCTACGCCGAAGCCCTGCCAGCCCTGGTCCACGTGGCCCTGGTCTTCGTCATGCTGGCCGCCATCGCCAGTATCGCATTCGTGCAACTCCCCCACAGGACGGGAAAGGACTAGATACCGATGAGCACCTGGCTGGCCATTGCGCTGATCCTGATCGGATGCAGCTTCTTCCTCGCGGGCACCGTCGGTCTGCTGCGCTTTCCCGACACCCACTCGCGCCTGCACGCACTGACCAAGGCCGACAACCTCGGGCTGGGGTTCATCTGCGCCGGCCTGGCTGTGCATGACGGCAGCCTGACCGGGACCATCCACCTGCTGTTCGTGTGGGCCCTGGCGATGATGGCCGCGACGGTGTCGGCCTTCCTGATTGCGCGCTGGGCCGACGAGGAGCCCGAGCATTGAGCCTGCTGTCACTGATCTTCGATGCCCTGCTGGGCCTGGGCCTGCTCTGGCTGGCCTGGCGTGCGGTGTCCTCACCGGGACTGTTTGCCAGCGTGGTTCTTTTCATGGTTTTTGGCTTCGTCATGGCGATCACATGGGCGCGGCTCGGCGCCCCGGATCTGGCACTGGCCGAGGCGGCCATCAGCGCCGGGCTGACCGGCGCGTTATTGCTCAGTGCCTGCAAGGCGGCATTGACCGACACCGGCAACGACAATGAGCTTCCCGACGAACCCTCCACGGTCCGCCGCCGCTGGCCGGCCGCGCTGATCTGTACCGGGCTCGGCGCCGTGCTGAGCATCGTCATGATCCAGGTCGCCGCCAACCGCGCCGCCGTGCCCCCCGCGCTGGCCGAAGCGGTTACCACCCATCCGCTCGACAACCCCATTACCGTCATGCTGCTCGACTTGCGCGGCTACGACACGCTGCTCGAGGTGACCGTGCTGCTGACCGCGTTCCTGGGCGTGAGGATCCTGCTGGAGCAAACCGAACTGCCCCGGCTGCACGCACCGAGAGCGACCACGCCGCTGATGGTCGATCCCCTGCTTGCCATGGCCACACCGGTGCTGCTGATGACGGCCCTGTACCTGTTCTGGACGGGCATGGAAGCGCCGGGCGGCGCCTTCCAGGCCGGTGCCCTCCTGGGTGCACTGGGCGTCATGTACACGCTGACCGGGCGTTTCGAACCGCTGGATCGAACGCCCGTGCTCCTGAGGCTCGGGCTGATCCTGGGCCCGGGCATGTTCGCGATCTTCGCCTGCCTGGCGCTCACCTGGAGCGAGTGGCCGCTGGCCTATCCCGCCGGGGCCACCGGCGCCGCGGCGGTGGCGATCGAATTCACCCTGATGATTTCGATCGCCGTGACCCTGACACTCCTGTTTTCGGCCACGCCCGGACTGCATGCCCGACACATGGGGGTTCGGCATCCATGAGCGGGATCCTTGCGTTTTCGCTCACAGCCGGCTTGCTGTTCGCCTTGGGCCTGTACGGCATGCTCACGCGCACCGGACTGATTCACCGCCTGCTCGGCGCCAACATCATGGCCGCGGCCGTCTTTCTGTTCCTGGTCGTGCTGTCCACGCGCGCCACCGAGGCAGGCGCCGACCCGGTTCCCGAGGTCATGGTACTGACCGGCATCGTCATCTCGATCAGCCTGACAGCGTTCGGGCTTGTCCTGATTCGCTATCTGCGCGCCATGACCGGTCAGGCGACGCTGCCGCGTTCAGGACGCGAAGGAGACGGCCATTCGGGCGATGACTGAGCCAACCCCCATGCTCATGGCCGCTGTCACGGCGTTGCTGTTCGGTCCCTTGCTGACCGGGCTTGTGGTCTATCTGTTGCCTTCGCGCAGGCTGCGGGATATCGGGCCCGTCGTGCTGGCCATCGGGTTGCTGGGCCCGCTGTGGCATCTCGGCACGGAAGTGGTCGGCGCCGGACCGCTCGTCCTGGCGCTGGGCGGGCATTTCGCCCCGCTGGGCATCGAGCTGCATGTCGACGGCCTGGCCCTGGCCATGCTCTGGCTGACCGGCATCGTGGCGCTCGCGGTCAACGTGTATGTATCGGCTTCGCTGCCGGTGGACGCGCACTTTCCGGCGACCGGCTTCCGGGCGCTGTGGCTGATTCTGTGGAGCGGACTCAATGCCCTGTTTATGGCTGCGGACCTGTTCAACATCTACGTGATGCTGGAATTGACGGCCCTGGCGGCCGTATCGCTGGTTGTCGTCAGCCGGGGCCCGGAAGCGGTATCGGCCGCCACCCGCTATTTCCTCTTCGCGCTGGCCGGCTCACTTTTCTATCTGCTGGGTGTTGCGCTGGTCTATGGCCAGACCGGACTGTTGAGTCTGCGCGTTCTGGAGACGTCGAGCTGGGGCGGTCCGGTTTCACTGCTTGCCCTGGGGCTGATGACCGGCGGATTGGCCATGAAAGCCGCGCTGTTTCCGGTCCACGCCTGGCTGCCCAGGGCCCATGCCGTCGCCCCGAGCGCCGCCAGCGCGGCGCTGTCAGCCCTGGTGGCCATGGCCGGCGCCTATCTGATCATCCGCCTGTGGCTGGGCCCGTTCGCCGGCCACTGGCCCCAGGCGCTGGCCCAGGGCATGGCCGCCCTCGGCACGGCCGGTATCGTGTACGGGTCGATCCAGGCACTGCGCCAGTCCCGATTGAAGCTCGTCATCGCCTATTCCACCGTCGCCCAGCTGGGTTATCTCCTGCTGATCTTTCCCATTGCCTCCCTGCTGGCATGGCAGGGCGTCGTCTATCACGCCCTCAGCCACGGCCTGGCCAAGGCCGCCTTCTTTCTTGCCGCCGGCAATATCATTCACCTGCTCGGCAACGACCGGCTCACGTCGCTGAGCCGCCGGGATCATCGCCTCGCCGGCAGCGTCATGGTCATGGCCCTGTCCGGCATCAGTCTCTCCGGACTACCGCCGAGCGGCGGGTTTCTCGGCAAGTGGTGGCTGATCAATGCCGCACTTGAATCCGGGCAATGGTGGTGGGCGCTGGCCGCGGCTGCCGGCGGTCTGCTGGCCGCTGCCTACGTATTCCGGGTATTGCGCCACGCCCTGGCCGAGCCGCACCCCGACGCGGCTCGCGATGCGCCGATAGCGGACAACCTGCCGCGGCGCATGTTCTGGCCACCCATGCTGCTGGCGCTTGGCGCCGTCGCACTGGGTTTTGCCGGACAGCTGCTCTCGCCCGTCATCCGGATCGGCTTGCCCACGGGAGTCGGCGGATGAGCCTCTATGCCGCCATGCCGTTGTGGGTGGTGCTCAGTTCCATGCTGGCATCGGTGATCATTTTCGCGCTGGGTGAAGACCGACGCCGCATGCGGACCTTCATCAACCTGGCCGCCGCCGTAATCAAGCTGATACTGGTCGGCATCATGCTCGCCGGCGTCGCCCGCGGCGACCAATTCGGCGTTCGCTTCGCCCTCGCACCGGGACTCGAGTTCGCGCTGCATGCCGACTCACTCACCATGCTGCTGATCACGCTCTCGGCCATCCTGTGGCTGGTCACCACGATCTATGCCATCGGCTATCTCGAGGACTCGCCCAACCGGGCGCGCTTCTTCGGTTTCTTCAGCCTCTGCGTGGCCGCCACCATGGGCGTGGCCTCGGCGGCCAACCTGTTCACTTTCTTTATTTTCTACGAACTGCTTACGCTTTCGACCTGGCCGCTGGTGGTTCACCGCGGCACCCCTAAAGCCATGCGTGCCGGCAGCAAATACCTGGCCTATACGCTTTCCGGCGGCACGGTCCTGCTGATCGGGATCATCGGTTTGCATGTGATCGCCGGTCCGCTCGACTTCGTCCACGGCGGGTTCGTCACAGCGGACATGGCGCCACGGTCGGTGCTTGTCGCGCTGTTCGTCCTGATGCTGGCCGGGACCGGCGTCAAGGCCGCGTTCTTCCCGCTGCACTCCTGGCTCCCGGCGGCCATGGTGGCGCCGGCACCGGTCAGCGCGCTCTTGCATGCGGTCGCCGTGGTCAAGGTCGGCATCTTCGGCGTGGCGCGCCTGGTCTTCGACGTCTACGGGCTGGAACTGACCGCGGCACTGGGTATGGACCATCTGCTCGCCGGGATAGCGGCGTTCACCATCCTCTACGGTTCGGTACGCGCACTCGGCGCTGTCAACATCAAACAGCGTCTGGCCTGGTCAACGGTCAGCCAGGTCTCCTACATCGGCCTGGGAATCGGCATCGGCGGGCCGCTGGCCATCGTCGGCGGCCTGGCGCACCTGGTCCACCAGGGCCTGATGAAGATCACGCTGTTCTTCTGCGCCGGCAACCTGTCCGAAATCCACGAGGTCAAGAATGTCGACCAGATGGATGGCATCGGTTGGCGCATGCCCTGGACCATGGGCGCGTTCACCTTCGCGGCCCTGGGCATGATCGGCGTCCCGCCCATCGCCGGTTTCATCACCAAGTGGTACCTGGGGCTGGGCGGGGCCACAACCGGTGCCTGGTGGGTCATTGGCGTACTGGTGGCAAGCACGTTGCTCAACGCCGCCTACTTCCTGCCGATGCTGCGCCGGGCCTGGTTCGTGGCGCCCGCCGGGGGCCACACTGACCGGCGCGAGGCACCGCCGAGCCTGCTGGTGCCGGCCCTGGTGACAGTGCTGCTGGCCGTCGGTTCCGGGTTTCTCGCGGGTATGCCGATGAGCCCGCTGCAGTGGGTCATGCTGATCTCGGAGCGCTTTCTCCAATGATGTCCGCTTATCCCGTCGTCGCCTTTGTCCTGCCGATCCTGCCGGTTATAGCCGCATTGCTGCTGTTCATTCCCGGAGTCTCCGGTCCGACGCAGCGCCTGGCGCCCTGGCTGCCCCTGACCGCCCTGGGCCTTTTGAGCCTGCATGGTCAGGTTGTCGAGTTGCCCTGGCTACTCCTGGGCGCGCGCATCGGTCTCGACTCGACCGCCCTGCCCCTTTTCATGCTCGCCGTGATCGTCTGGACCCTGGCCGGCCTGCATGCCCGGGGCAATCTGCCCGCCGAGAGGCGTTCCGTGTTCTTTTTCTTCTGGCTCATGACCTGGACGGGCAACCTGTGCGTGTTCATCACGCTGGACGCGGCCAGCTTCTATGCCGCTTACGCCACGCTGACCTTTGCCGCCTACGGTCTCATCGTGTACTGGTTGCGCCCGGCGGATTTCCGGGCGGGTCGCGTCTACCTGACCATGGCCGTGATCGGTGAAGGGATGCTCATCGCCGGCTTGCTGGCGCTGGGCGCAAGCTTTGGCAATATCGATCTGGAACGCGGCAGCGAATTCATGGCCATGCTGCCGCAGGGGTCCTGGGTCGCGCTGCTGTTCGCGCTCGGCTTCGGCATCAAGATGGGGCTAGTGCCCCTGCACATGTGGCTACCCCTGGCCCATCCCCAGGCACCCGTTCCGGCCAGCGCCGTGTTGAGCGGCGTGATCGTCAAGGCCGGGCTGATCGGCTGGTTGCGATTCCTGCCACTGGGCTACGACGGCGCCACGCTGACCGGTCTGGTGCTGCTCGTCGGCGGCGTGCTCACCACGTTCTACGGGGCGGTAGCCGGCGTGGCCCAGACTCGCCCCAAGACCGTGCTGGCGTATTCGACCGTCAGCCAGATGGGATTGATCGCAATCCTGGTCGGACTCGCTTTGCTGTATCCGGAGCAGGCGGCGATCCTCACCGCGGCGGCGGTACTGTTCGCCCTGCACCACGGTCTGGCCAAGGCCTCGCTTTTCATATCCGTCGACCTGGCCCACACCCGGACGACGCTTGCGCGCGCTTTGATGTGGCTGCCCGCGCTCGCCGTCGCCGGAGCCCCCCTGACGTCCGGGGCATTGGCCAAGACCCTGATGAAAGGCGCCATTCCGGCAACCGAAAGCGGTTGGCTGGAGCCGGTGCTCCTGGCCGGCTCGGTGGCCACCACGCTCCTGATGACCCGTTTCCTGTTTCTCGCCTGGCCGCGGGAACACAAGTCCGAGCCCGGATGGGTCGCCCCCTGGATCATGATGGTCATCGCCGTGATCGCGGTGTCCTGGGTGGGCGTACTGATGGCGGATCCGGCGCTCGTATGGCGCCCGTTCAAGCCCGATTACCTGGTCTCGACGGCCGCACCGGTGGCGATCGGGATCCTCATCAGCCTGGCCGCCGCGAAATGGCTGCGCCGCGACCACCTGCCCATCATTCCCGAAGGTGACCTGATCGCGCTGATGCCGGCGATGCCGCACATCGGGAAGATGCTGGCGGCGGAAGAAAGGCAACTTGAAAAGCCGGCCACGGTGTTTCTCGAACGGACCGAGGCCGCGCTCGGCGATCTGGCGATCGCGCTCGTGGCCTGGCTGATCATCCTGGTACTGATGTTCGTTCCCTTCATGCCCGGACTGCTGGGCTGATCAGCCCCGAGGTCGCCGGCAGCCTAAGGAACCTAAGGTTCAGCCCTCTTTCGGAGCCGGTCGGGCGACCGACCCACGTCCTGCCTTCGCGAGCCATCGGGACGCCAGGCGGGCAGCAACCACAACCGCCAGCGAACCCAGGACCCAGCCGGTCAGCGGATGTGTCAGTCCGGCCCACAAACTGAACCCGTGGCCGTGAGGTACCGGATCCGCATGGGCCAGTGCGGTAAGGCTCAGGGTTGCCAGCAAGAAGCCGGCAATCAGTCTCGTTGTAATGCTCATCAAATGCTCCTCGACAAATGCTTCAGGTGATATTCACCTTGACCAGATCTTCACTTTCGGAATCCTGCACATGCACGGCACAGGCCAGGCATGGATCAAAGCTGTGGATGGTGCGCAGGATCTCCAGGGGCTGCTCGGCATCATGCAGCGAATGCCCCTTGAGGGATGCTTCATAGGGGCCGCTCTGTCCCTCGGGATCCCGGGGACTGGCGTTCCAGGTCGACGGCACCACGGCCTGGTAGTTGGCAATCTTCTCGTTCTCGATCACCACCCAGTGCGCCAGCGCGCCCCGCGGGGCTTCCATGAACCCGACGCCGCGGGCCTGCTTGGGCCAGGAACCCGGCTCCCACAAACGATCGTTGAAGGTGGATACATCGCCGGAATTGATATTACCCATCAGGTTGTCGAACCAGGTCGGCATCATGTCGGCAAAGATCTTGGTCTCCAGCGTTCGGGCCGCGACCCGCCCCATGGTCGAGAACATGGCCTCGATCGGCAGGTCGAGCTTCCCGAGCGCCATCCCGGCCAGATCACGGGTCTGTTCATGGCCGGAGGCATAGAGCATCAGTACCCGGGCAAGCGGGCCGACCTCCATGGCCTTGCCGCGCCAGCGTGGCGCCTTCAGCCAGGAATAGGTCGATGCCGGATCGAGGTGATCGAAGGGGGGCTCGGGGCCGTCATAGGCAAGCTCGGTTTCGCCCGCGTAGGGATGCAGACCGGCGTCCTTGCCGGCCGAATAGTTGTACCAGGAATGGGACACGAACTCCTGGATCTCGTCTTCGGCATCGAGGTCCATCGGATGGATCTGGGAGAGATCGCGGTCGAGAATGACTCCGCGCGGCACCAGGAGCTTGCTCACGTCATCGGTGCCGTCTTCCGGAAAATCGCCATAACACATGAAATTGCCGATGCCCTCGCCGTGACCGGGCTTGAACCAGTCCTTGTAGAACGAGGCGATCGCCAGGGTATCGGGTACATAGACCTGATCGACGAACTGCTGCATCTTCCCGATGATCTCGCGCACTTTTTCCAGCCCGCCCCGATTGACGGCCGTGGCGCCGCCGCCACCAGCGCCTTCATTCACGCTGATGCCCACCGGCGCACCGCCCACCAGGAAGTTGGGATGCGGATTCTTGCCGCCGAAGATCGTGTGCAGCTTGGCAACCTCGCGCTGCCATTCGAGCGCGTCGAGATAATGAGCCACGGCCATCAGGTTGGCCTCGGCGGGCAGCTTGTAGCCCGGATGCCCCCAGTAGCCCTTGGCGAAAATGCCCAGTTGGCCGGATTCCACCAGCTCGCGCACGCGGCGCTGGACGTCCCGGAAATGACCGGGCGACGAGCGTCGATAATCCGAGATCGACTGGGCCAGTTCGGATGTACCCACCGGGTCGGCATCGAGTGCCGAGACCACATCGACCCAATCGAGCGCATGCAGGTGGTAGAAGTGCATGACGTGATCGTGGACGAACTGGGCGCCGATCATCAGGTTGCGGATGAGCTGTGCATTGGCCGGAATTTCGTAGGACAGCGCATTTTCCACCGCGCGAACCGATGCGATGCCGTGCACAAGGGTGCACACGCCACAGATTCTTTGCGCGAAAGCCCACGCATCACGCGGGTCACGGTCCTTCAGGATGATCTCCAGGCCCCGCACCATGGTGCCGGAACTCAGCGCCTGAGTAATCTGCCCGTTTTCGGTTTCCGCTTCGATCCGCAGATGACCCTCGATACGGGTGACGGGATCAACAACGACGGTCTCGCTAGACATGAATTACTCCTTGATGTTGGCCGCGACCAGTTCCAGCAGGCTTTCCGGCCGCTTGTCCCAGTCGAAATGTTCGCTGGCGTCGGTAAAAGCCAGGCGGCAGTCTGAACAGCTGGTCAGAAAACGCTTGGCACCGGTGCCGTCGACTTCCCGGAGCTTGAGCTCCTGGGCCCGGTAGCGCAGCGGACGGGCGCGCTCGATGTCGTTGACCCCGCCACCACCGGCACAACAGAAGCTGAAGCCCTTCTTGTTGGGCAGCTCCTCCAGATTGACGCCGAGCTCGCGCATCAGGGTTCTCGGCGCATCCATCACGCCGCCCTTGCGGACCAGCTGGCAGGGGTCGTGGAAAGCCGTGGCCTCGTCGTCGACCTGGTTGAGCCGGAGCCGGCCATCGGCGACCTGCTCGGCCAGGAATTCGGTGACGTGGCGGACCCGGAACGGCAATTCTTCCCCGGCAAGCTCGGCCGCCTGCCAGCGCAGCGCGGTGTAGGCATGGCCGCACTCGGGCACCAGTACCAGTTTCGCCCCGATCTCGCGGGCCTGGTCGATGATGCGCATACTGATCTTTCGCTGCCAGTCGCGGCTGCCGGCGTAGTAACCGTAGTTCTCGGCCACCAGCGACTCGCTGCGGAAAGTGTAGTCGGCGCCGAGGTGCTTGAGCGTTTTCGCCAGCGCCACGACCGCCTCGGGATACTGCTCGAGGTCGGTACGCGGGACACAGGCCAGTACTTCGGCCGAGTCCCGGTCAATCGGGATGTCGATGCCATGCTCGCGCCCGATCGCCGCGATGCGGTCGGAATAGCCTTCCTCGCTCTTTTCCGGCTGCCCCGAATCGGCCTGCTCGCGGGCACGCTGATAGAGTTCGTCGGGCGCCAGCCCGGCCTCGAACATGGCCCGGCGGGCATTCTCGATCAGCGTGGCGATATCGATACCCATTGGGCAGATCAGGCTGCAGCGACCGCACATGTTGCAACTGTCGAACAAGAGTTCCTGCCATTCCTGCAACTCGTCGGCGCTCACCTCCTTTTTCAGACCCAGCAGGCGGTAGAAGGGAGCGAAAGCGCTCGACTCACGCTTGTAGGCCTGCTTGAACGGCTCGACCTTGAGGATCGGCGTGTACTTGGGATCCTCGGTCGCGAGAAAGTAGTGGCAGGCATCGGCACACATGCCGCAATGGATGCAGGCTTCGATTTGCAGCGCACTGACTGCCCCGAAATCCTGCGCGAAACTCTTCATTGCATGCGCCTGCCGGCTTTCATCCGGCATGTCGACGCTTGCTGTGGAATAAGTCTGGGTCGTAGTGCTCATGTCGCCGCTCCCTTGCGTGATTGCAGATAGCCGACAACCGCCCGCGTCGGGAAGATGAAGAACGCGTGCATCAGCTTGCCGAACGGGAACCAGATCAACAGGACGTTGAAGCTGATGATGTGCCAGGCCAGTATCGTTTCGTAGCGGCCACCCAGGCCGAACACCGCCATCACACCGGTCACCATCACGGTGAAGGTGATGAACCAGCTGAAGTAGTCATCGAAATTCGACAGCCGGCGCAGTACCGGGTGAGAGATCCGCCGAATGAGCACGATCAGCAACAGTGTGACGGTCAGGATGGACAGCACATGAACCACCCCGCCCGGCAGGGTCGGCCACCAGCCCGCGCTCACGCCGAACAGGTTCTTCCAGAACACCACGTGCGGTGTGCCGAGCAGAACGATGATGAAAAGGCCGATGTGATAACCGTACCCGATCGCTTCCCCGGCGCCGGTGCGACCGATGAATTCCTTGTGCGGCCAGGACCGCGATCCGGTCACCGTCATGCCGCCGATCAGGGATTTCACCAGCCCGTTGCGGGGCTCGCTGTGGTAACGCTTGAAACCCAGAAACAGGATCGTGACGATGCGCCAGATGACCCCGAGCACGAATACCGCCAGCGCGAAATGCAGCATCGGGCCGCGGGCAAATTCCAGTATGGTCATGATGATTCCTCCTCACCGGCCGTCTCGGACCGCTTCTTCTTGCGCCGGCTCGCGGCATAGGCCGAGGCCGCGCCCAGGGCCACGCCGGCCGCAGCCGCGCCCCCGATCTGGCCGCGATCCTCGAACAGTTTGGATGTGACCGGCTCGTAGAAGCCGCCCTGATCCCAGAAATTGGGTTCGGAACAACCAATGCAGCCGTGGCCGGACTCGATCGGAAAACTGGTGCCTTCGTTCCACTTGACCGTGGCGCAGGCGTTGTAGGTGGTCGGCCCGCGGCAACCCAGTTCGTACAGGCACCAGCCATTGCGCGCGCCCTCGTCGTCGAAGCTCTTGGCAAACTTGCCCTCGTCGTAGAAGCGGCGACGATAGCAACGGTCGTGAATCGACTGACCGTAGAACACCGACGGCCGGCCGTACTTGTCCAGATCCGGGACGCCGCCGGTGGTCAGGTAATGGACGATGGTGCCGGTCATCACCGCCGGGATCGGCGGGCAGCCGGACACGTTGATGATCGGCCGGTCGTGGATGATTTCGGAAACCGGCACGGCCCCGGTCGGATTGGGGTTGGCATAGGGTATGCCGCCGAACGACGCGCAGGTGCCCACACAGAGGATGGCCGCGGCACCGTCGGCCGCGTGGCGGAGCTGGTCGACGAAGCTCTCGCCGGCGCTGGTGCCGTAGACACCGCCCGCGCCCTGCGGAATCGAGCCGTCGACAATGAGAATGTACTCGCCCCAGTTCGCCTCCATCGCCTCGTGCCGGGCCGCCTCGGCGGCCGTGCCCGCGGCCGCGAACAGCGTGTGGTTGTAATCGAGCGATATGGTGTCGAACAACAGGTTCTCGATCGACGGCGAGAACGAGCGCGTCAATGATTCGAGACAGCCGGTGCATTCCTGAAACGGCATGTAGATCACCGACGGCCGGCGCGCTTGGCGGAGATTCTGGGCCAATGCGGAAGTCATCATGGGCGGCATCGCCATCAACGATGCCATCGCGGTGCAGAATTTCATGAAACGCCTTCGGCTGACGCCGCGTTCATCGAGGACTTGGCCGATCGTCGGTTGACTGGAGCGATTGTTGTCGGATTGGGTCATTTACGTTTCTCCGTTGAGTCTTGCGCGCAACGCGTCGGCGGCCTGACCGATCTCCTCGGCCTGCGCCCGCAACAGGTCCGGCACGTGGTTGATCTCGATATGCTCGGCCACGACCTGGCCTTCGGGATCCTTGTGCTGTATCCACCAAACGCCTGGAAAGGCGGTCTCGCGAATGCGGGTCTGCCCATCGAGCTCGAGGGTGAAATCCACCTCGCCCTGGCCGAGCATCTGGCGGAACGATTCGAATTCGGCGGCGGCCATGGGAATCGACTTGATGTCGATGGCACCCGACTCGCCGGTCTCGTGCAGCGTCTCCAGCCGCGCGGCGATCTCGTAGCCGAGGGCGCGAACGCCACCACCGAGAATATCGTCACCCGGCGCCGGCGGCGGCTCGGTCTTGACGCGCAGGGGAAGGAGTTGACCGGTATTCATGGCAATGCCGCCTCGATCAGTTCGGTAACCCGCTCACTCGCCTCTTCGACGGCAGGAGCCACCGCGGGCGAGGGTTGAGAAGACCAGTCGACGACGCCCGGCTCGATCGCCACCAGGGCGTATTCGGCCGGCAGTCGGCCGCGTAGCCGCGCCGCACCGAGTACGTCGAGCAAGTTGACTTCGTGCACGCTGGGCCGGCGACTGGTGGTCAGGAAATGTTCCAGTTCGGCATTGCGGAAGACCGCGACCGTGCCCGGCGGGGAATCGAGATAGGCGGCATCGACGATGATCAGCCGGTCGGCCGATTCGATGTGCTCGAGCAAGCTGAAGCTCAGGGTGCCGCCGTCGAAGAAAGCGATCGGCTTGTCCAGGTTGCGCTCGCGCAGCTGTTCGACCACGTGCACCCCGACACCGTCGTCGCCGAGCAGGGTATTGCCGATACCGATGACCACGATGCTCGGCGGTGCTTCCTGCGCCGGCCGGTCGACCGTGCCGATCGCACCGGAATCCGCCGTGACATCGGCGAAACCGGCCGGATCGCTATCCGGGCGATCCTGTGCCTGGTGGATTCGTGGGGACGTATCCTGCATCGTGGTCCAACCTCCCTTGACCCATTTTGACGCTTTCCATTCAACCACCGCCGCGGCTGCCAGGTATTGATTTGTATCAATTGACGCGTTTTTGTGTCGGCCGATTGCCGGGGATGACCTTGGCCCCGTATCATCCGGGGCATCATCTGGCACCGGCTTGACCCAGATCAACACGACTGCCCCGGGCCGGAGTCCAGAATCGTGGCTGCAAGATTACAACCGGTGAGGTCGCATGCATGAACTGAGCGTCTGCCAGTCACTGCTGGCGCAGGTCGCCGAGGTCGCCGCTGGACACGACAGTTCGCGAGTTTCGAGCGTCACGGTGCGCGTCGGTGCGCTTTCCGGGGTCGAACCGGATCTGCTGCGGCAGGCATTCATCGTGGCCCGGGCCGGCGGTGTTGCCGCCGAAGCCGATCTGATCATCGAGCCCGATCCGGTGCGCATCCATTGCCTGGAATGCGAAACCGAACACGGCGTGGCGCCGAACCGGCTACTCTGCCCCGCCTGCGGGAACTACCGCGTGCGGCTCGTCGGTGGCGAGGATTTGATACTCGCCAGCGTGGCACTGGAGACCGCGAACACCAGGACATCGCCGACCACTGAAAACGGAGAAGCACATGTGTGAAGACTGCGGCTGCACCCTCAACGATACGACGCACGATCACGGTCACCACACCGAGGAATCGGTGCGCGTCATGCGCGGGCTGATGGAAAGCAACGACCACCAGGCAGCGCACAATCGCGAGCACTTCGATCGCCACGGCGTGTTGTGCATCAACCTGATGTCCTCGCCCGGCGCCGGCAAGACCCGCCTGCTCGAGGCCACGGCCGAAGCGCTCGGCGGGCGCATGGGTATGGCGGTGATCGAGGGCGACCTGGAAACCGAGAACGATGCCCGGCGGCTGCGCGACAAGGGTGTGCCGGCGGTGCAGATCACCACCGGCAGCGCCTGTCACCTCGATGCCGGCATGGTTCACGCTGCCCTGCACGAGTTGCCGCTCGATGAGATCGATGTGGTGTTCGTCGAAAACGTCGGCAATCTGGTCTGCCCGGCCAGTTTCGACCTCGGCCAGCACGCCAATGTTGTACTGCTGTCGGTCACCGAAGGCGATGACAAGCCGGCCAAGTATCCGGTCATGTTCCGCGCCGCCGACCTGGTGGTGCTGAGCAAGACCGACCTGCTCGAATTCATGGACGACTTCGATCCCGACAACGCCGCCCGCTATCTGAACGATCTCGGCATGGAAGCGGCCATGGTCCGGACCGCGGCCGGTCGTCGCGCGGCCATCGGCGACTGGACGGCCTGGCTCGAAGCTCGGCTGGCCGCTCACCGTAGTACCCAGCGTGAATCCCGGCCGGCGGCTCGGGACATGACGACCGTCGGGGCCTGATCCCATGTGCCTCGCCGTACCGGTCGAAGTCATCGAACTGCTCGAGCACGACCAGGCCCTGGTCGATATCGGCGGCGTCAGGAGCCGCGTGTCGCTGGCCTTCGTCGACGATGTCGAGGTGGGTGATTACGTCATCGTTCATGTCGGACACGCCATCACCCGGCTTGACGTGGAAGAGGCCGAGCGCACACTCGAACTGTTCCGTGAAATCACCGATCACCTGGCTGCCGAGAACAATGCGCTACGTCAGTGAATTCCGCGACGGTCGCACGGGCCGGGGCCTGGCCGAACTGATCCGGCGCCGGGCCGACCCGGAGCGCAAGTATCACCTGATGGAATTCTGCGGGGGCCACACCCATGCGGTGTTCCGCCACGGGCTGCCGGATCTGCTGCCGGAAAACGTCGAGCTGGTGCACGGCCCGGGCTGCCCGGTCTGCGTGCTGGCCATCAGCCGCCTCGATCAGGCCATCGAATTGGCCACCGAAAACGATGTCATCCTGGCCAGCTACGGCGACATGCTGCGCGTGCCGGGTTCGCGCCGGCGCAGCTTGCTCAAGGCGCGCTCACAGGGCGCCGATATCCGCATCATTCAGTCCACGGCCGAGGCGGTGGAACTGGCCCGCGCCCATCCCGAGCGCGAGGTGGTGCTGTTCGCCATCGGTTTCGAGACGACCACGCCGCCGACGGCACTGGCCATTCGCGAGGCAGCGGCGCTGGGCCTGAAGAATTTTTCCGTGCTGTGCAATCACGTGCTCACGCCCTCGGCCATCCAGAGCATTCTCGACTCACCCGACGTACGCGAACTCGGCCGGGTACGGGTCGACGGCTTCATCGGCCCGTCACACGTGAGCACGATTATCGGCAGCCGGCCCTACGAATTTTTCGCCGAGGAATACCAGAAGCCGGTCGTGATCTCGGGGTTCGAGCCGCTCGATGTGCTCGCCGGCATCGCCATGCTCATCGACCAACTCAACGAGGGCCGGGCCGAGGTCGAGAACCAGTTCGTGCGCGGTGTCTCCCGGGCGGGTAACGTCAAGGCACAGAAACTGGTCGCCGAGACCTTCGAGTTACGCCCGGAATTCGAGTGGCGCGGCCTCGGCAACGTCCCCTACAGCGGCCTGCGGATCAAGACCGAATTCGCCGAATACGACGCCGAGCGGCGCTTCCGGGTCACCGAGAAGCCGGTGCGCGAGAACAAGGCCTGCGAATGCCCGGCCATCATCCGGGGGGTTAAAAAGCCGACCGACTGCAAAATCTTCGGCACCGTGTGCACGCCGCGTAACCCGATCGGCTCGTGCATGGTCTCTTCCGAGGGCGCCTGCGCCGCCTATTACCGCTATCGCCATCGTCGCGCCGGTTAGGTTGCCGATGCGAATTCTCCTGCTGACCCACAGTTTCAACGGCCTGACCCAGCGCCTGCACGTCGAGTTGTCGCGGGCCGGCCACGAACTGGCCGTGGAACTCGACATCAACGACGACACCACCGCCGAAGCGGTCGAACTGTTCCGGCCGGACGTGATTCTCGCGCCCTTCCTCAAGCGCCGGATACCGGAGTCGATCTGGCAGGCCGTCCCGTGCCTCATCGTCCATCCCGGCCCGCCCGGAGACCGCGGCCCGGCCGCCCTCGACTGGGCGGTTCTCGATGACCGGCCGGACTGGGGCGTGACGGTACTGCAGGCCGACGCCGAACTCGATGCCGGACCGGTCTGGGCATGGCGAACGTTTGCAATGCGTCCCGCCCGCAAGTCCGCCCTCTACCGCTTCGAGGTGACCGAGGCGGCCGTGGCGGCCGTATTCGATGCCGTCGACCGGCTCGAAAAGGCCGCCGGTCCGCTCCCCGAACAACAGGTTCCGGCTGCCGCGGCCGGCTGGCGCGGTCCGGTGCGAGCACAAGACCGACGCATCGACTGGCAGCATGATTCGACCGCGACCATCCTGCGCAAGATCCATTCGGCGGACGGCCATCCGGGCGTGTCCGACGAGATCCTCGGCCTGCGCTGTCGTCTGTTCAACGCTCACCCGGAGCCGGTGCTGGCCGGCCGCGCCGGACAGGTCATCGCCCGGCGCGGCGAAGCGATCTGCCGGGCGACGATCGATGGCGCGATCTGGATCTCGCACCTGCGACCCGAGGGTCCGGACGGCTTCAAGCGACCGGCCACCGACGTTCTCGTCGAGCGCCTCGACGACGTGCCTGAATCCGAGGCGGACCCGACCCAGCAGCCGGAGAGCGGCGGCTATCAGCCCGTACGCTACCGGGAGGACGGCGACGTCGGCTACCTGCACTTCGATTTCTACAACGGCGCCATGGGCACCGAACAGTGCCATCAACTACGCGCGGCCTTCGAACAGGCCGCGGCCAGGCCGACGCGCGTCATCGTGCTCGCCGGCGGCGAGGATTTCTGGTCCAACGGACTCGATCTCAACCGGATCGAGGCCGCTGCGAGTCCGGCCGACGAGTCGTGGCGCAACATCCAGGCGATGGACGACCTGTGCGAAGCGATCATCACCGCCACCGACCACCTCGTCATCGCCGCGATCGGCGGCAACGCCGGGGCCGGCGGGGTTTTTCTGGCGCTCGGGGCCGACCGCGTCATCGCCCGCGCCGGAGTGGTGCTCAATCCGCACTATCGCAACATGGGCAACCTCTACGGTTCCGAATACTGGACCTACCTGCTGCCCGGGCGCGTGGGCGCCGCCGGCGCCGAAGCCGTGATGGCGCACCGCCTGCCGCTGGGCGCACAGGAAGCTGCCGATATCGGCCTGGTCGATGCCGTCGGCCCGTCGGACCGCGACGATTTCGACCGTGCCATCGAGCGTCACGCCGGTGAGCTGAGCAACGATTTCGCCGAGCGCATCGAGGCCAAACGCCTGCGGCGCGATGCCGACGAAGCGGCCCGGCCGCTGGCCGACTATCGCGCCGAAGAACTCGAACGCATGCGCCTGAACTTCTACGGCTTCGACCCCAGTTATCACGTGGCCCGTTACCGTTTCGTCCATCGCTCGCCGCACGCCTGGACCCCGCTCTACCTGGCCCCGCATCGGCGCCTGGGGTGGAAGATCCCGGCCAAGCGCCAAGCACGGGCCTGAACCCGCTCTGTCATGCAGCGCGTTCCGGATGCCGCTTCTCCGGCCAACCATGATCGACAGGCCCGCCGGCTGACCATCGGCGGCCGGGTTCAGGCCGTCGGTTATCGCCCGTTCGTCTATCGCCTGGCGCATCGACTGGGCATAACCGGCTGGGTCTACAACGCCACCGGCGAAGTCGAGATCGCCGCCGAAGGGTCGGCCGAGCAACTCGACCGATTCGCCCGGGACCTGGTCGAGGCGGCGCCGCCGCTGGCCCGCCCGAAACTGCTGGCGGCACGACCGGCCGACGTCGAGGCCTTCGATGCCTTCCGGATCCGCAAGAGCCACGGTGGCGGCAAGCCGCGCATCCATGTTCCCCCCGACCAGTTCGCCTGCGCCGATTGCCTGGCCGAGATGCGCGACCCCGCCGAGCGTCGCCATCGCTATCCGTTCATCAACTGCACCCAGTGCGGGCCGCGCTACACCATTATCCGGGCCATGCCCTACGACCGACCCAACACCACGCTGGCCGATTTTCCGCTGTGTCCCGACTGCCACGCCGAATACACCGACCCCCTCGACCGGCGTTTCCACGCCCAGCCGCTGGCCTGCGCCGAGTGCGGACCGCATCTGAGCTTTCACCAGGGGACCGAACGGGTCGCGGGCAACGACCCGGCGCTGGCCGCTTGCGTGGCCGAGATCGAAGCCGGCGGGATCGTCGCCATACGCGGCATCGGCGGCTACCACCTGGTTTGCGACGCGGCCAACGAAACGGCCGTAGGCGAGTTGCGCAAGCGCAAGCACCGGCCCGACAAGCCGCTGGCGCTGATGGTGCCGGCGACCGGCGGGGACGGACTCGATGCCGTGCGCGAGCTGGCCCGACCCGATGCCCAACAGGCCGAATGCCTGACCGACCCGACCCGCCCGATCGTGCTCATCCCGCTACGGCCCGACGCGCCGCTGGCACCCTCGGTGGCCCCGGGGCTCGACGAGATCGGCCTGATGCTGCCCTACGCGCCACTGCACGAATTGCTGCTCGAGTCGCTCGGGCGGGCACTGGTGGCGACCTCGGGCAATATCAGCGGCGAACCGGTCATCACCGACGTCTCCGAAGCCGAATCGCGCCTGGGCGCCGTGGCCGACGCCTTCCTGCACCATAACCGGCCCATCGAGCGTCCGGCCGACGATCCGGTCATTCGCCAGGTGGCCGGCCGGCCGAGGCCGATCCGCCTCGGTCGTGGCACGGCCCCGATGGAGCTCGAACTGCCGGTACGTCTCGAGCAGCCGTTGCTGGCCACCGGCGCTTTTCTCAAGAACACCGTGGCCCTGGCCTGGGACGAGCGGGTCGTGATTTCACCGCATGTCGGCGACCTGGGTTCGCGTCGTTCGCGCGATGTCTTCGAACGCCTCGCCGCCGACCTGCAGTCGCTCTACGGTGTCGAAGCCGAGCACATCGCCTGCGATGCCCATCCCGACTTTCCCAACAGTCGCTGGGCGCGCGAATCGGGCCTGCCGGTCACGCCAATCCAGCATCACGCCGCCCACGCCGGCGCCCTGGCCGGTGAATTCTCGCTCACCGAGCCGATCGTGGTGTTCGCCTGGGACGGTGTCGGCTACGGCGAAGACGGCAGTCTCTGGGGCGGCGAGGCGCTGCTGGGCGCGCCGGGCGACTGGCGGCGTGTGGCCAGTTTCCGGCGCTTCCGGCTTCCCGGCGGCGACCGCGTGACGCATCAACCCTGGCGCACGGCCCTGTCGCTGGTCTGGCACGCCGGTATCGACTGGTCCGATGCACCGCCATACGACGACCTGCTGCGCCAGGCCTGGACGCGCGGATTCAACAGTCCGCCGACCAGCGCCGTGGGCCGGCTGTTCGATGCCGCCGCCGTATTCGCCGGCGTGGTCGGGGACGCCAGCCACGAGGGGCAGGGCCCGATGCGCCTGGAAGCGGTATGCAGCCCGGACCAGGTCGAGCCAGTGGACTTGCCGCTCGAGCGCGACGACGAGGGCTTGTGGCGCAGCGACTGGGCGCCGCTGATCCAGCACCTGGCCCGAGGCGGTTCTCGCGAGCACCTGGCATCGATCTTCCATGAAAGCATGGCCCTCAACTTGCTCCGGCAGGCCGAAATACTGCGTCGCGAGTACGATATCGAGACCGTCGGACTGACCGGGGGCGTGTTCCAGAATCGCCGCCTGGCCGCCTCGGCCATCGCGCGACTGGAAAACGCGGGCTTCAAGGTCCTGTTGCCCGAAACCGTGCCGGTCAACGATGCCGGTATCAGCTTCGGCCAGGTGATCGAGACCGCGGCACGACTAATGACGCCACACAAGGGATAGAAATGGAAAAACCCGACACCCACATCGGCCTGGCCCACGGCAACGGCGGTCGCCTGATGCGCCAGTTGATCAATGATGTCTTCGCGCGCCATCTCGGCAACCCGCATCTCGACACCAGCCTGGATTCGGCCTTCGTGCCCTTCGACGGCAACGGGACGCTGGCGATCACCACCGACGGCTTCACCGTGCAACCGCTCGAGTATCCCGGCGGCAACATCGGTTCGCTCGCCATCCACGGCACGGTCAACGATCTGGCCGTCGCCGGGGCCCGGCCGCGTTATCTGTCGCTCAATGCATTCATCGAGGAAGGGACCGAACTGGCACTGCTCGAGCGCCTGGTCGAGGCCATGGCCGAAGCGGCCCGGGATTCGGGCGTCGAAATCGTCACCGGCGATACCAAGGTGGTCGGACGCGGCGAATGCGGCGGCGTGTTCTTTGCGACCACCGGCGTGGGCGTGCGCGAACCCGGCGTGGAACTCGACAGCCGCTCGATCCGGCCCGGCGACCGGATCCTGGTCAGCGGTCCGGTCGGCGACCACGGGGCCGCCGTCATGCTCGCCCGCGGCGAGTTCGGCCTGACCGGCGACCTGGCCTCGGACTCGGCCAGCGTCATTCCGGTCGCCCGGGCACTGATGGGCATCGAGGGGTTGCGTTTCATGCGTGACCCCACGCGTGGCGGCCTGGCGACCGTGGCCCATGAACTCACGCGCCTTTCGGGCCGCGGCGTGCGGCTGCTCGAGGAAGCCATTCCCGTGCGCGATGCCGTCGCGAGCGTCTGTGAAGTGCTCGGTTTCGATCCGCTCTACCTGGCCTGCGAGGGCCGGGTGGTCGCCGTCGTCGCCGCGGAGGCGGCCGAAGCGGCCCTGGCGGCCGTATCGGAGGCGGCACCCGATGCGCGACTCATCGGCACGATCGAGGACGAGCCCGGTCCGGTGGTGATGGAAACCGGACTCGGCGGCGAACGCATTCTCGACGAACTCGAGGACGACCCGCTGCCGAGAATTTGCTGAGCGCCCGGCCCGGACTTTCCTTCAGACGCGATGCCCGCCCAACCCGGAACACCTCGCCGCTTCGAACGAAGCCTCAACGCCGCCGCCGCGCTGGCCGCGGCCGTGGCGCTGTCGCCGCTCATGCTTGCGATCGCCCTGGCCGTCCGCTTCGACAGCCGCGGACCGATCATCTACAGCGAACCCCGCCTCGGCCGGAACGGGCGGCCGTTCACCATTTACAAGTTCCGCACCCTGGGCGACGGCGATGGCCACCGCGATCCGGTCGCGCCGATCGACGATCCCCGGATCACGCGCGTCGGCGCCTGGCTGCGACCACGGCATCTCGACGAGTTGCCGCAGCTTTTCAACATCCTGCGCGGCGACATGCAATTCGTCGGCCCCCGCGCGGCCAAGCCGGAATTCTGGCGGGAAGTCGACCCGGCGCTTCGTCGTCGCGCGCTGGCCTTCGTCCCGGGACTGACCAGCCCGGCGACCGTTCGCTTCATCTGCGAGGATGCAGTGCTGGCCGAGCTCGATGGCGCCACTTCGATCTATCGCGATATCATCTTTCCGGCCAAGGTGGCCTGGGACGTGCGTCACTTCGAGCAGGCCGGGCGATGGAGCGACCTGAAGGTCCTCGCGGCGACCCTGGCCGCTGTTGCCCGCCGGCGTGACGATACCCGCTGCCGCCGACGACTCGAGCACCTGCTGGCGACGGCATCAGCCGACCGGCACGGCCCGACGGAGACGAGACCGAAATGGTTTCATGCAAGGAGCCCGACCAATGAGTGAAAGCCGTTTCTGGACCGGATTCTGGCGGCTGGCCGATCCCAAGATCAGCCTGACCTCGGTCGCCGCGGTCTACCTCGGTGCTTCCGTGGCGGCCGCTGATGCGCCGTTCAGCTGGCTCTGGGTGATCGTGCTCTTGCTCGCGCTGTTCGCCATCGAGGTCGCCAAGAATGCCTGGGGCGACATTTTCGACTACGACTCGGGTACCGACCTGGCCGTCGCCCCCGAGGACCGCACGACATTTTCCGGCGGCAAGCGGGTGATGGTCGATGGTCTGCTCACGCGTAACCAGACCTGGGCGATGGCGGCCGGCTTCACCCTGGCCGGTTTCGTGCTCGGCGCGATGATCGTGTTTTTCCGCGAACCGGCCGCGCTGTGGATCGGGGTCATCGGCATGATCCTGGGCTGGTCCTATCACGGACCGCCGCTGCACCTGATCTACCGCGGCTTCGGCGAGCTCGACGTCGTCATCTGCTACGGGCCGCTGATCACGTTGGCCGCCTACCTCGTCCAGACTCACGAATTGAGTTGGCAGGTGTTCTGGCTTTCCATTCCGCTCGGGCTGGTCATTGCCGCCTTCCTGTGGGTCAACCAGTTTCCCGATTACCGGGCCGATCGCGACCATGGCAAGCGCAACCTGGTCGTGCGCCTGGGCAAGCACAAGGCCAGCCGGATCCTGCCGCTGATCTACCTGGCGGCTTTCGCGATATTGACCGCCGCGCCACTGACCGGCCTGCCCGCGACGGTCTGGCTCGGCTGGCTGGCGGCGATTCCGGCAGCCTACGCTTCGGTCGAGGTCTGGCGCGACCCGGAGACCTTTTACCGCTCCAAACCCGTGCAGCCGGCCGCCCTGATCACGTTCCTGGCGTACTCGGCCGGCGCCGGCACCGGTGTACTCATCGGCTGACAGCAAACGGCTGCTTGAAAGTCTCGCAGGGCCCTGCGACTATGGCGACCGCCGCCACGCCGCGTCAACGGGACTTCGCGCATGAACGAATCGTCAGCGGATACATTTCCGGAAATCGGCCGGAATCAGATCCTTTGGTTTCTCGCCGCCCTGCTCGTCACCGGCTGGTTGATCTGGCTGCTTGGGCCGGTACTGACGCCGTTTTTCATCAGCGTGCTCATCGCCTACATGGTCAATCCGATCGTCGGCTGGCTCGAGGACTTGAGAATGCGCCGCGACGTCGCGGTTTCGCTGGTCTTTCTGCTGGCATTTCTGTTGCTCGTCGTGGTCCTGCTGATCGTCATCCCCGTGCTGATCCGCGAAGTGGCCGACTTTCTCGGCCGGCTACCGGGGTACCTGGACACCTTCCAGCGCACCGTACTGCCCTGGATCGAGGCCCAGCTCGGCGTGGCAATCGATCTCGAGTCCTTCGACGTCGAGCGTGCCCGCAGCCTGATTCAGGAATACTTCTCCAACATCGCCGGCGCTGCCGGAAACGTGGTCAGCGTCATGACCCAGTCGGGCGGCCGCTTCCTGGTATGGATCACCTCGATGGTGCTCGTCCCGCTTGTCACCTTTTACCTGTTGCGAGACTGGCGCCTGCTCATGGACACGCTGCGAGACATCCTGCCGCGTAATCTCGAGCCGACGGTCGTCAAGCTGACCGAAGACTGTGACGAGGCGCTGGGCGGCTTTCTGCGCGGCCAGTTGATGGTCATGATCAGTCTCGGCCTGATTTATGCGATCGGCCTGTGGCTGGTCGGCCTCAACAACGCCATTGCCATCGGCATGATCGCCGGGCTGGTCAGTTTTGTCCCGTATCTGGGCGCCATCATCGGGGTTCTGCTGGCCGGTATCACGGCCGTCATCCAGGACTTCAGCTTCCTGTTCCTGCTTTCGGTGGGTATTGTCTTCGTCGTCGGCCAGTTGATCGAGAGCTTCGTGCTCACCCCCAAGCTGGTCGGCGATCGCATCGGACTGCACCCGGTGCTGGTCATCTTCGCCGTCATGGCCGGTGGCCAATTATTCGGATTTGCCGGCGTCTTACTCGCCCTGCCGGCGGCTGCAGCCGGCACTGTCATCGTTCGATTCGCCTACAACAACTACAAGCGCAGCGAGGTTTACCGCGCTAACCACACGGTGGGGGACGACGAAGGTAAAAGGGATGCACTCGACAACAAAGATTAGAAAGAAAAAGCCCGGCGGAATACTCCGCCAGGCTTCAGAGTGGAGTGTCTTTCAGGATTATTCAGTTTGCTCACTCAGGCCGCAATCGACACTCTGAACCAGGCGATCAAGCGTCCAGGTCGCCTCAGCCCCACCGTCGAGCATTACGGTCGCGATCGCTTCGGTGCAGGAGACGAACTCGATCCCGAATGAACCAACCGACTCCAGGTCGGCATTCTCATCGCCGGCCAGAGTTGCACCAGTCGCCGTGTAGACGGTGCCCATAGCTTCGCGCCCGTCGAAACCGGCTTCGTCTGAGTCTATCGTGAACCAGCGTTGCTCTCCGGAACTGTCCGGGGCATAGGTGTAGATAGCGCCGACCAATCGATTGCCGGATGGAATCGGCTGGAGCAGGACACCTTCCTCGGCGGCATTGGCGGACTCCCACCAGCCGTTGACGCTGTTGTCGACCGGCGCGCGGCTCTCGAGCAGGCCGACAGGCAGCGCCAGGATGCCCAGCGGCTGATTGATACCATCCCCGATCGCGACCAGAGTGATGTCGGCACCGGCCGGCAAATCCGCCGGCAGCGGATCGATGAGATTAACCGAACCGTCGTTCGAGGCAACTTTGAGATCATAAGTCCCCGACGGAATGGCGAAAAAACCACTCTCGACGAAATACGGGACGCCCACCAGGCCGTTGACCACATCACCACCGGCCGTGCGAATAGACACTTCCGTTTCCTCGGACGTGGCCGCGAAGGGTGCGGCATGAACAACCCGTACGTTCAGGTTGCCGTCGCCTGACGCATCGGCATCATCGACCAGCGGCCATAAAGCTAGATCCTGGGTGCTGCCGTTTCCGGTGGCCAGGACGGTGTAATCCACGTCGTCAGACAGATCGACCGAAGCCGTTATCGCCGGGTCCTCTGAACCCGCCGGAAAAACAGCCAAGTCATAGATGCCGTCGGGAAGCTCGACATAGTCGGTGAAATCACCAAAGCGAAAATCTTCCAACAGTGTGTCTCCATTGACGGTGACCGTTACGGCCGTGCCTTCGTCAGTGTCGCTGAACGGCGCGGCGTGCACGACGCGAATGCGCGCGTCCGCCACGACCGAAGACACCGCGACCGTTGCCGCAAGACCAATCAATATTCCGAACTTATGCATGGGGAAACCCTTTACGTGTGAGTGCAGTTCGAAAATTACGCGCACGATGTGCACGAGCTGTCGATGAAATGTCGCGGAAACGTGAAGCGTTCGAAGAAAATGGTGCCCGGAGCCGGACTCGAACCGGCACGGAGTTTCCTCCGAGGGATTTTAAGTCCCTTGCGTCTACCAATTTCGCCATCCGGGCCTAGACCGCGCATACTAGCAAGAAGCGACTGTTGGCGGGTATTCAAGGTCTTTCCCGGATGCTTTAAGATGCCGGGAAGTCGCGATCCGGGTCCGCAGCCATCAGCAATTCATTTGCCCTCATCACCATTGCCAGCATCCTCGTCGTGCTGATCCTCTTGGGGCTGGTCGAGATCCTGCTGCACCGTCGGGTGCTCCGGCAGCTCCCGATCCGTATTCATGTCAACGGCACCCGGGGGAAGACCAGCGTCGTGCGGTTGATCACCGCAGGATTGCACGCCGGTGGCAAACGCGTGTGCTCCAAGACCACCGGCTCGTTCGCGGCCGTGACCGGACCCGACGGCGAAGACTACCCGCTTCACCGGCCCAACCAGCCCAACATCATCGAGCAGATGCGGGTCATGCGTCGCGTGGTGGCTTTCCGTCCGGAGGTCGTCGTCATGGAGTGCATGGCCCTGCAGCCGCACTTCCAGGCCCTGACCGAACGCCAGATGGTGCGCTCTACGCACGGCGTGATCACCAATGCACGCGCCGATCATCTGGATGTCATGGGGCCACAGGCCTCGGATGTCGCCCTGGCACTGGCCGGAACCGTGCCCTTCGGCGCTGATCTTTTCACCGCCGAGCGCGAATTTCTCGACACCTTCCGGATGGCGGCCGAAGACCGCGGCAGCAGCTTGC
The DNA here is from genome assembly GCF_003417465.1 of Wenzhouxiangella sp. 15190. GTDB lineage: Bacteria > Pseudomonadota > Gammaproteobacteria > Xanthomonadales > Wenzhouxiangellaceae > Wenzhouxiangella. Next base: position 273,052 of record NZ_QVMV01000028.1, read on the forward strand.
ATGCCACAACGGCCGAGGACGTCGCCGCCGTCACCGACGACGAAATGGCCGGCTTCCGCTACGCCGAACACGCCGAGAACGTCGCCCTGGCCCTGAATGTCTGCGAGGCCCTGGGCGTGGACCGCGCTGCCGCCCTGAAAGGCATGCAGGGCCTGGCACCAGAAGTCGGCGCCACGCGTGTGCAGAGCGTGGACTTCTTCGGCCGGGACATCATTTTCGTCAACGCCTTCGCCGCCAACGACCCCGATTCCACCGAGCTGATCTGGGAAAAGGTGATCGACCACTACGGTGAAAATCGCTTCAAGCTGGCCGTGGTCAACTGCCGCTTTGATCGCCCCCAGCGCTCACAGCAGCTTGCCGAGGTCGCCGGACGATGGACCCCGGCGGATCACTACGTACTGATGGGCTCCGGAACCTTGCTGTTCGCCAGGGCCGCGGTACACGCCGGCCTTCGGCCGAGCCGCATGACGGTGGCCGAAGGTCTGGATCAGCATGAGCTGTTCGAGACGGTGATCGAACACACCGAGGGCGCTGCGTTGATCGTCGGCATGTGTAACGTGCACGGCGGCGGCGCCGAGCTGGCAAGGCAGTTCAACAATCGGGCAACACGGAGCCAACCCCTATGATCCTGCTCAACCTGCTGGCGGTGTCGATCGGCATCGGCCTTCTGGTCACCTTGTTGCTTGTCGAGGTGTTCGGCCTGGCCGCCGGCGGCCTGGTCGTACCGGGTTACGTGGCGCTTAAACTGCTGCAGCCCTGGAGCGTGGCCATGACCCTGCTGGCCGCTTACCTGACTTTCATCGTCGTGCGCACCCTGTCGAGCTTCATGGTCGTTTACGGGCGCCGCAAGACCGCCCTGATGATTCTGTTCGGTTATCTGTCCGGATCGCTGATCGACCTGAGCATGGGCGGTGTGCTGAGCTTTCCGTCCACCGATACCGGCGGTAGTGCCACGCAATTCACCTATTTCGAGATGAGCGTGATCGGCTACATCATTCCCGGCCTGATCGCCATCTGGTTCGAGCGCCAGGGCGTGGTCAAGACCCTGGTCGGCCTGATCGTTTCGGCCGTACTGGTGCGACTGATCCTGGTGCTCATCATGCCGGAAATCCTGATGACCTATGAGGCCGAGCAGGCGCTCAACCGCGCCGATCTGACCACCGTTCTGCAGGAGTTCTTCGAATGACCCCGTCGCGCCTGCGCAAAATGCTTCCGAGATTCCCTCAGAGCCAAAAACTTTACTGGCGCCCTTCCGAAATTCCAACCAGTGCCCTGCTCTTGCTGGCGGTGGCCGCTGTCGCCGCCCTGGTTGTCGTCGAGACATTCAAGCGCGAGGAAGCCTCGGACTACTACGACGAAATGCTCGACGCATCGCGCCTGGTCCAGCAGAGCATCGAGACGCTGCGCCCCATCCGGGGTCGGATTGAACCGATCAACCCGGATGTCGATCCCCTGCGCTCCGGCCTGATCGGAATCGCGTCGTCTCCCATTACCTCCAACAGTGGTGACCTGGAATCCAAGCAGGCGACCATCAATCCGAACTGGGCCGCGGTCGTCATCCGGCTGCTGGCCGAAGCCGACGTCCAACCCGGCGATCACGTAGCAGTCGCCGTATCGGGTTCGTTTCCAGCACTGAACCTGGCGGTTTATGCCGCCCTTGAATCGATGGGCGTGGAGCCGGTGGTCGTTGTTTCCGGCTCGGCCTCCCAGTGGGGCGCAAACGTACCGAACTTCGCCTGGATGGACATCGCCAGGGAACTGCGAGACGCCGAGCTGATCGACATGCAAGCCGAGGCGGCCACACTGGGTGGAATCGAGGATCGCGGTATCGGTCTGGACGAAGCCGGGCAGAACATGATCCGCCAGGCAGCGGAGCAAGCCAATATCGAGCTGATCGTACCTGATAGCTACGAGGCTGCAGTCACGGAACGCATTCGCATCTATAACGAAGGCGCCGACGGCGAACCCATCGTCGCACTGGTCAATGTCGGCGGCGGCACGGCCACGACCGGACCCAACAGCATCGACCACTACTTCGGTAGCGGCCTGATCCGGACCGCACCCTCGGGGGCATTCCGCATTCCTTCGGTGATGGGCCACTTCCTGCAACAGGGCACGCCGGTCATCAACTTCTCCGGAATCCGCAACCTCGCCACCCAGCACGACCTGCCCTACCCGCCACAACGCATGGAAAGCGTCGGATCCGGCGGCGTCTACAGAGCCGAGTCCTACCAGCGCTGGCTGGCTGCCCTGATGATCATTCTCTTGCTGGGGCTGACCGCCCTGATCATGCGTTCGGCCAATATCGCGCTTTCCACCGGGCGTTCCGGCCGGAGCAAGGATGCAATGAAGCCGAAGGTCTAGACCGGCGATCGACATGAAAAAGCCGGCTTGACGCCGGCCTTTTCAGAGAGAATCAATTGGAGGCCAGGCCCGGAATCGAACCGAGGTACGCGGCTTTGCAGGCCGCTGCATCACCACTCTGCCACCTGGCCGGATGCGCATCGGATTGTAACCCAACTACATACCCGACGAAAAAGGCCCGGGCGCGACCCGGGCCTTCTCTGAAACTGGAGCGGGAAACCGGACTCGAACCGGCGACCCCAACCTTGGCAAGGTTGTGCTCTACCAACTGAGCTATTCCCGCGGAAGATGGGCATTTTAGCCGTACAGGATTTCCTGTCAACCCCTTCACTATGGTTTTACCGGCCCACGCAGATTGAGAATTTCGGCTTTTCGGCTTGCGTCTGGCTGAGAAGCTGTCAAAATAACGCGGTTTTAATACTTCGCACAGGGATTATGGCCAAGGACGAACAGATCGAAATGGAAGGCAAGGTTCTCGAAACCCTGCCGAATACGATGTTCCGCGTCGAACTCGACAACGGACACGTCATCACCGCCCACATCTCCGGGCGCATGCGCAAGCACTACATCCGCATCCTGACCGGCGACCGCGTCAAGGTGGAGATGACGCCCTATGACCTTTCCAAGGGCCGCATCACCTACCGCATGAAATAATTTCGGCCGCCCGAGAAAACCTTTGAAAAACGTAGCGAGCGGGTGGCTGACGGTGGCCGCCGGAGCGCAGGAACCGCAGTGTATGTGCG
>NZ_QVMV01000029.1 GCF_003417465.1 Wenzhouxiangella sp. 15190
TCCCTTAGCAGGGGAGCGCCTTCAGCCACTCGGCCACCTCTCCGTAAACCTGATTGTATCCGCCGCACTCATGCGGCATCTCCCGGATTGTCGACCCGGGCGGTCCTGCCGGACCGCGAGAGGTCGGGATGGACTGCGCGCCTTTCGGCGCTTGCCCTCCGCTTCGCTCCGGGTAGCTCCGCCGACTTCGTCGGCTGCGCATCGAACTCGCTGGCGCTCGGTTCGAACCCTCGATGGAGCTACAAACCCCATACTCCCTTAGCAGGGGAGCGCCTTCAGCCACTCGGCCACCTCTCCGGAAAACTGATTTTCAGGCCCGCCCGGCGTGAGCCGGGGAGCAAGGGCGAGCATTGTACCGCATGCGTTTTGGCGATGCTCGCCGCCCGAGGCGCGAAAGGATAGCGGCAATTGCTTTTGCGGTAAACCCCGGCGATACCGAAATTTCGCGATAGAATGATTAGCTGATCTGCTGACTATCCAAGGAGCTTTCGTGGAAGGCAACGGCAAAGCGCCACCCAAGCGCTCGACGCGCAGCATCGATTTCTTTCGGGGCTTCCTGCGCAGCCCCGAGCAGGTGGGATCGATCATTCCGAGTTCTCGCTTTCTGGAACGCCGCATCATCAATACTTCCGGAGTGGCCTCGGCCAGAACCGTGGTCGAACTGGGGCCGGGCACCGGCGGCACCACGCGCGCCATTCTGGCCGCCATGCCGGAGGATGCGCGTCTTTTGACCATCGAGCTCGATCCGCAGTTTTCGTCCATTCTCGAGGCGATCGGCGACCCCCGCCTGATTCCGCACACCGGCAGCGCGGCTGACCTGGCCGATATCCTGGCCGAGCACGGCCTGGGCGCGCCGGACGTCGTGATTTCGGGTATCCCGTTTTCGACCATGCCGCGCGAGATCGGGTTGGCGATCATCGCCGCCGTCCGCGACAACCTGGCGCCGGGTGGTCGATTCGTCGCCTACCAGTTCCGCGGGGCCGTGGGGCGCATGGGCAAGGAAGTCATGGGCGAGCCCGAGGTGGAGATGGAGATACTCAATATCCCGCCCATGCGTTTTTATACCTGGCAGGTAGACGGTGCGAGTTCAGAGGCCGAGCACCGCACTGGCGATTGAGAAGTAGATCAGGATGCCGCCCACGTCGGCCACCGATGTGATCAGCGGTGTGCTTGCGGTGGCGGGGTCCAGTTTGAGGCGCTGCAGAAGAAACGGCAGCAGCACGCCGATCATGCCGCCCATGACCACCACCGCGAGCATGGCCAGGCCGACGATCAGCGCCAGCTCGAGGCCGATATCCGACCCGCCGCGCCAGGCGCCGATACTGGCGACCGCGGCCGCCATGGTCAAACCCAGCATTACGGCAACCGACAGTTCCTTGCCCCACATTTTCAGCCAATCCGTGGCCGCCACGTCGCCGGTGGCCAGCGCGCGGACCATGAGCGTGGCCGATTGGCTGCCGGCGTTACCGCTGCCGGCGATGATCATGGGCAGGAAAAAGACCAGGCCGATGACGGCCTCGATTGACGGCTGGTACAGGGCAATGGCCAGGCCGCTGAACAGGTTGACGACGATCAGGATCATCAGCCACCCGATACGTTTGCGGTACAGAAAGACCGGGCTGGCCTCACGCATCGACACGTTGAGGCGGCTGCTGCCGCCGAACTTGTGGAAGTCCTCGGTGATTTCGGCCTCGGCCACGTCCATGATGTCGTCGACCGTGACGATCCCGAGTAGCACGCCGCTTCGGTCGGTCACCGGCAGGGTGCTGATGTCGTAGTGCTGGATGGTCTGAACCGCCTGTTCGCGGTCGGCGTCCGCCTCGATCCGGATCACGTCTTCGTCCATCAGCGCTTCGACGTGCGCGTCCTGCTTCGTGAGAATGAAATCCTTTAGCCGGATGGCATCGAGCAGCTTGCCCCGCTCGTCGGTGACGAACACGAAGTTGACGGTTTCCCCGCGATGGGCTTCGTGGCGGATGTGGTCGAGGGCACGGGTCACGGTCCACTCGGGTCGCACGGAGACGTACCGTGTCGTCATCAGTCGCCCGACCGATTCTTCCGGATAACCGAGCAACTTCAATGACTGCTTGAGATCCTCCGGGCCGAGCAGCTTGAGAACGCCTTCGAGCTCCTGCGGTGCCAGGCTTTCCAGGAAGGCGGTACGGTCGTCGGGTACCAGCTCTTGCAGGATGCGGCGGGCCTGGTCTGGCTCGAGGTCGCTGATGACTTCCTGCTGTAGCCCGTGGCTGAGATAGGAAAAGGCGTCGGCGCGTCGTTCATCGGGCAGGGTATCGAGCACCTGCAGGCGGCCTTCCCGCCCCATCTGCGACAAGGCCCTGGCGATGTCCTGAACGGCCGTTTCCTCGAGCCGTTGTTCAAGTTCCTCTTTCCGGCCCGAATTCTGGAGGATGAGCAGTTCGTCGATGACGCCTTTTTCGGTCATGCGCAGAGGGCCTCCCGCTGGCTGTGGATTTGGCGGTAGCAGATCGCTCCGTCAAGAAGGCAGGGCAACGGTGCTATTGCCCGAAGCCCGACCCGCGGTATACAATACCCGGCTTGTCCAGAATTGGGCAATCCCTTGCTCCACGGCGGCTGTTTACCGGCCTGGCCGGGGGCTTTGCAGGCCGGGGCCGGACCCCGGACTTGGAAATCCACGAGGAGTCGACAATGCGACATTATGAAATCGTTCTCCTGGTCCATCCGGACCAGAGCGAACAGGTGCCCGGTATGCTCGAACGCTACCGCAGCCTGGTCGAGGAAAAAGGTGGCACTGTCCACCGCAGCGAAGACTGGGGCCGCCTGCAGTTGGCCTACACCATCGCCAAGCTGCACAAGGCGCACTACCTGATGGTCAACATCGAGTGCGACGGCGAAACCCTGTCCGAGCTCGAAAGCATCTTCAAGTTCAACGACGCCATCCTGCGTCATCTCATCGTCCGCAAGGACAAGGCCGAGACCGAACCTTCGGTGATGCTCAAGCGCAAGGAAAGCAAGGACGAGCGCGAAAGCGCCCGTCGCGAGCGCCCGGACGATAGCGACAATCGGGGTGAAGACGAATCCGAAACTGTTTCCGACACGGATTCCGCGGAAGATTCGGGCGACGACGCCGCAGAAGATTCGGGTGTTGCCGCGGAGGATTCTCCGAGCGGCGAGTCGGACGATGAACCGGAAACCGAGTCGCCCGATGACGCGGACGACGACGACAAGCACAAGGCGGAGGGCTGACCCATGGCGCGATTCATGAGAAGACGCAAGTTTTGCCGTTTCACGGTCGAAGGTATCGAGGAAGTCGACTACAAGGACGTGGAACTGCTCAAGGACTTCATTGGCGAAACCGGCAAGATCGTCCCGAGCCGCATTACCGGCACCAAGGCGCGCTACCAGCGTCAACTGGGCACCGCGATCAAGCGGGCCCGTTACCTGGCCCTGCTGCCGTATACCGACAACCACTGATCGCTTGAGGTGACGTCATGAAGCTGATTCTGCTTGAAAACATCTACAACCTCGGCGAGCTGGGCGACACGGTTACCGTGAAAGCCGGTTACGGCCGCAACTTCCTGCTCCCGCGCGGCCTCGCCGTGCCGGCGACGAAGGACAACGTCGAGAAGTTCGAGGCCCGCCGCGAGGAACTGCAGCGCCAGGCCGACGAACGCGAGGCGGCTGCCGAGGCCCGCAAGGAAGCCATCGACGCGCTAGAGGATGTGCGCTTCGAAGTGCCGGTCAGTCCGGAAGGCCGCTTGTACGGCTCGATCAATCCGCACGAAATTGCCGGCAAGCTCACGGAAATGGGTTACCCCGTGGAGAAGTCCGAGGTCGACATGCCCGAAGGACCGATCCGCGAGCCCGGCGAGTTCGTCGTCGGCCTGATTCTGCACGCCGACGTGCAGACCGAGCTGAAGATTACGGTCGCCGCCGCCGAGAGCTGATGGCCGGTACCCGGTCGAAGCGGTCGGGTACGGTTTCTCAGGGAAACCACCGAAGACGCCGATTCCGATGGCTCTCGCCGCTTTCGGGCTGTTGGTCGAATCGGTGGTTTTCTCATTTCTGACAATCGGCCACGGACGGTTGGCCACGCACGCCGAATCGGGTCTATACTGATCGGCCCTTCGCCCACCATTCGTTCCGGTTCATAGAAACAGTGGCAGAACCCCGACTTTCCACACTCAGCAACGTCAAGGCGCCGCCGAACTCCAACGAGGCGGAACAGTCCTTGCTGGGTGCCCTCATGTTGGGGCCGGACGTTTGGGACCGGGTCGCCGACCAGGTCGATGAAGTCGATTTCTACCGCGAGAACCATCGCCTGATCTTCCGCGCCATCTCCGAACTGGCGCAGGAGGGGCAGCCCTGCGATGCCGTAACGGTGACCGAGTGGTTTTCGCGCCACGACAAGCTCGACAAGGTCGATTCCGGCGCCTATCTGACGATGCTGGCCAACGAAACGCCGGGGCCGGCGAATGCCGCCGGCTATGCGCAGATCGTGCGCGAGAAGTCGATCCTGCGCCAGCTGATCGAGATCGGTACCCAGATTGCCGACAACGCGCTGCAGACCGCCGGCCGTAATTCCAAGGAGGTGCTGGAAGAGGCCGAGCAGCGGATCTACGCGATCGCCGACCAGGGCGCGCACCGGGCTTCCGGCTACGTCAGTGTTCGCGACGTGATGGCCGACGCCATGGACCTGCTGAATGAACTGCAGCAGAACGAGGGCGATCTCACGGGGGTGCCGACAGGCTTTAACGAACTCGACAAGCGCACATCCGGCCTGCAGGACACCGACCTGATCATCGTCGCCGGTCGTCCCTCGATGGGCAAGACCTCCTTTGCCATGAACATCGCCGAACGGGCGGCCATCCGCCACAAGGTGCCGGTCGCCGTATTCTCGATGGAAATGTCCGATACCCAGCTGGTCATGCGGCTGTTTTCGTCCCTGGGCCAGATCAATCAGGAGCGCCTGCGCACGGGCCGGCTCGAAGGTCAGGACTGGGTCAATCTGCGCTCGGCCATGACCCTGCTCAAGGGGGCCAACATCTTCATCGACCAGACACCGTCGCTTACGCCCACTGATCTGCGCGCCCGAGCGCGACGGATGAAGCGCGAACATGACATCGGGCTGATTCTGGTCGACTATCTTCAGTTGATGAAGGTGCCCGGTAATGCCGAAAATAGAACAAACGAAATCAGTGAGATATCGCGTAGTCTTAAAGCGCTTGCCAAGGAGTTGAGCGTGCCGGTGATCGCGCTCTCGCAGCTCAACCGCGCCCTCGAGCAGCGCCCGGACAAGCGCCCCAAGATGGCGGACCTCCGTGAATGCGTCACTGGCGAAACACGCGTGCTGCTGACCGATGGTCGGCCGGTCCCGGTTTCCGAACTGGTTGATTCCAAGCCGCAGGTCTGGTCGGTTAATGCCGAAGGCCAGCTGGATGACGCTGAAACCGACCAAGTCTGGTCGGTCGGAACTCGGCCGGTTGTCAAGGTGTCCTTGGCCAGTGGCCGAACTATACGCTGCACGGTTGATCATCGTCTGCGTGCGCTGTGGGACTGGAAATGTGCCGGTGATCTTGAACCGGGCGACCGGCTGGCTGTGGCCCGATATCTGCCGGAACCGGCCCGTCCGATACGCTGGCACGACCACGAGATTCGCTTACTGGCCCATCTCGTCGGAGACGGCAGCTACGTGAAAGGTCAGCCGATGCGTTACACCACGGCCTGTGAGGAAAACAGCCGGGTCGTGACCGAAGCCGCCAGTGCCATGGGATCGACGGTTAGACGGTGCCCGGGGCATGGCAACTGGCATCAACTAGTCATTAGCGGCAATGGTAATCGCTGGCATCCGCGCGGCGTCGGTAAATGGCTGAAGGATCTGGGGGTGTTTGGCCAGCGATCGCATAACAAGCGATTGCCTTCCGAGCTTTTTACTCTGGCCAACAAACAGCTGGCGCTGTTTATACAACACCTGTGGGCAACAGACGGCAGCATCACAAGGGCGGCCAGCGGCAGGGTGCGCATCTATTTTTCCACGGCTAGTCGCCATCTGATCGGTGATGTAGCCTTACTGCTTCTCCGCTTCGGTATTGTCGGCAGAATTCGTCATGTCAAGCGGGGCGACACGGAAGGCTGGTATACGCTAGATATTTCGGGCACCGCCGAGCAGAAGACATTTCTGGATCGAATCGGAGTGTTTGGCAGGCAGGCAATCTGCGCCGAGACTATCCGGCAGCAGCTCGAGCGTATGAATGACAATACCAATGTCGATACTTGGCCGGCTGAAGTCTTCGACTACATACGCGGCCAAATGGCCCGACAGGGCATTTCGCACCGCCAGATGGCGCGCAGCCGAGGCACGGCGTATGGTGGAAGCGCTCAGTTCAGTTTTTCGCCCTCGCGAGACACACTTTTAAGCTATGCCGAAATCCTCAACGATGACCGCTTGCGTGCGCTTTGCGAAGGTGCCCTCTTCTGGGACCGGGTGGTGTGTGTGGAACCAGACGGAGAAGAGGAAGTCTTCGATCTGACCGTCCCAGGCAATGCCTGCTGGTTGGCTGATGGCATCATCAGTCACAACTCCGGCGCCATCGAGCAGGATGCCGACCTGATCCTGTTCATCTACCGCGACGAAGTCTACAACGAGGATTCGCCGGACAAGGGCAAGGCCGAGATCATCATCGGCAAGCATCGCAACGGCGCCACCGGCAAGCTCGATCTGGCCTTCCAGGGTGAATTCGTGCGTTTCCGCGATTTCACCCCGGACTTCTACGGTCAGGACGGCTAAGCCCGCCTATTATTCGCCCGCATGGCCCGCAACACCATCGCCCATATCGATCCGAGCGCGATCGCCCACAACCTCGGTCGCGTGCGCCAGTACGCGCCTGACAGCCGCATCATGGCGGTGGTCAAGGCCGACGCTTACGGCCATCGCATCGACCTGTGCCTGCCGGCCCTCGAGCAGGCCGACATGCTGGCGGTGGCCACCATCGAGGAGGCCCGTGCCATCCGCCGGCTGGGCAATGGGCTTCCGGTCCTGTTGCTCGAGGGCGTCAGCGATTACGGGGATCTGGCGGTTGCCGCCGATCTCGGCCTGGAGCTGACCATTCATCATCCACACCAGCTCGAGGCGCTCGAGCGTTTCGGTCGCTCACCGGCCCGCCGACTCTGGCTGAAGATCGACACCGGCATGCACCGGCTCGGCGTGCCGATTGATGCGGCCGCGGACATGCACCGGCGCCTGCTGGCGATTCCCGGTGTCGAGCAAGTCAACGTCATGAGTCACCTGGCCTGTGCCGAAACGCCCGATCACCCGCTCAATGCCCTGCAACTCGAGCGCTTTCATCGCGCTACCGAAGGCCTGGAAGGGGAACGCTGCCTGGCCAATTCCGCCGGACTGATTAACTTGCCCGAGACCCGCCTCGACTGGGTACGCGCCGGCCTGGTGCTCTATGGCATTTCACCCCTGCCGGGACGGTCGGGTCCGGACCTGGGGCTGGAGCCGGCGATGACGCTGAGTGCCGAACTGATGGCCGTCAACCGCGTGGCTGCCGGCGAGAGCATCGGCTACGGGGCGCGTTTCACGGCTGATCGCGAGATGTGTGTGGGCGTGGCCAGCATCGGTTACGGCGACGGCTATCCGCGCAGCATGGCCGACGGCGCGCCGGTGCTCGTCGACGGTCAGGTCTGCCGGATGTGCGGGCGTGTGTCCATGGACATGATCACCATCGATCTCGCGCCCTGTCCCGATGCGCGGGTCGGCGACGAAGTCGTGTTGTGGGGACAGGGCCTGCCGATCGAGACGCTCGCCGAGGCCGCCGACACCATTTCCTACGAGCTGGTGTGCCGGATCACCCGACGGGTACGTTTCCGGAGTCACTCAGTGGTCGGCAGTGCCGGCCTTCGTGCGGTAAAATGACGGGTTCTTTCAAAACCTTGAGTAATTGATGGCGGGCAAGCTCTACATACAGACACACGGTTGCCAGATGAACGAGTATGACTCGGAGAAAATGGCCGACGTACTCGCGCACTCGCATGGGCTGGCGTTGACCGACAGCCCCGAAGAGGCCGACGTCATCCTGATCAACACCTGCTCGATTCGTGAAAAGGCCCAGGAGAAGGTCTTCTCGCAGCTGGGCCGCTGGCGGCCGCTCAAGGAATCCCGCCCCGACGTGGTCATCGGCGTGGCCGGTTGCGTGGCCAGCCAGGAGGGCGAGAACATCGTCAAGCGCTCACCGTTCGTGGACATGGTCTTCGGGCCGCAGACCATTCACCGTCTGCCTGCCATGCTCGACAGCGTACGTGAGGGCAGCAAGCCGGCCATCGACATTTCCTTTCCCGAAATCGAGAAGTTCGATCACCTGCCCAGCCCCGGCAAGCAGGGCGGCAGCGCCTTCGTGTCGATCATGGAAGGCTGCTCCAAGTACTGCTCCTTCTGCGTGGTGCCCTATACCCGCGGGGAGGAGGTCAGCCGGCCGCTCGACGATGTCGTCGCCGAAGTGGCCGAACTGGCTGCACAGGGCGTGGTCGAGATCAACCTGCTCGGGCAGAACGTCAACGCCTACCGCGGCCCCATGCACGACGGCGGCACCGCCGACCTGGCGTTGCTGATCCGCTACATCGACCATATCGAGGGCATCGAGCGCATCCGTTTCACCACCTCGCATCCGGTGGAGTTTTCCGACAGCCTGATCGAGGCTTTTGCCGATGTGCCCAAGCTGGCCAACTACCTGCACCTGCCGGTGCAGTCCGGCTCCGATCGCGTGCTGTCGCTGATGAAGCGCGGTCACACCATTCTCGAATACAAGCAGAAGATGCGTCGCCTGCGCGAGGTGCGCCCCGATATCGCGCTGAGTTCGGATTTCATCGTTGGCTTTCCCGGCGAGACCGAGCGTGATTTCCAGCAGACGCTCGATCTGGTCAAGGACCTGGAATTCGATCAGAGCTTCAGCTTCATCTATTCGGCCCGACCGGGAACGCCGGCGGCCTCGTTCCCCGACAACGTGATCCTCGAGGAGAAGAAGGGCCGCCTCAAGCGTCTGCAGGACCAGCTGAACCACCAGGCCCGCGCCTATGCCGAGGCCATGGTGGGCACGCGTGAGCGTGTCGTGGTCGAGGGTGCCAGCCGCAAGCAGGCCAACGAACTGGCCGGACGCACCGAGAACAACCGGGTGGTCAATTTTCCCGGGCCGCCCGAACTGGTCGGCCGCATGGTCGACGTCGTCATCACCGAGGCCATGGCCAACTCGCTGCGCGGCCGGCTGGATCATACGCAGGAAGCAGTCGCCTAGATGTCAGCCGCTCCGGAAACGGCCGTCACGCTCGAGCTCGAGCCGGTCGACAACGAACGCCTGGCCAATCTCTGCGGCCACCTCGACGAACACATCAACCTGATCGAAAAGAGGCTGGGCGTGGCGATTGCCGCGCGCGGCAATTTGTTCAGCATCGAGGGCGAGCCCGACGCGGTCGGGTCTGCACGGCGCGTTTTGCAGCAACTCTATCGCCAGTCCGAAGGCGAGATCCTGAGTCCGGCGACGGTCAATCTGCATCTTCAGCAGTCCGGACTCGATGAGCCCGAAAACGACGAGGTCGAGGCTGGTATTCGCACCCGCCGCGGCATGATTCGCGGGCGTGGGCCCAACCAGAAACGCTACCTCAAGCGCATCAGCGAGAGCGACGTCAATTTCGGCGTCGGGCCGGCCGGCACCGGCAAGACGTTCCTGGCCGTGGCCTGTGCCGTCGATGCCCTGGAGTCCGATCGCGTGCAACGCATCGTCCTCGTGCGCCCGGCGGTCGAGGCCGGCGAGCGCCTGGGCTTTCTGCCGGGCGATCTGGCGCAGAAGGTCGATCCCTACCTCCGGCCGCTGCACGACGCGCTCTACGAGATGCTCGGCTTCGAGAAAGCCGCGCGATTGACCGAGCGCAATGTCATCGAGGTCGCGCCGCTGGCCTACATGCGCGGGCGCACGCTCAACGACGCCTTCGTGATCCTCGACGAGGCACAGAACACGACTTCCGAGCAGATGAAGATGTTTCTCACGCGCATCGGTTTCGGCTCCAGGGCGGTGATTACCGGTGACCTCACCCAGATCGACCTGCCGCCGAAGGTCAACTCCGGCCTGCGCCAGGCGATTGCCCTGCTCAAGGAAGTCGAAGGCGTGAGTACGACCTTCTTCGATGCCCGCGACGTGGTGCGTCATCCGATCGTGCGCCGCATCGTCGAGGCCTACGAGCGCGCCGATGAACGTGATCAGTGACGTGGCCGCCACCGGCCTGTCCATCCAGCGCGAATGCGAGTCGGACTCTCTGCCCGACGACGAGGACATACGCCGTATTGCGGCGGTGGCGCTGGCCGATCTCGACGAGCCCGTGCTGAACCTGCGTATCGTCGACGAGGCCGAGGGACGTGAACTTAACAGACGCTGGCGCGGACGGGATCGTGCCACCAATGTACTCAGTTTTCCGGCCGAGCTGCCCGAGGGCGTCGGCATCAATCTTCTCGGCGATATCGTGCTGTGCGCACCGGTCCTCGAGCGCGAGGCCGCGGAGCAGGGCAAGTCGGCTCGCGCGCATTTCGCCCATCTGCTGATCCACGGCATCTTGCATCTGAGAGGCTTCGACCACATGTCAGCCGAACAGGCCGAGGTCATGGAGTCCCGGGAAATCCGGCTCCTGGCCGATCTGGGTGTTGGCGACCCGTACTTGAGCGATTACAACTGAGATATCGTGATTTAGGCGGTATCCTCTCCAATATGAACGACGAATCCACCGACAGTTCGAACGACAGTAGCAGCGCCGGCTCTCGCGGCTGGCTGGAAAAACTCGGACGCGCCTTCGGCAGCGAACCCAAAAGTCGGGAAGACCTGCTCGAACTGCTGCGCGCTGTCAGCGAGCAGGGTCTGATCGAGCCCGATACCCTCGCCATGCTGGAAGGCGCGCTCGAAGTCGACGAGCTTCAGGTGCGCGACGTGATGATCCCGCGTTCGCACATGGTCGTGATTCCCGACGGAACGCCGCTCGACGAGATTCTGCCGATCATCATCGAGTCGGGCCATTCCCGATTCCCGGTCGTAGGCGAGGACCGCGATCAGGTCAAGGGTATCCTCCTGGCCAAGGATTTACTCAAGCTGGTCGCCAACGGCGACGGCCTGAGCCTGGAGGACCTGGTCAGAACGCCGGTCATCATCCCCGAGTCGAAGCGCCTGAATGTCCTGCTGAGGGAGTTCCGCGTCAGCAAGAACCACATGGCGATCGTGGTCGATGAGTACGGCGGGGTTTCAGGCCTGATCACCATCGAGGACGTGCTCGAGGAAATCGTCGGCGACATCGACGACGAACACGACGCCGATGCCGTTCAGGATATTCAGAAGCTGGAGGAGGGCAAGTACCTCGTCCAGGCGCTGACGGCCATCGACGATTTCAACGAATCGTTCGACAGTGATTTCAGCGATGACGAGTACGACACGATCGGCGGCCTCGTGGTGGCCGAATTCGGCCGCCTGCCCGAAGCCGGCGAGTCGGTCACAATCGACGGCTTGACCTTCGTGGTGACCAGCGCCGACGATCGCCGGCTTCAAGCCATGGAAGTCATGACGGATTGATCAGAGGCTCCCTAGTTTCGAAGTCACCTCGATTTCGGACTCGAGGGTGCGGTGGACCGGGCAGCGGTCAGCGATTTCGAGCATGCGCTGGCGCTGATCGACATCGATGTCGCCCTCGATCGTGATTTCCCGCTCGAGCCGGTCGACCTTGCCACTCGTCGTCTCGCAGTGCTCGCAGTCTTCAGCATGAATCCTGCTGTGTCTCACCCGACAACTGACGCGCTCGACCGGCCACTTCTTGTGGCGTGCGTACATGTTGAGCGTCATCACCGTACAGGCACCCAGGGCCGACGCCAGGTATTGGTAGGGATCGGGTCCGTGGTCATTGCCGCCATTGGCCTGCGGCTCGTCCGCGATCAGGGCGTGACTGCCCGCCTGTAGCCGGCATAGAAAGCCGTCGGCCGTTCGGCCGCGCACCAGCACGCCTTCTTCCGCTTCCGGCTTGTCGATCTCGAGAAAGCGGCCGGCCCAGGCGGCGATGACCCTTGCGGCATATTTTGCGTCTTCGGTTCGGCTGAGGAGGTGATCGGCATGGTCGAGACTGACGAAACTCTTGGGATGCCTGGCGGCGGCGAAGATGCGCTGGGCATGCTCGATGTAGACGGTCCGGTCGACCGGTGAATGAAGCACCAGCAGCGCGCGCTTGAGGCGCGCCAGGCGCTCGTCGAGATCATGGGAGCGTGCATCCTCGACGAAGTCGCGGCGGATGCGGAAGGATCGGCCGGCCAGGTCCACCTCGGCGCTGCCGGATTCGGCGATCTCGTCGAGATGCTCGTCGAAGTGCTTGAGCACGTTGGTCGGGCTCGAGGGCGCGGCGATCGTGGCGATGGCCTGTACGCTGTCGAGGCGTTCGGCGACGGCCAGCACGGCCGCGCCGCCGAGCGAGTGGCCCACCAGGAGCTGCGGGGGCTCGAGTTCTTCGCCGAGATACTCGGCGGCATCCTCGAGATCGTCGAGATTGCTGGAGAAGGTGGTATCGGCGAAGTCGCCTTCGCTTTCGCCCAGGCCGGTAAAGTCGAAGCGCAAAACGGCAATGTCGGCATCCGCCAGGGCACGGGTGATCTCGCGCGCCGCCCGGATATCCCGGCCGCAGGTAAAGCAGTGGGCGAATACCGCCGTGGCGCGGTAGTGGCCTCCGGGGGGTAATTCCAGGGTGCCCGTCAGGGTAACGCCGTCGCGATTGTCGAACTGGATTCGGGACATTTCCTGAACCATATGTGGTGAGGTTGTGCAGCAGTATGGGGCACAATGTCGCTTTGCACGATACGGATTATCCGAGGGATGAAGGAAATGATCGCGGCCCGGCTGCGGCTGCTTGTCATGCTCGTGATCGGCATCCAGGCGCTGCCGGCCGTTGCCCAGGAAGCCTGGCTGGTGACCTACGGGCCGGGCCAGGAAGTATGGGAGCGCTTCGGCCACAATGCGATCTGGCTGCGCGATGCCGAACTGGGTCTCGATCACGTCTACAGCTTCGGCTACTTCGAGATGGACCGCCCGGGCTTCTATACGGATTTTGCCCGCGGCATCATGAAGTATTTCGGTTCGGCGTCCTCCCCGGAAGATGAATTCGCGTTCTATCGGATGCGCGATCGTTCCATTCGCATTCAGAAACTCGATCTCGATCCCGGACAGATTCGTGAACTGCACGGACTGCTGCACGAGAACGTCTTCCCGATTCCGCAGTATTACGACTACGACTACTTCTTCGCCAATTGCTCGACCTGGCTGCGGGACCTGATCGACCGGGTCGTGGACGGCCAGGTTAAAACGCAGCTCGAATCCACACCCGCGAGACTCAATTTCCGCGATCACATCCGCCGCTACAACGAAAGCCGGCTCGAACTCCACGCCGGCCTGATGCTGCTGCTCGGCCCGATGGTCGATCGCCCGCGTACAGCCTGGGAGGAGGGTTTCGTTCCGGAGGCGCTGGCCGACTGGATGGCGACGGTCACGATCGACGGTGAGCCGTTGGTCGGCGAGACCGAAACACTTTACGAGTCGCGCCACCACAACATCCCGGACGAGCCGGTCCTGCAGTGGTGGTCCTACGGCCTGGTTTCCCTGCTGGCGGCCTTGATGGTGGCCGTCGCGTTACGATTCGAGCCGGGTTTCTGGTCCCTGCTGCCGTGGCGGATTGCCGTTCTCGCGACCGGCCTGGGCGGCATCGTGGTTTTATTGATGTGGTTCGGCAGCGGCCACGAGGTCATCGACGGCAATCGGGTGGTGCTCTTGCTCAATCCCGTGTGGCTGCTGATGCTGTTGCCGCTGCCCCGGCCCGCACGGGCCGTGCTGTGGTGGTTGCTCGCGGCCGCTGCCGCTGCCGGCGCCATCCTGTTGGCCTGGCCGGGCAGCCCGCAGTACCGGCCGGAAGTCGTCTTCGGCCTGGTGCCGCTTCTGGCGGCCATGCTGTGGGTCGCCCGGGTGTCTTCTGCCTACAGGCGCAATACCCGGTCGTAGCGCGGCAGCAGTTCCGGTTCGTGGCTGATCATCACGACGGTGCGAGACTCGATCCAGCGCTCCAGGCCCGATGCCAGGCTGCCGGCTGTGGTCCGGTCCAGTCCGGTCGTGGGTTCGTCGAGGATCACGACCGGCGGGTCGACGAGCATCAGGCGGGCCAGTCCGATACGCCGCAGTTCACCGCCGGACAGGCTGGCGCCCCCCTCGTCCAGCCAGGTTTCGAGCCCCTTCTCCAGGCTGGCCAGCCATTGGCCCAGGCCGGCATCGTCCAGGGCCTTCGCCATCGCGGCTTCGTCGGCATCGGGGGCGGCCACGCGCAGGTTGGCGGCCAGTGTGTCGCCGAACAGGGTTGGCTGCTGCGGGAGATAGCCGATGCGGCGCCTGAGCGCGTCGGCGTCGATGTCGCGCAAATCCAGCCCATCCAGCCGGATGACGCCCGAATCCGGATCGATCTGGCGCATCAACAAGAGCGCCAGGGTGGTCTTGCCGCTGCCGCTGACTCCCGTGACCAGCAGGCGTTCGCCCCGGCCGAGCTCGAGGTTCAGGTGTTCGATCAGCGGTTGCGGACTGTCCGGCCAGGCGAAGTGAAGCGCTTCGACTGAAAGTTCGCCGCCGTCGGCCGGGGGCAGCGCGTTGCCGGAATGTGCCAGCAAGGGCTTTCGCTCGGCCAGTTCCGCAACGCGCTCGGCGGCCAGGCGGGTGCGGGTCATCTGGCGCCAGGCGGAGGGCAGGGCCTGCCAGACCTCGATCAGGCCGAGTGTGACGATCACGGCCATAACCGCCACCGGACCCGAAAACTGCTCCCCGGAGAATCCGGTGAGCGAGATCAGCAACACCCCCCACACGCCGAGAAAGCCGGCCAGGTCGACCAGGCCGCGGCCGGCGGCGTCGATCCGGTCGAGGGTCAACTGATGATCGATCTGCCGGGTGGACAGACGCTCGAGCGCCCGGCGATGATCCGGGACACGCCGTTCGGCCACGAGGGACTTGAGCCCTTCCAGGCTGTCGGTGCACCGGCGTCGCAATGCCGGCTCCGACAAGGCACGGGCCCGGCCGGGTGCGCGACCGATCCGGCCCGCCGACAGGGTGATGATCGCGCCCGTCAGGCCAACGCCCGCGATCACCAGCGCGGCCATGGGGGAGACGAGCAGCAGCAGCGTGGCGGCCACGCCAAGCGTTGTCAGCGCGGCCGTCACGATGGGGCCGACCACGCCCGAATAGAGATGGTCGAGCGCCTCGACATCGCGCGTGAATCGGTCCAGGGTCTCGCCTCGCCGTAGCCGCCGCAACTGAAGCTCGTCGAGTTTCAGCAGTCGCTCCAGCAGGCTCACGCGCAAGGAGGCGAGCAGGCCGAGCGTGGCTTGATGCGTGGCCATGCGCTCGCCGTAGCGCGCCACGGTTCGGGTGATGGCGGCCAGCCGGATACCGCCGCCGGGCGTGAAGATGTCGACAGCGGCGATCATTCCGAGCCCCGCCATCGCACTGGCCGTGATCAGCCAGCCCGAAAGGCCGAGCAGCACCAGCGCGGCGGCACTCGAGGCCAGCATCAGGGTGATACCCAGCAGCAGCCAGGGCCACTGCCGTCGCCAGGTCGCGGCGATCAATCGGTTCAGCTTCATCGCCCAACCTCCTCGAGACGCCCGCTTTCCAGCTCGAATATCCGATCGGCCCAGGCTTCGGCCTGCGGATCGTGGCTGGCGCAGATTACGGTCGGGCCGCGTTCCCTCGACAATGCGCCGAGCGTCGTCCAGAGCGACTCGGCGGTGTCGGCGTCGAGACTGGCGGTCGGCTCGTCGAGCAACACCAGAGGCCGCGGCCGCAGCATGGCGCGGGCCAGCAGAATGCGGCGCGCCTGTCCGCCGGACAAACCCTCGCCGGAGGCGCGGATCGTCGTCGCCGTGCCCCGGGGCAGGGTCGCGATCCAGTCGGTCAGGCCGGCGGCCTCGATGGCTGATCCCAACGCTGCTTCGCCCGCTCCCGGCATAGACAACCGTATGTTGTCAGCCAGGCTGCCATCGAACAGGCCGCCGCTTTGTCCCATCCAGGCACGCAGCCGCGAGAGGTCCTGCGAGTCGATGCGCTGCAATTCGATACCGTCGATTCGGATACGGCCCGAGTCGGGCACGAGAAAGCCGCCGATGAGGTCGAGCAGGGTCGACTTGCCGCCGCCGCTGGGGCCGCGTAGCAGCACGCGTTGGCCGGGCTGGATATCGAGTTCGATATCGGTCAGCACCGCGCCGCGCCCCGGACGCTCCAGGATCAGGCCGTCGATCTCGATTCGGCAGGCCGTGCCGGGCGTGATTGCCACGGGATCAAGCGGTTCCGGTCGGGCCGGGGGCGCTTCCAGCACGGCGCGGATGGAACCCGCCGCTGCCAGTCCGTCGGCGCGGTCGTGCCAGGCCTGGGAGAGCTGTCTGAGTGGCTGGAAGAATTCGGGTGCCAGCAGCAGCACAAAAAGGCCGCTATGCAGGGTCAGCGCCGGGGCGGGGCCGAACTGGATGTAGCCGAGCAGGCCGAGTCCGACGTAGATCGCCACCGCGGCGATGGCCACGGCACTGAAGAACTCGAGCACCGCCGTCGACAGGAAGGCCAGGCGCAGGACCGCCAGGGTGCGGCGGCGAAAATCATCAATCAAGGCACTCAACCGGCCGAGTTCGTGCGTTTCGCTGCCGAAGCGCCGGATGGTGTCGAGGCCGCGCAAGCGGTCGAGAAACACCCCGCCCAGGCGGGCAAGTTCGCGTTGCTGGTCGCGGCTGGCCTGTTCTGCCCCCCAGCCGACCAGGATCATGAACAGCGGGATCAGCGGTGCGGCCAGGGCGAGGAACGTGCCGGCCAGCCAGTCCTGCCAAAGGACCGCCATCAGCAAGACCGGGACGGTCACCCCGGCAGTGATCGTCTGCGGCACAAGGCGCCCGTACCAGCGCTCGAGCAGATCGACTTGTTCGACCAGCACGGTCGACAGGGCGCCGGCGCTGCGTCCGGCGACGAAGGTCGGGCCGGCATCGGCGATATGCTGGAACAGTCGCGGGCGCAACTGGCGTTGTATTCGGGCCGCGGCCCCCGAGGCGATCCAGCCTTTCATCGTCTCCGTCCCGGCTCGCGCGGCGAAAACGGGCAATAACAGCAAGAACGGCAGCGCCAGATCGCCGGGCGCACGTCCGTCGATCATGACGGCGTGCACAATCCCGGCCAGCAACCAGGCCTGCATCACGATGAGACCGGACTGGATCAGCGACAGCGTGATCAGGCCGGCGCGGAAGCCCGTCGGCTCCCGCGCCGCCAACCATTGGCTCTCGCTGCTCACGCCGTGGTCAAAGCCGGGGCGGTCAGTGCCCGGAGTAGCCTTCTCCCGGGCGGATCTTGCCCCGGAATACCCAGTAGGACCAGGCCGTATAGCCCAGGATGATGGGCAGCAGGAACAATACGCCCAACAACAGGAAGAGTTGGCTGCCAGGGTCGGAGGCGGCATCCCAGAAGGTATGCTCCGGCGGCACGGCGTAGGGCCACATCGACGCCAGCAGGCCGAAATAGAACAGCGCGAACAGGATCATCGAGCCGATAAACGGCGTGGCGTCCGAACGCTGCTTCAGTTTTTGCAGAACCCAGACGGCGGTAATGACGGTCAGGACCGGGAAGACCCAGAGTAGCGAGGCCTGCCCGAACCAGCGTTCACGCACGTGTTCGCTGGCCAGTGGGGTCCAGAGGCTGACGAGGATGAAGAAGCCCATCACCACCGCCAGCAACCATGGCGCCATGCGATAGGCCCAGTCGCGCGTGGCGCCCTCGGTCTTGAGGATGGCCCAGGTGACACCGAGCAGGGCGTAGCCGGCGACCACGCCCAGCCCGGTCATGACCGTGAACGGGGTGAGCCAGTCGAAGGCGCCGCCGACATAGGAAAAGCCCTCGACCTCGAAGCCCTGAATGTAGGCGCCCACGACCGCCCCCTGGGCGAAGGCGGCAACGGTCGATCCGATCGAAAAGGAGCGATCCCACCAGTGACGCGAGTCGCGGGCCTTGAACCGGAACTCGAACGCCACGCCCCGAAAGATCAAACCGGCCAGCAACAGGAATACGCCGATGTAGAGCGCGGGCAGAAAGACCGAGTAGA
Source organism: Wenzhouxiangella sp. 15190 (assembly GCF_003417465.1). Classification (GTDB taxonomy): domain Bacteria; phylum Pseudomonadota; class Gammaproteobacteria; order Xanthomonadales; family Wenzhouxiangellaceae; genus Wenzhouxiangella. The sequence goes on from NZ_QVMV01000029.1 coordinate 18,145, forward strand.
TCATCGGGAAGGCGGCCAGCAGGCCGGCACCGCCGAGGATCAGCCAGGTCTCGTTGCCGTCCCAGACCGGGGCGACCGAGTTCATCAGGTCGTCCCGCGCTTCATCGCTGGGGGCGAAGGGGAAAAGAATGCCGACACCGAGGTCGAAGCCGTCCATGAGGATATACATGAACACGCTGATGCCGATGATGACGATCCAGATCAGGGTCAGGTCGAACAGTTCCATAATCTCAGCTCCTTCCTTCGGCAGCAGGTTTGTCCGAGCTGTCGCCTACGGCTGACCAGGGTCGCTTGGCGTGAGCCGATTTCATTTCGCCCTGGTCCGCTTTGGATGGCGGCCCCGTCAGGATGACCCGCCGCAGGTAGGTGATGCCGGCGGTAAAGACGGTTGCATAGACGGCGATATAGCCGATCAGGGTCGCCAGCACCATCCCGCCGCTCAGTGAGGGCGTGACGGCTTCGCTGGCGCGCATGAGCCCGTAGATGATCCAGGGCTGGCGTCCGACTTCGGTCACGAACCAGCCGGCCAGAACGGCCACGAAGGGCAGGGGAATCATCCAGTTGATGACGCGCAGAAGCCGCGGCGAGTGCTCCAGGCGCCCGCGCAGGATCTGAATGGCGCCGAGAATCGATACGCCGATGAAGATCAAGCCAACGGCGACCATCACGCGGAAACTCCAGAAGACGATACCCACCGGCGGTCGGTCCTCGGCCGGCACTGACTTGAGGCCCTGGACCTCGCCGTCGAGACTGTGGGTGAGGATCAGGCTGCCCAGGTTCGGAATGCCGATTTCGAAATGGTTCTTTTCAGCGTTGGAGTCGGGAATCGCGAACAGGATCAGCGGCGCGCCCTGCCTGGTTTCCCAGTGTCCTTCCATGGCCGCGACCTTGACGGGTTGCTCTTCGAGGGTATTGAGGCCGTGAAGGTCGCCGACGAACAATTGCAGGGGCGTGACGACGGCCAGCATCAGCAGGCTCATTTTCAGGGCCGTCAGGCTGCTTTCGCGATGCTGTCCCTTTAGCAGGTACCAGGCGCTGACGCCGGCGACCACGAAGCCGCCGGTGATGAACGAGGCCAGGCCCATGTGGGCGAATCGATAAGGCAGGGAGGCGTTGAAGATGGCCTCGCCCCAGGAGGTGACCTTCAGGACCCCGTCGACCATGTCCACCCCGGCGGGAGTCTGCATCCAGCTGTTGGCCGCCAGGATCCAGAAGCTGGAGATGAACGTGCCGACAGCGACCATGCAGGCGGCGAACAGGTGAACGCCCGGCGGCACCTTGTCGCGGCCGAACAGCAACACCCCGAGGAATGTGGCCTCGAGGAAAAAGGCGGTGACCACCTCGTAGCTCAATACCGGACCGAAGAAGTTGGCGGCCTGGTAGGAGAATGTGCTCCAGTTGGTGCCGAACTGGAAGGACATGACGATACCCGAGACCACGCCCATGCCGAAGACGAGCGCGAAAACGCGCGTCCAGAATTGCGACAGCTGAAGATAGACGGGGCGGTGAGTCCGAAAGAACAGACCTTCGAGAACCGCGATATAGGCTGCCAGGCCAATCGTGAAGACCGGGAAGATGGCGTGGAATGACACCACGAAGGCAAACTGGATTCTCGACAGCAGAACCGGGTCCAGATCCATCTCGTGTGCTCCTTTTACAGAAGATGCCTTGCATTATAAAATACTAATATAACGCGTGGGCAGTCGATTTATTGGTTCGATTGAACCTTAGTATGCGCCTCTAAGCCTAGCTAACGGATCGTGACGACAATGTGGCGGCGGTGGGGCTGATAGCGGTGCTCCCACAGGAAGATGCCCTGCCAGGTACCCAGCGCCAGCCGGCCGGCAGCAACGGGTATGGTGAGGTCGGTATGCGTGAGCGCCAGGCGCACGTGCGCGGCCATGTCGTCGGCGCCTTCGGCATCATGCCGAAAGCGCGCGTCGCCGTCGGGTACCAGGTCGGCGAAAAAGGTCTCGAGATCACGCTGGACGTCCGGGTCGGCGTTCTCGTTGATCAGCAGGGAGGCTGAAGTATGCTTGAGAAAGACGTGGCAAAGGCCGGTTTCGATGCCGCTGGCCGCCACTTCGCCGGCAACGCGGTCAGTAACATCAAGGGTGTCACGCCCGGCCGTTTCGATCGTTAGTTCGGATTGGTACATGCGCCTTTAGTGGGAATGCGCCGTCAGTTCAGCGAGCAATTCGGCCTGGTGGGACTCCACCAGCGGCTCGATGACGGCGTCGAGTTCCCCGTCGATGACCTTGTCCAGATCATACAGGGTCAGTCCGATGCGATGGTCGGTAACCCGGCCCTGCGGGAAATTGTAGGTGCGAATGCGTTCCGAACGGTCACCCGAACCGACCTGGAGCTTGCGTTCGGCGGCGCGCTCGTCCTTTTGCTGACGGACCCGGGCTTCGTGAAGGCGGGCGCTGAGCAGGCTCATGGCCCGGGCGCGGTTCTTGTGTTGCGAACGCTCGTCCTGGCACTCGACCACGATGCCGGTGGGCAGGTGGGTGATGCGGATGGCCGAGTCGGTGGTGTTGACATGCTGGCCGCCGGCGCCGGAGGAGCGGAAGGTATCGACGCGTAAATCGTTGGGATCGACGTCAATCGCTTCGACATCATCGACTTCGGGCAGGATCGCCACCGTGCAGGCCGAGGTGTGGATGCGGCCCTGCGATTCGGTCTCCGGCACGCGCTGGACGCGGTGCACGCCCGATTCGAACTTGAGCCTGGACCAGGCTCCCTTGCCGATGACGCGGGCGATGACTTCGCGGAAGCCCCCGGCCTCGTTTTCCTGGGCGGACATGATCTCGACCTTCCATCCGCACCGTTCGGCATAACGGGTGTACATGCGCAGCAGGTCGCCGGCGAACAGGCCCGCTTCCTGGCCGCCGGTGCCGGCACGGATCTCGAGAAACACGTTGCGTTCGTCGTTGGGATCGCGCGGCAGCAGCAGTTTCTGCAGTTTCCGTTCAAGCGCTTCGGTATCGGACTCCAGCGATTCAAGCTCCTCGCGCGCCATTTGCCGCACTTCCCCGTCACGGGCCTCGAGCAACTCCCGTGCTTCCCGGCTCGCCTGCTCGTTGTCGCGGAACTGCTGCCAGACCTGGATGAGCGGTTCGAGCTCGGCGTATTCGCGCGAGAGCTGTTCGAACTGGTGACGGTCGCCGATGATCTCGGGGCTGGCAAGCAGGTGTTCGAGTTCCTCGAAGCGCTCCCGGGCCTCGGCCAGCCGCTGGCGCATGCTTTCGTTCATGAGTCGTCGTCGTTGAAGTAGAAACGTGCCGCGGCGAGCAGGTCCTCGTCTCCCGCTTCGGCCGCCTGGCGCAGCTTGATGCTCGGCCCGTGCAGCAGGCGGTTGACCAGGCGGTGGGTCAGGCGGCGCATGACGTCTTCCGGATCGCCGCCTTTGTCGAGTTCCTGGCGAGCGCGTTCGAGCAATTCATCGCGTTCGCTGTGGGCGCGCTGCCGCAGGTACTTGAGCGTGCCCGACGTTGCCTGAAGCCGAAGCCAGCGTTCGAAGGTGGCCACCTCCGATTCGACAATGGCGTTGGCTTTCTGCAGCGATTTCTGGCGCTTCTGCTGGGCTGACTCGACGATGGCGCGCAAGTCGTCGATGGTATAGAGATACAGGTCGTCCAGGCTGGCGCAGTCAGCGCTGATGTTGCGCGGCACCGACAGATCGAGTGCGAACATCGGTTGCCGGCGGCGCTTGCGCAGGGCATCGCGAATCATCTGCCGATCGATGATGGTCCGGGGGCTGGCGGTGCAGGCGATGACCAGGTCGCTTTCGCCGAGCAGCTCTGGCAGTGCGTCCAGCGTGGCCGCCCGGCCGCCAAAGCGATCGGCCAGCTTGCCGGCACGATCCTCGCTACGGTTGGCGATGGTCAGGGTGTTCATGCCGCTGGCGTGAAAATGCGTGGCGCAGTCCTCGATCATGTCGCCGGCGCCGATGAGCAGCACGCGCAGTTCATCGAGGCCGCCGAAGATCTGCCGGGCCAGCCGCAGCGCGGCAAAGGGCAGCGTCACCGGATCGCGTCCGATGCCGGTTTCGCTGCGTACCCGCTTGGCCGCGGCGAAGGCATGCTGGAACATGCGATCGAGCCGGCTGTCGAGTGTATCGGCGGCCTGGGCAAGCTGCCAGGCCTGCTTGGCCTGGCCGGCAACCTGGGGTTCACCGATGATCATCGAGTCCATGCCGGAGATCACCTTGATGAGATGATAGATGCAGGCGGCGTGTTCGAGTTGATAGACGTGCTCGCGGAACTGGCTCGGCGCCAGGCCATGCCACTCGTGCAACCAATCCGTCAGGCTGCGCGTGATAGCCTGTTCGGACGATACATACAGTTCAGTTCGGTTGCAGGTGCTCAGGATGCTGCAGCCTTCCACGCCTGGCACCGCCGACAGCGAGGCAAGCGCCTCGGGCAGCGATTCAGCCGAGAACGCCAGCCGTTCCCGAATGCTGATCGGGGCGGTCTGGTGGCTGATTCCCAGGGTTAATAACGACATGCAGGACCAGTTGATGGACAAACGTACAATTTTCCTACCCGCAGCGCGGCAGATCAAGCAGACGCTGCTCGCCGGCGGCCTTTGCCTGTGGCTCGGCGCCTGCGCAACCAGCGGCCAGGGCGGTGACGATCCCGCAGGCACGCAAAACGAGCAGGCCGAGTCGGAAGCGATGCTCCACATCACGACGGCCGAACGCCTCGCGGACGTCGGCGAATACGAATCCGCCCTCGAGGAGTACCTCGCGGCCGCCCGGATTTCCAACGACCCTGAAATCGCCCGGATGGTAACTCGCCTCGCCGGACAACTCGAGAACTGGCCCGCGGCTGCTGCTGCCGCGGAACGCTGGCTGGAACTCGATGAAGATGCCGACTCGGCCCACCACGTACACATTATAGCCCGCATCAATCTGGGGCAGCCGGAAGAAGCTGTCGACGCGATGACTAACTGGCTCGATCGGGACAGTTCGGCCGAATCGGCACGCTGGTGGCGTCGAGCGGCCATGTTGCTGGCCGCGACGAGCGACGATGGCACGGCCCGGGAGGCATTCGAACAACTGGTCGACGAGCGCGGAGATATGGCACCGGCCGGGGAGGTCGCCCACGCCGAAAGCATCCTGCTTTGGCGTCAGGGGGAGCAGGCACTTGCGCTGGAGCGCTCGCGTCTGGCGGCCGAATCCAGCAGTGACGTCGAACACCTGGTCTGGGCCGCCCAGTTGGCCGCCGACACCGATGATCTCGAGCAAGCGCTCGACCTCTACGAAAGAGCCAGGGAACGCGATCCCGACGATGTTTCGCTTGCGTTGTCGCAAGCCGAGGTGTTGAGGCAACTCGAACGCGACGAACAAGCGCTGGACTTGCTGCGCTCCCTGTCGGCCGACAGCGAGGTTCTCTATACGCTGGGAATCTACCTGGCAAGGCTCGATCGGGACTCCGAAGCCGATGCCGTCTGGCAGCGCATGCGTGATCTGCCCGAAGCGGCCCAGCGCAGCGGGCACGCCTACCTGGTCGCGCAGTTCGCCGAACTGGTCGGGCGTGACGAGGCGGCGCTTGAATGGTACGAGCGTGTCGATGATCCCGCCCGCCAGGAAGAGTCGATGTTGCGCCGGGCCGCGATATTGGGCCGAATGGGTCGGGTCGAGGCCGGTCGTTCGATCCTGGCCGAGTTGCGAGAGCAGGGCGATGATGAGTTGGTGCTCGACACCTGGCTGATCGAGGCCGAAATGCTGCGCAGCAACGGTCGAGCTGCCGAAGCGGTCGAGCTTCTGGCCGAACCGCTGGCAGAGAACCGCGGAAGCACTGAACTTCTATACGCACGGGCGCTGAGCGCGGCCACGGCCGGTAATGTCGATCTTGCCGAACAGGATTTGCGCCGCATCATCCAGATGGACGGCGATAACGCCATGGCGCTCAATGCACTCGGCTACACCCTGACCGATCTCACCGACCGTCACCAGGAAGCCTATCGGCTGATCCAGCGCGCGCTTGAACTGGACCCCGAAGACCCGGCAACGCTCGATTCGATGGGCTGGGTTCTTTACCGGCTCGGCCGGGCCGAGGAAGCCGTCGATTATCTGCAACGGGCGCTCGAAGGCGATGAGAACCCGGAAATCATGGCTCACCTGATCGAAGTGCTCGACCATCTCGGGAAGGATGACGAAGCGGCTGAGCTGATCGAGCGGGCGTTGGCAGACTATCCTGACGACGACTATCTGCGCAATACCCTGGAAAGACTCGGCCGGCTGCCATGAGCCAACGAGTTGCGCCTGCTCCGCGGGCTGTCATCGCACTCGCTGCCTGTCTTGTGCTGGCCGCCTGCGCCACGCGTGAACCGCGTCCCGCCGGAGCCTGGCTCGATGAGCGCCAGGCCTGGTTCGATGCACACCCGCAATGGCAGATTTCGGGCCGGGTCAGTCTGAGCGACGGTCAACGGGGCGGTTCTCTCGGTTTCAACTGGGAAGCCGAGGGTGATGAGCACCGCATCCATCTGCGCACTTCCGCCGGCGGGCGCCAGTGGCGGCTGAGATTTTCGCCCAATGAAGCCGTGCTCGAGGGTAGCGAGGTTGAACGCCTGAGCGGTTACAGTCCCGATCCGCTGGTCGAGCAGGCGGTGGGCTGGCCCATCCCCGTTTACGCATTATCGTGGTGGATTCGCGGACTGGTGCCGCCGCGCGGTGGCGATGTCCGGTTCGCCGATGATGGGACCCTGGCGGGTATGACTGGCCCAGTCTGGACACTGGAGTACCAGCGCTTCAACCAGGTCGAAGGCCGGCTTCTTCCCACCCGCATGGAGGCCCGGTCAGACCGATACACGGTCCGTCTGGCCATTCGGGATTGGCAATTCGGGCCCTCTGAATAACGCTTCGGGGTCGAAGCGCGGTAAAAAATCGTTATAATGCCCGCCATCGCGATCGGCGCCTTAGACAGATTCGCGGGCTACTGAGTTTTCGTCTTGCAGGGACGTCGCCAAGTTGGTTAAGGCACGGGGTTTTGATCCCCGCATTCGCAGGTTCGAGTCCTGCCGTCCCTGCCATTTTCAAAACGGGGTATTGTCTTGAGTCATCCCTCGCTGATGGTATTCGCCGGGAACGCCAACCCGGAACTTGCCCAGGCCATCGCCGCAAATCTGGGTGTACCCATGGGCCGTGCCAACGTCGGGAGTTTCAGCGACGGCGAGGTCATGGTCGAGATCATGGAAAATGTTCGCGGTCGCGACATTTACCTGATTCAGCCGACCTGTCAGCCAACGGCCGAGAATTTCATGGAGCTGCTGGTGATGATCGATGCACTCAAGCGGGCTTCAGCCTATCGAGTGACCTCGATCATTCCCTATTTTGGCTATGCGCGTCAGGATCGTCGCCCGCGCTCCGCGCGCGTTCCCATCACGTCCAAGGTCGCCGCACGCATGATTTCCGTGGCCGGCACCGATCGGGTCGTGACGGTCGACTTGCACGCCGACCAGATTCAGGGCTTCTTCGACGTGCCCGTCGATAACGTCTACGCCTCGCCGCTGACCCTGGCCGATATCTGGAAGCATTACACCTCCGACGAGATTATCGTGGTCTCGCCCGATGTCGGCGGTGTGGTTCGCGCCCGTGCCATCGCCAAGCGCCTGGATTGCGAACTGGCGATTATCGACAAGCGTCGCCCGCGCGCCAATGAGGCGACGGTCATGAATCTCATCGGCGATGTCGATGGCAAGATCTGCGTACTCGTCGACGACATGATCGATACCGCCGGAACGCTGTGTTCGGCCGCCGGGGCGCTCAAGGACAAGGGTGCTCAGAAGGTCGTTGCCTATTGTGTCCACCCGGTGCTGTCGGGCAAGGCCGTCGACAACATCAACAATTCGCGCATCGACGAAATCGTGGTCACCGACACCATCCCCTTGAGCCAGGCCGCCCGTGACACCGGGCGCATCCGCCAGTTGTCGGTCGCCCAGATGCTGGCCGAAACCATCCGCCGAATGGCCGAAGGGGAGTCCGTCAGCTCCCTTTACGTCGATTGACACCCGCGGCGGACGACTATGCGTTTACTGAGTGTGAAGTGTTAAGTGTTAAGTGTTAAGGATCAATGAGATAGCGTTCTGCTGGCACCTAAACACGTAACACCTAACACGCACCACGTCAGCCGCAAGCCGCAAAACACAAAACTTGAACCTCTCGCCTAACGCCCGCCTCTTCACACTTCACACTTCACACTTCACACTTCACACTCATAACACGTTCAAATTAGCTGTACCCGATTTGAACCGCCACCACCATCGCCACGGCGGCCGCCGCCAGCAGTTTCAGGATCAGCGGAAAGATGAAGCGGAACCAGCGGTCATAGGGGATGCCCGCCAGGCCGAGAATTCCCATCAGCACCGGGTTCGTCGGCACGATCATGTTCATGAACCCGTCCCCGAACTGGTAGGCGAGCACCGAGACCTGGCGTGTGATGCCGACCAGGTCGCCGATCGGCGCCATCAGCGGCATGGTGAGGTAGGCCTGACCGCTGCCCGAAGACACGAAGATGTTCATCACGCTCTGGATGCCCAGCATGCCGACGGCCGACAGCTCCGCCGGCAGGTCGATCAGTGGCGAGGCCATGGCGTTGACGATGGTGTGCAGGACCTGACCGTCCTCGAGAATCAGGGCGATCGATTTGGCGAAGCCGATCAGGATCGCCGTTCCGGCCAGTTCGGATGCGCCGAGGGAAAAGGTCTTCGCCAGGTCGTCGAAAGTCATGCGGTCGATCAGGGCAACTGCAATGGCCAGGGCGATGAACATCGCGCCCAGTTCCACCAGGTACCAGCCGTGCTGAACGATCCCGTAGACCAGAACGCCCAGGGCCAGGGCGGTGACCCCCAGGATTGCCTGGCGCCTTTTGGTCAGCTCCGGCAGCTCGCTCTGCGTCGGCGGCTGGGCCGATTCGATACCGTGGACCAGGCTGGCTTCCGGATCGCGCTGAACCTTGCGTGCGTAGGCCCAGACGTGATGGATGCCGATCGCCAGGAAGGGCCAGAAGATGATCGCTCGATACTGGATGCCCGAGCCCGGCTGCAGCTCGGCGATGTCCTGGGCGATGAACAGGGTGAATGGATTGAGGATGGCCGCCCCATAGCCGACACAGTAGCCGACGACCATGATGCCGATGGCGGCGACCGTGTCCATGCGCATGGCCACGCACAGCGAGATCAGGATGGCTGCCAGTGGAATGTACTCTTCGGCCATGCCGAGCGTGGCCGAAGCGGCAGCGAACAGGAATACGCCCAGTGAAATCAGCCAGAAGGCATTGTTGCCGAAGCGCTGAATGACCGTGCCGAGGAACGCTTCGATGGCGCCGGTCCTGCGGATGACCGCCAGAGCGCCGCCGATGAGCAGCACGAAGAAGATGATGCCCTGAACATCGGCCATGGCCCTCGGGACGGCCGTGAAAAGGTGCCAGGGTGCCAGCGTATCGGCGTCCTCGATCAGGCTGAACGTACCCGGCTGGACGACTTCGCGACCGCTGTCGTTGGTGACGGTCTCGAAGCTGCCGGCCGGCAGCACCCAGGTCAGCACCAGTGCGACGATCATCATCATGAACATCAACACCAGCGTGTGCGGCATCCGCAGCGTCTTGGTCATCCGCTTGCTCTCCCTCAAGGGTTCAAGTTCAACGCGTCACCGGCGGCTATCGAGATGCAGCGCTCGATTCGAGGTTGGACCAAGCGCTGTATTGTGGCAGATCGCCGACCTGAATGCAGGCCGGCACCGCTGTCAGAATGCGTCCTGGTCGAGTGCCATGAGCGTATCGGCACCCGCTGCAATCTTGTCTACCAGTCCGAGCGCCTCAGGCAGCATGCGCTGCATGAAAAAACGGGCCGTGTGTGTCTTGTTTTCGACAATGGCATCGTTCAGCCGCCCGGCAGCCTGTGCCTTGCGTGCCGCATGAACCTGGGCCACCCAGGACCAGGCCATGGCGGTCAGCGCGAACAGATGCAGATAGTCCACCGAAGCCGCGCCGGCCTCCAGCGGGTTGGCAGCCATTCTTTGGTAGACCCCGGCCGTTGTCTTCTTGAGCCGTTCGGCGGCTTCGCTCAATGGCTCGATGAACTCCGACATGCCGTCATCGTCCCTGCATGCGCCAATCAGCGTGTCGACTTCGGTAAAAAAGGATTTCACCACCTCTCCGTTGGCCGCCGTCAGCTTTCTTCCGACCAGATCGAGGGCCTGGATGCCGTTGGTGCCTTCGTAGATTCTTGAGATGCGCGCATCGCGCATGAACTGTTCGACACCGGTGTCGACGATGTAGCCGGCACCACCGTGAACCTGCATGGCCAGGCTGGTGACCTCGAAGCCCATGTCGGTGAAGTAGGCCTTGATGATGGGCGTCATCAGGGCGACCCAGTGGCTGGCGCGTTCGCGTTGGTCAGCATCGGGATGGTTGTGCTCGATGTCGAGTTGCAACGCGGTGTAGACGGCCAGTCCACGGGCACCTTCGACGAAGGCCTTCGAGGTCATCAACATGCGGCGGACGTCCGGGTGCACGATGATGGGGTCGGCGGGCTTGTCGGGATACCTGGCGCCGTCAAGGCTGCGGCCCTGCAGGCGTTCGCGCGCGAATTCAACCGCATTCTGGTAGGCCACCGAGGCCAGGCCCAGGCCCTGGATGCCGGTGCCCAGGCGGGCGCCGTTCATCATCGAAAACATCAGGGGAAGCCCCTGCTGCTCCTCACCAAAGAGATAGCCGACGGCCTTGTCGTAGACCATCTCGCAGGTGGCCGAGCCGCGGATGCCCATCTTGTGATCGAGGCCGGCGCAGGTCACGCCGTTGCGCTCACCGAGCTCGCCGTCTTCGTCTACCAGGAACTTGGGCACGATGAACAGGCTCAATCCACGCGTTCCTTTCGGAGCGTCGGGCGTGCGGGCGAGTACAAAGTGCACGATATTCTCGGCCAGGTCATGTTCGCCGGCGGAAATCCAGATCTTGGTGCCGGAGATGCTGTAACTGCCGCCGTCCCGTCGTTCGGCCCGGGTGCGCACCAGGCCCAGGTCGGTGCCGCAGTGCGGTTCGGTCAGGTTCATGGTGCCGGTCCATTCGCCGGCGATCATTTTCGGGAGCCAGGTTCGCTTCTGTGCTTCGCTGCCGCGTGCACTGATCAGCTCCCAGGCACCGTGGGAGAGGGCAGCGTACATACCCCAGGAAGTATTGGCGGCGGTGATCATCTCCGACATGGCGATGCCGAGAATATGCGGCATGCCCTGACCGCCGAACTCCGGGGGGGCGGTCAGGCCGGGCCAGCCGTTTTCGCAGTAGGTCCGGTAGGCATCGCGAAAGCCCTCGGGCGTGGTGACCTCGTCGCCTTCGAGACGGCAGCCGGCCGCATCACCGGAGGCATTGAGCGGTTGCAGTGCCGACTCGCAAAAACGCGCACCCTCGCCGAGTACAGCATCGATGAGGTCGTTGTCGAGGTCCCCGAGCGAGGGCAGGTCGCTGCAAGTCTCCAGGTCGAGGAATTCCTTGATCAGGAACTGGAAGTCTTCGACGGGTCCGGTGTAGCTCGGCATTCGGTGGCTCCTAAACGGTGGGCTGTCACAACAAAACTACCATACGGTAACGTATGTTATCAGACTAGCACGTTCACGGTCGCGAAAGAATTGACGCGGCGCAAAGGAGTCCCCAGACTTATATGAGATTCTTCCGCCGCCGCAACGGAGTCCCGTCATGACAGCAAACGAGATCGCGAAACGTCTGGAAAATGTGGAGTTCTTCGGCGAGTTGGAAGCGGAATATCGCGAGTGGCTGGCTGAACATGCCACCGAAAGCCGATTCGAGGACGGCCAGCTTCTGGCCCGGCACGGCGATACAGCCGACCGATTCTTTTTGGTCCTGGAGGGGGAACTGGTCGTGGAGGTGCCGGCCCTGACCGGGCCGTCAATGGAGGTCACGCGGCTGGGGCCGGGCAAGATCTTCGGCTGGTCCTGGCTGATCGAGCCCTACCGCTGGCATTTCAATGCCCGGGCGTCGGGCAAGACCCGAGTGCTGGATTTCGACGGGCTGGCGATTCTCAAACGCGCCGAGGCCGAACCGAAGTTCGGCTATGCCCTGCTCAGGCACTTTTCCGCGCTGATGGGAACGCGCCTTGAATCGGCTCAGCGCAAGATGATGGACCAGTGGGCGCCCGACGGGTTGCCCTGAGCGCGTCCGAGAGGTCTTCCCACAGATCGTCAGCCTCTTCCAGGCCGACCGACAGTCTCAGCAGCCCGTCACCGATCCCGCCCGATTCGCGCCCGGTTTCGGAAACGACGCGGTGGGTCAGGCCGGCTGGATGCTGGATGAGGGTGTCGACCGAGCCCAGGCTGACGGCCGGCATCATCAGCGATACGTTCTGCATCACCGTTGAGGCCGACCGGTAGCCCGCTTCCAGCTCGAAGGCCAGGATGCAGCCGCCGCCGCTCATCTGGCGCTCGAGAAGGTCGCGCTGCGCTGCGTCGTTCCATCCCGGATAAAAGACCCGGCCGACGGCCGGATGGCCGGACAGCCTTTCGGCCAGGTCCATTGCCGTCTGCTGGGCGCGTTCGACGCGCAGCTTCAGGGTCGGCAGGCTGCGATGCAGCAGGTAGGCCGCCCAGGGATGCATCAGCGCACCGGTGGCGACACGAACTTGGCGCAGCTTCGCCGCCCGCGCCTCGCTGCACGCGACGGCGCCGGCGATCACGTCGCCATGGCCGCCGAGAAACTTGGTCGCGCTGTGAAGCACAATCGCAGCGCCCAGTTCGAGCGGCTGCTGCAGGACCGGTGTGGCGAAGGTCGAATCCACCACTACCGGCACGTCGCCGGCCTGGCGAACCACATCGGCAATATCGACGAGTTCCAGGGTCGGGTTGGCCGGTGTCTCGATCAGGACGAAAGCCGTCTCGTCGGAGACCGCTTCGGCCACCTGATCGGCGGTGGTCCAGGTCACCCGGTTGCCCAGCAAGCCACTGTCGAGCAGGTGGTCGCTGGTCCCGTAAATGGGCCGCACGGCGACGATCTCGCGTCCGGATTCCTGCGTGGCCAGCACGATGGCCGTCAGCGCGGCCATGCCGGAGGCGAAGCCCACGGCGGCTTCGGCGCGCTCGAGCCGCGCCAGCGCCTTCTCGAAGCGCGCTACCGTCGGGTTGAGCAGCCGGGCGTAGACGGGATTCTCGGCTTCGGCCTGGCCGGCGACCAGGGCATCCAGGCTCGCCGTACCGCTTGCCAGATCCTGTAGCGGATAGGTGGTCGAAAGGTCGACCGGCAGGGCATGGACGCCCAGCTGGCGCAGGTCCTCGCGACCGGCGTGCACGCCGGTGGTGTGGTCGTAGCTGCTCATGTTGCGGCTCCCGGGTTGTCAAACGGGTGCCATTGTAGGAGCATATTCGGTAATAATGTTCTATCCCGAAATAATATCGGTTATGAAACCAAATATTGAACTGGATTCGAAAGATGCCCGAATCGTGCAGCTTCTGCGGAAGAATGCTCGGATGTCCAACAAGGAACTGGCCGCCAAGACGGGTCTGGCACAATCGAGCTGCCTGGAGCGGGTGCGCCGGCTGCGCATGGCTCGCGTACTGACCGGTTATCACGCCGAAGTGAATCCGGATGCGCTGGGTATCGGCCTGCAGGCGATGGTGGCGGTGCGCCTGTCCCGACATGCGCGCTCGGACGTCGAGGCCTTCGAACGGCATCTGGATTCGGTGACCGAAGTGATCACAATCTTCCACGTGGCCGGTGCCAACGATTACCTCGTACACGTAGCCGTGCGCGACTCGGCCCATCTTCGTGAACTCGCCCTGTCGGCCTTTACCGAACGCCCGGAAGTCGACCACATCGAAACCCAGCTCATCTTCGCCCACCGGCGAAACCACGAGCTGCCGGTTTACCTGGATCTGGACGAAGCCTGAGTCTGGGGGGCGGCGGGTGCCGGGTTGCATGCCGGGCTCATACGAAATCCGAGATTTCCAAATCGCCCGGCATGCAACCCGGCACCCGCCTTGAGTGAGCAGAAGGTGCCTGAGCGGAGGGTGGGGAGACGGGGCATGGTTCGAGTGATTTGGAAATCTTCGATTTCGTATGAACTCGAAGCATGCCCCGTCTCCCCAACCGCAGCGCCCCAAAAGAACCCAACCCACAACAGAAAAGGCCCGCCAGTGGCGGGCCCTTACTTCAAAGTTGACTTGAAGGGGGTCAGGCCGCCTTCGCCATGTCCCGCAGTACGTAATGCAGGATGCCGCCGTTCTTGTAGTACTCGATTTCCTTCGGCGTATCCAGGCGTACCCTGGCCTTGAAGGTCGTTTCCTTGCCTTCCGGGTGCGTGGCCTTGACCTCGACTTCCTTCTCGGTACCGTCCTTCAGGCCGGTGATGTCGAAGGTTTCCGTGCCGTCCAGGCCGAGGCTTTCCGCATCCTCGCCGTCGGCGAAGGTCAGCGGCAGTACGCCCATGCCGATCAGGTTGGAACGGTGAATGCGCTCGAAGCTGGCGGCGATCACGGCCTTTACACCCAGCAGGCGCGTGCCCTTGGCCGCCCAGTCGCGCGACGATCCCGAGCCGTACTCCTTGCCGGCGAGCACCACCAGCGGCGTGCCGTCTTCCTGGTACTTCATGGCCGCATCGTAGATCGGCATGACTTCGTCGTCCGGGAAGTAGGTGGTGAATCCGCCTTCGGTATCCGGTGCGACCTGGTTCTTGATGCGCACGTTGGCGAAGGTACCGCGCATCATGACCTCGTGGTTGCCACGGCGCGAGCCGTAGGAGTTGAAGTCGGCCGGGTGGATGCCCTTTTCCTGCAGGTAGCGGCCGGCCGGGGAGTCGGGCTTGATGGCGCCGGCCGGCGAAATGTGGTCAGTGGTGACCGAATCACCCAGCTTGGCCAGCACCCGTGCGCCGGTGATATCACCGATCGGCTCGGGCTCCATATCCATGCCCTCGAAGAAGGGCGGGTTGCGCACGTAAGTGGAGTCCTCGTCCCAGTCGAACATCTCGCCGGTTGGCGTGTCCATGCTTTTCCACAGTTCGTCGCCTTCGAAGACGTGGCTGTATTCCTTTGAGAACATTTCGGTGGTGACATTCGACTGGATGAAATCCTGGATCTCGTGTGCATCCGGCCAGATGTCCTTGAGGTAGACTGGATTGCCGTCGGGATCCTCGCCCAGCGGTTCGTTGACGAGGTCGATATCCATGCGGCCGGCAAGGGCATAGGCCACCACCAACGGTGGCGAGGCCAGGTAGTTCATCTTGACCTCGGGATGGATACGACCCTCGAAATTTCGGTTGCCGGACAGCACCGAGCAGACCACCATTTCGTGCTCCTTGATGGCCTCCTCGACCGGCTCGGGCAACGGGCCCGAGTTGCCGATGCAGGTGGTGCAGCCGTAGCCGACCGTGTAGAAGCCCAGGGCCTCGAGGTCGTCGTCCAGCCCGGACTTTTCAAGGTAGTCGGTGACGACCTTGGAGCCGGGAGCGAGCGAGGTCTTGACCCAGGGCTTGACGTTGAGGCCCTTCTCCCGGGCGTTGCGTGCCATTATGCCGGCGCCGAGCATGACCGCCGGGTTGGACGTGTTGGTGCAGGAGGTGATGGCGGCAATGACGACTGCGCCGTCCTTGAGGATGAAGGTCTGGTCCTTGTACTCGACTTCGGCCGCACCGGGAATCTCGGCTGCGCCCACGGCCGTACCACCGCCTTCGCCAGCGAAGCGATCCATTTCACAGTCGCGCTCGTTGTCACGAGACTTGGTCATGTCCGAAAGCTGGTGCACGAAGGTGTCCTTGGCCTCACTCAGCAACACGCGATCCTGCGGCCGCTTGGGGCCGGCCAGGCTGGGGACGACGTCTCCCAGGTTGAGTTCGAGCACGTCGCTGTATACCGGGTCGGGATCTTCGTCATCGCGCCAGAAGTCCTGGGCCCGTGCATAGGTTTCCACCAGTTCCAGGCGTTCCTTGCTGCGGCCGGAGAGTTCGAGGTAGCGAATGGTCTCCTCGTCGATCGGGAAGATGGCGCAGGTGGAGCCGAACTCCGGCGACATGTTGCCGATGGTCGCCCGGTCGGCCAGCGGCAGATGCGACAAGCCATGGCCGAAGAACTCGACGAACTTGCCGACCACGCCTTTCTCGCGCAGCATTTCGGTGATCGTCAGGACCAGGTCGGTGGCCGTGGTGCCTTCCGGCAGTTTGCCGGTCAGCTTGAAGCCGATGACCTGCGGAATCAGCATCGAGATCGGCTGTCCCAGCATAGCGGCCTCGGCCTCGATGCCGCCGACACCCCAGCCGAGGATGCCGAGACCATTGATCATGGTGGTGTGTGAATCGGTGCCCACCAGGGTGTCGGGCCAGGCCATGGGCTGGCCGTCGACTTCACCGTCGAAAACGACGCGCGAGAGATGTTCCAGGTTGACCTGGTGGACGATGCCGGTGTTGGGTGGCACGACCTTGAAATTGTCGAAGGCGCCCTGGCCCCAGCGCAGGAAAGCGTAGCGTTCCTTGTTGCGCTTGAACTCGATCTGGTTGTTGACGTCGAGCGAGTCGGCTTGCCCGTAACTGTCGACCTGGATGGAGTGGTCGATGACCAGTTCGGCCGGGGAGAGCGGGTTGATGCGGTCTGCCTTGCCGCCAAGAGATTTCATGGCCTCGCGCATGGCGGCGAGATCGACGATGGCCGGTACCCCGGTGAAATCCTGAAGGACCACGCGGGCGGGCGTGAACGAGATCTCCCGGCTCGGTTCGGACTTCGGGTCCCATTCAGCCAGGGCGGCAACATCGTCGACAGTGATGTTGCTGCCATCCTCGAAGCGCATCAGGTTCTCCAGCAGGATACGAAGCGAGTAGGGCAGCTTCTTGACCTGTTCGTGTTGCTCCGCCAGCTTCGGCAGGCTGTAAAAGCCGTATTCCTTGCCGTTGGCCTTGAAGTGATCGAGACAGCCGAGCTCGTCACGCATGGGACTCTCCTTCAGTCAGAATCGGGTGAACCGGGCGAATGTGGTCGTGGCGACCGGGCCCGGCGCCATTCAATCATTTTAGCATGGCGGTTGTCGCGCATCGGCCCGGTTGGGGCCCGATGGGGGCGCTCAGGCCGTCAGCAATGAACGGGCCTGCTCGAGCATCTTCTTTCGCTGGAAAACGAGCCGCCACTGGCGGCCGCCGACCTGGTGCCAGAGGATGGCCGAGCGCAGCCCGGCCAGCAGCAAGGCGCGCACGAAGGCGACCTTGTCGGCTTGCTTGAGATATTCGGGGCGGCCATTGACCGACAGGCGGAAACCCAGGGTGGAGATGTGGCGCTGATAGACGTCGGCCAGCTGGGAGGTCACGCTGTCGTCCAGCGTCTCCGAGGCATCGCGCCAGGCCTTGCCGACCAGTTCGAGTTCTTCACCGACGGCATTGAGCCTTTTCTTGTCCCGCCGCAGTTGCTTGCCCAGCTTGGCCAGTCCCAGCGCGTAGTTGAGGGACTGAAGGCTTTCGTGGTTGTTGCGCGCGCTGAACAGCTCGGTCATCACGCGCAAGCCCATCCTCACGCCGCCGATACCCCCGTAGACATCCTCTGTGGATTCCGGGTCGCGATTGAAGATGCTGGCCACGCTGGCCTGGGCCGCCTGGCCCGAGCAGGTGCCGGATGTGGCGATCTGGCGGACGAGCTCGCTGGCCTGGAGCATGCCGGCGAAGGCGATGGTGGCGTCTCTCATGCTTTGACGGATTCCGTTTGCGTTGTGTTTCGGAGCTGTTCGGGCAACGGCGCATTGTTGGCCGTGATGGTGCCGCCGCCGAGGCATTCTTCGTCATCATAAAGAACTACAGCCTGACCGGGCGTCACCGCCCGTTGTGGTCGTTCGAATGCAAGCACCAGGCGATCCTCGTCGATCGCCTCGATGCGGCAGGCCTGGTCGGGTTGACGATAACGCACCTTGGCGTGCAGGCGCTCGCCGATTTCCGGTTGGCGGCGAACCCAGTTGAGTTCGCCGGCCTTGAGTTCGGTCGACATGAGGGTCGGATGATCGGTTTGTTGCTCGGCGTAGAGCACGTTGTTTTCGATATCCTTGAAGGTTACATACCAGGGGGCTTCGGGAAAGTCCTTGAGTCCGCCGATATTGAGGCCCTTGCGCTGGCCCAGCGTGTAGTGAATCAGCCCCTGGTGGGTGCCGATCACCGTGCCGTCGGATGTACGAATCTCGCCCGGCTCGGCGTCGAGATAGTTGGCGATGAACGAATCGAAGTTCCGCTCACCGATGAAGCAGATGCCGGTCGAGTCCTTCTTGTCGGCTACCGGCAGGTCGGCCCGTGCTGCCAGTTCACGCACTTCGGGCTTGGTCAGTTCACCCAGCGGAAATAGCGCGTGCGACAACTGTTCCTGGTCGAGGGCATAGAGAAAATAGCTCTGATCCTTGTTGTGGTCGATGCCCTTGAGCAGCGAGACCGTCCCGTCGTCGTTATCGCGTCGCCGTGCATAGTGGCCGGTGGCGATGGCCTTCGCACCCAGATCGCGGGCGTGCTCGACGAAGGTGCGGAACTTGATCTCGCGGTTGCACAGGATGTCCGGGTTGGGCGTGCGCCCGGCCTTGAGTTCGGCCAGGAAGTGCTCGAACACGTCGTCCCAGTATTCGGCGGCAAAGTTGCGGCCGTGAAACTTGATTCCGAGGATCTCGGCCACGCGTCGCGCATCGGCGGCATCGTCCTCGGCCGTGCAGCCGCTGACGGTGTCTTCCTCTTCCCAGTTCTTCATGAACATGCCGGCGATATTTTCGCCTTGCTGCTTCAACAGCCAGGCCACGGTGGACGAATCCACCCCGCCGGACATGGCCACCATGATCAGATCACTCATGCTTTCGCATATGGGGTTTGGGTTGGCGGTTTGCGAGGGTTCATTTTGGCGCTTCGAGTTGTGCGGGCGAGGTGGTGAGCAGCGGGTGCTGTCTGGAAAAACTCGGGCGAACGGCCGTAACGGGCCCGCTCACCTGGAGTCGTCTGATTTCAGTCATGTTACCGCCTTGCTTGCTTAGAGGTTGATGCTTCCTCGATGTGCACAGGTGCGGAAGGCGCGGAGAACCTGGCGGCTCTTCCGCGCCCGACTTTTTGCAGACAGCACCCACTACTCACCACCTGTAAGGTTGGAGGAGGCTGCTGCTCACCGTGAATAGCCACCCAACCCGTCAGAGCGGGTGGTGTCGGGCGAAATGGGTTCCTGAATGATGCGGAACCCTCTCCGTTACCTTCCGTTTTTGAGCGCCGTTATCTTGCTAGTTGCAGTGTTGGTGAAACGGCAGCAATACGAATCATAATGGTGCCAAAACGACTCTAGGCGAGAGGTGCCCGCCGGGCCGTACATCATTCAGGGGCGCATTTCGCCCGGCACTGCCCGTGACAACTCCAATCCTTACTCCCCGAACAAATCCGGGCTCATCAAATCGATGAACCGCTCGGCCTGGGGTGAGAGATAGGCGCCGCGGCGCAGCACCACCCCGTAGGAGCGAGGCGGAAAATAGCGGCTCATGTCGCGCACCACCAGTTGCTTTCGGTCGGTCTCGGTCAGGCAGATACTGGTGACGATCGAAATACCCATGCCGAGTGCGACATAACGCTTGATCACCTCCCACCCACCGACTTCCAGGTTCACCCGGAAGGGCAGGCCGTGCTTCTGGAAGACCAGGTCGACCAGTTGGTACGTGCTGAGCCTGCGCGGCGGGAGAATCAGGCCGTGCGGGCTGATGTCGGTCAGGTCGATGTCCCGGCGGCGGGCCAGGGGATGATCGCTGCTGGTGATCAGCGCGGGATTGAAATGCCAGATCGGACGGTAGTCGATGTCGTCGGGCACGTCGAGCATCGAGCCGACGGCGAAATCGACATCGTCATTGCGGATCATGCCCAGGCCGTCCGCGCCGGTGACGTTGTGCAGGTGCACGAAAATGCCGGGATGCTGGCGGCGGAAGCGCATCATCAGCGACGGCAACAGGTGGAGAATGGTCGATTCGCCCGCCGCGATGCGAACCTCGCCGGTATCGAGCGAGCCGTAACGGCGCTGGAATTCGTCGGGCAGGGCATCGAGGCGGTCGACCAGGGGACGGGCCATTTCCAGCAAGGCCTTTCCGGCGGGGGTGAGCTGCAGGCGGGGCCCGTGTCGTTCGAACAGGGGGCGTCCGAGTTCCTCTTCCAGGGCCCGGATCTGCTGGCTGACGGAAGGCTGGCTCAGGAACAGTCGTTCCGCGGCTGCGGAGACGCTCCCGGTTCGCGCCGTCTGGATGAATGCGCGCAGGTGCTTGTGGAGATTGCCCTTGTAAGCCATTGAAACAAGTGTGAAGTGTTCAGTGTGAAGTGTGAAGTATTACATAAAGTGATATATAAGATCGGAAGATTTAATTCGACAAATAGTTGCTCGGGCTCTAGGCTTCACGTATCCATACGCCACGGAATGGGAGTTGATGAACAAGCAGTCGAAACATCACGATCTCGATCAGCCCGGAGGCAGGGAACTCGAATTGAGCCGGGAATTGCCCGCAGCGGCGAAACCGCTTTTCTCCGACGGCCTGCGGCGGCTCCTGGTGCGCCTGGGCAGCCGCTATCGCGAGCGTGTGGATGCCTTGCTTGAAGCCCGCCAGACGTTTCAGGCCCGCCTCGACGAAGGCGCGGTTCCGGATTTTCCCGCTGAGACCGCCGATATCCGTGAAGCGGATTGGAAAGTAGCGCCGATTCCCGAGGATCTTCGTGACCGGCGCGTGGAAATCACCGGTCCGGTCGATCGCAAGATGATCATCAACGCCCTCAATTCCGGCGCAAAGGTGTTCATGGCCGACTTCGAGGATTCATCGACGCCGACCTGGGACAACATGGTCGACGGGCAGGTGAATCTGTTCGATGCCGTGCGCCGCAATATTGAATTCACCGCTGACAACGGCAAGCAATATCGGCTCGATCCGGACCCGGCGGTTCTGATCGTGCGTCCGCGCGGCTGGCACCTTGACGAAAAGCACGTGCAAGTCGACGGTCGGTCCGTCCCGGGCGGCATCTTCGACGCCGCGGTTTACCTCTACAACAATGCGCACGCGCTTATCGATCAGGGCAGCGGTCCCTACCTTTACCTGCCCAAGCTGGAGAACCGGCACGAGGCTGAACTATGGGAAAGGGTGCTGACCGATATCGAGGGCACGCTGGAACTCGAGCCGGGCACGATCAAGGTCACCGTTCTGATCGAGACCATCACCGCGGTTTTCGAAATGGACGAAATCCTGCACGCGCTCAAGAGCCGCATCGTCGGCCTCAACTGCGGTCGCTGGGACTACATCTTCAGTTATATCAAGCGGTTCTGCGCACATGCTGACAAAGTGCTTCCGGATCGTGCACAAGTCGGCATGACCGTTCCCTTTCTCAAGGCCTACTCGCAACTGCTGATCAAGACTTGCCACCGGCGTGGCGCTTTCGCCATGGGCGGCATGGCCGCGCAGATCCCCATCAAGGGTGACGAGGCGGCCAACGAATCAGCCATCCAGAAGGTCGTCGACGACAAGGAGCGCGAGGCTGGCGATGGTCATGACGGTACCTGGGTCGCCCACCCGGGCTTGATCTCTCTCGCGATGGAGATTTTCGACAAGCACCTCGGTGACAAGCCGAACCAGCTTGACCGCAAGCGCGAAGACGTGGAAGTCAGCGCCGCCGACCTGATCGCTCCCTGCGAGGGCAGCATTACCGAAGCGGGGGTGCGCGGCAACATAAACGTCGCCATCCGCTACATGGGTGCCTGGCTGGGCGGGCAGGGCTGCGTGCCGATCAATCACCTGATGGAAGACGCCGCCACTGCCGAAATCGCCCGCGCCCAGTTGTGGCAATGGGCCCGGCATGCCCGTGGCGTACTCGAGGACGGCCGCGACATCGACCTCGACCTGATCCGCCGCTGGCAGGGCGAAGAGCTCGAGAAGATTCGCGCCGACGTCGGCGACGAGGCTTTCGCAAGCGGCCATTTCCTGCATGCGGCCGAACTGCTTTTCGAAGTCACCGCCGATGACGACTTCGTCGAATTTCTAACCCTGCCGGCCTACGACCGGCTCGACTGACATTACCGGAGCGAATGCATGAACAAGGACGTCACCCCGATCATCGAGATGGAACGCGACTGGCTGGAGAATCCGCGCTGGAAGGGCGTGGAACGGCCCTATGACGCCAACGAGGTGATTCGCCTCAGGGGCAGCGTGACCATCGAGCACACCCTGGCCCGCATGGGTTCGGAAAAGCTCTGGGATCTGATGCAGGAAGAAGACTTCGTCAACGCGCTCGGCGCGCTGACCGGCAACCAGGCCCTTCAGCAGGTGCGTGCGGGTCTCAAGGCCATCTACCTGTCGGGCTGGCAGGTCGCGGCCGACGCCAACATCGCCGGTCAGATGTATCCGGACCAGTCACTGTACCCGGCCAACTCGGTGCCGTCGGTGGTTCGCCGAATCAACAACACCTTCCAGCGCGCGGATCAGATTCAGTCGACCGAAGGGGAGGGCGAAATCGACTGGTTCGCGCCCATCGTGGCCGATGCCGAGGCCGGCTTCGGCGGCGTGCTCAACGCCCATGAACTGATGAAGGACATGATCGATGCCGGTGCCGCGGGCGTGCACTTCGAGGACCAGCTCGCCTCGGCCAAGAAGTGCGGTCACATGGGCGGCAAGGTGCTGGTACCCACCAGCGAGGCGGTGCAGAAACTGGTGGCCGCGCGTCTGGCCGCCGACATCGCCAACGTCCCGACCATCATCATCGCCCGGACCGACGCCATGGGCGCCAGCCTGCTCACTTCCGATGTCGACGAGTCCGATCGGGGTTTCATCACCGGTGAGCGCACGTCCGAAGGCTACTACCATACCCGGGCCGGTCTCGATCAGGCCATCGCCCGCGGCCTGGCCTATGCGCCTTATTCGGACCTGGTCTGGTGCGAGACCTCGAAGCCGGATCTGGGCGAGGCGAAGCAGTTCGCCGAGGCCATCCGCGCCGAGTACCCGGACAAGTTGCTGGCCTACAACTGTTCGCCGAGCTTCAACTGGAAGAAGAACCTGTCGGATGCCGAGATCGCGACGTTCCAGAAGGAACTGGGCGCGATGGGCTACAAGTTCCAGTTCATTACCCTGGCCGGCTTCCACGCGCTCAATCACAGCATGTTCCAGCTCGCCCGCGGCTACAAGGAACGCCAGATGTCGGCCTACGTGGAACTGCAGCAGGCCGAGTTCGCGGCCGAATCGCAGGGCTACACGGCCACTCGCCACCAGCGCGAGGTCGGCACCGGTTATTTCGACGAGCTTGCCCAGGCGATCAGCGGCGGCCAGTCCTCGCTCGGCGCACTGTCGGGATCCACCGAGGAAGACCAGTTCGACGACGCCAGGAGCGCCTGAAGGGGATTTCCCCGGCCGCCACGCTACCGTTGCGGCGGCCGGGGAAAGCGATGCGCCAAACCGGAGGGGGCGGCGAGGACTGCTGGCCGATCAATCGTTGAAGCTGCCGAGAAAATCAAGCAACTTGCTTTCGTCGGAGAGATCGCCGTAGATGACCGAGATCTCGCCGTCGTTCCTGGCTCTCAACAGGGCGGGGGTGGCGAATACGGAGTGATTGATCGATTGTTCGGGGTGCTCGAGCAGATCGATCTCCAGCGGCTTGATCGAATCCTGGCCAAGCTTCTTCAGTGCGGCGTTGAGGTGTCTGCGTGCGCGTCGGGAACGCGGTGCATCTCCGGTGACGAAGAGCGTCAAGGCCGGGACAGTCGATTCGACTTGTTGTTTGCCCGAATTCATTACCCTTCACCTCCTTCATCGTCCTGTGCATCGGGTTGCCGCCCTCGGGTCACAGCCTCTGCATGACGGTATGCGATCCGGCTGGACTCTTTGGCCTCCTGTTCCTGAAGCTCCAGTTCGGTTGTCAGACGGGACAGCTCGTTGCGCGCCTGTTCAACGCGGCGTTCGAGATCCTTGCGGCGTCGCTCCCGTTCCATGGCGGCGCGGCGCATGGCCGACTGCTCTTCACTCTGCTTCTGGGCGCGGGCGGTTCCCATCAGGACTTCGGTGCCGAATTCGTAGACGTCGGCGAGATCAACGCCGTCGTCGGAAAGCAGCAACTCGCGCTGCTGGTTGGAGTGCGCGGTACCGCGGGACTTGACGATCGAAATGGAGCGATTACGCTCGCCGGCGCGCACGTTGTAGTCGAGCGAAATCCAGGTGTCGGCGATGGTCGATACCTGTCCCAGCGTGGACTCGCCTTCCGGGTCGCCCTCGTCGGTGAGCGCCGTCATGACGGCGGTTATGCCTTCCTTGCGGGTCAGATCGATCAGCCATTCGATCGCCGGGCGGGGGCCCTCGGAGCCGGGCGCCTTGAGCAGCGCCGAGATGGGGTCGATGACCAGGCAGTGCGGCCGGAAGTCTTCGATCAGCCGCTGCAGTTCCAGCAGGTGCTCGCTGATCAGGCAACCCGTTGCCGAACGCGAATAGAAGCGAATGCGCTCTTCGTCGATCTGGGGTTGAAGCTCGAGACCCACGGAGACGAGGTTGCGGACATAGGGCGCCTCCATCTCGTCGAAACTGACCAGCAGGGCTCTCTCGCCCCGCTCTGCCGTCGCCTGCGCGATGCTCGCCGCCAGCGTGCTCTTGGCCGTGCCGGGACGGCCGGAAATCAGCAGGCTCGAGCCGCGGTAAAGGCCGCCGCCGAGCAGCTTGTCGAGGCGCTCGATGCCGGTGCTGACACGCTCGGTATCGGCTTTGGCACGCCATTCGCCCGGAGCCGTTACGTACGGCAGCTGGATGCCCCGGGAATTCATGACCATGGGGATCTCGTCGGTCATATGATCCGATCCCCGGTACTTGGCCACGCGCAGGAACCGGTTGAGGCGCCGGTCGATCACCCTGGCCGTCAGCAGCACCATGGTGGGGAGCATGAACTCGATGCCCTCGAGGTACCGGGGCGACAGCCCCGAATCGCCGGTCTTGCCGCTGAGCAGCAGGGTCCAGCCGTGCCTTTCGCAGTGATCATTGATCTGCCGCACCTGGTCGATGGCGGCCCCTGGCTCGGGCTGGCGCTGCAGCAGCTGGTCGATGCCGTCGATGACGATCCATGGATCTTTCCGCCCCTTTACGCGGCTCGTGATCACCGCCAGCAGGCCGTCGATATCAAAGCCGCCGGCGATTTCGGTGCCGATACTGCTGCGCGCGTCGATCGCCGACCAGGCTTTGGATTCGGTCAGCGTGCCGCCCCAGGAGAACGAGTCGGCGTTTCGCTTGAGCTGGGCCGGCGATTCCTCGAAGGTCACGAACAGACCTCCCTCGCCCTGTTCCACCGCGTTCGCCAGAATCTGGAGACCGAGCACGGTCTTGCCGGTCCCGGGATCGCCCAGGACCAGGGTCGCCTGGCCCCTGGGCAGACCGCCGTGGGTGAGCCGGTCCAGCCCCGGGATGCCGGTTGCCTGTTTCTGGAGGCGCCAATCCGCTTCGCTCATGTTCATATCCACCTGTATTCAGTCAAAGGTCGCTGCGACCGGCCGCGTCCCGTTTTGAAGCGCCCAAGGGCAGCTTGCTGCGCTGGCGAAGCAACCAGCGAAAATCTTCCGATTCCAGGGGCATACTATAATAAAACCCCTGTCCGACTTCACAGCCCATCTCGAGCAGGGCTTCGGAAATCTCTTTTGATTCAATGCCTTCGGCGACGACCTCGGCATCGAGCGCGCGCGTCAGGTTCATGACGGCGAGCACGATGTCACGGCTGTACGCATCGTCGAGCAGGCGATTCACGAAGCCGCGATCGATCTTGATTTCGTCGAAGGGATAGCGCTGCAGGTACAGCAGCGAGGAATAGCCGGTGCCGAAATCGTCCAGAGACAGCCGCACACCCAGCTTGTGCAATTCGTGGATCTCGGAAAGCAATCGCTCGGACTGTCGTTCGAAGACGCTCTCGGTGATCTCGAGTGAAAGATGTTCGGGGGCGACGTCGAACTCCTCCAGCGCCGAACGAACCTTGGCCGAGAAGTCGCCCAGCATGAACTGGACCTGCGAGACGTTGACCGACACGGGAATGGCGTCGAGTTTGTCGCGTCGCCAGTCGCGCAACTGCCTGCAGGCGGCGCGTAGCGCCCAGTCGCCGATCGGTCCGATCAGCTGGCTCTGCTCGGCCACCGGAATGAAAAGTCCGGGGGAAAGCAGTCCGCGTTCCGGATGCCGCCAGCGAATCAGCGCCTCGGCCGAAATCATGCTGCCGTCTGAAAGATTTACCTTCGGCTGAAAGTGCAGCTCGAACTCCTCGGCCTCGAGCGCGCGGCCCAGCTCACGGGTGAGCCGAATGCGCTGGCGTGTCCGCTCGTGGATGTCGTGAGTGAAGGGAATGCGGCCTTCCCCGGCCGAAGCGCGCCGGCGATGCTCGAACAGGGCCAGTTCGGCTTCCCGGATCAGATCGTGGGCATCGCGCGATTCTTCTCCCAGGGTGGTGTAGCCGATCCGCAAGTCGATCTCGATGGCGAGATCGCCGTCGTCGAGGTGGAAAGGCTTTTCGACGGCCTGTTCGAGCCGGTCCAGAAATGCGTGCGGTCTGTCCGTGTCCGCAAGTGTGGAATAGACGACGAACTCGTCTCCGCCGGTGCGGCCGGTCAGACCCCGGTCACCCGCGAGGTTCTGCAGGCGCCGGCTCAGGGCGACCAGCAGACGGTCGCCCCTGTCGTATCCGTGAGCGTCGTTGATATCGTGCTGGTTGACCACGTCGACGATGGCGACGACGCCATTGTCCGGCCAGCCTTCCTGCTCGAGCCGCTCATTGAGGGATCGGACGAAGCCGTTGCGTGACAGCGTGCCGGTCAGCGGATCCTGGTAGGCGAGGCGATTGATTTCCTGCTCGGCGCGCTTGCGCTCGGTGATGTCGATATGCATGGCGACGGCACCCCCGGTTACGGTTCCCTCCGTCGACAACCTGCTGAACATCACGCGGAACCAGCGTTGCTTGTCGGGGGAATGGCATGGATATTCGAGTGCAAAGGTTTCCCGCTCGCCCTGAAGTACGTCCCTGAGACCGTCCGCCACGATCTTCGCTTCCTCCGAGCCCTCGCCTTCGGCGGCTTCGCATAGCTCGACGTAGTTGGTGCCGACGCCGAAATCGGAACTGCCGTTGTGGAATTGGTTCTGTTCACCGTAGTGGCGCCACTGGTCATTGACATCGAGGACGGTGCCGTTTTCATCCAGCATGGCGATATGGGCGGGCAGGGAGTTGATCAGGATCTGGCGGGTATTCAGTGCGGCATCCAGTTCGTCGCGGGAGGCGCGCAGTGCGGCTTGATGCGCCTGGAGCTGCTCGAGCATGCGCCGGGTTTCTGTAACGTCACGGAAGAACACGGCCACGCCTTCTTCCGACGGATAGGCGTGCGCCTCGAACCAGGCATCCAGGGGTTCGAAGAATTCCTCCGCCGTACTGGAGACGCGCTCGTGCATCGACTCCTTCAATGCCCGTTCGGTGGGCGTTCCGGCGAGGTCGGGAAACTGCTCCCAGACGCTGGTTCCGAGCAGTTCCCTCGCCGATTTGCCGAGCATCCGTTCCGCCTCGGCATTGACGTACGTATACCGCCATTGCTCGTCGAAAGCGACAAAGCCGTCGGTAATGGCTTCGAGCATGGCCGCCAGGCGGTCGGCCAGACGACTCTTTTCCGACTCCAGCTCCTTTCGCGGGGAGATATCCTGGAACGCCCCCTGTACGCGAATGACGTCGCCCTCTTCGTCACGTACCGCTTCGCCGACTACCCGTACCCAGCGGCGTTGACCGTTTGCATCGATGACCTGCAGCTCCTCGTCGTAAGGCTCGCCGAGTTTGGCACAGGCCCAGAAGAGATCGGCAATCCGCTCGCGATACTCCGGCGCATAAAACTGGATGCCTTCTTCAACCGTCGGCGAATAACTGTGCGGCATGCCGTGTAGCTCGGCCACCACGTCCGACCACTCGATCCGGTTCGACTCGAGATCGACTGACCAGGCGCCGAAGCGGGCGGCCCGGCCGGCCACGTCGAGTAGGCGGCCCTGCCGCTCTACCTCGGCTTCAGCCCGCCGCACGTCGGTGATATCGGTGATGACTGCACCCAGCAGGCGGGTCGTTCGCCCGAGCATATCCACGGGATAGTAGCGAACCAGCAATTTCCGGTCAGGTTGCCCGGGCAAATCCCGTGTTGTTTCGAAACGCTGTATTTCTCCGCCAAGACAGGCATCGACACGCGGTCGAAGTACGCTTTCGAAATAGGTCTGGCCGACGATATCGGCGAGTGGCGTTCCCGGCAGGGCGTCCGGGTCGAGGCCATACCGCTCGATGTAGGCGCGATTGGCCCAGAGGAATCTGTAGGATTCGTCGATGATGCCGTACCAGTCATCCGAGCTTTCGATGAGCAGCTGGAGTTGTTTCACACGCTCGTCTAGGCGGTGCTGGTCGGTGATGTCCTGCACCGTGCCTGTCGTGGAAGCGGGTCGACCGTTCGGGTCCGGGATGACCTGCGCCTGCTCCCGGACCCAGCGGACGTCCCCGTTCGGCCGTACAATTCGGTGATCCACCTCGAGCACACCGCCGCTGTCCAGCCATTCGGTCATTTGCTGGCGCAGCCATTCCCGGTCCTCGGGATGGACGCATTCGAAGAAGGTCTCCAGCCTGCCGTCGAACTCGTCGCGTCTTAGGCCGAGAATCCTGAACACCTGGTCGCTCCACTCGAGCCGCTCGTTCTTGAGATCGAAATCCCAGCTGCCGATATCGGCGATGGCCTGGGCCCGGACCATGCGGTCGCGGGTATCGGCGAGGCGTTCCAGCGCGGATTGCAACTTCTCCTGGCGTTCGATCAGCTCCGCGTCCGCCGCATCGCGTTCGTCGAGCGTCTTGTTGAGCGTCTCGGCCAGGCGCCGCTGCTCGTCGTTTCCGGTCACCGGTGCACGAGCGCCGGTTTCACCCTTGCGCAGTCGTTCGAGCGTGTTTGTGATCGAGCGTGTGGGGCGGGCAACACGGCGGTGAATGAAACCGATGACAATGACAGACAGGGCACCAAAGATCAGTGCCGCGGCGGCCAGGGTGGCGTCGGCCCAGGTCGCCTCGCGCGGATGGATATCGCGGCCGCGCCGGGACGGTTCATTGACGGCATCACTGGTGCCCGGTGGCTCGCCGTCGCGCAGTTTCGCCATGCTCAGCTTGCCCGATGCGTGATGCGTTACTTCGGCCTGATTGCCCTGATCGGCGAACAAGCCGCGTTCCTCGGCGACGACGGTTGGTGCATCCTCCAGATAGACTGCGCTGGCAATGTGGCCCGCATCCGTTGGTTGCTGGGCATGCAAGTCAGTGCGCGAGTACAGGGTCAACAACAGCGACAAAATGGCCGCCACGCTCAGCGAGAAGGACATCACGAATTTGCTCCGAATGTGCAACGCAACCCCCTCTTTTCTCGCAAATTTTTTCAATTGTGTAATAAACCGAGCGTGCCACTTCCCGGCGGCAATTGCAATTTCATGAATAGTTTTGAATATAGGGTGTGGACGAGGCCTTCAGCGGGGGTCGGGGAGCCTGCATTGAGGTGCTTGAAAAGCCCTCACGGCTGCCGCAGTATGATGAGCGTGAGCAACGTCATTCAACGCAGCATTCGATGAGCGATAACGAACAGCATCACGACCCCAATAGCGGCGACGGCCTGGCGCTCGAGGAAGCCCGCCCGAAAGTACGCAAGCCGCCGCTCTACAAGGTCGTCATCCTCAATGATGATTTCACCCCGATGGAGTTCGTGGTGGAGGTTCTGCAGCGCTTTTTCAGTCTCTCGAGGGACAAGGCCACGAGCGTCATGCTGCATGTGCACACCCGGGGCCGCGGGGTGGCCGGCGTCTACACCTACGAAATCGCCGAGACCAAGACCGTGATGGTCAATGACTACGCCAGAGAGCACGACCATCCGCTACAGTGCACCCTCGAGGAGACGGATGACTGATACAGGCCGTGGAATCATCGGCGACGTTCAGGGTCTCACCATTTTGAAGTCACATAATTTGCCGTACGCGCAAGGTTGCCCAGATGTTCAGCAAGGAACTTGAACTCTCCATTTCGCAGGCCTATCACACGGCCCGCAGCAAACGCCACGAATTCCTGACGGTGGAGCACCTGCTGCTGGCGTTGCTCGACAACGATTCGGCGCGGGAGGTGATGCTGGCCTGCGGCGTCGATGTTCAGCTGCTCGGTCACGAGCTCGACCAGGCGCTGGACGAGTCCGTGCCCGTGCTCTCCGAGGGCGATCAGCGTGATACCCAGCCGACCATCGGATTCCAGCGGGTGCTGCAGCGCGCCCTCTACCATGTGCAGTCGGCCGAGAAGAAGGAAGTGCTCGGCGCCAACGTGCTGGTGGCGATCTTCAGCGAGAAGGACTCGCATGCCGTCTATCTGCTGGGCAAGCAGGACATGGCGCGCCTGGACGTGGTCAACTACCTGTCGCACGGCATCGCCAAGACCGACGAGACCGGACCCCAGGCCGGCGCGGAGGCGGCGCAGGCGGCCGAAGGCGGCGCGGAAGAAGAAAAGTCCGCGCTGGCCAATTACGCCACCAATCTCAACGAACGCGCAAAGGCCGACAAGATCGACCCGCTGATCGGCCGGGCGCTGGAAGTCGAACGCACCATCCAGATCCTTTGCCGGCGGCGCAAGAACAATCCGCTCTACGTGGGCGAGTCCGGAGTCGGCAAGACGGCGCTGGCCGAGGGCCTGGCGCTGCGCATCGTCCGCGAGGAAGTGCCGGAGGTGCTCCACGATGCCGAAATCTGGGCGCTGGACTTAGGCGCGCTGCTGGCCGGCACCAAGTACCGCGGCGACTTCGAGAAGCGACTCAAGGCCGTGCTGGCCGAGCTCAAGTCGCGCGAGAAGGCGGTGCTGTTCATCGACGAGATTCACACCATCATCGGCGCCGGTGCGGCTTCGGGCGGCGTCATGGACGCTTCGAACCTGATCAAGCCGGTGCTGGCCAATGGTGATCTGCGCTGCATCGGCTCGACCACCTTCGAGGAATACCGTGGTGTTTTCGAGAAGGATCGCGCGCTGGCTCGGCGCTTCCAGAAGATCGATATCGTCGAGCCCTCGGTGGGCGAGACCATCGAGATTCTCAACGGGCTCAAGTACCGCTTCGAGGAACACCACGGGGTGACCTATACGCCCGAGGCGCTCGAAGCGGCGGCCCAGCTTTCCTCGCGTCACATCAACGACCGTCATCTGCCGGACAAGGCGATCGACGTGATCGACGAAGCCGGTGCGCGCGAACGGCTCAAGCCCGAGGAAGAGCGCACCCAACAGATCGGCGTGACCGAAATCGAGGAAGTCATTGCGAAGATGGCGCGTATTCCGCCGCGACAGGTCTCGCGCTCGGATCGCGATGCGCTCGAGACGCTCGAACGCGACCTCAACATGGTGGTCTTCGGGCAGGACGAGGCGATCTCGACCCTGGCCTCGGCGATCAAGATGTCGCGCTCGGGCCTGGCCGACGCGGACCGGCCCATCGGCAGCTTCCTGTTCGCCGGGCCGACGGGCGTGGGCAAGACCGAGGTCACGCGCCAGCTTGCGATGACCATGGGCATCGAACTGATCCGCTTCGACATGTCCGAATACATGGAGGCGCACACGGTCTCCCGACTGGTCGGCGCGCCTCCGGGCTACGTCGGTTTCGACCGGGGCGGGCTGCTGACCGAAGCGGTCACGCAGACGCCGCACGCCGTGCTGCTGCTCGACGAGATCGAGAAGGCGCACCCGGACGTCTACAACCTGCTGCTACAGATCATGGATCACGGCAAACTGACCGACGCCAACGGGCGCACGGCCGACTTCCGCAACGTGATCCTGGTGATGACCACCAATGCCGGCGCCGAACTGATGAGCCGACGCGGCATCGGTTTCCTGCCATCGGACAACGCCACCGACGGGATGGAGGCCATCCGCAAGCAGTTCACGCCGGAATTCCGCAACCGACTCGACGCCATCATCCAGTTCCGCTCGCTGCCGATCGAGGTGGTCATGCAGGTCGTCGACAAGTTCCTCATGGAAATGGAGAACCAGCTCGCCGACAAGGGTGTGAGCATCGAGGTCAGCACGGCCGCGCGCGAGTGGCTGGCCGAGCATGGATTCGACGAGAAGATGGGCGCGCGGCCGATGAAGCGCATCATCCAGGAGCACATCAAGCGGCCGCTGGCCGACGAACTGTTGTTCGGCGACCTGTCCGAGGGCGGGGAAGTCGAAGTCGGCATCCGCGAGGACGGTACGGGTCTGGAGGTGGTCTGCCGCAGTTCTGCTGCGACGGCGCCGGTCGCCGACTAGAAAACCTGTGAAAAACTACTGCGCGTGCGCCTGACGGCGTCCGGCGGTGCTCGGAATCCTCATGTATTCGCACA
>NZ_QVMV01000045.1 GCF_003417465.1 Wenzhouxiangella sp. 15190
AAAGGAATTCGCCGCAAGAGCGCGCGAAGCGCGCCGGGCGAAACCGCCTTTGACTTGTCGAGGATCGCACAACGTGCGGTGGCGCCAACCGGCCCAGCGCCTCATACCATGAAGCGCCCCGAAACCCCGCCCCAGGCGGGGCACAAAACCTTACCGCTTCTTGCGCTCTTCTTCCTTATCGAGCCGGCGCAGGATGTACCACTGCTGCGCCAGGGAAACGCCGGCGTTGGTTGCCCAGTAGAGCACCAGCCCGGCCGGGAACAGGGCGAACAAGAAGGCGAAGACGATCGGCAGCCCCTGCATGATCTTGCGCTGCATCGGATCCATGCCGGCTGCCGGCATCAAGCGCTGGGTGATGATCATGAAGATGCCGTTGAGGACCGGCAGGATGAACAGCGGGTCCGGCTGGCTTAGATCGGGCACCCACAGGAACGACGCCTGTCGCAACTCGACTGACTCGAGCAGTACCCAGTAGAGCGAAATGAAGATCGGGATCTGTACCAGGATCGGAAGGCAGCCTCCGAGCGGGTTGACCTTCTCCTTCTTGTAGATCTCCATCATGGCCTGACCGAACTTCTGGCGGTCGTCGCCGTAGCGTTCCTTGAGCTGCTGGATGCGCGGCTGCAGTTTTCTCAACTTGCCCATCGAGCGGAACTGCGCTTCGGTGAGCTTGTAGAAGAGCAGCTTGATGAGCAGGGTCAACACCACGATCGACCAGCCCCAGTGCTGGATCAGGGTGTGAATCTTGTCCAGCGCCCAGAACAGCGGGCGCGAGATGATGGTGAAGAAGCGATAGTCGACGGTCAGGCGCAGGCCCGGGGCGATTTCGTCGAGTCGATTCTGCAGCTTGGGGCCGGCGAACAGCCGTGCCGTGAACTGGTGACGGCCGCCGGCGGGCACGGTGACCTGGGGCGAGGTGGCCGCCAGAAGGTAACGCGGCAGCTGGCCGTTTTCGATTTCACGCGTCGTGTAGCGGTGACGCTGATCCTCGGGCGGAATCCAGGCGGCGAGGAAGTAATGCTGAATCATCGCGGCCCAACCTCCGGCGTGGGTCGCCTGATACGGCTCCTCGGCGATATCGCCCCAGCCACGCTTGGTCAGCGCGTCTTCCGGTGAATAGATGGCCGCGCCGTTGTAGCTGATGCGCTCGGGGTTGGTGAAGACCCAACCGGCTTCGCTGGTGTCGGGCCGGGTGCGCTGGAGCTGGACGTAACGCGCGCCCTGCCAGGGTTCACCAGAGTCGTTGATGACCTCTATCTCGAGGTCGACCACGTAATTGCCCCGGTGGAAGATCCAGGTGGCAACCACTTCCAGGCCGGACTCGTGCTGCCAAGTCAACGGCACTTCCAGTCGATCCTCGCCGGGTTGCATTTCGTAGAAGTCGCGCTCGAATTGCCAACGGGTACGGTGATTGGGTGCCGGCCGATCGGCACTGACCAGGCCGGCCTGGGCAACAAACAGTTCCGGTAAATTCTGAACAAGGAGGACAAAGGGCTGATCGGGCCGGTCGACGCTGACCGGATAGTCCTTCAGGCGCAGGTCGACCAGGGTGCCGCCGTTGGCGTCGAGGTCAACATTGAGCACATCGGTATCAATGGTGATGCGTCGACTCGCCCGCGCTTCCGGCTGCGGCGTCGGGACTTCGGATGAGGAGGCAGCCTGCTCTTCATCGGGATCGTCCGAAAAGTCGGGGACGTCGGGAACATCGCCGGCTTGGGTATCCGTCCGGGTTTCCGGAGTGTCTTGTTCGCTGCCAGCCTGCTGTTCGGATTCGGTCGCGGGTCGCGGCGGCGGTGCATAGTCCTTCTGCCACTCCAGGTAGACCATGAAGCCCAGCAGGCCGATGAGAAGAAGAAGAAAACTGCGCGTATTCATGGGGTGTCGCTAAACCGCTGCCAAAGTTGTTCGAGGTTTTCTCTCAGGGCGCGACGGTCTGCCTGACGGGCAGCCGATCGGGCCACGACCACGTAGTCCATGGGTGCGAGCCGGTCACGCCACAGCCGGAAGGATTCCCGAATCTGGCGCCTGATGCGATTGCGATCGACCGCTCGCTTCGAGATCCGGCGCGAGACGGCCATGCCGAGTCGCGCCTGATCCGAGGGCGTGTAGTGAACCCGGAAGAGTGCATTGCCGCAGGAGCGGCGTGCGGCGAAGATCGCCTTGAACTGCGCGCCCGACAAAAGGCGCGCCGTTCGCGGCAGGCGGTGCCGCCGTAGCATTCGACTAAGGAACTTACCGACCCGGG
Source organism: Wenzhouxiangella sp. 15190 (assembly GCF_003417465.1). GTDB lineage: Bacteria > Pseudomonadota > Gammaproteobacteria > Xanthomonadales > Wenzhouxiangellaceae > Wenzhouxiangella. Next base: position 2,246 of record NZ_QVMV01000045.1, read on the forward strand.
TTGGCGCCCAAGCGCTTGCGACCCTTGGCCCGGCGGGCATTGATGATCGCGCGGCCCGACTTGCTGGCCATGCGCGCTCGAAAACCGTGTCGGCGAAGGCGCTTGATTCTGCTGGGTTGGAATGTCCGTTTCATGACCGAATCCGTAAACGTTTGGCGATAAAATGAGTGGCCCGGTTGCGCGGTCTCCGGCCGGGCCGGACACGACAACACGTTCCCGCACGGCGGCCTGCCGCGCAGGGATGCCTAACAAAAGACATCAAGAATACCGTTCGAACCGTTTGTGTGTCAAGATTTGGGGGCAATTCAGGTGATTGCCGCACCCCCTTTCCCGAGGCGCCCCGGGGCGGGATGAATTTGCCTGCCATGGAGACTAGACTGAGCAACTTATGACCGAGCCGCAGCACAACCGTTCCGTCGCCGACCTGTGGCAGCAATGTCTCGAGCGCCTGGAGCGACAGATTCCCCTCGAGGAGCTCAATACCTGGATACGCCCGCTGCAGCTCGATGGAAACGGGGGTAGCCGCATTCGCCTGACCGCACCCAACGACCTGGTGCGCGACCAGGTGCGCCAGCACTACCTCGACATGATGCGCGAGTTCTTCGCCTACCACGGGTTCGATCGTGAACTCGTCACCATCGACGTGGGCAGTCGTAGCGAGCCACGCGTTGAACAACGGTCACAGCCCGAAGGCGGCGCCTGGGGCCTGGACGATCGCTATCGGTTCGACAATTTCGTGCTGGGCAAATCCAACGAATTGGCCTTTGCCGCCGCCCAGCAGGTTGCCAACAGCCCGGGCACCGTCTACAACCCCCTGCTGCTCTACGGCTCAACCGGCCTGGGCAAGACGCATCTGCTGCACGCCGCCGGCCGCTTCATTGCAGACGCCAATCCGAACGCCCAGGTCATGTACCTGCACGCGGAAAAGTTCGTCAGCGAGATGATCCAGGCACTGCGGCGCGACAGCATCGACGCGTTCAAGCGCCGCTATCGCTCGGTCGACACCCTGCTGCTCGACGATATCCAGTTTTTCGCCGGCAAGGACCGTTCGCAGGAAGAATTCTTCCACACCTTCAACGCCCTGCTCGAATCGCGCCAGCAGATAATCCTGACCTGCGATCGCTATCCCAAGGAAGTCGACGGCATCGAGGCCCGGCTTCGCTCGCGTTTCGGCTGGGGGCTGACGGTATCGATCGAGCCGCCCGATTTCGAGACCCGCGTGGCGATCCTCCAGAAGAAGGCCGCCGAACGTGAACTGGAACTGAGCGACGATGTCACCTTCCTCATCGCCCGGCGAATGCGCTCGAACGTGCGCGATCTCGAGGGTGCGCTGAATTCACTGATCGCCAACGCCCGTTTTTCCGGTCGCACGATCGACCTCGACTATACCCAGGAAATCCTGCGCGACGTGCTGGCGGTCCACGACCGGCTGATCACCATCGAGAACATCCAGAAAGTGGTGGCCGACTATTACCAGCTACGCGTTGCCGACCTGCTTTCACGCCGCCGCAGCCGCTCGATCGCACGGCCGCGACAGATGGCGATGTACCTGGCCAAGGAACTGACCGAACACTCGCTGCCGGAGATCGGCAACGCCTTCGGCGGGCGCGACCACACGACAGTGCTTCACGCCTGTCGTAAAATCGAGAGTTTATGCGAGTCAGACGGGCGTTTACGCGAGGAACACGCCCGTCTGACCAGGGAACTGACGAGCTGATGAAAGAACCTGTGGGGATTGGCTGGGTAAGCTGTGGACAGATTTTTCGACGGGAGTTATCCACAGACGGCCAACAACTTCCAGGGACAGTTGTACCGACCAGTTGTGGTATACAAGATATTGAAAATAAAGGGAAAAATGGTTCATCAACAGTATCAACAGGCCCTACTACTACTGGTTATTTCTTTTATATACATAAACAGAAACAGTCATCCGACTGCCTCGACATGAAGGAGAAATCATGAAGTTCTCGATTCCACGTGAGACGCTGCTGGCGCCGATCTCTCAGGTAGTCAACGTGGTCGAACGACGGCAGACATTGCCGGTTCTGGCCAATTTCCTGATCGAAGCCGTCGACGAGGGACTGCGCATCACGGGCACCGACATGGAAGTCGAGGTGGTTGCCCGGGCCCAGGCCGAGGTCGCACAAACCGGGTCCATCACGGTACCGGCCCGTAAACTGGTCGATATCTGTCGGGCGCTGCCCGAGGGTGTGCAGATGAACGTCCAGCTCAACGAAGACAAGCTGGCGGTTCATGCCGGGCGCAGTCGTTTCAGCCTGGCCACGCTGCCGGCAAGCGAGTTTCCTTCCAGCGACCAGGCCGAGACGTTGCAGACCTACGAGGTCAACCAGGGGCGCCTCCGCTGGCTGCTCGAGAAGACCTCTTTCGCCATGGCCCAGCAGGACGTTCGCCACTACCTCAACGGCTTGCTGCTGGAGTTCCGGGAAGGTCAGCTTCGTGCCGTCGCCACCGACGGCCATCGATTGGCGCTGGCCGAGGCCGATGCGCCCATCGACGGGGAGGTGCGCAGCGTGATCGTGCCGCGCAAGGGGGTGATGGAACTCAACCGGATTCTCGAGGATATCGACGAACCGCTCAAGATCATGCTCGGTCAGGGCTTCCTGCGCGTCGACCGGGATCGCATCGTCATGACCACGAAGCTGATCGACGGCCGTTTCCCCGACTACGAGGCGGTCATTCCGCTGCTGAGCGAGGATCCGATGAAGGTCGATCGCGATGAGTTCACGCATGCCCTGCAGCGCGCCGCGATTCTCTCCAACGAGAAGTACCGCGGCGTGCGCCTGGAAATGCTGCCCGATACCCTGCGCATCGTGGCGCACAATCCGCAGCAGGAGGAAGCGACCGAGGAAATCGAGGCCGAACACAGCTTCGACAAGCTCAAGGTCGGTTTCAACGTCAATTATCTGATGGACGCGCTGAGCTCGATGGAAGGCGAGAAGGTGTCGATCTCGCTCAAGGACGCCAACAGTTCCTGCCTGGTCACCGACCCCGACAGCGAAGCGGTGCGTCAGGTCGTGATGCCGCTCAAACTTTAAGTTACCGGGCATCCCTTGAGCCTGGATCGCCTGTCGATCCGGGGGGTGCGCAACCTCCAGCCCCTCGAACTGTTGCCGGCGCCCGGCATGAACTGGTTCTGCGGGCCCAACGGGGCCGGCAAGACCAGTATTCTCGAAGCGATTTACCTGCTGGCGCGGGGGCGTTCCTTCCGTAGCGCCCGCATTGCGCGCGTCATCCAGAAAGACGCCCGCGCACTCACCGTGGTCGCGCGACGGGCCGATACCGAAAACCGGCTGGGGGTCGAGCGCGACACCGATGGCTGGCGCGGTCGCATCGATGGACGCGACTGCCAGCGCATCAGCGAGTTTGCCGCGCTGTTGCCGCTGACACTGATCGAACCGGGCAGTCACGCCCTGATCGATGGCGGGCCGGAGCGGCGGCGCCAGTTTCTGGATTGGCAATTGTTCCACGTGGAACATGACTACCTTGTCGCGTGGCAGCGTTTTGCCCGCCTGCTCCGCCAGCGCAATGCGGCGCTCAAGGCCCAGGCCAGCAGGAAGGTTCTCGACGCCCTCGAGCCCGACTTTCTGCGTGCAGCCGAGGCGATCGGCCGGGCACGCGTTTCCCTGGTCGAGCGCCTGTCCGGCTACGTAACGGATATGCAGGCAGAACTGGGGTTTCGACTCCCGGGACCCCTGAAATTGCATTATCGAAAGGGCCACCCCCAGGACACAGAGCTGGCAACGATCCTGCAGGAAAAACGCGATCGCGATCGCGAGCGCGGGTTTACGCAGTACGGGCCGCACCGCGCCGAACTCGTGCTCACCGGCAACGGGCAGGCGGCTGCGGAAATGTCGCGGGGGCAGCAGAAACTGGTTGCCATTGTGCTGCTTCTGGCGCAGTACCGGCTTCTCGCCGAGGGGCAGTCGCTGGCGCCGATTCTCTTGATCGACGATCCCGTCTCCGAACTCGATGCCTCGCACCTGGAGGCCTTGCTGGCCTGGCTTCAGCGCGAATCCGTCCAGAGCTGGATTACGGCCACTTCCGAATCGCCGGTGCCGGCACGCATGTTCCACGTGGAACAGGGACGGGTCGAGCCGGTGGTATAATCCCGTGATGAAGTTCCGCGAGCGGATTCCCGCTCCGCGGTCGAGCGCAAACCTTCCTGGAAATCGCATCCAAATGGCGCAAGACAGTTACGGCTCAACCAGCATCAAGGTCCTCAAGGGCCTGGATGCCGTTCGCAAGCGGCCGGGCATGTACATCGGCGACACCGATGACGGTACCGGCTTGCACCACATGGTCTTCGAGGTCGTCGACAACTCCATCGACGAGGCCCTCGCCGGTCACTGCGACGTGATCCGCGTGATTCTGCACGGCGACGGTTCGGTCAGCGTCTCCGACAACGGTCGCGGGATCCCGGTCGACCTGCACGAAGAAGAAGGACGGTCGGCGGCCGAGGTGATCATGACCGTGCTGCACGCCGGCGGCAAGTTCGACGACAACTCCTACAAGGTCTCCGGCGGCCTGCACGGGGTCGGGGTCTCGGTCGTCAACGCCCTGTCGGAAAAGCTCGAACTGGTCATCCACCGCCAGGGGCAGCGTTGGTACCAGAGCTATACCGATGGTGTACCGGACGGGCCCTTGCAGGCGACCGGCGAGAGTACGCGCAGCGGTACGGAAATCCGGTTCACGCCCAGCAGCGTGACCTTCACGGATGTCGAATTCCACTACGACATCCTGGCCAAGCGCTTGCGCGAGCTGAGCTTTCTCAACTCCGGCATCGAGATCGAACTGCTCGACGAGCGCAGCGGCAAGCAGGACCGATTCGTGTACGAGGGCGGCATCCGGTCTTTTGTGCAGCACCTGGGCGAGAAGAAAAGTGCGCTGCATCCCACGCCCCTGCACTTCTGCACCGAGGTCGACGGCATCACCGTCGAAGCGGCGCTGCAATGGACGGATTCTTACCAGGAGTCCGTGTTCTGCTTTACCAACACCATTCCCCAGAGAGACGGTGGCACCCACCTGGCCGGCTTTCGTGCGGCGTTGACCCGGTCGATCAACCACTACATCGACGAGGAAGGCCTTGCGAAGAAGGCCAAGGTGCAGACCACCGGCGATGATTGCCGGGAAGGCCTGATCGCCGTTCTTTCGGTCAAGGCGCCCGACCCCAAGTTTTCGTCCCAGACCAAGGACAAACTGGTCTCCTCCGACGTCAAGCCGGCCGTGGAATCGGCGCTGTCGGAACATCTGCGCGACTTCCTGCTCGAGCACCCGAACGAAGCCAAGGTCATCGTCGGCAAGGTGATCGACGCCGCCCGCGCCCGGGAGGCCGCGCGCAAGGCGCGCGACATGACACGGCGCAAGGGCGTGCTCGATATCGCCGGGCTGCCCGGCAAGCTGGCAGACTGTCAGGAGAAGGATCCGGCGCTGTCGGAACTGTTCATCGTCGAGGGTGATTCCGCCGGCGGGTCGGCCAAGCAGGGAAGGAACCGAAAGTACCAGGCCATCCTGCCTCTGAAGGGCAAAATCCTGAACGTCGAGAAGTCCCGCTTCGACAAGATGCTGGGGTCCGCAGAGGTCGGCACCCTCATCACGGCCCTCGGTACCGGCATCGGCAAGGACGAGTTCAACATCGACAAGTTGCGCTACCACCGCATCATCATCATGACCGACGCCGACGTCGACGGCTCGCACATCCGGACGCTGCTGTTGACCTTCTTCTACCGCCAGATGCCGGAGTTGATCGAGCGTGGCCACATCTATATCGCCCAGCCGCCGCTGTACAAGATCAAGCAGGGCAAGCAGGAGTGGTATCTCAAGGACGAAGCGGAAATGAACCGCTACCTGCTCGAGCGCGCCCTGGACGGAGCGCGCCTTTATCCATCGTCCGATGCCCCGGCGATCGACGATGCGGCCCTAGGGGAACTGCTCAAGAATTTCCAGCAGGCGCGCCTGGTGGGCGAGCGACTCAAACTCCGATACGATGCCGACGTCATCGAACAACTTGTTGATTTTCAACCGCTTTCTTCAGATTCCGACTTCGATCCCTGGGCCGAAGCCCTTGGCGCCCGCCTGGAGCGGAGCACGCCGGCCGGGGTGAGCTGGAAGATCAAGCCGCTCGGCGGTGGCGGTGTGGTGATCTCTCGCCACGCCCAGGGCGTGGTCCAGGACACGGTGCTGGACACTTCCTTCTTCAACTCGCCGGAGTACCGGCAGCTGGCGAAAGTGGGCGAAGCCGTCCACGATCTGTTCGACGAAGGGGCACGCGTCGAGCGCGGTAACAATGCCTCGCCGATCACGCGGTTTGCCGAGGCTTTCGACTGGCTGATGGAAGAATCCCGCAAGGGTCGCTCGTTCCAGCGCTTCAAGGGTCTGGGTGAGATGAACCCCGAGCAACTGTGGGATACCACGGTCAACCCGGAAACCCGCCGCCTGCTGCGCGTGAATATCGAGGATGCCGTGGCCGCCGACGAAATCTTCTCGACCCTGATGGGCAACGAAGTCGAACCGCGGCGAGCCTTCATCGAAGACAACGCCCTGCAGGTTTCGAACCTGGATATTTGACGACTTCGAGCGTGTCGCCCGGCGCGGACAGTCGCCGGGCTTCGTTTGAACGGCGAAATTCGAAATTCGAAGCACCAAATCTCAAACAAATTCGAATGACCGAAATTCGAATGATCCAAACGATCGGGCGTTCTCGTCCGGAGTCTGGGTCGGTACGATTGAGCGTGCCGGTGGCTTGCAAGTTACAAGCGACAGCCTGTAACTGGTCACTAATCGACGTTTGCCAGGGCGGTTTTGAGGTTTTCGAAGGTGGGGATGTTGGGGATGGGCGTCGATCCCACGACGCCGAGCTTGAGCCCGACACGGTCGGCGGCTTCGATTAGTGCCTGATCGGAACCGATGAGGGTCATTTCGCCGACGTTGCGGCCATATCGCTGCGCCGTCTGCTCGAATTCGTTTTTCTGGCGGTGCTTGCGGCTGAACAGGCCGGTGCCCAGGTAGAGAACGCCGTCGAGCTCGGCACCGGCGCGGGTGAACAGTTGATGGAGCTGTTGTTGCAGCGCCAGGTCGTGGTCCACGCTGCGTCGGGTCGGCCGCCATCCGCTCGGCTTGGGTGCGACCAGGACGATGCGATGGCCGCGGCGCTGAAAGGCCACCACGCGTTCGATGCGAGCGGCGTCGGGCGACCGTCCGCCGCGGCCGAGCAGCAACGCCCGTTCGATCAATACCGGAGCGGCCGGCCCACCCATCAGCGACCCAGCCGGGCGACATCGGCGATGCGCAGAAACAGCGCACGGAGGTGGCCGAGCAAGGCCAGGCGATTGTTCCTGAGCGACTCGTCGTCGCACATCACCATGACCTCGTCGAAGAAGGCGTCGACCGGCTCGCGCAGCTTGGCCAGCGTTGCCAGCGCGGCCGGATAATCGGCCTGCTCCATGGCCCGGTCGAGTTCGGACTCGGTCGAGTCGATGGCCGCCGCCAGCCTGGATTCGGCCACTTCGGAAAGCAGTTGGCGGTCAATACGCTGCCCGGTCTGAAGCCCGGCCTGCTTGAGCAGGTTGCCCGCACGCTTGTTGGCCGCCACCAGCGAAGCCATGGCCGGGTCGTCGGCGAACTGCTGGACGGCACGGGCCCGCGCCAGGAAATCGGCGACCGAGCCGGCCTCGCCTGCGGCGACTGCATGTACGGTGTTGGTCTCCATGCCCTGCTCCGATGCCCAGGAACGCAGACGTTCGAAGACAAACTGCTCGACTTCATCCACCAGCGTCTCATCGATGGCCACCGTCCCCTCGAGGGGCTGGGCGGCGGCTTCGAGGGCCTTTCGGATCGTCAAGGTCGTTCCGGAATCGGCGAGCAGGCGCACGATGCCCAGCGCGGCCCGGCGCAATGCGAATGGATCCTTGCCGCCCCTGGGTTTCTGACCGGCTGCAAAGACGCCCAGGACGGTGTCGAGCCGGTCGGCCAGGGCCAGGGCCCGGCCGGCCGCATCGTGGGCCAGCTCGTCGCCGGCGTGGCGCGGGCGGTAATGTCCCTCGATGGCGTCGGCAACGGCCTTCGGTTCACCGTCGGAGAGCGCGTAGTAGCGGCCCATGATCCCCTGCAGTTCGGGGAACTCGCCCACCATTTCGGTGACCAGATCGCACTTGCACAAGTGGGCGGCCCGGGCACTGATCTCGATATTGGCGTCCAGGGCGGGGGCCGTGGTCTCGACCAGCCTCTCGAGGCGCCGGACCTTGTCGCCGATACTGCCCAGCTTTTCCTGGAACAGGATGGCGTCGAGCCGGTCCCTTTTATCGGCCAGGGTGTTGCGTCGGTCCTGGTCCCAGAAGAATCGCGCATCGGCCAGCCGCGGACGAATCACGCGCTCGAAGCCGGCCGTCATCAGTTCCGGGTCGGTACTTTCGATATTGGCCACCGCGATAAAGCGCGGGGCCAGCCTGCCCTCGCCGTCTCTTAGCGCGAAACTCTTCTGGTGTTGCTCGAGCGAGGAAATCAGTGCTTCCTCGGGCACTTCGAGAAAGTCTTCGCTGAAGCGGCCCATGACCGCCACCGGCCATTCCGTCAGGCCGGCAACCTCGTCGACCAGCGCGTCATCGAGCACGGCCATAAGGCCGGACTCCCCAGCCAGGCGCTTGGCCTGCGCCACGATCCGCTCTCGACGGCGGGCCGGGTCCACGATGACCGAAGCTTTCTCGAGTACCTGGTCGTAAGCGCTGGCGCTATCGACGGCATGCCAGCCCGGCGCATGAATGCGATGACCGCGGGTTTGTCGATCGGCCTTCAAGCCGAAGTATTCGAGCTCGATCGTTGCCTCACCGTGCAGCACGAGCAACCAGCGTACCGGTCGCAGGAAGCGATCGTCGCGATCGGACCAGCGCATGGAACGAGCCCCGGCCATGGACCGCACGGTGGCGTCGAACATTTCCGGCAGCAGTTCGGAAAGCGACTTGCCGGGCTGCTCGACGCGCGTGAAAAGCCAGCGGCCCTGGTCGTTCTCCAGCCACTCGAGTTCGTCGAACGACTTGCCCACGCTGCGGGCGAAGCCCTCGGCCGCCTTGGTCGGATTGCCATCGGCGTCGAGGGCCACGTTCTCGGCCGGGCCCTTGCGATCGAGCACCTGGTCGGCCTGGCGTTCCCTGACTGCCGGAATGCGGACAGCCAGGCGGCGCGGTGTGCCGAGTTGAGCGATGTCGTCATCGCTGTCGATCAAGCCGGCGTCGACCAGGCGGCTGCCCAGGCCCTGGGCCAAAAGCTTCACCTGCCCCTGGAGCTGTCCGGCCGGCAATTCCTCGCAGCCGATTTCGATCAGCAGGTCCGCGTGCTCACTCATGCCGCGTCCTCCCGCTCATGCTTGAGGCCGGGGAAACCCAGCTCCTCGCGCCTGGCGTAGTAGGCCTCGGCCACGCGGCGCGAGATATCACGTACGCGCAGGATGTAGCGCTGCCTTTCGGTCACGGATATCGCCTGGCGTGCGTCGAGCAGGTTGAACGTATGCGAGGCCTTGAGCACCTGGTCGTAGGCGGGCAGCGGCAGGTCGGCCTCGACCAGGCGTACCGCCTCGCGGTAGCAGGTATCGAACCAGCCGAACAGGCTGTCGACATCGGCCCACTCGAAGTTGTAGGTCGATTGCTCCACCTCGTTCTGGTGAAACACATCGCCATAGGTGACCTTGCCGAACGGCCCTTCCGTCCAGACCAGGTCGTAGACGCTGTCGACACCCTGCAGGTACATCGCCAGGCGCTCGAGACCGTAGGTGAGTTCGCCCATCACCGGCTTGCAGGCCAGGCCGCCGGACTGCTGGAAATAGGTGAACTGCGTGACTTCCATGCCGTTGAGCCAGACTTCCCAGCCCAGGCCCCAGGCGCCGAGGGTGGGGGATTCCCAGTTGTCCTCGACGAAGCGGATATCGTGCACCTTCGGGTCGATGCCGACCGCGTCGAGCGAGCCCAGGTAGCGTTCCTGGAAATCAAGCGGTGAGGGCTTCATGACCACCTGGTACTGGTAGTAGTGCTGCAGGCGATTGGGGTTTTCGCCGTAGCGCCCGTCCGTGGGACGCCGGCAGGGCTGCAGGTAGGCGGCGTTCCACGGCTCGGGGCCGATGGACCGAAGGAAAGTGGCCGGGTGAAAGGTCCCGGCGCCGATCTCGAGGTCCAGCGGCGCGGTCAGCACACAGCCCTGGTCGGCCCAGTAACGGTCCAGAGTGCGTATGAAGTCCTGAAAATACACGGTCTTGTCCGACGTTGTAAGGCAAGCCTGCAAGTATAACGGCCCATATACCGGACGGTGGCGCCCATCCGGTTATCATGATCGCCCCGAGCGGCCCTTCACCCCGCTGTAGATTGGACTGTCGTGACCCGCGACCGACTGCTTATCGTCAAGACCGGATCCGCCGCCATCGAGGCCCGACGGCGTTTCGGAGACTTCGAACGCTGGTTTGCCCGTGCCATCGGGCCGGATCGATTCGATTACGAAACGGTGGATGTCTCCGATCACGAGATCCTCCCGTCGCTCGAGACGGCCGGTGACTATGCCGGCGTCGTCGTGACCGGTTCGCCGGCCATGGTCTCCCACAGGCTGGACTGGTCCGAAAGGACCGCTCGCTGGCTGGCGGAGGTCATCGCCGACGATCGTCTGCCCGTGCTGGGTGTGTGCTATGGGCACCAGCTTATCGCCCATGCACTGGGTGGTCGTGTCGGCCCCAACCCGGACGGCCGCCGAATGGGCACTGATCGGTTCAAGGTCGGGCAAGCCGACGACGGGCTGGTCGGCCCATTGGCGCCCGAAGCCCCGGTACAGGTCACGCATCTGGAAGTGGTACTCGATGCACCGCCGGGCGCGCGCGTGCTCGGCCGAACCGCAGTGGACGCCAACCATGCCTTGCACTTCGGTGGCCGAAGCTGGGGCGTGCAATTCCACCCGGAATTCGATGCGGTGATCATGCGATGCTATGTCGAGGCGCGCGCCGATTTGCTCGACGGGGAAGGCTTCGACAGCCGCGCCATTCTCGACAATGTCCGGGAGACGCGAGCCGGAATAAACGTGTTGCGGCGCTTTGCCGCAATTTGCGATGCAGACCGAGGTGGAGGAAATGGCGAAAGCCGCTGACAAGACAATCCGGTTTCTGGGTGCCGCTGGCACGGTCACCGGCTCGAAGTTCCTGCTGCGCTGCAAGCGCTCGCACTATCTGGTCGATTGCGGCCTGTTCCAGGGCTACAAGCAACTGCGCGCGCGTAACTGGCGATCGCTGCCGATCAAGCCTTCGCAGATCAAGCACGTCATCCTGACTCATGCGCATATCGACCATTCCGGCTGGCTTCCGGTACTCTGTCGCGAGGGCTTCGGCGGCAAGATTCTCGCCACGCCCGGTACCCGCGACCTGTGTCGCCACCTGTTGCCCGATAGCGGTTTCATCCAGGAAAAGGATGCCGAGGACGCCAATCGCCACGGCTGGACCAAGCATAAGCCGGCCAAACCGCTCTATACCAAGGCGGAAGCTGAAGCCTCACTGAAAAATTTCCGGGCGGTGCGTTTTCACGAGCCTTATCGGACCGATCACCTCGAGCTGCTTTTCAGGCATGCCGGCCACATCCCGGGTGCGGCGACCGCACAGATCGACATCGGCGGCACCCGCATCGTGTTCAGCGGCGACCTGGGCAACTACAACAGCGCCACGATGCCCGAACCCCGACCGGTAGCCGAAGCCGATTACCTGGTGGTCGAATCCACTTACGGTGACCGGCGCCGTAATCAGGATGATCCGGAAACCGAAATCGCCCGCATCGTCAACGAAACGGTAAACCGCGGCGGCAGTGTGATCATTCCCGCCTTCGCCGTGGGGCGCACCCAGCTGTTGCTGCATCATCTCAACCGGCTGATTCAGTCCGCGCGAATTCCGACGCTTCCCGTCTACCTGGACAGCCCGCTGGCGATCAACGCCACGGAAGTCTTTTCCAATCACCCCGACGATCACCGCCTCAGCGTGGCCGAGGCCGAGGCGGCCTGTTCGCTGCCCGAATACGTTCGCGACGTGGAGGGCTCCAAGGCCCTCGATCGCGACCCGCATCCCAAGATCATCATTGCCGGCAGCGGCATGGCGACCGGCGGTCGCGTCATCCATCACCTCAAGGTCTATGCCCCGGACGAGCGCAACACCATCCTGTTCGCCGGTTACCAGGCCGGTGGCACCCGCGGCGCCAAGATGGTCGCCGGCGAGAAATCCGTGAAAATCCACGGACAGTACTGGCCGGTCAAGGCGCAAGTCGAGAACCTCGACATGCTTTCGGCCCATGCCGATTGCGACGAAATCATGCGCTGGTTGTCGGGCTTCGAGAAGCCGCCGCGCAAGACATTCATCGTGCATGGGGAGTCGGCGGCGGCCGACACCTTGCGCCTGCGAATCGAGGAAGAGCTGGGTTGGGACTGCCTGGTGCCTGAACACGAATCGGAGCACGAACTGGCATGAGGCCCCGGACCGATGCGGACGAGGGCAACAACCTGGTCGCGCGCAGGCTCGGACTGGATACCCACGATGAACTCGTGGTCATCACGCGGCGCGACTGCCCGATCTGCCGCTCGGAAGGGTTTTCCGCACATGCACGGGTTCGCCTGAAGAACGGCCGGCGATCCATCATCGCCACCCTCTACCAGGTGGATTCGACATTGCTCGGCCTCGACGAGCTGGGCCTGTCCGAGTCGGCCTGGAAACGTCTCGAGGCCGAAGAAGGCGATTTCGTACACATCGCCCACCCGCAACCCGTCGCTTCGTTGAGTGCCGTGCGCGGTCGCGTCTACGGCAAGCGTCTCGACCGGGCCCAGATGCACGCAGTCATCAATGACATTGCAGCCGGGCGCTACGCCGACGTTCACCTGGCCATGTTCCTGACCAGCGTGGCCGCCCGCGATCCCGACGACGACGAGCTTGCCGACATGATTGCCGCCATGGTCGACGTCGGGGAACGACTCGAATGGTCTCGCGCCATCATCGTCGACAAACACTGTGTCGGCGGTCTGCCCGGCAACCGGACTACACCGCTGGTTGTCGCCATCGTCGCCGAACATGGCTTGTGGATGCCCAAGACCTCCTCGCGCGCGATCACTTCTCCATCCGGAACCGCCGATACGGTCGAGACAATGACTCCTGTCGATCTCGATATCCGGATGCTCCGCGAGGTGGTCCAGAAGGAAGGCGGCTGCATGGCCTGGGGCGGCGCGATGCGGCTCAGTCCCGTCGACGACACCCTGATTCGGGTCGAACGCCTGATGGATATCGACGCCGAAGGCCAGATGGTCGCCTCGGTTTTGTCCAAGAAGGTGGCGGCCGGGTCCACGCATCTGGTGCTCGACGTGCCGGTGGGCGAGACAGCCAAGATCCGCTCTCAGGCCGACGCCGAGCGATTGGCCGCGCGGCTCGAAACCGTCGGCGAACGCTTCGGCATCAAGGTCCGGGTGTTGCTTACCGACGGCCGTCAGCCAGTGGGTCGTGGCATCGGGCCGGCGCTGGAAGCGCACGACGTGCTGGCGGTTCTGGCCAACGCCGAGGAACAGCCGCGTGACCTGCGTGAACGGGCCGTTCTGCTTGCCGGTGCGCTGCTGGAGCTGGCCGGCGTGGCCGAGCAGGGACGGGGCGAGATCATGGCCGAGGAAACCCTGGCCAGTGGCCGTGCGCGGGCACGATTCGAAGCCATCTGCCGGGCCCAGGGTGGCCTGAAACGCCCACCCCGGGCTGAATACGAACACAAGATGCCCGCCAGGCACACCGGAGTGATCACCCGTTTTGACAACCGCAGACTGGCACAGGTCGCCAAGCTGGCCGGTGCGCCGGGTGCAGCCGCCGCGGGTGTGTTCATGCATGTGCGACTCGGCGATCGTGTTGAACACGGTCAGCCCCTCTATGCCATTCACGCCGAGTCGAACGGAGAGCTGTCCTATGCGCGCGAGTATGCCGAGCACAACGGCATCGTGACCATCTCGGCCAAGGCATGAAAGGTCGCGAGAAGGCACTGATCCTTCCCCTGCCTGGCAGCGATGATCTCGCGATCTCCCTGGCCGGGCGACTCGGCCTGGATCGCGGCGAGCTGGAGTGGCGCCGGTTTCCCGACGGCGAAAGCTACTTGAGGTTGCACGACGATCCGGCGGGCCGCGACATCGTCGTCGTCGCTCGCCTCGATCATCCCGACAGCATACTGGCCACCCTGCTTTTTGCCGCCGACCTGCTCCGGGAGATGGGCGCGCGAAGAATCGGGCTGGCCGCTCCCTACCTGCCCTACATGCGACAGGACATGCGGTTCAATCCCGGCGAGGCGGTGACCTCGAGATCCTTCGCGCGCCTGATTTCGGCCGCGTTCGATTGGCTGGTCACGGTCGATCCACACCTGCACCGCTACGCCAGCCTGGATGAAATCTACTCCCTGGAATCCACGGTGGTCGAGGCCGCCCCCGCCCTGGCCGACTGGATAGCCGCCGAAGTCGAGGATCCGGTGCTGATCGGGCCCGACGGTGAAAGTGAGCAGTGGGTTTCGGCGGTAGCCGAACTGCGCAAACTGCCCTGGCGAGTGTTTACCAAAAAGCGCCTCGGCGACCGGGATGTGGCCTTGCAGATGCCCGACCTGTCCGGCCTGGCCCGGCATACGCCGGTACTGGTCGACGACATCATTTCCTCGGGCACGACGATGGCCGCAGCGGGACGCCAACTGGTCCAGGCCGGATTCCGCGCACCCGTGGTCGTCGGCGTCCACGGCCTGTTCGGAGATTGCGCCCGCGAAACCCTGGCCGAAGCGGGGCTGAATCAGATCGTATGCACCAACAGCATTGATGTACCGGAGGGGGAGATTGATTTGAGCCCACTGCTGGCAGAAGGGGTTGGAGCGTGGTTGAAGGGGTAGTGCCCTCAATCCCGCACAAAAAATTCGAAATCCGAAGCACCAAACCCGAAACAAATTCTAAAACCCAAATACGAAATGTGGCGAACTGAAATTCTTTGTTTTGAATTTCGAATTTCGTGCTTGTTTCGGATTTCGATATTCGGATTTCGGATTTGATTCAAGCTTGGTGCTTCGGATTTCGTATTTCGAAACACGACCCCCCGGCCGAAGCCGAGGGGCTTTCCGGTCGGTTCAGGCCCTCAAATGAGACCCACTAGGCTCGCCAACACGACCAGCACCAGCGCGGGAGTCACCACCCGCACCAGCCAAAGCCAGGTCTTGAAGGCCCAGTCGGGCATCTTTTTGTCGAGTTCTTCGTGGGTGACCTTGTCCGACAGCACCCAGCCGGCGAAAAGTGCGATCAACAGTCCGCCGAGCGGCATCATGATGTTGTTGGCGGCGTGCTCGATGGCGCTCATGATGTCGCGCCCGCCGATCGACACGTGCGACCACACGTTGAACGAGAACACCGAGGCCATGCCGGCCAGCCACGCCAGGATACCTATGACCAGGGCGGCTGCCTTGCGGCCGAGGTTGGTGCTTTCGACCAGGTAGGCAGTGGCCGGCTCGAGCAACGAGATGGAACTGGTCCAGGCGGCCACCGAAAGCAGCAGGAAGAACATCATCCCGTAGAGAATGCCGAAGGGCATTTCGTTGAAGGCAAGCGGCAGGGAAGTGAAGATCAGGCCTGCACCCCCGCCGGCCGGGTCGATGCCGAAGGACAACACGATCGGAAAGATGGCCAGACCGGCGATGATCGCCACCGCCGTATCGGCTGCGGCCACGGTTATGCCCACGCGCGGAATGCTCACCCCGGCCGGCAGGTAGGCACCGTAGGTCATGATGGCGCACATGCCCAGGCTCAGTGTGAAGAAGGCCTGGCCCATGGCGGTGACGACCATCGCACCGGAGACCTGCGACCAGTCGGGCTGGAACAGGAAGCCGACGGCCTCGGTGAAGTGACCGGTATTCATGCCATAGCCAAGCAGGATCAGCAGGAGGAAGAACAGCAATGGCATCAGGATGCTGACGGCCCGTTCCAGCCCACGCTCCACACCGAACGCCACGACACCGAGCGTCATTGTCATGAAGATGGCATGCCAGAAGGTCAACTCACCCGGGTTGGACAGAAGTGTGGTGAAGGTCGCTTCCGGATCGGTGATGGCGGCGCCGCCCAGCAACTGCTTGAAATAGGCGAACCCGTAGTGCAGCGTCCAGCCGGCGACGACCGAGTAAAAAGACAGCACCAGGAACCCGGCGATGATGCCCATCCAGCCGATGCCGGTCCAGGCCCGGCTGGCGCCGGCGTCGTCGGACAGTTCCTTGAGCGAATTGATCGGGCTCATGCGGCCCCGGCGGCCGATGACGATCTCGGAAAACATTACCGGCAACCCGACGACGGCGATGCAGGCCAGGTAGATCAGCACGAAGGCGCCGCCGCCGTTGTCGGAGGTGACGTAGGGAAAGCGCCAGATGTTGCCCAGGCCGACGGCCGAGCCGGTGGCGGCCAGGATGAAGGCCAGCCGCGACGACCACATGCCGTGAATGGAAGTGGTTTTCATTGTTTTCGAGTCCCCGAGTAATGAAGTTGTTATTACTGGCCGGCAATTGTGCGTCAAGGTCCTGGTGGGTGCAAACTTGGCGGAATTGGCGCCTTCGATCGAAGGACTCGCCGTCCGCCACTCCCGGGGGCGTGGTCTGGCTTCAAATTTTCAAATTCGAAGCACCAAGTACCAAACAAATTCGAATGACCGAAATTTGAATGTTCGAAACGACAGCAGGCGAGCACATTCTCGCCTGTTGTCGTCCCGGCCTCCGAGCCGGGACGACACGTCGGGGAATCCCCCACCCTGTCGTCCCGGCCGGAGCGTAGCGGAGAGCCGGGACCTCGCACGCCAGGCATCTGTACGGCCCGACTGAAAGCCACCGAAATGTTGCGAGGTCCCGGATAGCCACGCGCTAACGGCATTCCGGAACTCCTTCTTTCGCCTGACGGCGAAAGCCGGGCCTCCTCCATTGCCTGCGCTGCGCGGCTTCCGGGACGATAGGGTGTTGCCTCACCAAATGTGGAACGCCATGCGGCAGAATGAGGGACCATGAATCGCGTACTCGACATCGAAGACCTGCGTTTCACCTGGCCCGGCCAGGACGAGGCGGTGCTGGCGATCGAGCGGCTGACGATTGCGCCGGGGGAGAAGCTGTTTCTTCACGGGCCAAGCGGTTCGGGCAAGTCCACGCTGCTTGCCGCCATTGGCGCACTGGTGGTGCCGCAGGCCGGGCGCATCGAATTGTGCGGGCAGGATTTATCGTCGCTGTCGCGCGGCGGTCGCGATCGGTTCCGGGCCGATCATCTCGGCGTGATATTCCAGCAGTTCAACCTGCTGCCCTGGCTGGACGTGACCGCCAACGTGACCCTGCCGTGCCGTTTCTCCAGGGCGCGCGCCCGGCGCGCCGGTGATGTCGAGGCTGCGGCCGCACGCCTGCTTGAAGGGATGGATCTTGAATCCTCGTTGTGGCATCGCCGGGCCGACCAACTCAGCGTCGGCCAGCAGCAGCGCGTGGCCGCGGCCCGGGCCCTGATCGGCCAGCCCGACCTGGTGCTGGCCGATGAGCCGACGTCTTCACTGGATGCCGATCGGCGCGATCGCTTTCTCGATTTGCTGTTCGAGCGTATCGAGGAAGCCGGCAGCGCCCTGTTGTTCGTCAGCCACGACCGGCAATTGGCCGTACGCTTCGACCGCGTCGTCGATCTGCCGGAAATCAACCGGGCGGCGATGCCGGCATGACCCTGCTGCGCCTGGCTTGGCATTCCCTGCTCAATCGCCGAACAACGGTGATGCTCACGATCTTCACCATCGCCCTGTCGATTGCCCTGCTGGTGCTGGTCGAGCAATTGCGTCAGGACGTGCGTGACGGTTTCTACCGCTCGGTCTCGGGCACCGACATGATCGTCGGTGCGCGCACGGCACCCGTGCAGTTGCTGCTCAATACCGTCTTCGGTATCGGCACGCCCGGCAACAGCATTTCGCACGAGACCCTCGAACACATCCGGGACCAGCGTATGGTCGAGTGGACCATCCCGCTCTTGATCGGCGACAGCCATCGGGGCGAGCGCGTGATCGGCACCACGCAGGATTTCTTCGAGCACTATCGCTATGCCGACCGCCAATCGCTCGAGATGGCTGCCGGTGAACCTTTCGCGGACCTGTTCGACGTGGTTATCGGGCACCAGATCGCCCGTCGATTCGGATATTCCGTGGGCGACGAGATTCACCTGGCTCACGGTGGCGGTAACGTCAGCCTCCACGAGCACGAGGCCCATCCCTTCACCGTACGCGGCGCGCTCGAACCCACCGGCACGCCGGTCGATCGCAACCTCTACATCCCGGTCAACGCCTACGGCGTGATTCACGTCGGCTGGGAATCGGGTGTGCACCGACCGGGAAGCGGGCTCGATCCCGACGAGGCGCGCGAACAAGCCCACGAACACGAACCCGAGGAAATCTCCGCCGTGCTGGTCGGCCTGACCACCCCGGCGGCGGTATTCGGACTTCAGCGCGACCTCAATGAATACGAGGCCGAACCGCTTACGGCATTGATGCCCGGAATCACCCTGCAGCAACTCTGGCGACTGACGGGCGTGGCCGAACTGGTACTGCGCGCCGTCGCCGTGCTGGTGGTGATCACCGGCCTGCTCGGCATGGTCACGGTGCTGCTGACCACGCTCAACGAGCGACGCCGGGAGATGGCCATTCTCCGCGCCAATGGCGCGCGCGCCTGGCAGATCGCCGCCCTGCTGGTCTTCGAGGCCGGCCTGATCGTCGCCGGCGGTTTGTTGCTGGGCATCCTGCTGGCCTTCGGCGCAATCTACGCGCTCGGGCCGTGGCTGCTGGAGGTTTTCGGCCTGGCTGTCGGGGTGACCCTGCCCGAACCCTGGCAATGGGCGGTACTCGGCGGTATCTTCGTGATCGGCTTGCTGGTCGCGCTTGCCCCGGCCATCATGGCCTATCGCCGTACCCTGGCCGACGGCATGCAGGTTCGGCTTTGAACCCACCACCGTATTAGACTGTCTGCATACTAACCAAACCGAAGCAGTGAACGGGAGTTTCATGAATCGAACGATGATCCGGATCGTCGCGGCCTTCGGCCTGTTGTGGGCCGCAAGCGCGTTGGCCAACGACGTGCAGGAGGTCGAATGGATGGACCTCATGCCGGAAGCGGAGCAGAAGGCCTGGGACGAGGCTTCCAACAATGTCGATCATTCCGGCTACGCCTCGGCTGAGGAGTTCCAGTCCTGGGAAACCGTGGGTGAACTCGACGGCCAGAAGTTGCGTATTCCCGGCTTCGTTGTGCCGGTCGAAACCGACGGCGAAGGCAAGCTCGAAACCTTCTTTTTGGTACCCTATTTCGGCGCCTGCATTCACGTGCCCCCGCCGCCGGCCAACCAGATCATCTACGGCCGCCTCGAAGAACCCATCGAGATGGTCAACATCTGGGACGCCTTTTACATGGAAGGCACGCTCAATATCGAGGAAGTGTCCAACGAAACCGCCGACTCCGCTTACACGATGGCAGTGGATTCGTTGAAGCCGTACTCCGGTTAGGAGTGCGGTAGAAAGCTTACAAACCATTTGGCCACGGAAAACACGGAAGGCACGGATTCAGAAAATATCCTGCACAAGAACTTTCCTTTCTTGAGAAGCTGTTTCCGTGCATTTCCGTGTCTTCCGTGGTTACAGTTGTTTAGATTTTTATCTGCGAACTCCGCGTCTGTGTGGATCTGCGTGAGACCCAACTAGCAACGAAGAACATCGAGGGCATCGATATGAAGCGAATACTTCTCACTTTGTTACTCCTCCTTCCCATCCTGGCACTGGCCCAGGACGACAATGCTGACGATGACCGCAAGGTTCTCTCGGCCGAAGTGTTGTGGGAACTGGACCGCATCGGCTCGCCCGCGATCTCGCCTGACGGTGACTGGGTCGTCGCGCCGGTGACCGACTACGACGTCGAGGAAGACGAGGGCGAGACACGGCTGTGGCTGTTCGCGGCCGACGGCTCGGTCGAACGGCCTCTGACGGTTGAGGGGCAGGACGCCTCCAGCCCGGCCTTCTCGCCAGACGGTGATCAGCTGGCTTTTGTCGCCAAGCGCGGTGACGACGAGGAAGGCCAGATCTACCTGATCAATATGGACGGCCCCGGCGAGGCGCAACGCCTCAGCGACGTGCCCACGGGTGCGAGTGCGCTCAAGTGGGTCGGTGAGCATATCTACTTCGTCTCCAGCGTCTGGCCTGACAAGGACTGGGAGGCGATGGAAGAGAAACTCGAGGAGGAAGAGGAATCCAAGGTTTCCGCCCGCCAGTGGAACGCCCTGCCTTATTCGTCCTGGGATCACTGGATCGAGGAAGATCGGCAGAACCACGTCTTTCGAATCCCGGCCGACGACGGTGAAGTGGAGCCGCTTACACAGCCGCTCGGCCGACAGCTTTCCCGTTCGGGCGCCGGTGCCGGCAGCTACGACATCCATCCCGACGAGACGCATATCGCCTTCGTTTCCGATCGAAAGCGTGACGGTGTCGATCCGGACTACGACGTATTCCTGGCCGAGGTCGGCAGCGAGTCGGCGGAGAATCTCACCGCGGAAAACGAAGCCAATGACGGCACGCCGATGTTCAGCCCCGACGGCGAAACCCTGGCCTACCTCAAGCAGAACATTCCCGGCTTCTACGGCGACACGCAGAACATCATCCTCGTCGATCTCGATTCGGGTGATGAGCGCAACATCACCGCGGACTGGGATCGCTCGGCCTCGGGCCTGGTCTGGGCGCCGGATGCCGACGGCTTCTACGGCAGTATCCAGGACGAGGGCACGGTACGCGTATTCTTCATCGACGCGCAGGGCCGCCAGCCGCGCGCGATCACGACCGACACAAGCTACGGCGATCTGGCCATTGCCGATAACGGCACGCTGGTCGGTACCAATCAAAGCTTCCTCTATCCGCCGCGCCTGGTGCGAATCGATACCGACAGCGGCGAGACCGATCGCCTGAGCACCATCAACAAGGAACTGCTGGATTCGCTCGATGCCGGCAGCTACGAGTCGGTGACCTATACCGGCCACGACGGTGCCGAAATCCAGATGTGGGTCAACTATCCGCCGGGTTTCGACGACAGCAAGGAATACCCGCTGTTCCTGCTCATCCATGGTGGCCCGCACGGATCGATCAACGATGTCTTCCACTTCCGGTGGAACGCGCAGACTTTCGCGTCCTGGGGTTACGTCACGGCCTGGCACAACTTCCACGGCTCGTCGGGTTTCGGCCAGGATTTCGTCGACTACATCAATCCGGACTGGATCACCGCGCCCTACAACGACACCATTGCCGCGGCCGAGTGGTTCGAGGACGAGGACTGGATCGACGAAGATCGCATGGTTGCCGGCGGCGGCAGCTATGGCGGCTACCTGTCTTCGATCCTGCTCGGCAAGGCGCATCCCTTCAATGCGCTGATGATCCACGCGCCGGTCTACAACATGTATTCGCAGATGGCCGCGGATTTTGCCGTGCACGCCCAGCGTTTCGGCAATTTCTGGGAAGCCCCCGAGATCTACCAGGAAATCTCGCCGCATTACTATGCCGAGAACTTCGACACGCCGGCCTTGATCATCCACGGCCAACAGGACCTGCGTGTGCCGGTCGGCCAGAGCTTCGAGTTGTTCCGAACCTTGCAGAGCAAGGACATCGAATCGCGTCTGATCTACTTCCCGGACGAGAATCACTGGGTGCTCAAACCCAACAACTCGTTGTACTGGTACGAAGAAGTCCGGAAGTGGTTCGCCGACTTCGCCGAGCCAGGTGCTAAGTGATGAACACTATTGCAACCACGGAAAGCACGGAATTCACGGATCAAAAGAATTCTTCCGTGTTCTTCCGTGCCTTCCGTGGTTCCCTGTTGATGCTGATCGCGGTGCTGCCCTGGCCGGCCATGGCAGCGGTCGATGTGGCCGGGCTGGATGTGGCCGCCATCCAGGCGGGTTACGAGCGCGGTGACTTTACCGCTGAAGCAATTACCGCCGCCTATCTCGACCGGATCGAAGAACTCGATCGCTCCGGCCCGATGCTCAACGCGGTTCGTCACGTCAACGAAGATGCCCTTGAGCGGGCTGCCGCACTGGATCGCGAACGGGCCGAAGGCAAGGTTCGGGGCCCGCTTCACGGCATACCGGTGCTGATCAAGGACAACATCGACACCGCCGACATGCCGACCACGGCCGGCAGCATCTGGCTCGAAGGCGTGATTCCCCCGAAGGATGCCTTCATCGTCGAGCGTCTGCGCGAGGCCGGCGCGATCATCCTGGGCAAGACCAACCTGAGCGAGTGGGCCAATTTCCACTCGAGCACCTCGTCCAGCGGCTGGAGTCGGCTCGGCGGCCAAGTCAGGAATCCCTATGGCGAGGGCCGCAATCCCTGCGGTTCGAGCGCTGGCTCCGGCGTGGCGGCCGCGGCAAGCCTGGCGGCCCTGGCCATCGGCACCGAGACCAACGGCTCGATCGTCTGCCCGTCCAACGCCAACGGTATCGTCGGTCTCAAGCCCACGGTGGGACTGTGGAGCCGTAGCGGCATCATCCCGATTTCACACACCACCGACAGCGCCGGCCCGATGACGCGTAGCGTGCGCGATGTGGCGGTACTGCTTGGCGCTTTGGCGCACGAGGATCCGATTGACGACAAGACTGTCGGCGATGACGTTGTTCGCCATG
Source organism: Wenzhouxiangella sp. 15190 (assembly GCF_003417465.1). Lineage (GTDB taxonomy): Bacteria > Pseudomonadota > Gammaproteobacteria > Xanthomonadales > Wenzhouxiangellaceae > Wenzhouxiangella. The sequence goes on from NZ_QVMV01000045.1 coordinate 24,950, forward strand.
ACGACTACACGCAGTTTCTCGATGCCGGTGCGCTGAAGGGCAAGCGCCTGGGTCTGTGGACCGGCCCGACCGAACAAAACCATCGGGTCGAGGCATTGACGCGCGAAGCCGTTTCGACACTCGAAACTGCCGGGGCCGAAGTCATCGAAATCGATACCATCACCGAGGAGAACATTGGCGGCGATGCCTTCAATGTGTTGCTCTACGAATTCCATCACGGCATGGATGCCTACCTTGCCGCACTGGGTGAGCGTGCGCCGTTCGAGAACTACAAGGACCTGGTCGAAGCCGTACGCAATGATCCGGAATCAACGGCGCGCTTCGATCGTTCGCTCCTGTTCCAGGCCGCCGAAAAGGAAGATATCGAAAGCAAGGAATACCTAGAAGCCCTCAAGCGCATGCTCGAGTACAGCCGCGAGAAAGGTATCGACCGCGTACTCGCCGAACATGAACTGGACGCCGTCATCGCACCCACCGGATCACCGGCCTGGATGACCGACCTGGTGCTGGGAGACAACTTCCAGCTGGCCAGTTCCTCGCCTTCGGCCCGGGCGGGCTATCCGATCATCACCGTGCCGATGGGGCAGATCGAGGGATTGCCGGTGGGGTTGTCCTTCTTCGCCTCGGCCTGGAGCGAACCGAAGTTACTGGCACTGGCCTATGCCTACGAGCAGGCAACGAAGAAACGCGTGCCGCCGGAGCTGTAGCCAGATTCGGGGGTTGCCTACTGGTCGTCCTGAAAATCTCTAAAACGCAAAGACGCGAAGCAGCGAAGAGCGCAAAGGAAAACCAGAATTCATTTTCTCTTAGCGTTCTTTGCTGCTTCGCGTCTTTGCGTTTTAGAGATTTTGCTTTTTTTGGATCAGTTTTCCAAGGCCTGATTCAGATCGGCCCAGATTTCGTCCACCCCCTCGATTCCAACCGACAGCCGCATCAGCCGATCGTCGATGCCGAGTGCCTGACGCTTTTCGTCGGTGAGCTTGGCGTGGCTCGTCTTCGACGGCTGGGAAATCGTCGACTCCACACCACCGAGGCTGATGGCCGGGGCGATCATTTGGAGTCGCTCAAGGAATGCCTCCGGGTCGATCGAGTCGGCCAGCCGAAACGTCAGCATGCCCCCGAAACCGCTCATCTGCTTCGCCGCGACGGCATGCCCCGGATGGTCGGGCAGGCCCGGGTAGCGCACTTCGGCAATGCGCGAATCGCTGTCGAGGCGTTTCGCCAGATCGCCGGCGTTCCCGGATGCGCGCTCGACGCGTACGGCCAGGGTCTTGATCGAACGTTCCAGCAGGGCCAGGTCCTGGCCGTTGAGGGTCGCGCCCAGGCGGACGATGTTGGGGTGGATGCGATCAATCAGCTCCTTCGAGCCGGCCAGAGCCCCGCAAAGCAGGTCGGAATGCCCGCCCAGGTACTTGGTGGCCGAGTGCATGATCAGCTCGAAGCCGTGTTCGGCCGGACGCTGCAGGACGGGGGTGGCGAAGGTGTTGTCGATAAAGCTCACCACGCCATGCTGGCGCGCGATGCCGGCCGTGGCCGCCAGGTCGACGATCGAAAGCAGGGGGTTGGTCGGGGACTCGACCATCAACAACTGTGTCTTGTCCTCGAACAACCCGGCCAGTGCATCCGGATCGCCATCCCACGTTGAAAAGTGCATCCCCAGGGGCTCGAGCAAGCCTTCGATCAGGTCCGTCGTGCCGCCATAGAGTCCGTCGAGAATCACGGCGTGTTCGCCGGGCTTCATCAGGCTGAGAAAGACGGCGCTGATCGCTCCCATGCCAGAAGCGGTGACCCGTGCCGCTTCCGTGCCCTCGAGCGCCGCGAGCTTCCCGGCGACCACGTCGTGATTGGGCGCGTTGACGTAGCGTGGGTAACGAACGCCCGACTGACGATAATCGAAGGCGGTGCTGGTCACGATGGGGCTGTTGAGCCCGAAGCGGCTGTCGTGATGCTGTTCGCCGGCGTGAACGCAGGCGGTCTCAATTGAGGCTTTTCGGGTCATGGTCTCGAACGGTTGAGGTTGCCGAAACTATTTACTTCCCGCCGCGCAAGGCCATGATGAGGCCCACGACCAGCGCCGCCCCGCCACCGAGCAGGTACCAGGTGGTTTCGTCGGTGAAGCGACCGGTAAAGGTTTCGTGGACTTCTTCGGCAAACGAGCCGGTGGCCTGCAGGCCGAAGAACAGCAGTCCGCCGCCGACGATAATGAGGATGATGCCGATGATCCGATTGGTGCTCATGGATTTACCTCCTTGGTGAATCCCCCTGCCCAGAGCATAGCCCGCGCCGTGCCGACCTGTACAGCGTGGAGCATGCCGGGGCAAGGCCGATGGGACCACATGGTTGTTGGCAGCATCGAACGGTTTCTGGCAATCAACGCTGGCATCTTGGACAGAAGAAGGTGCTGCGCTGGCCGATGATCTCGCGCCGGACGGGCTCGCCGCAGCCGGGGCACGGTAAGCCTTCGCGTCCGTAGACTTTCAGGGACTGCCCGAAATAGCCGGGCGTTCCATCGCCGACCGTGAAATCCCTCAGCGAAGTGCCGCCGAGTTCGATGGCATCGGCCAGGGTCTGCCGGATGGTATCGGCCAGCACACCGTAGCGCGCCCGGCTGATGCGCCCGGCCGGCCGGCGCGGGTGAATACCTGCGTCAAACAGGGCCTCGGAGGCGTAGATGTTGCCAACGCCGACCACGGTCTTTGCATCCATGATGAACAGCTTGACCGATGCTTTTCGACCACGGCTCAAGCGCCACAGCCGCTCGCCGTGGAAATCATCGCCCAGCGGCTCGGGGCCGAGGTTGGCCACGCGCGGATGCTCGAGTGGCTGGTCTCCGCCCCACAAGAGGGCGCCGAAACGGCGCGGGTCGGTGAAGCGGATCAGGTAGCCGTTCTCGACCTGCAGGTCGACATGGTCGTGCGGTCCGGGAGCGGGGGGTTGTTGCCAGCCGCGAAAGGATCCCGACATGCCCAGGTGCCACAGCAGCGAGCCGGACTCCAGATGCCAGATCAGCCACTTTGCGCGCCGCTCCAGTGCCGTGATCGTCTGCCCGGCGATGCCGTCGACCTCCTCGGGAATCGGCCAGCGCAGCTGCCGCTGGCGAATCGTTACGGCGGCGATGCGCCGTCCCGCGACCAGCGGGCTCAGGCCCCGGCGGGTGGTCTCGACTTCGGGCAACTCGGGCATGGAATGGCGTGATCCAGGCGATGAATGGCGAAGGGCATTATCGCGCACGCCGGGTGAGTGCCTGCGCCAAATTTGACCAGCGTCTGCCCAGAATCGGGGCAGTGGTCAGGAGGTCTGTTGGGAAAAATCACTAGAAATCAGGGCATTGAAGAAATGGCACGCCGCTTGCCCTGTTGGTCAGGGACATCCACGGGAGAACCGCCATGAAATTGGTCACGGCCATCATCAAACCCTTCAAGCTCGACCCGGTGCGCTCCGCGCTGGCCGAGGTCGGCGTCACTGGCATGACGCTCACCGAGGTGCGCGGCTTCGGTCGCCAGAAGGGGCATACCGAACTCTACCGAGGCGCGGAATATCACGTCGACTTCCTGCCCAAGATCAAGCTCGAGATCGCCGTCGACAGCGGCCGCCTCGACGACGTGATCGAGGCCATCCAGTCCTCGGCCGGCAGCGGCCGAATCGGCGACGGCAAGATCTTCGTCGCCGAACTCGATCAAGTCATCCGCATTCGCACCGGCGAACGCGACCAGGACGCCATCTAGGGGAGGACCGACACAAATGGAAGCCATCATCGAAACACGCTACGCCCTCGATACCTTCTACTTCCTGGTCTGCGCCGCCCTGGTCATGTGGATGGCCGCCGGTTTCACCATGCTCGAGGCTGGACTGGTACGGGCCAAGAACACCGTCGAGATCCTGACCAAGAACGTCGCCCTGTATTCGGTGGCCTGCTTGCTGTACATGATCATCGGCTACAACCTGATGTACCCGGCCGAAGGCATCAACGGCTTCTGGCCGGGCGTCGATTGGCTGCTTTCGGCCACGGATCACGGCACTGAAGCGGTGCTCGCCAGCGACGGCGAGATCTACTACTCCCGCTTGTCGGACTTCATGTTCCAGGTCGTGTTCGTGGCCACCGCCATGTCGATCGTCTCCGGTGCGGTGGCAGAGCGCATGAAACTCTGGAGCTTCCTGGCCTTCGCCGTCATCCTGACCGGCTTCATCTATCCGGTTCAGGGTTACTGGAGCTGGGGTGGCGGATTCCTCGACGGCCTGGGCTACAGCGACTATGCCGGCTCGGGTATCGTGCACATGGCCGGTGCGGCCGCCGCGCTCGCCGGTGTTGTGCTGCTCGGACCTCGCCAGGGCCGTTTCGGCCCCGACGGCAAGGCCCGCGCCATTCCCGGCGCCAACCTGCCCCTGGCCACCCTGGGGACCTTCATCCTGTGGATGGGCTGGTTCGGCTTCAACGGCGGCTCGGAACTGGCCGTCTCCAGCGTCGAGTCGGCGAACAACGTTGCCCGAGTCTTCGTCAATACCAATGCCGCGGCAGCGGCCGGCTTGGTTGCCGCTCTGCTGGTTGCCCGCACGGCATTCGGCAAGGCCGACCTAACCATGGCGCTCAACGGCGCCCTGGCGGGCCTGGTCTCGATCACCGCCGAACCGTTGGCGCCCGCGCCGGTACAGGCCGCCCTGATCGGCCTGGTCGGCGGTGGCCTGGTGGTCGGCTCCATCGTGCTGCTCGACAAGCTGAAGATCGACGATCCGGTCGGCGCCATTTCGGTGCACGGAACATGCGGCATCTGGGGTGTGCTGATCGTGCTCTGGACCAATTCGGACGCCACATGGGGCGGGCAGCTGGCAGGGCTGGCCGTCATCGGCGGATTCGTATTCGCCATGAGCTTCGCCTTCTGGGGCATCCTCCGGGCCACCGTGGGCCTGCGGGTTCATCCCGACGACGAAGCGGCCGGTCTCGACCGGGTCGACTGCGGCATGGAAGCGTATCCGGAGTTTGCCCCGGCTGGCGGTGACTGAGGAAGCCCCTGAAAACTACTGCGCACACGACTGACGGCGTCCGGCGGTGCTCGGAATCCTCATGTATTTCACACATACACTGCGGTTCCTGCGCTCCGGCGGCCACCGCCAGTCGCGCGCTCGCTACGTTTTCAGGCACTTCCTAGGATCATGGCACCATTGAAGAGTATCCAACCAAACGGAGGCAAGATGCCCATCGAAATCGTTGAAGGAGATATCGCAAACCAACCCGGCCTCGATGCCGTGGTCAACGCCGCTAACGCGCAATTGATGCCCGGCGGAGGGGTGGCCGGCGCGCTTCATCGCGCCGCCGGCCCGGAGCTTGCCGAGGCCTGCCGGCCCATGGCGCCGATCGAGCCCGGCGAAGCGGTCATCACCGAAGCCTTCGAGTTGCCGAATCGCTGGGTCATTCATGTACTTGGTCCGCGTTATGGGCTCGACGAACCGGCCGATCGCCTGCTTGCCGACGGCTACCGCAATGCCTTGCGCCTGGCTGAGGAAAACAGTATCAAGTCGATCGGCTTTCCGGCCCTGTCGGCCGGGGCTTTCGGTTATCCGCTGGAGGATGCGGCAACCATCGCAAGCGAAACGGTTCAGGCACATGCGCCTGCGAACCTGCAGGTTCGCTTTGTGTTGTTCGACAAGAAGACCCTGAAAGCCTTTCAGCGTCTCATGGAGTGACGGGGCGCCAAGCAACCCAGCAACTGGTAAGTTTGCGAACCACCCGCCATCAGCCTGCGGAGCAGGCGGGCGGAACCGCCCTTGACGTGTCGAAGCCCGCACAGCGGCCAGTGTCACCCACCAGGTAACCAATCCCGCTGCATGGCAAAATCCCAAAACATGGATTCTCCCACCGAAACAATTGTCGCCATTGCTACACCACCGGGTCAGGGCGGTGTTGGCGTCGTGCGTCTTTCAGGTCCGGATAGCCGCGCGATTGCGGAGAAACTCGGCGGCAAGCTGCCGTCGCCTCGAAATGCCAGCTTGCGCACGTTGAGGGCCCCCGGGGGTGAAACCCTGGATTCCGGCCTGGTGATCGTTTTTCCCGGGCCGAATTCATTCACCGGCGAGGACGTCGTCGAACTGCAGGGTCACGGATCGCCAGTGGTACTGGAGATGATGGTTGCCGCCTGCGTGGAACTCGGCGCCCGGCGAGCCGGGCCGGGGGAGTTCAGCCAGCGCGCCTTTCTTAACGACCGCATGGACCTGGCCCAGGCCGAGGCCGTGGCCGACCTGATCGCCGCCGCCACCGATACCGCCGCACGCGCCGCTCACCGAAGTCTCGAAGGCGCGTTCTCCAAGGAAGTCGACGAACTTGCCGAAGCCTTGGTCGAACTACGCGTATGGGTCGAAGCCGCCCTGGATTTTCCGGACGAGGAAATCGACTTCCTGGCCGACGGTCAGGTGGCACAGCGTGTGGCCGACCTGCGTGCCCGTCAGGAAGAGTTGCTTGCCCGTGCCGGCACCGGCCGGCTGCTGTCCAGCGGGGTTCGCATCGCCATCGTCGGCCGGCCCAATGCCGGCAAGTCGAGCCTGCTCAATGCGCTCAGCCGCCATGACACGGCCATCGTCACCGAGGTTCCGGGAACCACGCGCGACGTACTGCGCGAGACCATCACCATTGCCGGTCTGCCGGTCACACTGGCCGATACCGCGGGCATTCGCGAGACCGCCGACCGGATCGAAACCGAAGGCGTTCGTCGGGCCGAACGCGAGATGCACGCCGCCGACCTCATATTCTGGGTAGTCGACGCCGCCGACCCCGAAGCCCATCCTCTGCCGGGACTTCCCGAGAATGTGCCGCTGATCCGTATCGACAACAAGATCGATCTCTTGGGGCAAGCGCCGACCAGGGAAGGGCGACACGTCCGCGTGTCGGCCAAAACCGGCAACGGTCTGGACCTGCTAGAGCAGCTGGTGGTCGAAGAACTCGGCCTGAACGAATCGGGTGGTGGCGAGTATTCCGCGCGGCAGCGACACGTCGACGCCATCGATCACGCCGGCGAGCATATCCGCCGCGGCCAGGCCGAGCTGGCCGCCAGCGGATCGGGAGAACTGCTGGCCGAGGAACTGCGCCTGGCGGCCGAAGCGCTGGGCGAGATCACCGGGCGAATGAGTTCCGACGAGTTGCTCGGTCGTATCTTCTCCAGCTTCTGCATCGGCAAATAGCGTATTTGCCGACCCGGGCCCGGCAGGCCTATACTCGAATCCGACAACCGCATAGCAAGAGGGTGATGGTCATGCACACGATTCGACAGATTCTCGCTGAGAAGGGCGATCAGATCTGGTCGGTCAGCCCGAAAGACACGGTCTACGACACCATTCGCCTGATGGCGACCAAGGGAATCGGCGCGTTGATCGTCCTGGACGACGATCAGCTCCACGGCATCGTCTCCGAGCGCGACTATGCCCGCAAGGTGATTCTTGAAGGCCGATCCTCACGCGACACCGAGGTAGGCGACATCTGTTCGAGTCCGGCCATCACCATCTCACCGAAGGCGACCGCGGAAGAGGGTCTGGCGCTAATGACCAATAAGCGCATTCGTCACTTGCCCGTCGTCGAGAAAGGCCAACTGCTGGGTGTCGTTTCCATCGGCGACCTCGTGAATGCCGTCATCGGTGACCAGAAGCAGCTGATTGAACAACTGGAACGCTACGTAACCGGCTGACCCCGGTCAGGGGAAGCAATGTCGCTGGATATAGAACAGGCATCTGCGGTCGCCAGAACCCTAGGGCTTGACGAGCACGGCCTGCACATCGAGAGGATTCCCGGCGGCGACATAGCCGATGCCTGGCTTCTTCGAGCCGCCGACTCGAAAATCTTTCTCAAGAGCCTGCCGCTGGAGCAATCCGGTCTTCTGTCAGCCGAAGCCGATGGTCTCTCGGCCCTGGCCGGGACCGGCACGATTCGTGTGCCCCGTGTTATCGGCCGCGGCATGCAGGCAGACTTTGCCTGGTTGGCGCTGGAATATCTCGAGCTCGGCCGACGAAACAGCCGCGCCGATGCCAACCTGGGTCAGCAGCTTGCGCAAATGCATCGCAGCACGGGCGAGCATTTCGGCTGGCACCGCAACAATTACATCGGCCGGACGCCACAAATCAATACCCCGGCCGGGGAGTGGGCGACCTTTTTCGCCTCGCACCGCCTGGCCGCGCAGTTCGACCGCCTGCGTCGCAACCTTCCCGACCAGGGCTGGAACGATCTCAAGCACGAGGTGATCTCCGCCTGGCAGACCGTTTCGGCCAGGCACGATCCGCCGCCATCGCTGATTCACGGCGACCTCTGGCGTGGCAATGCCGCCGCCCTGGGCGACGACGAGCCGGTCATCTTCGATCCGGCCGTTCACTACGCCGACCGTGAATGCGACCTGGCCATGGCACATCTGTTCGGCGGCTTCGACAACGCCTTCTTTCGCGCCTATAACGAGGCGTGGCCCTTGCCTGAGGGATTTGAAACCCGCCGCCATTACTACAAGCTCTACCACATGCTCAACCACGCCAATCTCTTCGGTGGGCCGTACATTGAAGCGTGCCAGCAGTTCTGCAGGCGGATCCTTTGAGAGTGAGTAACCCGGTTGGGCCATGGGATTGAGCCTTGGAAATCTCAAATTGCAAGCACCAAGTACCAAGCAAATTCGCATGTTCCAAACGGGCGAGGCGCTGACAGCCGGTTGATTGTGGGCATGCTGACTTTGGCCGCTCCGGGGAACGTCCAAGCTGCATCTTGTTAAACTAGTTACATCAGAAACCAATCCGGAGTGAAAGATGGGACTTCTCGTCGACGGGGTCTGGCACGACCAGTGGTATGACACCGAATCCACCGGTGGCCGGTTCGAGCGCGACAAGGCGGCCTTCCGTAACTGGGTCACCGCCGACGGATCTCCCGGCCCGCAGGGCAAGGGTGGATTCAAGGCGGAGCCCGACCGCTATCACCTCTACGTCGCCTACGCCTGTCCCTGGGCCAACCGTGCGCTGATCTTCCGCAAGCTCAAGGGCCTGGAAGAGATGATTCCGGTTTCGGTGGTCAATCCCCTGATGCGCGAAAACGGCTGGACTTTCCAGCCCGGTTACAAGGTCACGCCCGACCCGATTCATAACGCCGAGTTCCTGCACCAGGTCTACACCGCCGCCAAGAGCGACTATACCGGCCGCGTGACCGTGCCCGTCTTGTGGGACAAGCAGGAAAACACCATCGTCAGCAACGAATCGGCCGATATCATCCGCATGTTCAATTCGGCCTTCGACGAGGTCGGTGCCGCCGAGGGCGACTACTACCCCGAGGATCTGCGCGAAGAAATCGACGCCATCAACGAAACCGTCTACAACAACGTCAACAACGGCGTGTACAAGGCCGGGTTCGCCACCGCGCAGCATGCCTACGAAGAGGCGGTGATCCCGCTGTTCGAGACCCTCGACGAACTCGAGGCGCGTCTGGACGAGAATCGCTATCTCTGCGGGTCAAGAATCACCGAAGCCGACTGGTGCCTGTTCACCACCCTGATCCGCTTCGATGCCGTCTACGTCGGCCACTTCAAGTGCAATATCCGGCGCATCGAGGACTACCCCAACCTGTCGAACTACCTGCGCGAGCTCTACCAGGTGCCGGGTATTTCAGAGACGGTCGACTTCCACGCCATCAAGCTGCACTACTACGGCAGCCACGACACGATCAATCCGAACCACATCGTGCCGATCGGACCGGCGCTGGACTTTCATCGCAAGCACGACCGTGAGCGTTTGCCGGCTGACTGATCGGGGTCGTCTCGGATTCCTCGCTTGCGGCCGACAGCCGGTCGGTAGCGCGGCGCGAACCGCCCACTTGTGTGGCCAGGCGCCGCCGTCCCGCAGGACGGGTCGATTGCAGGGCCTGCACCAGCAAGGGCACCACGATCAGGGTCGTGCCGACCCAGAACCACAGGTCCGGCACCTCGGCGAACAACAACCAGCCGATCACGAAGGCCCAGACGATACCGGTGTATTCCGAGGCGGTCACCTGGTTGGCGTCGACGTGACGGTAGGCCAGGATCACCGTCATGTTGTAGCCCAGGATGAACAGCGCCGAGCCGAAAGCCGCGCCCAGTGAAGACACATCCAGCGGCGCGCCCTCGATGGCTGCCAGCACCAGTGCCGCGGGCAGTGCGAACAGGTAATTCAGCAGCAGGCTGTGCACCACCGACTGCTCGCGCGGCAGTTTGCGCACCAGCAAGGCGTTGACCGCCAGCGCCACGGCCAGGCCCAGCGCGGTGAAGCCGGCCAGGTTCATTTCGGTCGGGCGCAGGATGATCAGCACGCCGAGCATGCCGCCGATCACGGCGAACAGGCTCGACTTGTTCAGCCGTTCTCCGAATAACAGCACGCCGAAGACCATCACCAGCACCGGCGCGGCATAGAAGATGGCATTGGCCGTGGCCAGCGGCAGGGCGCCCAGGGCGACGACCATGCAAAGGATGCCGCCCAGGCCCACGTGCGAGCGCACCAGGTGAACGCGGGAACCGCCCCAGAAATTCTTCCAGTCCACCAGCGACAGAAACGGCACCAGCAACAGCACGGTGAATACCAGGCGCACGGCCACGAACTGGAACACCGCCAGGTCGCCGCTGGCCCACTTGATCAGCGTGTCCGAGAAGATCGCCAGCAGGTTGCCGACGACCAGCAGGAAGATCGCGCTGTTGACGGTGCGTCCGGACATGCCGTACCTCCTGTATGGACGGTGACTCAACCAATACCAGTCGTTCCGGAAACGCCGAAGGCGTTATCCGGGACCATTGCATTGAAGCTCAACCGAACCGATCGACGAGGCCCCGGATAATCATTGCGTGATTTCCGGGGCGACAGCGGCTCCGGTGGCCAACGTCGGGCTAACGGACGAGCATCTGCTCAGGCGCCAATTCTGGGACTGCAAATGGATTATGTAAAATGATCAATAATCATCACACATGAGATATTTAGATAATGCGCCTGCCTCCGCTCAGGGCCCTGCCGGTGTTCGAGGCCGTCGCCCGTACGCTCAGCTTCTCGGCCGCGGCCGAGGAACTGCACGTGACCCAGTCGGCGGTCTCGCACCAGATTCGCCAGCTCGAGGATCACCTGGGTGAATCGCTGTTCGAGCGCGGCGGCCGCCGCGTCGCGCTGACCGAGCAGGGCGAACGTTACCTGGAGACCGTCGCCCCGGCCCTGGCCCAGATCGAGCGCGCCAGCGAACAGCTGCGCGGTGTCAGTGACTCCCGCATCCGGCTGGCGGTACCCAGCTCCTTCGCCGTGAGCTGGTTGATTCCCCGCCTGCCGCACCTGCAGCGCCAGCATCCCGAGCTCGATGTCGACCTGGAAATGCTCGCCGACATGCCGCTGATGTCCGAACGCCTGGCCGATTGCTACATCACCTTTCGCTACAAGCAACGCGGCTACCAGTCGCAGCGCCTCTACGTCGAGCGCTTGTTCGCCGTGTGTTCACGTCAGTACTGGAACCATATTCGAGACGAACTCGACGATGCCGGTCTGCGGAAGAAGGGTGGTGGCGCCATACGGCCCGAGTGGCTTGCGCGCTTTACCCTGCTGTCGGCCGCCAGCATCTTCGAGCGCCCGGGCGAGGACTGGCGCCGCTGGTTCGCCGCCGGCGAGGCGAAGCTGCCACCCGACGCGCACGTTCAGCACTTCTCGCACATGTTGCTGGCCCAGGAGGCGGCGCGTCACCACCAGGGCATCGCCCTGTCGAACGACTACATGCTCGATACCGCAACCGACCCGGACCTTGTGCGCCTGCCCACCCATGAGTTCAGAACCGGTGACGAATTCCACTTCGCCTGCAAGACCTCGCGTATGAACGAACCGGGCATCCGCCACCTCTCGCAATGGCTGGTCAAACAGGCCGAGGCCTCCGGCTGGAGCCGCTAGGAAGTTTCTCTATCATCTGCAGGCTCGTGGCCTTGCTCGGCGACTGGGCAGCCGCGCTAAAGGAAAGACGCGTCAGGGCTTGAGCAGATCCGGCTGGCTTTCCGTGCGCACCGGTTCGAAGTCGCGCACCTTTTTGCCGCCGTAGAACACCAGCTTGAACTCGGCGCGCGAGACTGGGACGTAGCGCTCGTTGCCGCCGATCTCCACCTGCTCACCGTCGGTGACGGCATAGCCGTCGTCGCCGACGCGCACCACCATGGTCGCTTTCGAGCCGGTGTGGCAGATGGTCTTGAGTTCCTTGAGATTGTCGGCCCAGGCCAGAAGGTACTGGCTGCCTTCGAACAGCTCGCCGCGGAAATCCGTGCGCAATCCGAAGGCCAGCACCGGAATCTTCAGGCGGTCGACTACCTCGGTGAGCTGGTAGACCTGGTCGCGGGTGAAAAACTGCGACTCGTCGGTCAGTACGCAGTGGATGTTGCCGGAGTCGAGTTCGCCCTGGACCAGCTCGAACAGCTCGTCTTTGGGGCCCACCGCCAGCGCCGGCTGTTCGATGCCCACGCGGGAACGGATCACGCCGCCGCCGGCGCGGTCGTCAATACCGGGACTGAGCAGCAGCGGCCGCATGCCGCGTTCGAGGTAGTTGTAGGCCGACTGCAGCAAGACCGTGGTCTTGCCGGCATTCATGGTCGAATAATAGAAATAAAGCTTGGCCATGCTCGAACGTTCAGTCCGCTTCGTGCCGATCCACCCAGACGTCGAACCAGACCGCATTCAGGTTCTCTTGTTCATCCAGCCAGTCACTCAGGGTCGATTCCACCAGCCGGCAATCGTCACAGTCTTCGCGGCGATACAACAGCAGGTAGAGGTCGGCCTCGGGCAGGTCTTCATGGGTGTAGGGCTCGCCCTCGGGCGTGAGCGTGCGATCGAGGAGCCGCTCGAGGTTCACCATCGAGCGCTCGCGTCGACCGTGCTCGTAGGTCAGACCCAGTTCCCGCTCGAAGCCGCGCCGGAATCCCAGCAAATGCCAGGCGCTGCTCCGGTCGGTGAAATAGACGAAAAGCTGCGGCACCTTCACCACGATGCCCTCGCGCTGGGCCTGCGCACGCAGGTTGCCCACGAAACGCTGCTGCGCCTGCATCACGTCTTCGCGCTGGTGCAGCTCGATGCGGGTGACATCGGCAGCGAAAGATGGCGCGGCGGACAGGCTGGTCAGCACGATGGTGAGGCAAAGGAGTAATCGCATAAACAGCAGTATATCGTTTCCGGTGCGCAGGCCGACGTCGGAAAATTCCGGCCTGTAGAATCGACTATCCGCTACAATGCCGCGCCCATGTCGAAGCCCGCCATAAAACTCAACCCGGCCCAGCACACTGCGGTCACGCATATCGACACGCCGCTGCTGGTCCTGGCCGGGGCGGGCTCGGGCAAGACGCGGGTGATTACCGAGAAGATCGCCTGGCTGATCGACAAGGGCCACTACGGTGCGCGCGAGATTGCGGCGATCACCTTCACCAACAAGGCCGCGCGCGAGATGAAGAGCCGCATCGGCAAGCGGCTGGGGCGCAAGAAGGTGGAGGGCCTGACCATTTCCACCTTCCACTCCCTGGGCTGGCAGATTCTGCGATCCGAGCCGGAAGCCGCCGGCCGGCGCAAGGGCCTGAGCATTCTCGACCAGCACGGCGCCGGCGACCTGGTGCGCGAACTGCTGCCCTCGGGCGCGCCCAACGACATGGTCTACGCGGTGCAGGCCGGGATCGGACGCTACAAGGATGCCGGGTTGAACGTCGAGCAGGCGCACGCCGCGGCAAAAAGCGAGAATGCCGCCCGCGCGGCCGAGATCTACGCTGGCTACCAGGAACGACTGGCCGCGCTCAACGCCGTGGATTTCGACGACCTGATCGCGATTCCGGCCAGGATGCTCGAGGATCCCGTGCTGCGCACGCGCTGGCGCCACAAGCTCAAGTACCTGCTGGTCGACGAATACCAGGACACTTCCGAGGCGCAGTATCGCCTGCTGGGCAGATTGACCGCCGACACCGGTGCCTTCACGGCGGTGGGTGACGACGACCAGTCGATTTACGGCTGGCGGGGCGCGCGGCCGGAAAACCTGGTCAGCCTCAAGTCCGACTGGCCCAATCTCGAGGTGGTCAAGCTCGAGCAAAATTACCGCTCCACCGGCTATATCCTGACCGCCGCCAACTCGGTGATCGCCTGCAATCCGCACGAGTTCGAAAAGCAGCTCTGGAGCGAGCGCGGCCCCGGTAACAGGATCGAGATCGCCGAGTATGCCGACGAGGCCGACGAAGCCGAATCGATCGCACGCGCCATCATTACAGAGGTACACGGCGGCCACGCGCGCTACGGCGACTGCGCCGTGCTCTATCGCTCCAATTTCCAGGCGCGGGCGATCGAACAGCAACTGCGCGAGTACGGCCTGCCCTACGTGGTCTCGGGCGGGCCGAGCTGGTTCGATGCGCGCGAGGTGCGCGACTGCCTCGCCTATCTGCGCTTGCTGGTCAATCCCGAGGACAACCCCGCCTTCATGCGCGTGGCCAACGCGCCGCGGCGCGGACTGGGCTCAGGCGCGATGTCGCGCCTGGCCACCTATGCCGACGCCACGCACAAGAGCCTGTTCGAGGCGGCCATCGATCCGATGTTCCAGTCCGAGCTGCCGACCCAGGCGCAGCGTGGTTTTCGCTCGTTCACCAACATGCTGATCGACTTCAACGACCGGGCCGAGCGAAACAGCATCAGCGAAGCCTATGCCGAGATGCTCGACCACATGGGTTACATCGAGTGGTTGATTGACACCGACGACGACCCGAAAAAGGCCGATCGCCGCCGTCGATCAATCAAGGACCTCACCGGCTGGGTCGAGCGTCTGAGCGCCGACGTGCAGTCCGGCGAGGAGCTGATCGCCCGGGTCTCCCTGGCCGCCGGTCCCGACGACGATCGGAACGACGGTGCCGACATGGTGCGCCTGATGACCCTGCACGCAGCCAAGGGGCTGGAATTCTCACGTGTCTGGCTCGCGGGATGCGAGGAAGGCCTGATGCCGCACACCCGCTCGGTCGACGAGGACAGCATCGAGGAAGAACGCCGCCTGATGTACGTCGGCATCACCCGCGCGGAGCGCAAGCTCGCGATTTCCTACGCGCGCCGTCGCCGCCGCGGCGGTGAACAGGTCGAGACCACCCCCAGTCGCTTCCTCGACGAGTTGCCCGAAAGCGCCATCTCCTGGCCGGCGCGCCACGGCAGCGAGGAAGCCTCGGCCGAAGACGCCATGGACAACATCGCCGCCTTGAAGGCCATGCTCGAAGGCTGAGCGGCAGAAGCGAGACAAAAGCGCTTTAACCGCAAAGACGCAAAGAGCGCAAAGAATATAGAACCTGAAAGATGGAAACCACGGAAGACGCGGAAAGCACGGAAACAAGGAATTAGTTTTTCATTCCGCGCCTTCCGTGATTTCCGTGGTTCCTCGGTTTTTGTTCTGTCCTTGTCGTTTCTCGCGTCTTCGCGGTTATTCGCCTTTGACCATTACGCACCAGGCGAGACCACAAGCGGATGCCCCCAAACCTCGAAAACGCTATGATGCCCAACATGGCACACAAGCGGATCAAGCTGGTGGTGGCCGTCATGGCGATGCTGGCACTGGCCGGCTGCGATGCGGGCGAGCCCTACGTGACGGTCGAGGGCGAGCGCTTCAGCGTCGAAATCGCCGCCGACAACGCCACCCGTGCCCAGGGCCTGATGTTTCGCGACGAATTGCCCGCCGACCACGGCATGCTGTTCATCTTTCCGAATGAACGGCCGCGCTCGTTCTGGATGAAGAACACCCGCATCCCGCTCGACATCATCTACCTCGACCGCGACCTGGAAGTGGTCAGCATCAGCGCCGATACCCCGCCGTGCCGATCGCGCACCGGACGCTGCCCGAACTATCCCAGCGACGGCCCGGCAAAGTACGTGCTCGAAATCAACGGCGGGCTGGCCGCGGAGTACGGCATCGAGCCGGGGGATCGCATCCAGGTGGGGAATGTCGCGCAACTGGAATCCCGCGACCAGGGGAAATGACTGCACCACCTGTCGTCCCGGCCACCGAGCCGGGACCTCGCAGGCGCGGAATCTGTACGGCCTAACGCAGTGCCACCCGGAAAGCTGCGAGATCCCGGATAATCGCTCGCGCGATTTCCGGGACGACATGGCACGATGGAGGCTCAACCGGGTGATAAGCTCGGGGTTTAGCTTCACCTCCAGGCGCAGCAAGCATGTGGATCTTCAAGAAACTCTTCGGCCCCTTCCAGCGCTTTCTAGAGCGGCGGCGCTTTCCCACCCTGTTCCTGATCCTGGCCGGCCTGTTCGGCGCCAACCTGTTCATCCCGGATCCCATTCCCTTCATCGACGAAATGATCATGCTGGTCGTTACCGTCATCGTCGGCGCCTTCCGCGAGCGGCGAAAGAGCGACTCGGATGAAAGCGAGGCGTCTTCCTCAAAGGAATAAATCCAGGGAACCACGGAAGACACGGAATTCACGGAAAGAGTTTTTCCGTCAACATTTTCAGAGACTCGGACCCGACGTGGGAGCGGCTTCCAAGCCGCGATGCAAAGCTGGACCGGGAGGTCGCGGTCTGGAGACCGCTCCCACTTGGGATCGAGGGCTCCTGGGTGCCACCGGGATTTTCTTCCGTGATTTCCGTGTCTTCCGTGGTTCCAGGTTTTTAGCCGAGCTCAACCCGTCTCTGCGATATCCTGACCGGTATGAATCTACCTGCTACCACTGCGCAACCCATTACCCTCCTGCAACTTTCGGACAGCCACCTGTCGAAGGACCCGCAGGCCCGCTATCGCGGCCAGCCCGCCGACGCCAACCTGGCCAGCCTGCGCCCGGGCATTCAGGATCTCTCACCCGACACCATCGTCCTGTCCGGCGATGTCTCCGAGGACGGATCGCCGGAATCCTACTGGCGCATGGGCGGCTTCGTGCGCGATCTGGCACCGCGGATTGCCTGGATCCCCGGCAACCACGACGAACGCGGGGTCATGGCCGAGGTTTTCGATGAACTGGATTTCGAAGCCGGGCCGCTGATCGAAGACGGCGGCTGGCAGATCGCGCTGCTCGACTCGGCCTGGCCCAACCGACCCGAAGGCGAACTGACCGAGAAACGCCTGGCCGGGCTGGAGAACCTGGCCGAGGACAAGCCCGCACTGGTGTTTGTCCACCACCAGCCCCTGGCGGTCGGTTCACCCTGGATCGACAAGTACCCGCTGATCGAGCCGGCACGATTGTGGGAGCGCCTGGCTGGCAAGCCCGTCAAGGCGGTGGCCTTCGGCCATGTCCATCAGATTTTCGAAGGAGAGCATGACGGGGTGGCCTGCCTGTCGGCACCCTCGACGGCCGCCAACGGCGTACGCGAAGCGCCGAAATTCAGCCCGAGCGAGCAGGGCCCCTCCGCGCGCTGGTTCCGGCTGTGGCCGGACGGCAAATGGGAGACGGGAATCTTCGAAGCAACCGGAATCTGAACAGAGATCAGGTAAGTTCAGGCGTTGGATTCCGGAAGAAGCCGCCGCAGAGCGTAGCGAGCGGGCGAGTGACGGTGGCCGCCGGCACGCAGTAACCGCAGTGTATGTAGAAGATACATGAGGATTGCGAGTACCGCCGGACGCCGTCAGTCGCCCGCGCAGTAGCTCTGCGGCGGCTTCTTAGATTTCGACCATCTCGAAGTCTTCCTTCCCCGCCCCGCAGTCGGGGCAGACCCAGTCCTCGGGAACATCTTCCCAGCGGGTTCCGGGCGGGATACCGTCATCGGGCCAGCCTTCTTCCTCTTCGTAGATGAAGCCGCAGACGATGCACATCCAGCTCTTGAAGGGTTGCTCTTCGCTCACGCGTTAAAATCCGTATTGGGAAATCAGATGCGCATTCTAAATGATGGAGCTCGTCTCCGGCAGCGTACCTGCTCGCCGTCGGGGCCGGATGCCGTAAACTGGTTGCCCGAAATTTCGACCCGTGCATGCCAATTCCAGGAGTTGTTCGAAACGCCATGACCGTCAGCCACGACCTGTTCACCCGAGCCTGTGCCCGCATTCCCGGCGGCGTCAACTCGCCCGTACGCGCCTTTTCCGCCACCGGCGGCGAGCCGATTTTCTTCGAACATGCCGAAGGCGCCTACATGTTCGATGTAGACGGCAAGCGCTACATCGACTACGTCGGCTCCTGGGGCCCGATGATCTGCGGCCATGCCCACCCGCACATCATCGAGGCCGTACAAAAAGCTGCCGCCAAGGGCCTGAGCTTCGGCACGCCCGCCGAAGGCGAGGTCACCATGGCCGAAATGCTGTGCGAGCTGATTCCCTCGCTGGAACGCGTGCGCATGGTCAACTCCGGTACCGAGGCGACCATGTCGGCCCTGCGCGTGGCGCGTGCGGCCACCGGCCGTGACCGCTTCATCAAGTTCGAGGGCAACTACCACGGCCACGGCGACAGCTTCCTGGTCAAGGCCGGGTCCGGTGCGCAGACCCTGGGCGTGCCGACGTCACCGGGCGTGCCCGCCGCGCTGGCGGAACTCACCCTCAATGCCCGGTACAACGACCTCGACAGCGTTCGATCGCTGTTCGACCAGTATCCGGACGAGATCGGTTGCGTCTTCGTCGAACCGGTGGCCGGCAACATGAACTGCGTGCCGCCCGTACCCGGCTTCCTGGAAGGCCTGCGCCAGATCTGCGACGAGTACGGCGCCGTCCTGGTCTTCGACGAAGTCATGACCGGCTTCCGCGTCGGCCCCACCGGCGCCCAGGGCCGCTACGGCGTCACTCCCGACCTGACCACCTTCGGCAAGGTCATCGGCGCGGGCATGCCCGTCGGCGCCTTCGGCGGCAAGCACGAGATCATGAAGCTCATCGCCCCGGAAGGCCCCGTCTACCAGGCCGGCACGCTGTCGGGCAACCCGGTTGCCATGGCCGCCGGCATTGCCAACCTGGAGCTATTGCGCGAGGAAGGCTTCTACGAAAAGCTCGAGGCCCGCACGACGCAACTGGCAGAGGGCTTCAAGCAGGCCGCCGACAACGCCGGCGTCCCCATGGCCACCGTGGCGGTGGGCGGCATGTTCGGTTACTTCTTTACCGACGCCGAGCAGGTCACCAACTTCGACCAGGCCGCCGCCTGCAACATCGAGCACTTCAAGACTTTCTTCAATGCGATGCTCGATGCCGGCATCTACCTGGCCCCCTCGGCCTTCGAAGCCGGCTTCGTCAGCAGTGCCCACACCGCCGCCGACGTCACCGAAACCGTGGGCGCGGCAGGCGAAGCGCTGAAGAAGATCGCGGACTAAAAAGCATCGAAGGGGATGCCGGTCGGGCCGGAAGTTGCCGGGCCCGGCGGAGTGGGCTAGTGTACCCCGTCACTCATTGTGTAACTTATAGAGCGTGCCTGAGCCGACAGTGCAAGGCGCGACCCGCAGTGAATGGCAGCGCCCTTTGCAAGGGGCGCAACACGGGCGACGGCTACGCTCGCATGGCTTTTTTCGCTCCGCGAAAGCCGCCATGCGGCTCCGCCTGCCCTGCAATGTCGGTTCAGGCGCGCTCCCGAAGGGCGAGCCGGAGAGCGTTCATCTGCGGCGTTCTGTCTCTTGAAAATGGCCCCACCATTCCCTGCGAGACAGGCCTTGCAGCTAAACGCTCTCCGACTCGCTATAAGTTGCAGAATGAGTGACGGGGTACACTAGCATCCCAGAGGAGCAAGGGGATGGCGCTGATCCGGCGACGACCCCTTGATGGAGGGAATCGGCCTCACCGAATGCGGGGCCACCCCAACAGAAATTTCCAGGAGCGCATGGAATGAAAGTAGGTGCACCGAAAGAGACCGCAGCGGGTGAAGCGCGGGTTGCGCTGACACCCGAGAGCGCGGGCCGGCTTCAGAAGCTGGGCTACGACTGCCTGGTCGAAAAGGGCGCGGGGCTGGCGGCCTCGTTCACCGACGAGGCGTACGAAAAGGCCGGCGTGGAAGTGGTCGATTCGGCCGAGGCGCTGTGGCAGCAGGCCGACATCATCGTGAAGGTGCGCGAACCCTCCAATGAGGAAATCGAGGCCGCGCCCGAGGGCAAGACCCTGATCAGCTTCGTCTGGCCGGCCGAGCACGAGGACCTGCTCGAGAAGATGAAAGCCAAAAACATGTCCGTGCTGGCCATGGACATGGTGCCGCGCATCAGCCGGGCGCAGAAGATGGACGCGCTGTCGTCGATGGCCAACATCGCCGGCTACCGCGCCGTGATCGAGGCGGGCAACAACTTCGGCCGCTTCTTCATGGGCCAGATGACCGCCGCCGGCAAGGTGCCGCCGGCCAAAGTGCTGGTCGTCGGCGCCGGCGTAGCCGGGCTGGCCGCCATCGGCACCTCGACCTCGCTGGGCGCCATCACCCTGGCCTTCGACGTTCGCCCCGAAGTGGCCGAGCAGATCGAGTCGATGGGCGCGGAATTCGTCTACCTCGAGTTCGACGAGGAAGAACAGCAGGACGGTGCCGAGACCGGCGGCTACGCGGCGCCGTCGAGCCCGGAGTTTCGCGAGAAGCAGCTCGAGAAATTCCGCGAGCTCGCACCCGACGTCGATATTGTCATCACCACCGCGCTGATTCCCAATCGCCCGGCGCCGGAGCTGTGGACCGAGGACATGGTCGAGGCCATGAAGCCCGGTTCGGTGATCGTCGACCTCGCCGCCGAGCGCGGCGGCAACTGCACGCTCACCAAGAAGGACGAGCGCATCGTCACCGACAACGACGTGACCATCATCGGCTACACCGACTTCCCCAGCCGCATGGCCACGCAGTCATCCAATCTATACGCCACCAACATCCGCCACATGCTCGACGACCTCACGCCGGAGAAAGACGGCACGCCGGTGATCGACATGGAAGACGACGTGATCCGCGGTTCGCTGGTCTGCTACGACGGCGAGATCACCTGGCCGCCGCCGGAACCCAAGACCAAGGCCATCGCCTCGGCCAAGCCGAAGAAGAAGGAGCCGGAAGAGACCAAGGAAGAAAAGGCCGAGCGCGAGGCCACGGAACTGAAAGCCTCGCTCAACCGCACCGGCTGGATGCTGGGCATCGGCGGCCTGCTGTGCCTGGGCGTGGGGGCGGTGGCACCGCCGAGTTTCATGCAGCACTTCATCGTGTTCGTGCTGGCGGTGTTCGTCGGCTACCACGTGATCTGGGGCGTGGCGCACTCGCTGCACACGCCGCTGATGGCCATCACCAACGCGATCTCGTCGATCATCATCGTCGGCGCTTTGCTACAGGTGGCCTCGTCCAACGCCACGGTGATGTGGCTGGCCGCGGCTTCCATATTGATGGCCTCGGTGAATATCTTCGGCGGCTTCCTCGTGACCCGCCGCATGCTCGCCATGTTCAAGCGCAGCTAAAGGAATAACGATGCCTATCGGACTGATCACTGCCGCCTACGTCGTCGCGGCCGTACTCTTCATCCTCGCGCTGGGCGGGCTCGCCAACCAGGAAAAGGCCAAGCGCGCCATCTGGTACGGCATCGTCGGCATGGCGCTGGCGGTGTTCGCCACCATCGGCACGCCGGGTGTCGGCCAGTATCCGCTGATCGCGCTGCTGGTCGCCATCGGCGGCCTGGTCGGCTGGTTCGTGGCCAAGCGCGTGCAGATGACGCAGATGCCCGAACTGGTCGCCGGCTTCCACAGCCTGGTCGGCCTGGCCGCGGTGTTCATCGGCATCAACGCGCACCTGGAAATGACCGTCGCACTCGCCGCGAAAGAGGCCGGCACCGTCGCCGAACTGGCCGGTTTCGCGGCCACCATCGCCAAGAAGTCGGCGGTGGAACTCAGCATCCTGCAGGTCGAGCTGTTCCTGGGCATCCTGATCGGGGCGATCACCTTCACCGGCTCGATCGTCGCCTACGGCAAGTTGTCCGGAAAGCTCAGCTCCGCCGCACTCACGCTGCCGGGCCGCCACATGCTCAACCTCGTCGCCGTCATCGCCTGCCTGGTGCTCGGCGGGCTTTACCTGGGCGGCGCGGGCCTGTGGACAATGATCGCCGTGGCCGTCATCGCCGGGCTGATCGGCTGCCACCTGATCATGGCCATCGGCGGGGCCGACATGCCCGTGGTCGTGTCGATGCTCAACTCCTACTCGGGATGGGCCGCGGCGGCCATCGGCTTCACCCTGGGCAACGATCTGCTCATCGTCACCGGGGCGCTGGTCGGCGCCTCGGGCGCGATCCTGTCCTACATCATGTGCAAGGGCATGAACCGCAGCTTCGTCTCCGTCATCCTTGGCGGCTGGGGCGGGGAGTCCAGCGGCTCCGCGGAAGTCGACGGCGAGATGGTCGCCGCCGACGCCGATGCCGTGGGCTCGGCGGTGGCCGATGCCGATAGCGTGATCATCGTGCCCGGCTACGGCATGGCCGTCGCCCAGGCGCAGACCGCGGTGTCGGAGCTGACGAAGAAACTGCGCGAGCAGGGCAAGAGCGTGCGCTTCGCCATCCACCCCGTCGCCGGCCGGCTGCCGGGGCACATGAACGTGCTGCTGGCCGAGGCCAAGGTGCCCTACGACATCGTGCTCGAAATGGAAGAGATCAACGAAGACTTCCCCGACACCGACGTGGTCATCATCATCGGCGCCAACGACATCGTGAACCCGGCCGCCCAGGACGACCCGGGCAGTCCGATCGCCGGCATGCCGGTACTGGAAGTGTGGAAGGCAAGACAGGTGTTCGTGTGCAAGCGCGGCAGCGGCACCGGCTACTCCGGCATCGAGAACCCGCTGTTCTTCAAGGACAACACCCGCATGTTCTACGGCGACGCCAAGGCCTCGATGGAAGCGCTGCTCAAAGAACTCGAGTGAACCCCAAATTTGAACCCCGAATCCGGGCTCGCTAGACTGGCCCCGGGGACGCGGCGTGAATGCGGGCGGGCCACGGCGGTAGCGTGGCCAATCTCACATCCCGTCCATCAGACTCCTCGCGCCCATCGCACCGCGATGGATCACGTGCGTGTAGATCATCGTGGTGCGCACCTCCGAATGGCTCAGCAACTGCTGGCCTGCCGCTTGCCCATATCCGCGGGATGCTTCTTGTCGTGAAACAGAATGAATCGCCGAGCCCAGTGCACGTAGGCCTCTTCGGTGCGAGAGCTGTAGTGCCGGGCCCGAATCGCCGCCCGAAGCCGATCCAGCAATTTGCTCGCCATGCCTGTTCAACCGTATCGAGTGAGCCTACGATTGAAGCGCACCGCATTGAGCGGCAAAATGAGAACAAAGCGCGCTGTGCGGTAGGAAAGTTGCTACTTAAAAGGAAAAGCGCCGCAATGAAGCCGCTCAGGTGTCTGGCCAAAGCTCTGAATTTATGAAGAAACTGCCAATCGAAACCCGTGAGGTCACAATTAAACGGAACTTTGCTTCCCCAATCGACCGCCCCACACTTAATCCACCTAGTTATTAGTTATGTTTCGATCAGGAGATTGGCTTTGTTGAATAGAGCAGCTCTGCTTCTTCGGTACAAAGAGCCAGCCATTCGGTGGATAAATGCTGCCGATCCTAATCCGGCTGCAAAAGAAGTTACCCTCGAAGACGCCAATTTAGACCGCCCTGTGTACTTGATAAGTGACGAGGACGCTGAGACGTCCGAGGCCGTTCGTGGTTGGGTTGAGACGAACTTTAGTGTCCTTTTTGAAAGTGAACTAGAAGGCTGGTATACCGATCCCGATCTCTGGCCTAGACAGCGGTCCCTTGAGCTATTTGACAATTGGTTCTCAGTTGAATGCCATTCTATGCTTTTCGATACGGTCGGCGGGCCAATAGTAGATGATGAAACATAACAAGTCGCTCAAGTACGTTCCGGCCCTGTCGGGCCTCCACCGGACGCGCTTACGCGCG
>NZ_QVMV01000009.1 GCF_003417465.1 Wenzhouxiangella sp. 15190
AAAGGAATTCGCCGCAAGAGCGCGCGAAGCGCGCCGGGCGAAACCGCCTTTGACTTGTCGAGGGCGCCACTGCGCGCAGTGGAAACAACCGACCTGACGCCAAAACGCCAGACGTCTCGCTAGAAGAAAAAGGCCCCGCTCAAAACGAGCGGGGCCTTTTCACGATCAAGCGACGCGAGTCGCGATGACTTACTGCACGTCGAGCGTGTGCTCGGATGCCACCCACCCGGTGCGGCCCTGATCGTCGCGGATCTGGAGCCAGTCGCCGGCGCGTGCCAGCACGTCGGCCATGGCGCCCGAGCTCAGGCTGAACTCGACGGCGCTATCGCCGTTGGGTCCGGAGCGAACATTGAGCGAGTTGGCGGTGATCACCACGCGCTCGCCGGTGCCGCCACCTTCATTGCCGCCATTGCCGCCGGAGCTGGTGGCCTGGTAGCCGGCCGACTGCGACTGGCCGTCGCCATGCCGGTAGTAGCGCTGCGGCGTGCGGCGCACGACTTCTTCAACCGCCTGGCCGATGACCTGGCGCAGGGCTTTTTCTCGCGGGGTGTTCTCCCAGCTCGACAGCGAACCGCCGAGGGAATGACGGCTGGTATAGCCGGCGAGCGCACCACCGATGTCGAAGTCCTTGGCCTCGCCCTCGACACTGGTGGCCGCCAGAACGCGACTGGTATTGGTATCGATGATGCGCAGGTCGATGGCCATATGGGCACTACTGCTGCCGCCGGTGATGGCGCCGGCGATCTTGCCGATTCGGCTGCCGCCGAAGGAGCCGCGCGAGCCGCTGGCGTTCTCGGAAAACTCCGTGACGGCGGCGACGACCAGCAGTTCGGCCCCTTCGATCTCACCGATGGCGGCGGCGGTGTCCTCACGTACCCGGCCACTGGCGCCGAGATCCTGCTCGGCCATGACGTCGTCGATGGCCTCGCGTTCGAGCACGATGAAGCGGCCGGAGTTGAACAGGGCGGTGGTCAGCATGTCGGCCATGCCTTCGCCGATCGACTCGTTCCACCAGCGCCCGGAGTTGGCGGCCTTGTTTTCGAAACGGGCCACGGCGATGCGTGCCTGCGGGCCGTCGTAGGCGGCCGAGCGGGCTTCTTCCATGCTCGCTCCGGAACCGCTGTCGCGGACCTGGGTGGTGGTTCCGGCCGCCGGGCAGCCGGTCAGCATGGAAAGTGCGCAAAGGCCGGCGATCAATCTCAATTTCATGGGTCTATCCCTCCTGGGTTCATCCGATTGCTTGCTTCGCTGCGATCCCGACAGGATCGGCGGGCCGTATGACGTTGTACCCCAATAACGAATTTTCCGGTTCAATTCGGCCAGCCCCTCGGGAATTTTGCTACTCGCCGGGCCGGGCCTGGAATTTCATTCTAGTCGTGCCCCGAGTCGTTATGCCAGAGCGCCGCACAAATCAAATATGTTAAAAGTAGCGGCGCGATACTCAGACGTTCCCAGGGGAGTCGAAGGAATTGATTCAGACTGTATTCGGGCTGGCGGGCATTGCCGTCTTGCTGGGCATTGCCTGGGCCTTGTCGTCGGCTCGACGCCAAATCTCCTGGCAGACCGTCGCCGTCGGGCTCGTGCTGCAGCTCTTGCTGGCCATCCTCGTGCTGTGGGTGCCGCTGGGCAAGATGCTGTTCGATCAGCTCGGGCAATTGTTCGTGACCCTCATCGGTTATACCAGTGCCGGCGCCGAATTCATCTTCGGGCCGCTGGCGGACGCTGATGAATTCGGTTTCATCTTCGCCTTCCAGGTGCTGCCGACGATCATCTTTTTCGCCTCCTTGATGGCCTGCCTGTATCACATCGGCATCATGCAGAAGCTCGTCGAGCTCATGGCCTGGGTGATGACGCGTTTCATGAAGGTCTCCGGCAGCGAATCGCTGGCCACGGCCGCCAACGTGTTCGTCGGCCAGACCGAGGCACCGCTGGTGGTGCGGCCCTTCATCGCCGGCATGACCCGATCGGAACTGTTCGCGTTGATGACCGGCGGCATGTCGACCATCGCCGGCGGGGTGCTGGCCGCCTACGTCATGTTGCTCGGCGGTTCGGATCCGGCCGAGCAGGCCTTCTTTGCCAAGCACCTGATATCCGCTTCGATTATGGCCGCACCCGCCGCATTGGTGGTGGCCAAGCTGCTGATACCCGAGACGCAGGAGTCGGAGACGGCCGGTACCGTGCGCACCGCTATCGACCGGCCGCATACCAACCTGATTGAGGCGGCCGCCGGCGGGGCCGGCGAGGGCTTGAAGCTCGCGCTTAACGTCGGCGCCATGCTGCTGGCTTTCCTGGCGCTGATCGCCCTCATAAACGGGCCGCTGGGCTGGCTGGGTGAGGTCAGTGGGCTGGAAGCGCTGGTCGGCCAGCCGATCGAGCTGGCGCTGATTCTCGGCTGGGTCTGTGCCCCGCTGGCAATCCTGGCCGGCGTACCGCTGGAAGAGGCGGTGGCCGTGGGCGGCCTGATCGGCCAGAAAATCGTTGCCAACGAATTCGTCGCCTATGTCGCGTTGACCGAAATGCAGTCGGAACTGTCCGAACGCGCGGTCCTGATCTCGACTTACGCCCTGTGCGGCTTCGCTAATTTCGCTTCGATCGCCATCCAGATCGGCGGCATCGGCGGTATTTCACCTTCGCGCCGCGCCGACCTGGCCCAGCTCGGCCTCAAAGCTGTCCTGGGCGGCACTTTGGTTTCCCTGCTCAATGCAAGCTGGGCAGGTATTCTTGTCGGTTGATGTCTTTTCGTCTTTTGGTCAAAACGACGAAACGACATCATCCCGCGATGACGATCATCCGCTCAGCGTCCAGGTCGTACTCATCGCCGTCGTACGAGCCGTAAACGGCCTTGAGGCTCAGTCCGGCATCCTGCAGAAGCGATCGAATCTCGCCGGCCGACCAGACCCGGTGCGAAAATTCGTGGTAATGGACCCGGTCGCCGTCGATCAGCATCCACTGGTTTTCCAGGCGCGTCATGGCTTCGGTCAGGTCGGGGCGCTCGACCAGGATGCGGCCGTCGTCGTACTCCGTCAGGTGAACGGGCTGCAGGTTGCGGCACAGGTACTCGAGGCCGACGAGATCGAGCACCAGCCGGCCGCCGGGCTTGAGGCTGTCACGGATATTGGTCAGCACGCGCCGGTGGTCGGCCTCGTCGGTGAAATAACCAAAGCTCGTCCACATGACGATGACCACGTCGAAGGTTTGCGGGCGGACGAATTCGCGCATGTCGGCCTCGACGATCTCGATGGCGCGCTCGCCGCGTTCGGTTTCGAGTTGCTCGAGCAAGGAAGGGCTGGTATCGACGGCGGTCACCGCCAGTCCGGCATCGGCCAGGGGCAGGGCGTGCCGGCCGGGGCCGCAGCCGAGATCGAGCACGGTTTGCGGTCGTGAGCCCAGCAGGGCAAGCAGTTGCTGGACTTCTTGCGAGCCGCGCGCGAAAGTGTCTGCATTGAACATCAGCGAGCCGAAATTGCGCCAGAAGTCGTCGTCCAGATACCAGTCGTCGCTCAAAGGTGTGCTCCTGTTTGCAATGGCGCTGGGGCTTGCCGGTTGCGCCACGGTGGCATGGTACGGGCAGGCCGCTCGGGGCCAGATCGAGATCCTGTCCAAGCGCGAGGATATCGTAGAAGTGATGGCTGATCCGGCCACTTCGCCCGATTTGCGTGAGCGGCTTCGTACCGTGCTCGAAATACGGGATTTCGCCGATTCATCGCTGGGCCTGCCCGACAGCCGCAGTTACACCCTGTACGCCGATCTGGAGCGAGAGGCCCCGCTGTGGAACGTGGTGGCCACACCGGCCTACTCGGTCGAACCCGAAACCTGGTGCTATCCGCTCGTGGGCTGTCTCGCCTACCGCGGATTCTTCCGGCGCACTCGCGCTCGGGAACTGGCCGAGAAAATGGCCTCTCAAGGTTTCGACGTGGCGGTGTTTCCGGCCACAGCCTATTCAACGCTGGGCTGGTTCTCCGACCCGGTACTCGACAGCATGCTCGATCTGAGCGATCCCGTACTGGCCGAACTCATCTTCCACGAATTGACCCACGAGATGCTCTACGTCAGGGGCGATACGGCTTTCAACGAGGCGTTCGCGACCTTCGTCGGCCGTCTGGGAACGCAACGCTGGTTGTCCCGGCAGGATGATCCGGCGGGCCTGCGGCAGTGGCAGACCATGCAAGCGCTCGATCGGCAAGTGACGACGGCACTGCTGAACGCGCGCGAGCGCCTTGCGCAGCATTTTGATCAAGTCTCCGATCCAGAGCGATTGGCCATGGCCAAGCAAAAAGAGTTCGAGCGCTTGAAGGACGATCTGCGGGCACTGGCCGCACGGCATGACAGTGGCCGAATCGACGCCTGGCTGTCGCGCAAGCTCAATAATGCACATCTGGCATTGATCGCCACTTACGAGTCCGGGGTGGCTGCCTTTGAGTCGCTGTACCGCGGGGAATGCGATGCCGACCTGGCCTGCCTGTACGAGCGTGCCCGTGCCCTCGCCGAGTCGACCCCGGAGCGGCGCGATCGATTTTTGCAAGATGGCCATTGAACAATTGCGGGGGATATGCAAACTTAACCGGCTATTTCGCAAACGGAAACCGACTTGTCTCCGCACTATCTGCTGCCCGCCGCGATTGTCATTGCGCTGGCCCAGGTCGCCCTGCCGGCCCGCGGCAAAGTGGATGCGCCCATGTCGTGTCCGCCTCCGGCCCCGTTGCGCATTCCCGAGGCATCGCCGGAGACCGGATCCGGGCGCACGAATATCGATGCCGAACGGTTCGATGCCAGCCGGCAGGATGAGGTGCGTTTTCGCGACAGCGTGCTGCTGCGGCAGGGGCAACAAGAGCTCGAGACCGACGAACTCATTTACGAGCCGCAGACCGGCCGCGTGCGTATTCCCGGCTGGCTACAGTACAGCGGCCCGCGGCTCAATGTCGATGCCCAGAGCGCCAGCTACGATACCCGCCGAAAGAGCGGCCAGTTCGAGTCGATCCTCTACACCATTCCGGGAACGACCGCCCGGGGCTCGGCCGCGTCCGCGGTCATTCACGATCCCGAACATGCCCGGCTCGAGACCTTCGATTTCACCACCTGTCCGCCGGAGCAGGACGACTGGCAGATCGAGGCTTCCAGCGTCGACATGGATATGGAAAAGGGTGTGGGCACCGCGCGCAATGCCCGCCTGGTCTTCAAGGGCGTTCCGCTGCTGTACTCGCCGTGGCTGAGCTTCCCGCTCGACGACCGCCGCAAGAGCGGTTTTCTTTACCCGGGATTCGGCTACTCCGCCGACGACGGTTTCGACGTTTCCATTCCCTGGTACTGGAATATCGCGCCGAACCAGGACGCGACAATCACCGCGCGCTGGATCGAAAAGCGCGGGCCGATGCTGGGCCTGGAACACCGCTTTCTGACCGAGCGCCAGTCGGGGGAATTGCGCATCGACTGGCTGCCCGAGGACAAGCGCACCAACGACGGTCGCTACTATGGCGAATTCGATTACCGGCTGCGTGCGCATCCCGGCTGGGTGGCTTCGGCCAACCTCAAGCGGGCCAGCGACGACGAGTATTTCATCGACCTGGGCAGCGACCTGCGCGACTCGGCCATCCAGTTCCTGCGATCCTCGGCCAGCCTGCGCGGTTTCGGCCGTTACTGGTCGCTGGAGGTGCTGGCCGACACCTTCCAGGTGCTCGACGAAAGCGTTGGGCCGACACGGGAACCCTATCGCCGCCTGCCGCGCACGATGCTCGACGTCGACCGGCCGCTGCCGGGGCGCTTCCGCTTCTCGCTCGACGGCGAGGCGGTCTACTTCGACCGCGACGTGGGGGTGACCGGTGCGCGCGTCGACCTGTTCCCGAGGCTGCACTACGACCTGGTTGCGCCGGGCTGGCACATCCGGCCAGCCGTGGGCGTGCGATCGACCGCGTATGAACTCGATGGCGGGGCGGATTCGAGCCTGACGCGTACCACACCGATTGCCACGTTCGACGCCGGGCTCGCCTTCGAGCGCCGACTCGACAGCGGCCGTATCCAGACCCTGGAACCGCGGTTTTATTACCTGTACGTGCCCTACCGAGACCAGGACGACTATCCGGACTTCGACACACGTGAGCTGACCTTCGGTTTCAGTCAACTCTTCCACTACAACCGCTTCAGCGGCCCCGACCGCCAGGGCGACGCCAACCAGCTCACGCTGGCGTTGACCTCGCGCCTGCTCGAGGTCGAAGACGGCTTCAGCCGACTCGAGGCCAGTCTCGGGCAGATCGTCTACTTTCGCGATTTGCGCGTGCAGCTCGATGAAGCCGCGCCGGATATGCGTGAGCGTTCGGCCACGGTGGCCGAAATGACCTGGCGTCCGGCACGGCAGTTGGTGCTCAACGCAGGCCTGCAGTGGGATGACGAGGCCGATGAAACCGAAGTTGCGCGATTTGGTCTCAACTGGCAGGGTCGGGATGCCCGACAGGTTGCGCTCGGCTATCGCTTCCGTCGCGACCGGGTCGATCAGGCCGACATGCGTTTTCGCTATCCGGTCAACCAGCAACTCAATCTTGTCGGCCGCGTAACGTATTCGTTCGAGGAAAATGAGACACTGGAGGTGCTCGGCGGCATCGAGTACGACAGTTGCTGCTGGTCGCTTCGCTTTACGGCCCGCGAATGGGTACGTGACCGCGAATCGGACAAACGCACGGCGTTTTTCGTCGAACTGGAACTCAAGGGGCTGGGCAGCGTCGGGCGTTCGCCCTATCGGCTCTTTACCGGCCCCACCTGGCAATGACAGGCATGAAACTTCAAGGACACTGATTCGCAATGAAACAGGCAAAGATTCTATTTCTGGCAGTAGGTACCCTGATGATGCTGCCGCTGTTGGCCTCGGCGCAGAACGAGAGCGAAAGTGAGAGCCAACCCAGTGAGAGCCAACCCATTGACCGCATCGTCGCGCTGGTCGAGGAGGACGTGATTCTGCAAAGTGAACTGGAAGAGGCTATCGATGCGATCGAGCAGCAGGTCCAGTCGCGCGGTCAGAGTCTGCCGCCGCGAAGCGTCATGGAAGAGCAGGTGCTGGAGCGTCTGATTATGCAGCGGCTGCAGATTCTGCGTGCCGAACAGACCGGCATTCGTGTCTCCGACGCTGATGTCGACAACGCACTCAATCGGGTGGCACAGCAGAACAATATGTCGCTTTCACGACTGCGCCAGATGCTTGAAGCCGACGGCGTCGAGTTCGAGGAATTTCGCCGCGAAATCCGCAACGAAATCATCACCTCGCGGCTGCAGCAGCGCGTGGTCAATTCCATGGACGAGATTTCCGAAACCGAGATCGATATCGCACTCGCGTCCGACCAGATCGACAGCCAGGAGTATCTGCTTTCCCAGATCGTCGTCCAGGTTCCGCCGTCGGCTTCCCCTGAGCAGGTTCGCCAGGCGCAGTCCCGCGTCGAGGAAATTTATCAGCAACTCGAAGACGGCATGACTTTCTCGGCCGCGGCGATCAGCTACTCGCAGGGTTCCGACGCCCTCGAGGGGGGCGACGTGGGCTGGCGCAGCACGAACGCCCTGCCCCGAGCCTTTGTCGAAGCGGTCGAAGGCGCCGAGCCGGGCACCGTGACCGAGCCGCTGCGCACGCAGAACGGCTTCGTAATCCTCAAGGTGCGCGATGTGCGTGAGCGCAGCGAGGTGATGGTGCAGGAATACCGTGCGCGGCATCTGGTGATCGGCCCTTCGGAACTGGTCACCCCGGAAGAAGCGCGCGAGCAGGCTCAGAACCTCAAGCGCCGCATCGAGGAGGGCGAGGATTTCGCCGAACTGGCGCGTGAATATTCCAGCGACACCTCAACCGCGAATATCGGCGGTCTGCTCGACTGGTTCCCCGCCGGCGGCTATGGGCGGCATATCCAGGAAAAGGTCGAATCGCTCGAGCCCGGTGAGGTAAGCGAGCCTTTCCGTAGCCCGCAGGGCTGGCATCTGGTCAAGCTGCTCGACGTACGCGAGGCCGATCGGACCGAGGAGATTCGCCGTGAGGAAGCGCGTGAGATGATCTCCGAGCAGAAGTCGCAGGAGGAGGTCGATCGGTTCATGCGTCAGCTGCGCAGCGAGTCCTTCGTCGAAATCCGCCTCTAGCAGGCAAGGTCGGTGGCGCTCGAGCAGCTAGTCGTCACGCCGGGAGAGCCGGCTGGCATCGGTCCCGAGCTGGCCTGCCGGGTCGCGGCGCTCGATCCGGCCCTGGTGGTGGTGGCCGATCCCGAACTGCTTCGCGAGACCGTCGATCGGCTGGGCCTGGCGGCGAGCGTCCAGGAGCTCGACGCGATCGAGGCCGGCGCGACCGGCGGTATTCGCTGCCTGCCCGTGAAGTTGGAGCAAACTGCGGTGCCGGGGCGGACCGATCCGGCCAATGCCGAATACGTGCTCGAGTGCCTGCGCGTGGCGGCAAGCCATTGCCTGGCCGGCCGGGTACACGGCCTGGTGACCGGCCCGGTTCACAAGGGCGTGATCAACGATGCGGGTGTGCCCTTCAGCGGTCATACCGAGTTTCTGGCCGCCGAAGCGGGTGTCGAGCGGGTGGTGATGATGCTCGTCGCCGGCCAGGTGCGCGTGGCCCTGGCAACCACGCATCTGCCGCTTCGGGAAGTGCCTGATGCCATCGCTTCCGATGATCTGGCGCAGACGCTGGAGATACTTCATGCCGGACTTCAGCGGCAGTTCGGCCTGGCGAAACCGCATATCGCCGTACTCGGGCTCAACCCGCACGCCGGCGAAGGCGGTCATCTGGGCCGCGAGGAAATCGAGATCATCGGGCCGGTGATCGAAAAGCTCCGCCGGCGCATGTCACTGACCGGTCCGCTGCCCGCTGATACCGCTTTCGTGCCCGATCGCCTGCGGGAATTCGACGCCGTGCTGGCGATGTATCACGACCAGGGCCTGCCGGTACTCAAGCACGTCGGTTTCGGGCATGCGGTCAACGTGACACTGGGCTTGCCGTTTATCCGCACCTCGGTCGACCACGGCACCGCACTCGACCTGGCCGGTACCGGCCAGGCCGAATCCGGCAGCCTCAACGCCGCCATCAACCTGGCGCGTGGCCTGCAGCGGCCGCGCGGATGAAGCCGCACCGGCCGCGCAAGCGTTTCGGCCAGCATTTCCTGCACGATGCCGGCATCATCGGCCGGCTGGTTTCGGCCATTCGGCCGAGCGCCGACGACAACCTTATCGAAATCGGGCCCGGCGAAGGCGTTCTGACTGGCCCCTTGCTGGAGACCGGCGCCCGGGTGACGGCCATCGAACTCGATCGCGACCTGGCCGCGGCCCTACCCGAGCGCCTGGGCTTCCCCGAGCGGTTCGAAGTGATCCAGGCCGATGTGCTGGAAGTCGACCTGGCCGCCGTGGGCGGGGAGCGCATGCGTGTTGTGGGCAATCTGCCGTACAACATCTCCACCCCGATCATGTTCCACCTGTTTACTTGGCGCGAATCGATCGTGGACATGCATTTCATGCTGCAGAAGGAAGTCGTCGATCGCCTGGTGGCTTCGCCGGGATCGAAGCAGTACGGAAGACTGTCGGTGATGGCCGCTTTCCACTGCCGCATGGAACGGTTGTTCACCGTCCCCCCGGGCGCCTTCCGTCCGCCGCCGAAAGTCGACTCGGCGATCATTCGCATGGTGCCGAAGACGCTCGACAAGGCCATGCTGGAACGCCTGCCGCGCCTGGAAAAAGTCGTCCGCCACGCCTTCGGCCAACGCCGCAAAACCCTCCGCAACGCCCTTAAGGGACTATTGGACGAAAAAGCAATCGAAGCGGCGGGAATCGACCCAAAGGCCCGGGCCGAAACAATTTCTCTAGAAGGGTTTCTCGATCTGGTCGATGAGGTCGCTGATTAGGCTCGGCCTGGAGCGGCTGAGAGCGTAGCGAGCGCGTGGCTGGCGGTGGCCGCCGCAGCGGAAGGGCCGGAGCGCAGGTGGAATATCCGGTGCGGTTTGCGCGGAGCGCAAGGAGCGCCGGATTGGAGCCGTCGCGCGTGTATGTGGAAGATACATGAGGACCCTGAGCACGCGTTTAACGGCACTCCGTCCTGGCTTCTTTCCTACGGAAAACGGCCAGGACTCCGTTGCCTACGCTGCCGGACGCCGCCAGCCACGTGCGCAGTAGCTCTCAGCCGCTCCAGGTCACCATTCGGCGATCTTCCAGTAGGCGGGCTTCACCGGCTCCATATGCTCGTGGCGGCTTTCGAGTTCGCCGTCGCCGTCTTCATCGATCAGGTAGTAGGATGGGCCGCCGTCGATCGGGGTGACTTTCACCATGTAGACCTGCCCGCCCGAACTGTATTCCTCGATAATGCGATCGTCTTCGCGCCGGATCACGACCTGCGGTTGAATCTGCTCGTCGGGGTCTTGCACCTTCGGCGGCATGGGCTCGCGAATCGGCGGTGGCGGGGGCGCGTCGGATGGTTCCGGCTCGTCTTGCGCAAGGGCAGGCCAGGCCATCATCAGCATCAGTGAAATCAGGGTGTAGCGCATGGTGACAGCCTCTTTGGTGATGTTGTGAAAGTCTAACAGAGACCCCGGAATCACTTTTTGATCCCGATCATAATGATCAGCGGTACCCTGGTTCTTTTATCATGGTGTATTGATCGAAGCGGAAATCAGCGAGCATGTCCAAAAAGCCCCTGTGCCTGGTTGATGGCTCGTCCTACCTTTACCGGGCGTTTCACGCCCTGCCCAGCCTGACCAGTGGAGATGGCCAGCCCACCGGCGCGATATTCGGCGTGGCAAACATGGTGCGCCGTATGCTCGAGCACTATGATCCTGACCATGTGGCCGTAATCTTCGATGCCCCGG
Source organism: Wenzhouxiangella sp. 15190 (assembly GCF_003417465.1). Classification (GTDB taxonomy): domain Bacteria; phylum Pseudomonadota; class Gammaproteobacteria; order Xanthomonadales; family Wenzhouxiangellaceae; genus Wenzhouxiangella. The sequence continues at coordinate 10,812 of NZ_QVMV01000009.1, forward strand.
GCAAGACCTTCCGGCACGAAACCTACGCCGACTACAAGTCCACGCGCCCGCCCATGCCCGAAGAACTGAAGTCGCAGCTGGAGCCGCTGCACGAACTGATCGACGCCATGGGCCTGCCCCGACTGGTGATCGAGGGCGTCGAGGCCGATGACGTGATCGCCACGCTCACCCGTCAGGCGCGGGAAGCAGGTATGCCGGTATTAATCTCCTCCGGCGACAAGGACCTCGCCCAGTTGGTCACCGACGGTGTGGTGCTCGAGGACACCATGCAGGACAAGCGCTATGACCCCGAGGCCGTCGAGGAGAAGTTCGGGGTCGGCCCCGAACTGGTAGCCGATCTGCTGGCGCTGACCGGCGACACGTCGGACAACATCCCGGGCGTGGAGAAGGTGGGGCCGAAGACGGCGGCGAAGTGGTTGAAAGAATATGGTGACCTCGATGGCGTGATCGAACACGCCGACGAGATCGGCGGCAAGATCGGCGAGAACCTGAGGGGCGGGCTGGACCAGCTCAGGCTTTCGCGTGAACTGGTCACGCTGGACGAATCGGTTGACCTGGAGGGCGGGCTCGAGATGCTCGGGCGGGGTGAACCCGATCGTGAACGCATGGTCGAGTTGCTCAAGCGCTTCGGCTTCTCGACCTGGCTGAAGCAGTACAGCGACGGAGACGGCGATGGTCCCTCTTCGGGCAGCGACCTCGAGGTCGAGACCGTGACCACGAAAAAGCAGCTCGAGGCCCTGGTCGAGACACTGGAATCCGCGGAACTGATCGCTTTCGACACCGAGACCACCAGCCTGGAGCCGCTGGATGCCGAACTGGTCGGTTTTTCCTTCGCCGTCGAGGCCGGCAAGGCCTGGTACGTACCGCTGGCGCACGCCGACCAGGACAACGAGTTCACGTTCGACGAGGCCATCGAGGCGTTGCGCGGCATCATCGAGGACGAGAGCCGCGCCAAGGTCGGCCAGCACCTCAAGTACGACCTCAACGTGCTCGAGCGCGCGGGGATCGCGCTCGGAGGCATAAAGCACGACACCATGCTCGAATCCTACACGTTTCATTCCACGGCCACGCGCCACGATATGGATTCGCTGGCCTCGCGTTATCTCGGCCGACAGACCACCTCCTATGAAGCGGTCGCCGGCAAGGGTAAAAGCCAGGTCAGCTTCGACCAGGTGCCGGTGGCCACCGCCGCCGAGTACGCCGGTGAGGACGCCGAGGTTACCCTGGCCCTGCATGAACATCTCTGGCCCCGGCTCGAGCAGCTCGACGGGCCCAGCCGCGTCTACCGCGAACTGGAAATCCCGCTGATTCATGTGCTGGCGCGCATGGAACGAACCGGCGTGGCCCTGGACGCCGATGTGCTGGCCCAGCAAAGCAGCGAAATCCACAAGCGCCTCGACGAGTTGGTCGAGACGGCCTATGCGGAAGCCGGCCGGGAATTCAACCTGGGTTCACCGCGGCAATTGCAGGAAATCCTGTTCGAGCAACTCGGTTTGCCGGTCAAGCGCAAGACACCCAAGGGTCAGCCCTCGACGGCCGAGGATGTGCTGCAGGAGTTGGCGATCGATGGCCACGAACTGCCCAAGATCATTCTCGAGCACCGCGGCCTGGCCAAGCTCAAGAATACCTACACCGATCGCCTGCCCGAACGTATCCACCCGCGTACGGGCCGGGTGCACACGCACTATCACCAGGCGGTTGCCGCCACGGGGCGGCTATCTTCGACCGATCCCAACCTGCAGAACATTCCCATCCGGACGCACGAGGGTCGCCGGATTCGCAAGGCGTTCATCGCGCCGCAGGGAACGGTGTTGCTGGCCGCCGACTACTCGCAGATCGAGCTCCGGATCATGGCACACCTTTCCGGCGACGAGCGCTTGCTCAAGGCCTTCGCCGATGGCGAGGACATCCATCGGGCCACGGCCGCCGAAGTCTTCGGCCTGGCCGTCGACGAGGTTGGCGACAACCAGCGCCGTGCGGCCAAGGCGATCAACTTCGGCCTGATGTACGGCATGAGTGCCTGGGGCCTTTCGCGCCAGCTCGAGTTGCCGCGCTCGGAGGCCCAGGACTACATTGAGCGCTATTTCGATCGATACCCGGGCGTGCGCGATTTCATGGACGACATCCGGGAGCGTGCGCGCAAGCAGGGCTACGTGGAGACCCTGTTCGGCCGGCGCCTGTGGGCCGACGAGATCAACTCGCGCAACGGCCAGCGCCGGCAGGCGGCCGAGCGGGCCGCCATCAACGCGCCCATGCAGGGCACGGCGGCCGACATCATCAAGCGGGCCATGATCGATGTCGATGCCTGGATCCAGGCCGAGGACGTTCCGGCGAAGCTGGTCATGCAGGTCCACGACGAATTGATCCTGGAGGTCGACAAGGGCGTGCTCGAGTCCGTCCGGGAGGGGGTTGTCGGGCGCATGCAGCGGGCCGCGGAACTGAAAGTCGAGCTCCTGGTCGAAGCAAATAGCGGGCCCGATTGGGAAACCGCGCACTAAGCTATTGATTTTGGGTGCAAAAAAATTTTCAAAAATTAGGCGAATTTCTGGAACTTCTGCGCGGAGGCTCTGGTCTCAGTATTTACCATGCGCATGGTGTGGTTCGCCTCCCTCCCTAGGCGGACCAGCAGGATTCGGTTACAGTCCCCAAACCGGATCCGACTACAGGCCCCGGGTCCTCCCTCGCCCGGGGCCTTCTTTATTCCGAAACCGTCGTATAGCGCATCGAGCACGCGCCTGGCAGCGTCCGGCGGTACTCGGAGTCCTCATGTATTCGCTTATACACTCCGGCTCCTCCGTTCCGGCGGCCACTGCCAGGCACGCGCTCGCCACGCTCTTCGACGGTTTCTCCCTCTTAGCAAAACGCAACAAGACAAGTGGCTATCTGTCGCACTCTGGCAGGATTCTGGGTTTGCAGTGAGACTCTGCTGAACCCTGAACCCTGAACCCTGAACCCTG
>NZ_QVMV01000049.1 GCF_003417465.1 Wenzhouxiangella sp. 15190
CGTCCCTTTTTTCGCGCTGGAAAAAAGGGACCCGCCATCAGCCTGCGGAGCAGGCGGGCGGAACAGATTTTGACTTGTCGAAGCCCGCACAGCACCCGGTATCACCAAACCACCTTGCGCCCCCCGCCTGAAGCAGCCCGACTCCATTCAGCCACTAGTCAGAATCCGGCGCTAGAATGAGCGACACATGTCACGGAATGACCGAACCATGCGCTACCTGCTGCTTACCCTGACTTTCGTGCTCGTCGGCCACGCTTCGGCGACCGGCGAGATCAACGTGCTCACGGACCTGCAATCGCCCTTCCCGCCCGGCTGCGTGGCGGTTTCGCTGCCGCAGGAGTCGGCATCCGCCGAGAACGAGTTGTACGATGAGGACGTATTCATCCCTTCGGTCGAAGAGGACCAGCCGGCCGCCCAGGTGCGCGTGCAGATCTGGCGCACGGGGTGTCACGACGAAGGCTTTTCGGTGGTGATGGTCCGACTGGAAAAAGTCAGCGGCGGGCCCGTTCTGGTTCCCAGAGCTTTCGCCGAGGCCGGGAACGTCGAGCTGCCCGGCCACCAGGCACAATTGATCCGCCATCCCGCCGTCGGCGGCGTGGGGGCGTCCGGCAACGACCTCGTGGGCGCGACGACCTACATGCTCGGCGTCGATCCGTTTCCGCTCAACCCGGACAACGATACAACGTTCGGACCGACCGAATACAACGATGAATTCACCCTGGAGCTTTTCTGGGGCGACTACGCCCGGACGGACCCGTCGGAGGACTTTCGTCTGTTCACGATCTTCGAGTACGAGCCGCAGATCGACCCGACACAAAAGGACTACCCCATTCTTCACGGCCGCATGTCGGGCCAGTACACGGTCGAGGGCCGACCGTTCAGCGGCGTCGTGCTGCAGATCGGCGAGGTCTACAACCCGGACGGTCCCGACACCAACTCGGTCTCGGTATTGTTTTTTACCTACATAAATGGTGCGCCCACCTGGGTCATCGGCGCGGATTCCAACCTGGAGCCTGGCTTCGATATGGTCACCCTCGACATGCTCGAACTGTCGGGCGGCCAATTCATCACCAGCCCCCCCGGAAGGTATGACGAGGACGATGTCACCGATGAATTCATCGGAACCATGACCCTCGAGGCACTGGACTGCAACACACTGCTGATCGGCTACAACTTCAGCGAAAGCGGACTGGGGACCGGTTCCTTCGAAGCCGAGCGGTTGATCAACCTGGCCGGGTATGCGTGTAATCCTTGGAGGTAACGCGCGCCGCGTGGCGCGCGAAATTCGAAGCACGAAGCACCAAACTCGAAACAAATCCGAAATTTAAAATCCGAAACTGATCGAAGGCAGCCGTTTCGAATTTCGAGTTTGGTGCTTGTTTCGGATTTGGTGCTTCGGATTTCGGATTTAGGAACCGCTACTTCTCGAAACTGCCGGACTGCAGGAATCTTGCGACTGCCCGCGATACCACCGGCGCCATCACCAGACCGGTGTGGGTGACCGGCAGGATGCACTCCGCGGCTCCCTCGAGACGGCATTCCGAGACGCTGACGGTACCGTCGTTGGGACCATCCAGGCCGCCAATAATCCGCCCTACCCCCATCGATCGGCTGCCGGCGATCACGCCGGTCTCGCGGCCGGGAGGGGCGTGGGAGAGGCCGTTGGTCAGCGCCTTCCTCGCCTGTCCGACCAACGGCTTGAACAGGGGACGACCGGCCACGCGCCGGCCCACGGCCGAGCCCCGGACGGGACTTCCCAGAAGCACGACACGACCCGGCGGCAGGCCGGTGTATTCATCGAGCATGCGCAGGATGACCAGCCCGCCCAGGGAATGGCCAACCAGGTCGACCTGGTCGAGCGACAGGCCGGCGACGAACTCGCGCAGGGCCTCAGCATTGGCGCGCAAGGAGCGTTGCATGGTGGGATAGCCGAAGCTGTGGGTTCGAAATCCCGCCCGCTCCAGCCGGCGGGCCACCAGCCTCATGCTCCAGGGACCCCACCAGAGGCCGTGGACCAGGACGACGGTTCGGGGGGAGGTTGCCTTATTCATTGCTTCAGGCCGTCGTCCTTAATGCTCAAGAACCAAGCATGCTCAATGACCAAGAACCAAATTCCAATTTACAAACAAGGACCAATGATCAATTTTCAATGACCGAAACGAGTTCCAAACGCTGCAGTTTCGATGATTGATTATTCGATCATTGAGATTTGTTTGTAAATTGGTGCTTGGTAATTGGTCATTGACTCTCGCCTGCATCCGATCGCAACTTCAACTCCTTCAGCTGCTCAGCCTCCACCGCCGCCGGTGCCCCCGTCATCAGGCACGAGGCATTCGCGGTCTTGGGGAAAGCGATGACTTCGCGGATGGAGTCCTCGCCGGCCATGAGCGCGGCGATGCGGTCGATGCCGAAGGCAATGCCGCCGTGCGGCGGGCAGCCGTACTTGAGCGCTTCGAGCAGGAAGCCGAAACGCGCCTTCGCTTCCGTCTCGTCAATACCGAGCACGTCGAAGGCGGCCTGCTGCAGCTTCGGGTCGTGAATACGGATCGAACCGCCGCCGATCTCCGAACCATTGAGCACCATGTCGTACGCACGCGAGAGCGCGTTGACCGGGTCGGCCTTGAGCGCGTCTCCGTCGTTGACCGCCGGCGCGGTGAAAGGATGGTGCAGCGCGTAGTAGCGGCCGTCCTCGTCGTCGTATTCGAACATTGGGAAGTCGACCACCCACAAGGGCTTCCAGCCTTCCTGCACGAGGTCGAGATCCTTCGCCACCTGCAGGCGCAGCGCACCCAGGAAGGTGCTGACCGTCATCTTCTCACCGGCGCCGAAGAACAGGATATCGCCGTCCTGCGCGCCGGTTTCGGCCAGAATGCCCGCCACCGCCTGCTCATCGAGGAACTTGGCCACCGGCGACTGCACGCCTTCAAGGCCGGCGGCGGCATCTTTGACCTTCATCCAGGCCAGGCCCTTCGCACCGTAACGGCCGACGAAATCGGTGTAGCCATCGATCTGCTTGCGCGTCAGCTCAGCGCCGCCGGGCACGCGCAACGCAGCCACACGCGAGGCCGGGTCGTTGGCCGGGCCGGAGAAGACCTTGAATTCGACGTGGCGCACGTGCTCGCAGATGGTGATCAGCTCGAGATCGACACGCAGGTCCGGCTTGTCGGAACCGTAGCGGCGCATCGCCTCGGCATAACTCATGCGCGGGAAAGGATCGGGCAGCTCAACGTCGAGCACGTCCTTGAACACCTGCCGGATCAGTTGCTCGGCAGTGTTCTGCACGTCAGCCTCCTCGACGAAGGCCATCTCCATGTCGAGCTGGGTGAATTCGGGCTGGCGGTCGGCGCGCAAGTCCTCGTCGCGGAAGCAGCGCGCGATCTGGTAGTAGCGGTCCAGCCCGGTCATCATCAGAATCTGCTTGAAAATCTGCGGTGACTGCGGCAGCGCGAAAAAGCTGCCCGGGTGCACGCGGCTGGGCACGAGGTAGTCGCGCGCGCCTTCGGGCGTGGCACGCGTCAGGATCGGGGTTTCGGCATCGACGAAATCGCGCGCGTCGAGGAACTGCCGGATCGCACCGGTCAGCTTCGAGCGCAGACGCAGGTTGCGCTGCAGGCGCGGTCGTCGGAGATCCAGGAAGCGGTACTTCAGCCGCACTTCCTCGCCGTCTTCGTCGTTCATCAGCAGCGGCAGCGGCGCGGCGGCGCTGAGAATCTCCAGCGAGTCGGCTACCACCTCGACCTTGCCGGTGGACATGTCCGGGTTCCACTGGCTTTCCGGGCGCATGCGGACCGTGCCGGTCAAGCGTACGCAGAATTCATTGCGCAGTTTCTCGGCCTCGGCAAAGGCGGGCTTGTTGTCAGGCTCGACCACGACCTGCAGAACACCGGCGTGGTCTCGCAAACCGATGAAAATCAGCCCACCCAGATCACGGGCCCGATTGACCCAACCGCAGACGGTGACCTGCTGGCCATCGAGTGCTTCGGTGACTTCTCCGCAAAGATGAGAGCGCATCGGTCAGGCCGCCTGCCCGGAGGAGGGGCTGCCGGCACTGCCGCTCTTGTCGGAACCGGATGAGGTCGACTTCTTCTCGCCCTTTTTGTCCTTTGATTCCGACTGGCCTTCCGACTTCGATTCCTTTTTGCCGTCCTTGCCGTCACCGGCAAGATTGCGCTTGTTGTCTTTCTTGAAATCGGTCTCGTACCAGCCGCCACCCTTGAGCCGGAAACCGGCGGCGGAAATCAGCTTGGTCAGTTCGGGACGACCGCATTCGGGACAGTCGACCAGGGGCGGGTCGGAAAGCTTTTGCAGTTTTTCCAGTTCGTGCCCGCACGACTGGCAGCGATATTCGTAGATCGGCATTGTTCCAAATCCCCGTCTGAATCCTGTGGTGATGCGTATTGTGGGGGTCGCCGGCCTGGATTTCGAGTCCCGGGCCCAACTTTTCCCGACCGCCGAGCACCTGAAATACCGCTGCAATCCGCTATGATTGGCGAATGCCGTTGGCCGCAACCAAACTCGGTGACATCCATGCGTTGTTCGAGGACTTCTCGACCACGCGTTGGCCGGTGATCGCCGAAAGCAACCAGGGCACGATCGTACGCGTGCAAACCGGCGACCTCGACCTGGCCGTCAAGACCCCGCGCGGACGCGGTATCGCCTGGCGTGCACGCCGTTTCTCGCTCGGGCGCGAATACCGGGCCTATCGCCGCATCGAGGGTCTCGAGGGCTTTCCGCGCTGCCTGGGACTGTTCGGCGGCTGCCACCTGGCAATCGAATACGTCGACGGCGCCCTGCTCCGCCACGCCACACCTTCAGACCCGGAATGCTTTTTCGGCCGACTCAGGCAGACCATCCAGGCCATGCATGAACGCGGCGTGGTCCACGGCGACCTCAAGAGCCGCCAGAACGTATTGGTCGCCAGCGATGGGCGACCGGTCATCATCGACCTCGGTACGGCCCTGGTGCGCAAGCCCGGGTGGCACCCGATCAATCACTGGCTGTTCGACTACCTGCGCCAGATCGACCTCAACGGCTGGGTCAAGCTCAAGTACGGCAGTTACGACCGCGTGGACGAGCTCGATCGCCACCTGGTGCGGCGATCGCGCATCGAGCGCATCAACAACTGGGCGCGACGCCGCGGTTTATGAACCCCAAAGCTTTCGCAGCCCTTCCTCGATGCTGACGGTCGGCTCGTATCCCAGGTCGCGCCTAGCCGCCGAGATATCGAACCAGTGTGCCGTGGCCAGGTGCTCCACCACGAATCGCGACAATGGCGGATCACTTCGTCGCCGGGTGGCCCGCCACAGCCATTCAACGAGCGTTGCTGCGGCCATGGCGATGCCTGGCGACACCCGGCCGAGCTTCGGCGTTTCGCCGGCGGCCTCGAGCATCATCGACAGCATCTCGCCGACCGGTTTCGGCTCGCCGTTGGAGATGAAGTAGGCTTTGCCGGCAGCCGTGCCCGGGCCGGAGAGATTGTCCAGCGCCAGCACATGCGCCCCGGCGGCGTTGTCGATATAGACGGTATCGATCAGTTTTTCCGGCGCGGGCAGCTTGAGCCGCCCGGCACGGTTTTTCTCGATCAGGCGCGGCAGAAGCTGATTGTCACCCGGGCCCCAGATCAGGTGCGGGCGCAGCGCGCAGACCTTCAGATCGGCATCACTGGCGGCCAGCGCCAGACGCTCGGCTTCCGCCTTGGTGGCCGGGTACGGTGCCGGGAAATGATCCGGATAAGGCAGCGACTCTTCGCCGCCATCGATATCATCGCCGGCATGAACCACGCTGGGCGACGAGGTGTGCACCAGATAGCGCACGCCGAACTTGCGGCAGGCTTCGATGACATTGCCCGTGCCCACCACGTTGGCGGCCACGAAATCCGGTGCGTACAGGCCGGGGCCGGCCTTGGCAGCCACGTGGATCACCGCATCCATGCCGTCGACGGCGGCCATGACTGCCTCCCGGTCAGCAATATCGCCGCGATGACAGGTCACGCCCAGCCCCGCCAGCTCGGGATAGTCGGAGCGATTGATGGTGGACACCGAATCGCCGCGCTCGACGAGCTGGCGTACGATGGCCTGGCCGAGGAAGCCGCCCCCACCGGTGACCAGAATTTTCATCGGTGCTGCGTTGCTCATGAGATGGAGTCTCACGTGTGAAGTGTGAAGTGTAAAGTGTGAAGGAAGTCGCCGTCCCCTCTTCACACTTCACACTGAACACTTCACACTCGTTGCCGCCTGGCAATCCGCTACACTCGCCCCCACATTCACGCACTCGCAACGAACCGAACGGATTCCGCCGATGGCCCAGTACGTCTACACCATGCACCGCGTCTCCAAGGTGGTGCCGCCCAACCGCACCCTGATCAAGGACGTCTCCCTGTCGTTCTTCCCCGGCGCCAAGATCGGCGTGTTGGGGCTCAACGGCGCGGGCAAGTCCACGGTGCTTCGCATCATGGCCGGCGTCGACAAGGAATTCGACGGCGAGGCGCGGCCGCAGCCGGGTATCCGCATCGGCTACCTGCCGCAGGAACCGGAGCTGCCCGAGGACCAGACCGTGCGCGAGGCCGTGATGGACGGCGTGGGCGAATTGCGCGACATGCTGGTGCGTTTCGAGGAAATCTCGGAGAAGTTCGCCGAGCCGATGAGCGACGACGAGATGACCGAGCTGTTGGCCGAACAGGCCGAACTGCAGGACAAGATCGACTCCGCCGGCGGCTGGGAAATCGAGCGCACCCTGGAAGTCGCCGCCGACGCGCTGCGCCTGCCGGAATGGGACTCGAAGATCGAACTGCTCTCCGGCGGCGAGCGCCGCCGCGTGGCGCTTTGCCGCGTGCTGCTTTCCAAGCCCGACATGCTGCTGCTCGACGAGCCCACCAACCATCTCGACGCCGAGTCGGTGGCCTGGCTGGAGCGCTATCTCGACGAATTCCCCGGCACCGTCATGGCCGTGACCCATGATCGCTACTTCCTCGACAACGTCGCCGGCTGGATCCTCGAGATGGACCGTGGCCACGGCATTCCCTTCGAGGGCAATTACTCGGCCTGGCTGGAGCAGAAGGAAGCGCGGCTGGCCGTGGAAGAAAAACAGGAGCAGGCCCGCCAGAAGGAGATCAAGCACGAGCTGGAATGGGTGCGCTCCAACCAGAAGGGCCGCCAGGCCAAATCCAAGGCACGCCTGAAGCAGTTCGAAGAGCTGAACTCGAAAGAGGTCCAAAAGCGCAACGAGACCCAGCAGATCTACATTCCGCCGGGCCCGCGCCTGGGCGACAAGGTGATCGAGGTCGACGGACTCTACAAGGGCTACGACGACCGCCTGCTGATCGAGGATCTGAGCTTCAAGGTGCCGCCGGGTGCAATCGTCGGCATCATCGGTGGCAACGGCGCCGGCAAGACCACGCTGTTCCGCATGATCGCCGGGCAGGAAGAACCCGACCGCGGCACGATCGACGTCGGCGAGACGGTGGAGCTGGGCTACGTCGACCAGAAGCGCGACAGCCTCAAGGACGACCGCCAGGTCTGGGAGGAGATCTCCAACGGTGCCGACGAGATCCACGTCGGCAACTACCGCATCCCGGCCCGCGCCTATGCCAGCCGCTTCAACTTCAAGGGCTCCGAGCAGCAGAAACGCATCGGCCAGCTCTCTGGCGGCGAGCGTAACCGCGTCCACCTGGCCAAGGTGCTGCACTCCGGCGCCAACGTGCTGATGCTCGACGAACCGACCAACGACCTCGACGTCGAGACCCTGCGCGCCCTGGAAGAGGCCCTGCTGGCCTTCCCCGGCTGCGTGCTGGTGACCTCGCATGATCGCTGGTTCCTCGACCGCATCGCCACCCATGTACTGGCCTTCGAGGGCGACTCGCACGTCGAATGGTTCGAGGGCAACTTCACCGACTACGAAAAAGACCTCAAGAAAAGACGCGGCGACCAGGCGGGACCGCACAGGCTGAAATACAAGCGTTTGAAGGCCTGATTAACGTCGGAGTCGGAATCACCGGCCGGTGGCACAGGTCAACGTTGAAAATCCGAAATTACAAATTCGAAATCCGAAACAAATTCAAAATCTCAATGTTCGAATGATCGAAACGAAAGACCTGGGCGTCAGAGCATGATCGCCGTTTGGGTCATTTGAGTATTCGGAAATTCGAATTTGTTTGAGATTTGGTGCTTCGGATTTGGTGCTTTACCGATTCATGGTCTGAACGGCCTCGGATTCCATCCCAGCTGCTCCCGCGCCGGCGTGTCGTCGACGACCAAGTCCATCGCCTGTCGCTCGATCATTGCCGGCGTGATGTCCTTGAGCCGGCCGGTCAGGTGGGCGGCGCGAATGCCGGCCTTCATGATCGACGCGGGCAAGCGCAGCAGGCGAATATTGCGACCTTCGGAGGCGGCCACTCGAGAAAGCATGTCGGGGTAGGTCAGCGTTTCCCCGCCGGCCAGTAGCCAGGTGCCGGCGCTCTTCGGCCCGGAAATTACGCACTCGACAGCCAGCCGCGCCAGGTCGTCGGCATGGACCGGTGCACGCAGCCCGCGGCCGGCCACGGGCACATACGCCAGCCGCGAGACCAAGCCCTTGAGGCGACTCACATTGGCATCGTCGCCACCGCCGTAGATCATCGTCGGCTTGAGCAGGGTCATTATGATGTCGCGTTCACGGCAGGCGTCGGCCAGCGCTTGCTCGCACCGCGCCAAGGCGTCCATCTGCCGACGCTCGGCCCGATCGCTGGATTGTTTCTTGAACATCGTGCTGGCCGAACTGAGCGCAATTACCCGGCCCAGGCCGGTACCTTGCTCGACCTGCGAGAGCGCGTGGGCGAGTGGCCCGAAGCTCACCAGCGTTCCGGCGCGCACATCGGCCGGGCCGCGCTCGAGGTCGTGCTGAAGCCAGGTCACATGCGGGAAAGCCCGGGCGGGTTCGCGGCGGGATACGGCGATAACGCGCACGCGCTGGCCGGCCGTACGGTCGAGCAGATAGCGGCCGCCGGCTCCGCTTGCGCCGAGCAGCAGGATGATCGCGCCTTCGCTCATCGTCGCGCGAGCAGGCACACCGGGGTCATCAGCACGGCATGCAGGTGAATGAACGACCACCACAGCATGCGACTGAACCAGGTCCAGCCTTCATCATCACCGGAGTGCTTGTTGAGATAGCGCCACAGGCTCTTGTGCTTGGCCCACATGACGGCGATCGGCCGACGACGGGAGGAAACCCCGCCGGCGTGCGATACGAAGACCGACGGCACCAGGCGAATGCGCCAGCCGGCCTCGCGCAGACGCGCCATCATGTCGAGATCCTCGAAGTGCATGTGAAAGCCCGGATCGAATCCGCCGACCTGCGCCAGGGCCGCGGTGCGCACCAGCATGCAGGCGCCGGAAACCGCTTCCACGTCGCTCGGCTCCTCGGGGGAAGGCTCATGGGTCAGATCGATGCCGTTGATGCGGCTGAACGGCAGGATTTCGGAAAGCACGTGTCGCCGGGTGGGCAGACGCCGGCGGCTGCCGCGCTGCTCGACCCCGCGCATGTCGAACACCCGCCCCGATACCAGGGCGGCGTCGGAGTGCTGATCCAGCTCTTCGACCAGTCGAGCCAGCGCAGCCGGCACCAGCAGACAGTCCGGATTGATGATCAGCAGGTACTCCGTGCGCACGGTCCGCAGCGCCTGATTGACGCCTCGCCCGAAGCCGAGGTTGCGGTGGGCCCGGCGAACCGTGATGCCGGGCATCGCGGGCAGGACGTCAATGCTGCCGTCATCGGATGCGTTGTCGATGACGATCACCTGCGGAGACGTGCCGCCACGGCCACGGAGATTTTCGATGCAGCGCGCCAGCCAGCGGCCGGAATTGTAATTGACGATCACCGCGGTCACGCGCGACAGCGGGCTGACTGCTGAAGTCATGATCGACGGAAGATCCTGCGCCACCATGGCCGGGCCAGTCGGGCCCGGAGGCGTTCGATCTCCGCCTCGCGTTCGGCCAGAAGGTGGCCGGCCTGAATATGCCGGGCCACCTCGTCATTGTAGTGCTGGTAGACCGATTCACCGCGGTCTCCGTAGAGCGACAGACCCGCTACCGGCGGCAACGACGAGGGCTCCGCGGCCGCCACGACGACGTAGTAAAGCGGTGGATAATCCGGTGCGTGTGCCGCGCGCAGGGTTCCTTCGTCTTCGATCAGGAATTGCCGCCCTTCGCCGTCGTCCAGATCCCACAGGGCCGAGACGAACATCAGCTTCTGGCCATAAAAACGATAGGCCGGAAAGACCGCCGAGATCAGCGACTCGAGTTCATCGCGGTACAGCTCGCGCACATGGAAGGGATTGTCGTAACCGGTCTCGTCGCTGTAGGTCTTTCGATCGGGCGAGGAAATGACGAGGAAGCCGTCAGGGCGCAGGACGCGACGAAACTCGGCCAGCAGGGTCTCCTGGGCCTCGAGATGTTCAAGCGTCTCGAAGGATACGACGACATCGAAGCGATCGTCCTCGCAGGGCAGCTTGGTGGCATCCGCCTGTTCGAACCGGAGATTGTCGCCAGAATAGCGTTCGCGCGCATGCGCCACCGCCGCTTCGCCAATATCCACGCCCACGACCGACTTAGCCCGTGTGGCCAGCAGGTGGCTGCCGTAACCCTCGCCACAAGCCGCGTCGAGCGCGTCGAGCCCCTTGACCATCTCGGCCGCCCAGGCATAACGGTGCCAATGCTCGTAGGCCATTTCACGCACGCACTCGGGCGTGAAGCGCTCGCCGGTGAATTCGAGTTCGGGCTGGTCTGACATCTAGCGGGTGTCGATCATGTACAGCTGCCAGTTTAACCCGGCCGGTTGGCTGTGGTCTGTGGTCTGGGCTCTATGTGTCGTTTCGTCGTTTTGTCGTTTCGACTTATTACCGAGTACTGAACATGGACCACAGTGCACGGGATCCCGGATAACGCCTCCGGCGTTTCCGGGACGACATTATTGCGACGGGTTGGCTTTTCGAAAGGCCTCGACGATTTTCTGCCGGCGCTCGGCCATCGGATCGGCTTCGATGAAAGCGCGTACACGCTCCATGTAGTCCGGATAGCGCGAGAGCAGGGTTTCCATCGCCTCGCCACCGGGCTTCAGTCCCAGGGGACCGAAGCTGGCGCCGCCTTCGTGCGCGACGAAGGCATCGTCGCAGATCACGTGGCGCCAACCCGCGCGAGCGGCGCGCATGCACCAGTCGTTTTCCTCGCCGTAGCCCCGCCCGTAGGCGGCCTCGTCGAACAGGCCGATCTGGTCGATGGCCCGGCGCCGCAGGAACATGCAGAACCCGACGGCCGTCGGGACTTCGGGATATAGAGGCGGACCGGCTTCCCGGCAGGCCTTTGCCCAACGCTCGGGGGCATCGGGCCAGGGGTTCGGATGACAGAACGTCGGGATGGACGCAATTTCGCCGTTGTTGGTCAACGGCGTCACAGAGGCAATGTCGCGGCCCGAGGCGGCACAGCGCTCGATGGCCTCCAGCCAGCCCGATGTGACGCGGGTATCGGCGTTGAGCAGGATCACATCCTGTCCTGCAGCCAGGGTCATGCCGAGGTTGGCGCTGGCGACGAATCCCAGGTTGCTTTCGTTGCGGACCCGCGTCCAGTTGCGGGGTTGGCTATCGAGCAATTCCGGGATCTCGGGCTCGGTCGATGCATCGTCGATAACGATCACCGGTTGTCTCGTCTCGATAGTTTCAGTCAGGGACGCCAGGCAACGACGCGTCGCCTCGGGCGCATTGAATACGGGAACGACGATCGCGGTCACGGCTTGCGCCATTCGTGCTTCAGTCGGACGAGGCCGAGCTCTCTGCTGCGGCCGGTGACAGTGAAGCTTTGCTCGATCGTGTCGCACACGCGCAACCCCTCCGGGTCCATGGCATGGGCACGCAGGGTGTAGCCACCGGGCAGCAAGGGCAATTCGGGGAATCGCAGGATGACGACCCAGCCATTGTCGCCGACGGGGTAAGGCTCGATCTCATCGTGGTCGGTGGCCACGCCATAAACCGGCGTTCCGTCGGCTCGAACGATGCCGAACAAGGCCTCCGGGGATCGGCCGTCCGGCGCGGCCAGCTCCAGTCGGACTTCCAGCGGATCGCCAACCGCCAACATCAGACTGTTTCCCTCGTTTTCCCCCAGCGTCATGGATCGAATCCGATAGGGCGCGTCCGGGTTACTGCCTGCCCGGGCACCGACATCCCGGGCATCCTTCCGCTCGTGCCAGGCCAGGTAGGACTGGGTGACATCGAAGACATCGCCGTACATGGACACCTTGCCCTCGTCGAGCCAGAGCGCGTGGCGACAGAGCTTCTGAACCTGGTACATGCTGTGGGAGACCATCAACATGGTGCCGCCGTCGGCCAGGTAGCCCTCGATCCAGCGAATGCACTTCTTCTGGAAACTCTCGTCACCGACCGCCAGTACCTCGTCGGTAATCAGCAGGTCGGGCCTGACCGAGGCGACCACCGCGAACCCCAGGCGAACGACCATGCCCGATGAGTAGTGCTTGACCGGTTCGTAAACGGAATCACCGATGTCGGCAAAGGCGAGAATATCGTCCAGGCGTTCGTCGACTTCCCGCCGCGACAGGCCGAGAAAGGCGGCATTCATGCGCAGATTGTCCAGGCCGGTGTATTCGGGATCGAAGCCGGCGCCCAGTTCCAGCAGCGCGGCGACACTGCCGTTTTGTTCGATCGTCCCCGTGGTCGGCGCCAGCACGCCCGTGATGATCTTCAGCAGGGTGGACTTGCCTGCACCGTTGGAGCCGATGATGGCCAGCGATTCGCCCGGCATGATGTCGAAGCTGATGTCCTCGAGCACCGCCGTGCCGCCCTCGGCCTTGCCGCGCCACAGCAATTGCCAGAAGGCACGAAAGCGCTCTCCCGAATTGACCGTCGGCGGGTAGCGCTTCGAGGCATTCGCCAGGCTGAGTAGCGGCCGGGTCACAGGAAGTCCTCGAAGTAGGGGCTCAAACGGCGAAAAATACGATGCCCGGCCCAGGCCACTGCCAGGCTGCCGAGAAGCATCGCCAGTGCCGGCCAACCAGGAAGAGACTCGGCATGCAGGATCCCGCCGCGGATTTCGGCCATCCACCAGGTCAGCGGATTCAGATCCAGCCAGGCCCCAAGATCTGACGGCAGCAGGGAGGGCGCGTACAGGATCGGGGTGAGAAAGAACCAGAACATCATCACCGTCGGCAGGGCCTGTTCGAGGTCGCGGACGTAGACCTGGATGGCGGACAGGCCCAGCGCCAGCCCACTGGTCAACACGAAAAGGCTGACAAGCGCCAGAAGCAGTCGGGGCAGCCCGGCCCAGTGCAGGTCGATACCCAGAACGACCAGGACGAGAAAAACGGCCAGGTAGCCGGCCAGGTGGAGCAGGAAAACCGCCGATACCGACGCAAACACCAGCAGTTCACGTGGCAGTGAAACCTTCGAGATCAGCGCAGCATGCTCCCGAATGGATTGGGAGCCCTTTAGTACACCCTCGGAAAACATCAGCCAGGGCCAGAGCGCGACCGCCAGCCAGGCCACGAATGGCATTTCCAGGCCGGGTGGAACCCGGGCCTGGAATATCACGCCGAATACGAAGGAGTAAACCGCCAGCAACAGCAGCGGGTTGAGAATCAGCCAGATCCAGCCGCTGGCGCTGCCGATAAACCGGGCACGGACATCACGCTGGAGAAGGAGGACAAAAGTAGCCAGCGTCGAACGAGACACTTAGCAATTCCCAACCTCGGCCTCAGTGAAACCAATTAGTCTTCGGTCGCGAGGGTCTCATGGTCACGCGTCCAGTCGACATTGTAACGTTCTAGCAACTCTCTTACGGCACCTTCCGGGAGTTGCATTGAATGCGACCCGGCCAGCCGAGAGCGAAACCGATCATTCAACTTTGCCCGGTGCTCATTGCGGGCTTGCTCTGTTGCTGCATCACGAACTTCGTCCCATTCGGGAATTCGACCTTCATTCCTGGCATCAAGTCGAACGATATGCCATCCAAGTGCGGAGGGAAATGGCTGGGATCTCTCGCCGGGCTCCAGCCGTTCCAGTTGACGCCGCACGCTTCGCTCAAGCTGGTCCGGTTCAACGTGTTCGTAGCGTCCCCGATTTTCTTCGACGCGCGGATCTTCCGAATACCGAGCAATC
Organism: Wenzhouxiangella sp. 15190; assembly: GCF_003417465.1. Classification (GTDB taxonomy): domain Bacteria; phylum Pseudomonadota; class Gammaproteobacteria; order Xanthomonadales; family Wenzhouxiangellaceae; genus Wenzhouxiangella. Next base: position 14,132 of record NZ_QVMV01000049.1, read on the forward strand.
AGTTCATCCAGGTCAGCCCCGTCTTTCAGCCTTTCATTCAACTCAAGCATAAGCTCCATGAGCTTAATCTGATCATCGTCGGGATCCCTCTTTACCAGTAAATGACTGAAATCAAGGGTTTCGGGTTCACGGAAACGCTCAGGATTCGCCAGGTACATTTCGTGGGCCTGATCGCTATAGTCATCCAGCGTATTCTCATCGATATACTGCTCGGTCATGCGTTCCGCCGTCAAAACGGAGGCAGTCTGCAATAACAGGGCCTGGTGGAGCGGGTCGTCCAACAGCCCGGTCCGAGTGGCTTCGACCATATACTGACGTACGAGCATTAATTGTGTGAGTGCCTTTTCAACCCGGGCCGGACTATTCAGGAACGCCACATGGTCCGTTTCCGGAATTTGGGTCATATAGGCATCGAAATCCCTTTGTGTAACGACTGCCGGACCCGCTTGCGCCAGTATATCGCCCTGCTGTTCAACACTGAAGCTCAAAAGTGAGTCTGCATAACCGGCATTGCCCAGGGACAGACCAAGTGCCAGAATAAAACATTTGTAAGTAAGTCGCATTGAGATCTACTTTACCCTTTTATTGATCCTTAATAGTGATGGCTCGGCCGCAAGTTTGTTCAGGATCACCGGCGCACGCCCAGTTCAACTTATCAGGTGCAGTTCCCGCTTCTGAATCTGTATACAAGATATTGAGGTAATAGGTCGAGTTCTGCTTCAAGGTGCACATGCTGGAGTAATTCACGTTCTCTCCCTGCCACCACATCACTTCACTAGCATCACCCGTGCGGTAGCAAGTATTCTCCATTTCTGAAGCAATTGCCTTGGCATCAAAGTCGCCCGGGCACTTAGAAATAGTCCACAGCAATTCTCCAGTTTCCACCCCATATTGCGGGGTTTCGGTGCTAAATCTACCGTATACATCAAGCGGGTAATCACCGGAGTTGAACTTAAGCGCCAGATATTCGTTCGGCCGCTGATAGAAATTGGTTTGCGTTGACTTCGTCGAACCAAATTCTCTTCCAAAGAACCCCTTCCAGGATTGGCAATCGGCGGAGCCCTGGTTGTCCCAATCACAGTGGGAAACTGCCCGATTCATTCCGGCAGGAGTGCGACCCGAACATCCCTCGGGTACCGGTTCCGCCTCAGCTTCTTTATCAACCTCAAAGGTGGTGCTAACAGAGTCACAGTTTGGTCCATTGCAGCATTTTATACTCGGTTTGTGAACTTCTTCCGTTGAAAGACCCGCGACACTGATCGACGCACTGCCTTCTGGACCACCGGCATAGTCTTGCCAGTCGGTACCTGCCAAGTTTCCGCCCTCGCAGTTCCAGGCACCTTTTGAGTTCCAGGTAAAGGTCACATCACCATTTTCGGAGACGGGATCGGGGCTGACGCTGAACGACCCGCCATCAACGGGGGCCATGGACACTTGAACGTCATCGCATGCGCTGCATACAAAGTCGTCTTTCGCAGTCGCCCGGAGCTGGCCTGTCGCCAGCAGTTCCAACGACGTGGATGCCTTAAGGGGAATCTCTATTGGCCCATCAGCGGTTTCAAGGGTAATAGTTCTGTCTTCGGCCGAGACCGAGAAACTCAAAACAAGCAGACAAAAAATCGTGCAATTTATCGTTAACAGGCGGCTCATGGTATTCATGAAACGTATTCAACCTCTCCGAGTTGCTGCATGGCGCAAATTCGCCTAACAGGCCAATTGTCTAGTAGGCAATTGTAGTACAGGAAAGTTCCAGTTTGACAGATTATTCATTATAGAAATTGCAGATTAATATTAATAAAGGATAAGAGGGGCAATGCGTCTCGCGCTTAGCGCTGCGAAGTGTGATGCACGTCGCCTACCCGGCGGCGGGAATTCGTAACAACGCAAGACCGCCGGCCAGCACATCGACATCTGAACACGACGGTTACCAGTTTCTTGTCGGATGTCGCTCACTCTTCTTGCGCCAACATGAATTGTCAGCACCATTGCGACATCATTCCTCCACCGAGCGTCCACCTCGAGTTCGGCCCTTCCTTATAGATGAAGACGCCAGACTATTACAATTCATATTTGGCAGCGGCTCCCCTAAAAAAAGAGCCACCCGGTGGGTGGCTCTTTTTTCGCCAAACATATCGAGTCCGAGCTTAATCGGACGCGACGATGCTACGGCTTCCATGATGGTTGAAGGAACCGCCGTAGTTCGACAGGACGGTATCTCCATCGCCAGTCGGCAACGCACCAAAGGTGGAGGTGCTGGCCTGGAATCCAATGACCGGAAGACCTTCCACGATCATGCCGTTATTGTCCGCTTCAGCCTGGAAATCGCCAAAGTCAAAGCGAACCCATCCGTTGAGGAAGGCTTCGGGCAGATCGAAATTGACGTAACCCAGATCCGGGAAGGTGTCTTCACGACTCGGTTCCTTGAGGATCTCCGTGCTGGCCGGCAGGCTACCGTCGTTGGCGAAGCGAATCACGTTGGCTTCGCGGCAGAGATCGAAGGTTGGCCGTTCGGTTGCCGGCGGTTTCGGCGAGACGATGATATCGTCCGGCTCATCGATCGGTTCACCTTCCTCACGGTTCCAGACATCGAAGTCCTGCGTTTCACAGGCCGGATCAGCGACGCCATTCACCCGGGTCCAGGTTTCGGTGAACGGGGGATCAGCCTCGTCCGTAGCACCCAGGAAACCACCCGGTGCAGCGTCGGTGTGGAAGCGCTTGGTCGGGAAAGTCAGCACCCACTCGGTACGGCCGCCCACGTCAGGTTCAATGGCATACTCGTTCATCAAGGTTTCGAGGGAAAGCACAGCATTGACGGCAGAGATGGTATCGATACCCGTATAATCCAGGGTTTCGAGGTTACCGCCACTGAAAACAAAGGCCTCGGAACTGGTGCCACCACCGAGATTCGGGTCCAGGTTGCCCGGATCGGTGTGATCGGCAGCATCGGTCCAGAATCCATCAATCGCGGTCGCGTTATAGGAAAACATCGTGCCGTCGGCCACATTGATAATGGATCCAGCGCCGAACAGACCGCCGCTAGCCGGAATCCGGACCCCGTCCGACCTCATGTCTGTGAACTCATCCGTAGCGTCCCAGACACCCTCATCAGGAACCCACTGCTCCTGGACGAGGTCACAGGCTGTCGCGGGGTCGCCACCCGGCACGCCATCAACGTGCTTGACATCGGCAAATGTGTCACTGGTAGCGTTGATGGTACCCATTTCGATCATTTCGACATAGCCGGACTGTGTACGCTCCAAACCGCTGGGACCACCGTCGAAACGGTCGTCAGCACTAGTCTGAGCTGCGTACTGGAAGTTCAGGAACTCCTGCTCACCGACGTCACCAGGGGTTCCACCCTGGAAGTACGGCACGGTGCAAGACGTGTCGCGGGTCACCATCTTGGCACCGTCGCCGTCGGCCGTGATACCGGCCGTCCAAACGTCGAACGGAGACAGGTAGAGGTTGAAGTCGAGCACTTCGCGCGAGTTCAGGGCCTCGATGAAACGGACTTTGACAGCCTTGGCGTCATCGGTCGTATTGACGATCGAGATCAGCGTGTCGTTGCCGCCGCGGGCAGAATAGTACGGATACAGCAGGACCTGACCGAGTCCGTCCGGGTTGACGTTTACGGCATTGGCCACGCTGGCCATGCCCGCCACACCCGTCAGACCTGCCAGTACTGCGGTCGTCAAGGTATTTCTTTTCATTACAACACTCCTAAAGTTGTTGGACACAGGGCTCTGTGTAAACACAAGCGAGATAGCCCGTTTTTGCGGGCCTATCCCAGCGTGTGCAATTCTATGCTAATTCATCCTGTCGTGTAAAGCAATCACCCGGAGTCGGAGTACCACCACTGTTCCTGGGTACGGATCCAAGTCTCGGTCAACTCCCGCTTCCCGCGCACGTTATTCAGGCCCGCGGGCGCTTGTGGCACGCTGTAGCTGACTTCCACGACCACTTCGCAGCGATCACCCTCGCAGTCGCGCGCCACCACCGTGGCGTCCTCCCAGCGAACGGGCCGCTTTCGCACGGTCGTGGCGAACTCCTCGGCGGATGTGGTCTCGCGAAAGCCCGGCGTGTAGTAGCTCCAGGCCTCGGCAAACTCGCGGGCGATCATATGGTCCCACCGCGCCTGGGCCCGCTCCTCGACGCTTTGCGGCTGCGACGAGGTGTCCTCGCCGGACTGGCACCCGGACAACAGCAGCGCCGCCGAGACGAGGGCGAGAAAAATGGTGCTTGTTCGGATCTTCAAGGCGTTGCTCCTTTTTCATAAAAGGTTGAAATCAATAAGAAATATCAATTTTTGCGCCCGCGCATCGGCTTGAGCGCCTCGAACTGGCCGCGCACCTCGTCGGAGACGCGCTTGAGCTGGTTAGTGGACTCCACGACGGTGGGCGTAATCATCACCAGCGTCTCGGTTCGGGTGAGGTTGTCGGTGGTGCTGCGGAACAGGCCGCCCAGCACCGGGATGCGCTGCAGCCCGGGCACGCCGGACTTGGATTCTCGCGTCCGCTCCTCGATCAGCCCCCCGAGCATGATGGTCTGGCCCGACTGCACCGCGACTTCGGTCTGGATGGTCCGGGTGTCGACCGGCGGGTTGGAGCCTTCTCCAGCCGGCGTGCCCGGCGAAGAGACCTCCTGGCGGATCTGCAGGTAGACCAGGCCGCCCGGGTTGACGCGGGGCGTCACCTCGAGAATCACCCCGGTATTGAGGTACTGGACGCTGCCGAATCGGTTGCCCTCCCCGGAGCCGCCGATGAAACTGGTCGACTGCACCGGAATCTGCTGGCCGACGTTGATGGTGGCGTCGGAGTTGTTGCGAACCATCAGGCTGGGCGAGGAAATCGTGCGCACGTCCGAGACCGACTCCAGCGCGTTGATGGTTGCCGATACGAAATTGCGGCCGACGGCCCGGCGGGTGATGGTGCCCAGGACATTTCTGCCGCCACCGAAGCCAATGGCATTGGCGTCCCGACTGGGCGCGAAGCCCTCGGGCAGGCTCGGCACGCTGTCGTCGGGGGAGCCGTTGGCCAGGAACCAGCTCACGCCGTACTGCAGGTCGTCGGTCAGGTCGACGATGAGGACCTGCGCCTCGATCATGACCTGCAACGGCTCTTCGTCGAGACGCTCAATCGCCGACAGAATGCCGTCGTACTCGCTCGGCGAAGCCTGGATCAGCAGGGAATTGGTCTCCTGGATGGCCGTCACGCGCACATCCCCTTCCTCGCCCAGGGACATGCCGCCGGCCGTGTTGCGGTTGCGGTTGTCGTTGTTGTCGTTGCCTTCGCTCCCGCCCTCGGCCCGCGATTGCTGGAAATCGCTGACGCTCGAGGCCGATGCCCGTTCCAGCCCCGGTGCCAGGCCACCGCCCGATTCCCGCGAGCGGCTTCTGCCGCTACCGCTGCCGAACAAATCCCCCAGGTAACCGGCCAGCACGTCGGCCTCCAGGTTCTTGACACGGTAGACATACAGGCGGGATCCACCCTCCGGACTGGAGCGATCGAGCCGCCTGATCCACTTTTCAGCCTCGTCCAGGTAGTGTTCGTTGGGCGTGATCACCATGACGGCGTTGAGCCGCTGCAGCGGCATGAATCGGAACATGCCGGCCAGGGGCGTTTCCCCTTCCTCGCCGAACACGCCTTGAAGCTCGGGCAATAGCTCATCGACCTCGATACGCTCGAGATTGAAAATGCCCACCGACATGCCTTCCAGCCAATCGACGTCGAAGGATTCGATGATCTGCAGGTAGTTGCTCAGCTCGAACTGGGTGCCGGCCAGGAAAAGCAGGTTGCGGGCGTTGTCGGCATTGAAAATGGCATCTTCCCTGACCCAGGGTTCGAGCATTTCGGCCATCTTGCTGGCGGAGATGTACTCCAGCGGTACGGCCATCACTTCGTAGCCCCGGGCATTGCCCGCCGAATCCATGCGCGGCACCAGGTTGCCGGCCACCGCATTGGAGATGGGCACCACGTGGTACTGGCCCTCGCGCCAGATCAGGGTTGCCCCATTCCAGCGCAGCAGCATCTCGAGCACGTCCATGACCTGGTCTCGTTTGATCGGCTTGGCCGTGGAAAAAGTGACCTCCCCGCTCACGCCCGGCGCGATGATGTAATTTTCCTCGAACATCTGCCCGAGGATCGCGTGCACGATCTCCTGGATGCCCTGCCCTTCGAAGTTCAGCGTGATTTCGCCGCCCTCGCCCGGCGACTCCGCGCGCGGCTTGATCGCACTATCGTCGATGAACACGCCGGTACCGGAGTAAGTTTCGCTTTCTTCGAACTGGGCCTCGGGATCCGCCTCGCCTTCGCCGGTGCCCAGTCGGATACCCTCGCGGTCGCCTTCGCTTTTTTCAGGCGCCACGGCACTTTCACCGGGGCGCAGTTGCGTATCGCTGTCGTCGTCATCCCGCTCACCCATCGCCGCACAACCGGCCAGCGTCAGACTGGCCAGGAGCAGCGCCGCGAGCGCGGGCCGGTTTCGAATGTTGCTCTGTCGGGTTAGCTCAGCCATCGTTGTCCTGTTGTTGTTGCTGTTGCGCGCGTCGCTCCGCCTCGGCCCTCAACTGGGCCCGGCGCTCGGCGACGCGGCGTCGGATTTCCTCGGCCCGGGCCCGTGCTTCCTCGCTAGCCTCGCGTTGATCCGTTTCCTGCGCCGCCTGCTCACCCTCCGGCTCGGCCTGGGACGCCTGTTCTCGCTGCCGATTACTGGCACTCGCCGAAGCCAGGCCCTGGGTATTGACCTTGAGCTCGAGATCGGTCTCGCGCCCATCAACGGAAACGAAACTGACCCGCCGCGGCTGGATCGTATTCAGCTTCCAGGCCGCCTGCTCGCCTTCGAGGTTCATGCCCTCGCGCAGTACGAAGGTCTTGTCGGCCTGCTTGTCGGACACCATCGCCAGCTTCATGTCCGGCGTGATGACGATGCCAGCGATTTCGGCCTCGAGGTCCTTGATCTCCTCGGTCTCCGGTTCTTCCTCGACCACCACCTCTTCTTCTTCCCCGGGCGATTCGACTACGGGCAGTTGACGGTCGGAGAAAAAAACCGGCCGCTCGACGATGGCCGAGTAGGCCGAGAAATCCTGCAGCCCCGTATCCGGTACGTCAACTTCGGCATCCGCGGCTTCGGTATTGCCCTGCGGCTCGATGGCCGCCAGGTCCGGGCGACCCATCAGCAGCGCCAGCCCGCCGCCGGTAAGCACCAGAACACCGGTGCCGGCCACCAGCAGGGTCGTGAGCAGATTGCGCTGCAGATCGAACACGCTCAGTCCTCTTCCACGACGGGTTGCGACAGAAAACCGTAGATGTCGAAACGCACGTCCAGCAGACCGTAGCCCCTGCTGCCGCGCCGGCCTGCACGATCAGCCGGTACTCGCTGGTTGATGATCAGATTGTCGACGAAAATCAGCGGCACATTGTCTTCCACTTGATAGAGGATGCGCGTGAGATCCGGCAAGGGGCAATTCATGCGCACATTGACCGTCACCTGCTCGAAACGTTCCGGTTCGTCGTCGGGACGGTTGGTCGTCGATTCGATGCGGCACAGCTCGGTATCGTCGGCCTCACGCTGAATGATATCCCGAAGTCGCCGCGTCAAACCGGCCGCGGCGACGTTGAAGTTGGACTCGGGCAAAAACAGCGCGCTGTCGAGCCGATCGGACTGCAACTCCTCCAGTCGGGCTTCCAGGTCGGGACGACGGGCCACGGCCGCCTTGAACCGGGCAGCCCGCTCTTCCAGCGAGTTGACTTCGTCGGCCAGTTCCAGATGGCGCATCACGAACCAGTGAAACCCGACGAAGTAGACCGCCACCAGCACGATCACCAGCAGGCCGACGGCCAGGGGACGATTATTCTCCAGATCCGGCAGCAGCTGCACGCTCGCCTCCTGTCGTTTCGATGCGGGCACGCGCATTGAAGCGCTCGCGGCCGCTGCCCGGGTCGATGCTGACCGAGCCACGGAATTCGGCCTCGCCCAGCAATTCGGATTCGTTGATCAACTCGATCAGACGCTGCGCCTGATCGGCCAGCCCCTGCAGCATCAGCTCGTCGCCCTGCATCCGCAACTGCATCAGCCAGATGTCGTCGGGAAGAATCCGGGTGATCTCGTCGAGCACCCGCACGCTCACCGGCTGGCGCCGGCGATGCTCGGCCAGGAAATTGGCCGCGGCCAGGGCATCCTGCAGCTCGGTCTGCAGCGCAAGCACTTCGTCGGCTTCCTGACGCAGGGCTTCGACTTCGCTCTCGAGCCGATTGACGGTCCGCTGGTGAAGAAAAAGCGACTCGGCCATGACGAGGGCCAGCACCAATACCAGACCGCCGGCAAGCAGCCAGTTAATGCGGGCGCGCCGATAGACATGACGCGGCCGCTCGGCCAGCGGCAACAGGTTGAAGCCTTCGCAGGCGGGCTGTACGGCGTCCCCGCCGAGCGCGTCGACGGCGTGGGGACGAATGCCGACAGCGGCCAGGCGCTCGAGCAGTTCATCGACGCGCGAGCGCATCGCCAGGCGCAACTCGACTTTCAGAAGGCTGCGATCAGTATCGCGCTCGCAAATATCGTAGTCGAAATAGACCTGGTCGGCGCTGAAAGGCGTGACCTGATCGAGCTGGTAGCGCAGCGACTCGGCCAGGTTGGCCTCCACCGCCAGGGGCAGTTCCACCGGGCAGTGAAGCATATCCTCGGCCGGCAGGCACAGCCGGATTTCGGGCCGGCCGTCCTCGAAACCATTGATCAACTCCTGCCATCGGTCACGCAGCAGGCCCGCGTCCTCGTTCGCACCGAAGGTATCGCGCTTTTCGGGCGATTCACCCCCGGTCCAGACCGAGAACGTGCGGCTTTCGGCTTCGGGCACCAGCCACAGCACCGGTCGCGGCGGCACCATGCGGCTGCGCAACGACTGCGGCAACAGCCCGGCCAGCTCGCTGCGCCACCATTTCAGAAACCCGGGCAGCGGGCCGGCGCGGTAGCGGGCAACGACGCTGCCCCAGTATTCGTTGACGGCACTCTGATTCATCGATCCTCGACATTGTCGCGCCAGCGCAGCACACGGAAGGGTCGACCGCGCTGGTCGCCTCCGAGTTCAATCGTGGCCTGTACTTCGTTCCAGGTGCCCGAGTCCAGCGTCGCCCGCGAGCGAATGCTAAAGGTCCGGCCACCCCCTTGCAAGCTGACCGTCTGTCCGTTCGGCAGGAAAAGCGCCTGCTGGTCGCGCGGGTGGAACTGTCGCCGTTCCTCGACAAAGGCAGCCGCATCCTCGGCGGTAATCTCCGGATCGGCCGCCAGAACGTCGGCGGAAGCGAAGGCCGGATTGATGCGTCCCCTGGAATGGACCGTCAGCATCGGTTCGAGCTCCCGAAACAGATCCCAGCTCATGCCGATGACCTGCTGTAGTTCGTCGACCGATGCGAACGGCTCGTTGGCCGGCCCGTAAGGATATCCGGCGGACTCGTATTCGATCAATTCCGCGCCGTAGAGCCGGGGCAGATCGTCTTCGTCGCGCCAGTCCTCGATGGCGTCGGCAAGGTGCCACGCTTCGGTCTCTTCCATGCCACGCGACATGAACAGATTCGACAACTCCTCCGCCGAGGTGCTGTTGAGGTCCATCTTGCCCGATTCGTCGGTAATGCGGATTTCGACTTCCGCGCCGCCGAATTCGAGGGTATAGGGGCGCCCGTCGGGCACCCAGCGCGTTTCCACGTCGGAATTGCGCATTTCGAAGGCCGCGCGATGGATTCCAGCCTCGGCCGCATAGCGCGCCCGCGTCGTGTCGAGGAGAAATCGCGCCTGCAGGCTTTCGGTACGCGCCAGCACGGCGTAGGTACCGACCACGATGGTCAGCAGCACCAGAATCCAGAGCACGACGATGAGCGCGATCCCTCGCTGAACTCCCGGTCGGGCAATCATCGGTTCCTCCTCCGGCCGCGATTACCCGGCCTCAGCATGTCGCGAGCGCGCTCGATGGTGCGCGTGCGACGTGAATTGCCGCTGTCGACCATGACCGGCGCGACCAGGTCCGGCCAGACCAGGCCGCGGTCGGAATCGAGGTCGAGCATCACGCCCACGGCCAGCGGAAGGCGATCAGGCTCTTCCCAGAAGTCGGTCCAGAACGTCTCGCCGGTTTCCGGATCGAAGTCGAGGAAAATGAACTCGCCACCGCCAAGGTTTTCCATCAGGACGCGTCCGTCGGTGGTCTCGCGCAGTGCGCCGTCCTCGTAGCCGTTGAGCATGGCGTAGTAATAAACCAGTTCGAGACCCTCGCTCCCCCGCTCCAGCCGGAATTCCTGAACGTACGGGCCGCCGTAGCTGAGATAGCCGGGCATGGGCGAGACGAATCGCACCCGCTCACGCTCACCCTCGAACCGCACGGTTTCGCCGTCCTCGAACTGCTCGATAACGAGCGAGCGCGACCGCATCAGCTGCCGTCGCATGAACTGCTGGACCACACGCAGGCGATTGGTCTGCTCGATGACTTCCTCGCCGGAGCTGGTCGCGCGCACGCTGGCGCGAAAACCGCCGTAGGCCATGGCCATGATGATCGACACCAGCGCAATCGCCAGCAGCACCTCAATCAGCGTGAAGCCGCCTTCGCGCATTCGCGAAGGCGTCCCGGACGAGCGAAGCGAAGATCCGGGACCTCCCAGACCATGCCGGCAGGCTGTCCCGGACCCCGATCCGGGACCTCCTTCAGTTTGCTCCCACCGCCGGCGCGAAGCCGACCCGGAACCCCCGGAACACTGTCGCAACGCACGCTTGTCGCGCTTGAAGAACCGGCCGATGCTCACTGTCGTCCTCCCCCGCCCGACTGTCGCTGCCGCTCTTCCCAATAAGTATCCACCGAGCGCAGGGTCTCGAAGGTCGCCTCCCGGCGCCCCTCGGCCCATTCCACCGTCAGGACAACGTGATAGAGGGCGATGGGCAACTCCTCCTGGAGATCGAGGCCCCGTTCGTCGACGACCTGCGTCTCGCTGACGTCCATCGTCCAGGTAAATTCGTCATTGAAACGGCCCTGGCTCACCCCGGGTTCGATCATCTGTTCCAGGCCCAGCACATCCAGCTTGGACTGGGCCCACAGGGCCGCCTGTGTGTAATCACCGGACATGCGTGTATTCCCCACCGAGGTCGAGAGGATCTGCAGCACAACGCCGAACAGCAGGGCAAAAACCATGAACGCGGCCATCACCTCGATCAACGTAAAGCCACCCTGGCGGCGTAGCCGACAGGGTGTCCCGGACCCCGATCCGGGACCTTCCAGACGGGCCCGCGCACGCGACCCGAAACCCGATCCGGGACCTCCGTCAGTTTGCCGCCACCGCTGGCGCGAAGGCGTCCCGGACGAGCGAAGCGAAGATCCGGGACCTCCCTGAATCGGCCGACGCTCAAGCATCGTCCGACTCCCGCTTGATGCTGACCTCGCCGGTCAGCCAGGACACTTCCACTTCCCACGTCCGCTCGCCGGCCAGCAATTCCACGCTGCCGCCGGTCGATGCGCCGTCGGGGTAGAAGCGGATACCGCCGGCATTCTCGCCGGTCAGCTCCGAACGGGCGGTATTGATGGTGATATCCAGGCCTTCGGGAATCTCGACCGGTTCCCGCTCCGCCGCCGTCCAGGTCTTCGCATCGGCATCGACGTGAAAGACCTGCTGCTGGCGCTGGATGATGGCCTGGCCGCGGGTGTGCCGGATGCCGGCGACGACTTCGCGCGAGGCGTTACGAATCTCGGCGCCCTCGATCGAGCGGCTGACCGAAACCCCGACCACGGCGAACAACATGGCGACGAGCATCATCACCACCATCAGCTCGATCAGCGAAAAACCGTGTTCCGTAGTCTGTGGTCCGTGGTCTGTAACCTGAACCCTGAAACCGGAAACCGGAAACCGGAAACCTTTAGTCAACTCAATCCCAGCTCTTGATATCGGCGTTCGCGCCTTCACCACCGGGCGAACCGTCTGCGCCATGCGACCAGATATCGAAGGAGCGATGTTCGCCCGGATAACGATACTGGTAGGCGTTATCCCAGGGATCCTTGAGGTTGGAATCGTTGACGTAAGGGCCGTTCCAGTTGGTAGCATCGCCAGGCTTTTCGATCAGTTCGCGCAGCTCCTCGGGCGGGCGACCGTTGTCCAGGTAGAACTCGTCAACGGCCATCGACAGACGCTGCACCTCGGCATCGGCGGCACGAAGCTTGGCATCTTCACCGCGCTGCATGATGTTGGGCACGACCAGGCCGGCGATCAGGCCGAGAATGATGAGCACCACCAGCAGTTCGATCAGGGAGAAACCTGAATTGGGCGATTTGTACATCTTGGTTTTCCTCCAGCCCCTTTGGGCATTATGTTCCTGAAATCTTTCTCGAGCGCGGCCTTCAGGCCACCAGTTCATTGATACTGAGAATGGCCATCAGCACCGACATCACGATCACGCCGATCAGCACCGCCAGGCCCAGGGTCAGTGCCGGCACCAAAAGCGCCATAAGGCGATCGATAGTGGTGCGCACCTCGCGATCGTAGGTATCGGCAACCTTGAGCAACATGTCGTCGAGTTTGCCGGTTTCCTCGCCGACGTTGACCATCTGCAGCGCCAGGCGCGGAAAATGGTCGTTGGCCGCCAGCGCCCTTGCCATGGGCGTACCGGTCTTGACCTGCTTGGCGGCCTCGGCCACGTCGTCACCGAGCACCGTATTGGTCATGACATTCTTGGCGATGGAAAGTGCCGACAGCAGCGGCACGCCGTTGACGAGCAGCGTGCCGGCCGTGCGCGCCAGGCGCGCGGTCTCGATCTTGGCGATCACGTCGCCGATGCCCTTCATCCGAAGGAAACGCAAGTCCCAGCGTCGGCGTGAGGCCGGCCGTCGCATCTGGCCGCGGAACCACAAAACGACGAGCAAGACGGCACCGAGCATCGCCCACCAGTAATTCTGCAACGCCGCACCCACCGCCATGACAATCTGTGTGAGCAACGGCAGCTCGCCGCCGAATTCCTCGAACATGGGCGTGAACTGCGGAATGACGTAGCCCATCAGCAGAATCAGCGAAGCGACAGCCAGCACCACCAGCAGCGCCGGGTAGACCATCGCCGAGATCACCGAGTCCTTGAGCTCCTTGGAGCGTTCCAGGTACTCGGCCATGCGAGAGAGCGTCTGATCGAGCGAACCGCCGATCTCACCCGCACGAACCATGTTGATGTAGAAGCGCGAAAAAACGCCGTGGCGCTCTTCCAGCGCCTCGGAAAGGGAGCCACCCTCGCGCACGCGGTTGCGAATCCGATCGATCGTGCTCTCCACGCGCTCGTTTTCGGCCAGCTCCCCCAGGATACCGAGCGATCGATCAAGCGGCAGGCCGGCACTGAGCAGGGTCGCGAGCTGCTGGGTCAGGTCACCGATTTCGGCCTGCTTGAGCCCCTGCCGCCCGCGAAACAGTGCCGACAACCGAAATCCCGAACCCACTTCCTTGGCCGACACGGGAATATTGCCCGACTCCTGCAAATGGGCAATCACCAGATCCTTGCTGGGCGCATCCATCTCGCCGGTCATCGTCTCGCCGGCCGGCGTCACCGCCTTGTACTCGAAAAGTGGCATCAGATTGCGGTGGCTTCGTTGAGCCTTGTCGAAGGCTGCAGTCGCGGTGCGGGTCGGCGCAGGTTTAGAAAATAGAAAATAGAAAAAAGTGAATAGGAAAAAGAAAATAGAAAATAGACCGGCATTAGAAAGCCGGCAGTCCCGTTTAGCACGGGTGACTTCGACTGCACCACCGGCGCTACCTCGATAGGCATAAATTGAATTTTTGGGGCGCTCACTGACTGCATCTATTTTCTATTCACTATTTTCTATTTACTTACCACTAGTGACTCCAGGCCGGCAAAAGTCCACCGCACCTCAGCCGCAGATGTCACGCTTCCTGCGTCACCCTAAGCACTTCTTCCGCCGAGGTAATCCCCTGCAGGGCCTTCATCAGGCCGTCCTCGTACATGGTGCGCATGCCCTCGGCACGTGCCTGCTTCTCGATCTCTGTCGAGATGGCGTGCTTCATGACCATGCGGCGGATTTCCTCGCTCAGGACCAGCAGTTCGTGGATGCCGGTCCGGCCGCGGTAGCCGGTGGGGCTGGCTTCCGAAGTGCCGGGGCGATAGAGCTTGATCGGCCGCTCGTCGGTCAGATCGTCGAGACCGAGCTCCTTGATCATCTCCGGCAGCACCTCGTAGGCTTCCATCGTTTCGGGATCGAGGCGTCGCACCAGGCGCTGGGCCATGATGGCGTTGACCGTGGAAGTCAGCAGGTAGTCCTCCACACCCATGTCGATCATTCGCGTCACGCCGCCGGCGGCGTCGTTGGTATGCAGGGTCGAAAGGACCAGGTGACCGGTCAGCGCCGACTGGATGGCGATCTTGGCGGTTTCGAGGTCTCGCATCTCACCGATCATGATCACGTCCGGGTCCTGGCGCACGATCGAGCGAAGCGCGCGGGCGAAGTCGAGACCAATGGAGGACTTGGCCTGGATCTGGTTGACGCCCTCGAGCTGGTATTCGACCGGGTCTTCGACCGTGATGATCTTGCGCTCGGGCGTATTGAGACGACTGAGCGCAGTGTAGAGCGTGGTGGTCTTGCCCGACCCGGTCGGGCCGGTGACAAGGATGATGCCGTGCGGCACTTCCAGCTCGTGGATGAAGTTCTCCCGCACGTCCTCGGCGAAACCGAGACTTCCGAAGTCGAGCACCACGGCCTCTCGGTCGAGAATACGCATGACCACCGACTCGCCGTGCGCGGTCGGTACGGTCGAGACACGCAGGTCGAGCTCCTTGCCGCCGACGCGATGCATGATGCGACCGTCCTGCGGAAGGCGGCGCTCGGCGATGTTCAGCCGAGCCATGATTTTCACGCGCGAGATCACCGCAGCGGTCGAGCGCGCCGGCGGCGCCTCGACCTCCTGCAGCACGCCGTCGATGCGATAGCGTACTTTCAGGCGGTTCTCGAACGGTTCGATGTGAATGTCGGAAGCGCGCGATTCAACCCCGCGCTGGAGGAGCAGGTTGACCAGGCGAATGACCGGTGCCTCGGAGGCCAGGTCGCGCAGGTGCTCGACATCTTCCTCGTCGTCACCGCCATCACCCTCGCCGCCGAGGTGCTCGGCGATCTGGCCCATGGCCGACTTGCCGCCACCGAAGTAACGCTCGATGGTGTTGTCGATCTCGGAGGTCACACCGACCCGCGGCTTGACCTCGCGGCCGGTCGCCATGCCCAGTGCGCGCAAGGCGAACTCATCGCAGGGATCGGCCATGACGACTTCGAGGGTGTCGTCGTCGATCCGCACCGGCACCAGGTGCTGCTGTTTCATGTAGCGCACCGAAATCGAATCGATCCGCGGCCCGGACTCCGGATAGTCCTTTTCACCGACCATGGGAATCTCGAGCAGCTCGGACTGGGCACGGGCCAGGTCGCGCTCTGAAACCAGGCCCAGGCGAACAAGCAGGGTCAGCAGGTTGCCACCGTGCTGTTCCCGATAGGCCTTGGCGCGCTGGAGATCCTCCTCGCGCAGGCGATCCTGCTCGATCATCAGCTTGCACAGGTCGGCTGCCCGATCCTCGAGATGGTCGCCGATGCTCGGAAGCAGTTCGGTTTCGTCGGTAGCGGTAAGTGCTTCGGTTTCCATAATCACGTCTCAAACAGACAATTCACGGCCGTGTCGGTTCAGCGCAGCCGGCCTTGTACGAGTTGCTCGATGAAGGGGCGATTCATGAGAATCCAGGCGGCGATGGGTATCACGCCCGGAAACATCAGATACCCCAGCTGATAACACAAGGCAATGGTCGTGGCCGAAAGATTGGTCGATTGCACCGCCGCGGCGGCCTCCGGACCCATCAAAAACGCCATGTCGCGCCAGACTTCCCAGAATACGCCCCAGGAAGTCACAAGGGTGACGATAATGAAGCCGACGATCAACTGGACGAGGCGGCGAAGCCCCCGCATGGGTGTGGCCATGACCAGGCCGAAAAGCAGCGCCAGTCCCCAGGCATAAATCATCGGGTTGATGTCCAGGTTCAGCGCGGCAGTCCGCCCTTCGACCTGTTGCGGCATGACGACCAGTGTCTGTACTTCGAAGTGGAAGCCGAGCTGTACGACCTGTTCGAACAGGTCGGGATAGAAGCCGGTCAGCAGCCATTCCACCAACCGCGAGGCCGGATACATCAACCCACTGGCCAGGAAGAACCAGAGGAAAAACCCCAGTGGCAGGTAAAGCGCAGCCAGCAGGAACATCTCCTTGACCGGGTTGCCGGAAGACGTTTCTTCCGCCCCGGTTTCCTCGACGCGCTCGGGCTCCCGTTCGCTCATCGCTTTCGATTCACTCCAGCCACAGCCTTGCATTGTGGAACATCTTCATCCAGGGGGAAAGTTCGCCCCATTCGCGCGGGGCCCAGGAATAGTTGACCGCGCGCAGCAGCCGCTCGGGATGCGGCATCATGATCGTGACCCGTCCGGTCGCACTGCTCAGACCCGTGATGCCGTCGGGCGAACCGTTGGGATTGTCGGGATAGCTGATCGCCGGCGCGCCATTCTCTTTCACATAACGGACGGCAACCGGTAAATCGGCCACGGGGCCCTCGCTGAACTGCGCCCGACCTTCGCCGTGCGAGGAGACCACCGGCAACCGCGATCCGGCCATGCCGGAGAAAAACAGCGAAGGACTTTCCTCGATCGCAACCTGGCTCAGCCGGGCCTCGAACTGCCGGGACCGGTTGACCACGAAGTCCGGCCATGCCTCCGAGCCGGGGATGATCTCACGCAGCGCCGAGAGCATCTGGCAGCCATTGCACACGCCCAGGGCGAAACACCCGGGGTCTTCGAAGAAGGCCTGGAAGGCATCGCGAAGTGCGTGATTGAAGAGAATGGAACGCGCCCATCCCTGCCCTGCGCCGAGTACGTCGCCGAAGGAAAAACCGCCGCAGGCGGCCAGCCCGTGGAAATCGGCCAGTTTTTGGCGCCCCGCCTCGAGATCGCTCATGTGGACGTCGACCGCTTCGAAACCGGCCGATATGAACGCCTGCGCCATCTCGCGCTGGCCGTTGACGCCCTGCTCGCGCAGGATGGCCACGCGCGGCCGGGCCCCGGTATTGACGGAGACACTCGCCGGCGGCTCGAAAATCAACTTCGGAACCAGGCCGGGGCGCGTGAAATCGCCGATCGCCTCGAATTCCTCGTCGGCACATTCGGGATGATCGCGCAGGCGCTGCATGCGATAACTGGTCTCGGCCCAGCGCCGGGCCAGGTCCGGCAGGTCGCGCCGAAAGACTTCCCGATCGCCGGCGAAAATCTCGAACCGATGCCCGTCGACGACTTCGCCGATGATCGAGGTCTTTTCACCCAATCCGGCCCGGGCCAGCTCGGACTCGACATCCGGCAGGTCGTCGACAGCCACCTGCATCACCAGCCCCAGCTCCTCGTTGAACAGAGCGGCCATCGGATCGCCCTCGTCCGGGCCCAGCTCCAGCCGCAGACCGCAGCGGCCGGCCAGCGCCATTTCCAGAACGGTGGTGAACAGGCCGCCGTCGGAGCGATCGTGGCAGGCGAGGATGCTTTCGTCGGCAACGAGTTTCTGGACGGCCTCGAAGGCCGACTTGAGTGCATCGACGTCGTCCACGTCGGGCACCTCGCCCAGCTGCCGCGAGTAAACCTGGGCCAGGGCCGAGCCACCGAGGCGTCGGTGACCAAGATCGATCAGCACGAGACGGCTGTCCACGTTGTCGCGCAGTTCGGGCGTGAGATGCCGGCGGACGTCGGGTACCGGGGCGAAGCCGGATACGATCAGCGACACCGGCGCGATCATTCGCCGTTCCTCGTCGCCGTCATGCCAGACAGTCTGCATCGACAGCGAGTCCTTGCCCACGGGAATGGACAGGTTCAGTTCCGGGCAGAGCGCAGCAACGGCCTCGACGGCTTCGCGCAGCGCCGCGTCCTGTCCCGGCGCGCCCGCGGCCGCCATCCAGTTGGCCGACAGCTTGATGTGGGCCCGATCGCGCACGACGACCCCGGCCAGGTTGGTCAGCACCTCGCCCACGGCGACTCGCGCGGCGGCGGCCGAATCGTGGACGGCCAGCGGCGTGCGCTCGCCCATGGCCATCGCCGTACCGGCGTATCCGGTGTAATCGAGCAGGGAGATGGCACAGTCGGCGACCGGCACCTGGTGCGGGCCGACCATCTGGTCGCGCACGCTCAACCCGCCGACGCTGCGATCGCCGATGGTGATCAGGAACTGCTTGCTGCCAACCGACGGCAGTGCCAATACGCGGTCGGCCGCCTGGTCCAGCGTGACGCCTTCGAGCACCCCGGTTTCCGGCGCAATACGCTCGGTGATCGCATCGCGATGCATGCGCGGCGCCTTGCCGAGCAGCACCTCCAGCGACATGTCGACGGCCGCTCGCTCACCCAGCCGATCGGCCAGCAGGAGTTGTCCGTCGTCGGTGGCCTCGCCCAGGTCGGCCCAGGGGCAACGTTCGCGCTCGCACAGCGCTGCGAAACGATCAAGATCTCCGGGCGCGACGGCCAGGACGTAACGCTCCTGGGCTTCGTTGCACCACAGCTCCATCGGCGAGAGTGCAGGATCATTGGTGGGAATCGAGCGAAGCTCGAGGCACCCGCCGACCCCACCATCGTGCAGCAATTCCGGCAGTGCGTTGGACAGGCCGCCGGCGCCGACGTCGTGAATCGACTTGATCGGGTTGTTCTCGCCCTGCAGCCAGCAGCGGTCGATCACCTCCTGGGCGCGCCGCTGTATTTCCGGATTGGGGCGCTGCACCGAGGCGAAATCCAGGTCGGCGTCGGATTGCCCGGAACTCATCGACGAGGCCGCACCGCCGCCCAGGCCGATCAGCATTGCCGGCCCACCGAGCACGATGATGCGGTCGCCGGCGGCCAGCGGCTTCTTGTGCGTCTGTCCATCGGCGATCATGCCGCTGCCGCCGGCGATCATGATGGGTTTGTGGTAACCCCACAGGCGCTCACCGATGCGTTCACTGAAAGTACGGAAATACCCCAGCAGGGCCGGGCGGCCGAATTCATTGTTGAAGCGTGCAGCACCGATCGGGCCGTCGCGCATGATTTCCAGCGCCGAGGCCATGCGGTCGGGCTGCGCCGGCGCCGTCTCCCAGGGCTGCGCCCAGTCGGGGATGTGCAGGTCGGAGACGGAAAATCCGCAAAGGGCCGCGATCGGGCGCGCGCCGCGGCCGGTGGCCGACTCGTCGCGAATCTCACCCCCCGATCCCGTTGCCGCACCGGGGTCGGGCGAAATGGCGGTGGGATGGTTGTGCGTCTCCACCTTGATCTGGATATGGGCGCGGCCGGGTTGATGGACATACGCGGGACGCTGCGGCGCGGTGGACAGGATTTCGACCTCGAAGCCTTCGATGACCGCGGCGTTGTCGTCGTAGGCGACCAGGGTGCCGTCCGGCGTGGCCGCATGGGTGCTGCGAATCAGGCCGAACAGCGTCCCGTCGACGGATTTCCCGTCGACGCGCCAGCTGGCATTGAAGATCTTGTGGCGGCAGTGCTCGGAGTTGGCCTGGGCGAACATCATCAGCTCGGCGTCGCTGGGATCACGGCCCATGCGACCGTAGGCATCGACCAGGTAGTCGATTTCATCGTCGCTCAGCGCCAGGCCGAGTTCGCGGTTGTACGCCGACAGGGTGGAAGCGGCGTCGGCACCGAGCTGCATCACGCCCAACGGGGCGAAAGCACGCTCAGCGAACCAGCCCTGCAGCGCATCCAGCCGATCGAGCACCACCTGCGTCATGCGATCGTGCAGGCGCTGCCTGGCGGCGGGCGCAAGCTCTTCGGCGTTGATGCCCTCGAACTCGAAAAGGGTCGCGTGCTCCAGGCGCGAGAAGGTGGCCAGATCACAGCGCCTGAGAATGTCGACGGCCTTGCTCGCCCAGGGGGTCACCGTGCCGGGACGGGGCACGACCAGCAGCTGGCGGGCCGAAAGCCTGTCGCGGTCGAGCGGTTCGGCCGACAACAGGGACAGCAAGCGATGGCGCTGCGGTTCGGACGGCAGGCTGTCTGCATCGATCAGGAACAACTCGCGCGCCCGCAGTCGAATCTCACGTCCCTGCAGTGCGGACAGTTCACCGGCAAGTTGGGATAAACGAAACGGCGGCAGGGAGTCCCTGCCGAGGAGGACAATCATGCGAGACCCCGCAAGAACGCTCAAGTCAGCGCGCCATTATAGGGCACTGGGCCCACTGTAATGCCCGGACCGGTCATGCGGCCCGGGCAGGCGTTATCAATCGTCCGGAGTCTCGGCCTGCGAGAGGGATTCCAGCCGCTGGCGCAGCTGCTCGGGCGGAACATAACCGGGAATCATGTTGCCGTCGGGCGTGACCATCGAGGGTGTACCGGTCACACCGAGTGCGCGGCCGAGCTGGTACTGTTCTTCGACCGGATTTTCGCACTTGGCTTCGGGAGGCTGGCTGCCTGACTTGGCGGTGGTCATCGCGCCCTGACGATCCTCGGCGCACCAGACCGACACCATGGTGTCGTAGGTTTCCGAATCCGCGCCGGCGCGCGGGAAAGCCAGGTAATTGATTCGGATACCCTCGTTGACATAGTCGTAGATTTGTTCGTGCAGGCGGCGGCAATAGCCACAGCTGGTATCGGTGAAAACCATCAGCTCATAGTCGGCATCTTCCGGGCCGAATGACACCATGTCCGACGCGTCGAGATCGGCCAACTGGTTCCGGCGCAGGACCGTCTTGGCGGCATCCGTGAGATCCTTCTGGGTTTCCAGATCGATCAACCGGCCCTGCATCAGGTAGCGGCCGCTTTCGCTCATGTAGACAATTTCGTTGTTGAGCTGTACTTCCATTACCCCCGGCATAGGGGTTTCCGCAATCGCGAACGTTTCCAGTTCCGGCACCAAGGTGCGCACGCGTTCTTCGATCGCCTGCTCGTCGGCGGCCGCAACCAGTCCGGTCAGGGTGATGCCCAGGGCTACTACGAGTCCCGTCAAGATTTTCATCCGATACTCCTTGGAAAACATTTCAGTCAGGCTTCAATCGCTATCGCGCAATGATAGCGGACTGTCGCATGCCTGGTTGGATCACGAGAAGGCCAACAAGTTCGCACCATGATCCTGGCCATTACAGAGTCAGCCACGTGGGTGGTGGCGCTCGTGCAGGGACTTCAACCGCGCTCGCGAGACATGCGTATAGATTTGCGTGGTCGCCAGGTCCGCATGGCCGAGCAACATCTGCACCACACGCAGATCCGCGCCGTTGTCGAGCAGGTGAGTTGCGAACGAATGACGCAGGCGATGGGGATGCACCGGCTGCCGGATTCCGGCTCTCAGGGCGAGCTGGCGAATACGCGCCCAGATCGCCTGGCGTGACAGCGCCCGGCCGCTTTTCGATACGAATACCCAGTCGCCCTGTGGACGAAGCGCCGAGCGAACCGCAAGCCAGTGCTGAACGGCACCACAGGCCGTTTCGCCCAGCGGCACCAGCCGTTCGCGCCCGCCTTTTCCAACCACCCGCACGACACCTTGGCCCAGATTCATGCGTGACAGGGTCAGCCCGACAAGCTCCGAGACCCGCATTCCCGTTGCATACAGGGTCTCCAGTACCGCCCTGTCTCGCACGTCGAGCGGCCGGTCGCCGTCCGGCACAGCCAGCAGCGCTTCCACCTCGCTTGCGGTCAGTGTCCCGGGCAACGCACGCGGGCGCTTCGGCCCATCGAGATCGAGCATGGGATCCCGGGCAATTCGGCGCTCGCGCGACGCCCAGGCGAAAAACTGGCGCAAGCAGGAGAGCTGGCGAACGACGCTGCTGGTGTTTGCGCCGGAGCGCATGCGGTCGGCAAGAAACTCGAGAACCTCGGTACGGGAAATCTGCACGATCGGGCGATTGACGCGAGCCAGAAAGTGCTTGAGGTCGTTGTGGTAAGCGTCCGCGGTCGCGGGCGCAATGCCACGCTCGGCCCAGAGCGCATCGAGAAAGGTGTCGATCAGCCGATCATGGTCGGCCGGAGGATGGGAATCGGGGGTGGCGGTCGCCACCCCCGGGGAAGTTCCCTTCTCGCTCAAGATTTGCCGGTCAGGCGATTGAGCGTCTTGCGTGCCGCTGACTCGACTTCGGAAAAACCGGAACGTGCGGCAGTCCGGAGTTCTTCGACCAACGCACGGCGCTGGTTGATCTGATGACTGGCAAGATCATAAAGTGCGTCACGCAGCTGATCGGCGGCAGAAAGCACCTGGGCCATGTCGCCGTCAATGGCAGCCGCCTTCCGGGAAGCCTTCTTCTTGGAAGCCTTCTTCTTGGAAGCCTTCTTCTTGGAGGCCTTCTTCTTGGAGGCCTTCTTCTTGGA
>NZ_QVMV01000048.1 GCF_003417465.1 Wenzhouxiangella sp. 15190
ACTTTTTTCGCGCGAGAAAAAAGTAACTCGCCGCAAGAGCCTGCGAAGCAGGCCGGGCGAAACCGCCTTTGACTTGTCGAGGACGCCCCAGCGCCCGGTGTCGCCAACCCATCCAACGCCTCGAGGCGTGAAGATGCCTGTTTGAAACAAAAAAGCGCCCACCGAAGTGGGCGCCCGTCTCCCTTCCCGTAAGGGATGGAAACATTACGGCATGATCACCGTATCGATGACGTGGATGACGCCGTTGGACGTTTCGATGTCGGTCTTGATGACCGTGGCATCGTCGATCTTGACCGTGTCGCCGTCGACCGTGATGTCGACCGTCGAACCCTGAACGGTTTCGGCCTCGGACAGGTTGACCACGTCGGCCGCCTTCACTTTGCCGGCGACCACGTGGTAGGTCAGCACACTGGTCAGGGCGTCCTTGTCGGCCAGCAGGGCGTTGAGGTCGGCTTCCGGGATCTTGGCGAAAGCCTCGTCGGTCGGGGCGAAGACGGTGAACGGGCCTTCGCCCGAGAGCGTTTCGACCAGGCCGGCTTCCTTGACCGCGGTCACCAGGGTGTCGAACTGGCCGGCGGCGACGGCCGTCTCGACGATGTTCTTGCCTTCCTTCTTGCCATGATCCTTGTCCTTGCCGCCGTGATGGTCGGCGAGAACCGCGGTGGAGGCGGCCAGGACCATGGTGGCGCCAGCGAGTGTCATCAGTTTGCGAACGTTCATGCTTGATCTCCGGTTGGTTTCAGTCAGTCGCCCGTATCGGCGATGAGCGCATCATGCGCCAGGGCGATGAAGGCGGAATCAAGCTGAAATGAAGGATTTGTGCGGGTTGTGTGAGGGAAAGATCAACGCCCGGCGTCGATTTTGTCCAGCAGTTGCCGGGTGTCGGTCAGCGCCGGGTGCGACGCATCGTCGTGAAGCTGCCGATAGGTGCCCAGGGCCTGTTGCGCGTACTCGGATGCCTGCTCGAAATTGCGACTGCGCAAATGCAGTTCAGCCAGCGTCCTGAGATTGTCGGCGACGTGGTGATGGCGCTCGCCCAGTTCGGCGCGATTCATGACCAGCGCACGTTGAAGCAGGTCGACGGCGCGCTCGAAATCGCCGAGCACCATGTGGGTGGTGCCCAGGTTGGCCATTACCAGGGCAATGTCGTGGTGGGATTCGCCGTAACGGTTGCGGTAGATCGTGAGCGCCTTGTCCAGTAGTCGAAGGGCTTCGGCATGGTTGCCCTGGGCCCGCGCGACGCTGGCCATCGCGTTGTAGAGCACGGCGACCGAGGGATGGTCTTCCCCCATGCTCGCCTCGCGGATGGCGAGTGCCTGTTCGTAGTATTTCCCGGCCTCGTCGTACTGCTCCAGGTTGGCGTATGCCCAACCCATCTGGTAGAGCACGCTGCCCACGGCCGGATGGTCCGCGCTGAAGGCATTGCGGCGAATCGCCAGGGCCTCCCGAAAGGCCGGCAGCGCTTCTTCGGCCCGACCGGTCTGTACCAGAAGCGAGGCCAGGTTGGTCAGCGAAAAGCTGGTGGTGGGATGATCCTCGCCCAGCACGTCTCGGCGCAGTTCGATGGCGCGCTCGTAGTGATCGCGCGCCAGCTCGTTGCGGTCGGCCGTGGCGTGCAGCAGCGCGAGATTGTTGTAGGACTCGGCCAGCTCGGCGCTGCCCGGCTGGTGTTCCAGGCGGATGGCGAGGGCCTGTTCGAGCCGTTCGCGCGCCTCGTCGAGGCGGCCCAGGGAATACAGCGTCAGGCCCAGGCCGTTGATGAAGCCGGCGCGAAGCGGCGGCGCTTCGTCGGCGACCAGTGCCAGCGCCCGCCGGTGAGCCGATTCGGCCTCCCGGTAGCGACCCTGCGAGGCGAGCGTGTTGGCTCGCAGCGCCCAGGACTCGGCCCGGGCCCGGGGGGTGGCGTCGGGTTCGGATTCGAG
The DNA here is from genome assembly GCF_003417465.1 of Wenzhouxiangella sp. 15190. Lineage (GTDB taxonomy): Bacteria > Pseudomonadota > Gammaproteobacteria > Xanthomonadales > Wenzhouxiangellaceae > Wenzhouxiangella. Next base: position 1,923 of record NZ_QVMV01000048.1, read on the forward strand.
CACTTCGACCGCTTCCAGCGCCAGCCGGCCGGCCTGCTCGTAATCGGCCAGGCCGCGGTGGACGCGGGCCAGGATCCGGTACATCTCGGCCTGGACCTGCGGCGTTTCATTGAGCACGCGGATGCGTTCGGCGCCCCGGTCGACCAGGTCGCGTGCACTCAGTTCGTGTTGCCGTGCACGCCACGGGTCGGCCTGCTCGAAAAGACCGACGAGAAATTCGCTCACCCGTTCGGTCTTGCTGGCTTCCAGCCTCGCACGGTCGCGTTCGACCGACGCCTGCCGGGCTTGCCAGCTCGTCCCCGCCAGCCCGAGTACCAGCAGCACGGCGGCGAGCGCGCTCAGGCCCATGGCAAACGGATTGCGCTGAACGAAACGGGTGGCCACATAGCGGCGCGACGGCGCGCGGACCCGTACCGGCTGGCAACATTGATAGCGTTCGATGTCACGAATCAGGCCGGAGACGGAAGCGTAGCGTTCCTCCGGCTGAACCGTGCAGGCGGTGGCGATGATCGCCGCCAGGTCATCGCGACGCGGACAATGCCGGCCCAGGCGCATCGCCACGCTTTGGGAATCACCGGCATGCTCCGGGTCCAGCCGGTTGCCGGTGAGCATCCAGAAAAGAAGCGCACCCAGCGACCACAGGTCGGATTGCGTGGAGACGGGTTCGCCGGCGCGCAGTTCCGGTGCCGACCAGGCCGGTGTGAGCCCACGAATGCGATTCTGCGGGTCGTCGGTTTCGCCGGCGAGCAACCGGGCCACACCGAAGTCCAGCAGCCTTACCCGACCATCGTCGCCGAGGCGGACATTGGCCGGCTTGATGTCGCCGTGGACGACGCGGCGCTGATGGGCGTGACTGACTGCCTCGGCCAGTCGCAGAAAATGACGCAGACAGGCCAGGCAGTCGTCGGCGTGGTCGTCTCGACAGCGGTGCAGGTCGCGACCGCTGACCCATTCCATCACCAGCCAGGCCTGTCCGTCGTTGGTCGTGCCGCCGTCGAGAATGCGCGCGATATTGGGGTGATTGAGCCGGGCCAGCAGCTGACGCTCCAGGGTCAGGCGGGTACGCAACCGACGATCGCGCCGCATGCGAATGACCTTGACGGCCGCCTCCATTTCGAAGGCGCCGTCGGCCCGTTCGGCGCGGTAGACATGGCCCATGCCGCCGCGCCCGACCAGTTGCGTGAGCTCCCAGGCACCCAGGCGGGTGCCCCGAGGCAGTTCGGCATCGTCGCCGTCGAGCTCGGTGACGGCCGAGTCGGCCACCTCCCGGATCATGGCCTCGAGGTGGTCGGCCTTGTCCGAGAGCGCCTCGAGCAGCGGACCCAGCCAGCGTGTCAGTCGGGGGCAACGCCGGGCGAGCCGGCGCAGGCGTTCGGCACGTTGATCCTCGTCGAGCTCGAGCAAGCGCTCGAACTCGGCGTCGAGAACCCGCCGCCTCAGCGGCGTCAGTCGCCCGGCCCGCTTGCTCATTGTCAGCCGGGCACGGGGTCAGTCGAGCATGCGCTGGTACTGCTCGGTGGCGCGGTCGTCGGGCACGATGAGGCTGAAGATCCAGCCGGCCAGCGCCGCGAAAATGGCGCCCGGCAGGATTTCGTAGACATCGAACAAACCGCCCTCCATCGGCGCCCAGACCACGACCGTCACGCCACCGGCGAGCATGCCGGCAATCGCGCCGGCACGGCTCATGCGCGACCAGAACAGGGACATCACGATTACCGGACCGAAGGCCGCACCCAGGCCGGCCCAGGCGTAGGCGACCAGCTCGAGCACCTTGCTTTCCGGATCGCGCGCGAACCAGAACGCGACCAGCGCGATCACGATCACCGAGATGCGACCCACCCACACCAGTTCGGTCTGGCTGGCGTCGGGGCGTAGCAGGCCTTTCCAGAAGTCCTCGGATACGACCGAGGAGGCCACCAGAAGCTGCGAGTCGGCCGTTGACATGATGGCGGCCAGGATCGCGGCCAGACAGATGCCGGCAACCAGCGGATGGAAGAGCACGTCGACCAGGCGCATGAACACCTTCTCGGTGTCGGCACCGGTGAGCGTGGTCTCGAGTCCGCCGATACCGGCCAGGCCGACCAGCAGTGCCGCGACCAGGCCGATGGCCGCCCAACTCACTGCGATTCGCCGCGCGGTCGTCAGTTGGCCGACTTCGCGAATGCCCATGAAGCGCGCCAGGATGTGCGGCTGGCCGAAGTAGCCCAGGCCCCAGGCCATTGCCGAGATAATTGCGATCACGCCGATGGCTTCGCCGGACGCATTGGTAAAGGGGTTGAGCAGTTCGGGGTTCTTGGCATTGACCGCCTCAAACAGGCCAGTATCGCCGGTGCTGAAGACCATGATCGGCACCGCCACCAGCGCCAGCAGCATCAGCAGGGCTTGCAGGGCATCGGTCCAGCTGACCGCCAGGTATCCGCCGAGAAAGGTATAGATGATGATTGCCAACACGCCGGTCGATACGGCCCACATGTAGGACAGGCCGAAGACTTCCTCGAACAGCCGGCCACCGGCGACCAGGCCGGAGGCAACATAAGCCGAGAAGAACAGGAAGATGAAGAGACCCGGCAGGATGCGCAGGATGCGCGAGTTGTCGGCAAAGCGCCGCTGGAAATAGTCCGGCAGGGTGAGCGAGTCGTCGAGCCGCTCGGTGGCGGTGCGCAGCCGCGTGGCGACCACCAGCCAGTTGAGCCAGGTGCCGATGAGCAGGCCCAGCGCGATCCAGCCAGCCTCCAGGCCGCTGACATAGGCCGCACCCGGCAGGCCCAGCAGCAGCCAGCCGCTCATGTCGGACGCGCCGGCCGACAGCGCCGTGACGCCGCTGCCCAGCGATCGGCCGCCGAGAATGTAGTCCGAAAGGTCCTGCGTGCGCCGCCAGGCGATGACGCCCAGGGTCAGCAGGGCTACGAAATAGAGTGCAAAGGTGATATAGACGCCACTCATAAACGTGCTCTCCCTCTTGTCATTGAACCGCCGGCCCCCGGTCCCTCCGCATTGGCCAGCCGATTGTTGCGGTCGATATTAGCACGGCGATTGAAGCTGGAAGATTGCTTGACAAATGTGCGTCGTCATGTTCATGCTAAAAAGATAGTGACTTTCGTCACTTGTATAAATTCAACTATAAGTTCAACCAGGCACTTTCAAGTTTGTCCTTCAGCCAGCCCGAAAGCGAATCCGAAACCGGCTCTTTACCCCGCCAGGGGGAAGGCCGGCCGGCCAATGGGTGGGCAGCTTCCCGGGGACTTTTGGGGAGCGGGATGAGAGGGACCTTGATTCATCCCCCAACCCTACTCAGAGGAGATCTTCAATGAAGCACGCCAAACTGCGGCTGACTGCCGTTATCGGTGCAGTCGGCCTGATGTTTTGTACTTACGCGATGGGCGACGACAATCGCTACATCATCCAGTTTGCGCCGGGCCAGGCCGGCCAGGGCGTTGCCGCGGTCAAGGCCATGGGCGGCGACATCAACATCGACCTGACCGACCGCAGCGTCAACGCCATTGCGGCCACGCTGCCGGAACAGGCGCTCAACGGACTGCAGAGCAATCCCAACGTGCTCAACATCGAGGAAGACTCGCGGGTCTACCCGATGGCCGAGACCGTGCCCTATGGCATCACGATGGTCCAGGCCGACCAGCTCAGCGACGCGGACGCCGGCGGCAAGAACGTCTGCATCATCGACTCGGGTTACCACGCCGGTCACTTCGATCTCGAAGCCAACCCGGTCAATGGGCTCAACCTCAGCGGCAGCGGCGACCCGTTCACCGACAGCTGTGGTCACGGCACGCACGTGGCCGGCACCATTGCTGCCGTCAACAACGGCGACGGCGTGATCGGTGTGATGCCGGGCGCCAACATCAACCTGACCATCGCCAAGGTCTTCGGTGACGACGACTGGACTTCCGGCTCCTGCGGCTGGAGCTACAGCTCGAGCACCATCCAGGCGGCCTATGAATGTGCCGACGCCGGCGCGGACGTGATCAACATGAGCCTCGGCGGCAGCACCGCTTCGAGCACGGCCGAACAGGGCTTCCAGGATCTGCTCGATCAGGGCGTCCTCTCGATCGCCGCCGCTGGTAACGACGGCACCACCGGTTACAGCTACCCGGCTTCCTACGACGCCGTGGTTTCCGTGGCTGCCATCGACGATACCAAGACCGTGGCCGACTTCTCGCAGAAGAACGACCAGGTCGAACTGGCCGGCCCGGGCGTCGGCGTGCTGAGCACGGTTCCGACCATCAGCGCCACGGCGGAAGTGGCCGGCACGAGCTACACCGTTTCGGCACTCGACGGTTCCGAGAGCACCACGGGCTCGGGCAGTATCGTTGACGGCGGTCTCTGCGACAGCGCTGGCAGCTGGTCGGGCAACGTTGTGATGTGTGAACGTGGTTCGATTTCCTTCGGCGACAAGGTGGCAAACGTCGAATCCGGCGGTGGATCCGCTGCCATCATCTATAACAATGAACCCGGCAGCTTCCTGGGCTTGATTGAATGCAACGGCCCTTCCTGGCGTGCCTGTTCAGCCATTCCGGCAGTGACCATGAACCAGTCGGATGGTCAGTTCATCGTGGGCAACGAGCTGGGCAGCAGCGCCACGGTCTCGACCGTCGCCACCGCGCCGGCCGATGGCTATGACAGCTATGACGGCACGTCGATGGCCACGCCGCACGTGGTCGGTGTCGCTGCCCTGGTCTGGAGCCAGGTGCCGACGGCCACGGCCACCGAAATCCGCGCTGCCCTGGCGGCCACGGCTGAAGACCTCGGCTCCGGCGGTCGCGACAACAGCTACGGCTATGGCCTGGTTCAGGCCGCTGACGCAGTCGCCTATCTCGGCGGTGGCGGCGGCGGTGGCAACACCGCGCCGACGGCCTCGTTCACCTATTCCTGCACCGACCTGTCGTGCTCCTTCGACGGCACCGGCTCCAGCGACGCCGACGGTGACTCGCTGAGCTACAGCTGGGAATTCGGCGACGGTGGCACGGCCAGCGGTTCGACCGCCAGCCACACCTATGCCAATGACGGCAGCTACACCGTCACCCTGACCGTCAGCGACGGCGAAGCTAGCGACAGCGACAGCCAGACGGTCACCGTCAGCGGCCCGACCGAAGAAAACGAAGCGCCGGCGGCCTCGTTCACGTCCTCGTGCACCGACCTGGGCTGCTCCTTCGACGGTTCGGGTTCCAGCGACAGTGACGGTTCCATCGTCTCGTATGACTGGGACTTCGGCGACGGCAACACGGGCAGCGGCTCGACCACTAGCCATAGCTATGGGGCCGGCGGCACCTACACCGTGACCCTGACCGTGACCGACGATGACGGTGCGAGCGACACCGCCAGCCAGAGCGTGACGGTCGAAGAGCCAAGCGCGGGCGGCATCACCCTGTCGGCTTCCGGCTACAAGGAGCGTGGCCGTCACAACGTCGATCTGGCCTGGGACGGTGCCGAGTCCACCAACGTCGATATCTATCTCGACGGCAGTGTGCTTGAAACCACGGCCAACGACGGGGCTTATACCTGGTCGAGCAACAATCGCGGCGGCGCCACCTACACCTTCCAGGTGTGTGAAGCCGGCACGAGCACCTGCTCGGACAGCGTGACGGTCGTTTTCTGATCGCGCTCACGCGATAAGTCCTGAAAGACGGACAAGGCCCGGTCACCGCTCGGTGGTCGGGCCTTTTTTATGCATATTCGTGACTTTTGCGGGATGCATGCTCACGCCCGATCGGTTAATTTGACCGCCCTGTTTCCAATCCACCATCGGGATAATCCATGAAAAACATCGTTTCATGCGTAACGGCGGCCGTCGTGCTGTGCAGCGCTTCGGCAGGTTTCGCAAGCGACGGCGGCGAACCGACCCGCCTGCTCAGTCACCCCACGGTTTCGGCCGACCACCTGGCCTTCGTGTATGCGGGCGACCTGTGGGTCAGCGACCGCGACGGCAATGACCCGCGCCGCCTGACCAGTGCGGCGGCCGAGGAGAACAACCCATACTTCTCGCCCAACGGCGAGCACATCGCCTATGCCGCCGAATACGAAGGCAACACCGACGTGTACGTCATTTCGGTCGAAGGTGGTCAGCCCACGCGCCTGACCTGGCATCCCGGTAACGATGTGCCGGTGGGCTGGAGCGCCGACGGCAGCGCAGTCGCTTTTGCCTCGCGGCGCGAGACCGACCATGGCCGGTCGGCGCAGCTGTGGCACGTGCCGGTTGACGGCGGTGCGCCGGCCAGGCAGATGGAAGCACGCTTTTTCCGCGGCCGCTGGGATCGTGATGGTGAGCGCCTGGCCTACATCGATCACGGCCCGGCCTACAACGGTCTCTATGGCGGTTCGGCCGGCTGGCGCGGCTATCGTGGCGGCACCACGCCGTCGATCCGCGTCATCGAGCCCGGCGAGGGCGAAGTGGTCGGGGTGCCCGGCGAGCGCGTCAACGATATCCAGCCGTTCTGGATGGGCGAAAAGGTGGTCTTCATTTCCGACCGCCACGAAAAACGCCTGAACCTGCACGCCTTCGACACCGCCTCCGGCGAGATCGAACGCCTGACCGACCAGGCCGATTGGGACGTGCACTGGGCCGACGGTCATGGCGATGACGTCGTGTTCGAAGCCGGCGGCGAGCTGCACGAACTGAATATCGCCAGCGGCGAGCGCCGCACGCTTGAAATCACGCTCAACCCCGACCTGCCGCAGCAGCGGATCGAATGGCAGAGTGTCCAGGGCAACATCGAGCGCGTGGGGATCTCGCCCAACGGCAAGCGTGTACTCGTCACCGCCCGCGGCGAGATTTTCACGGTACCGGCCGAGCACGGTTCGACCCGAAATCTGACGGTGTCCGACGGCCAGCGCGAATACCCCGCCCTGTGGTCGCCCGAGGGCGACCGGATCGCCTGGATCGTCGAGTCGCTCGAGGGCCAGGAACTGCTCGTCGCCGATCAGCACGGCGAGGTGAACGAACGCCACGAGCTGGGGCCGGATTTCTATCAGCTCGAGGCCTGGGACGCGGCCGAAGGCCGCATTGCTTACTCCGACAACGGCGTGAGCCTGTTCGTGATCGATCTCGAAGACGGCGGTCGCGACGAGATTGCGCGCTCGGCGCGTATGGGCAATTACGACGTGGCTTTTTCGCCCGACGGCCGCTGGCTGGCCTACACCGTCAACCGCGATAACTATCTGAGCGACCTGATGGTTCACGACTTCGATTCGGACGAGTCGACTCGCGTCAGCGACGGTATGGCCGACGTGGCTTCGCCGGCCTTCGGCCGTGACGGCAAGTATCTCTACATGGCCGCCTCGACCAACGCCGGACCCATCCAGTTCGGGCTGGACATGTCGACGCAGGAGCGCCCCTACCGCGCCGGCATTTATGCCCTGGTGCTGGCCGAAGACGCCGAGTCGCCGCTGGCCCCGCGCACCGGCGACGAGGAGCCGGACGAGGACAATGGTGATGAAAAGGGTGACAAGAACGGCGAGGACAACGGCAAGGAAACAGATGACAAGGACGTCGAGGTTCGCATCGATTTCGACGGCCTGGCCGAGCGCATGGTCGCCCTGCCGGTGGCCAAGGGCAATTACCGTGACCTGCAGGTCGCCGGCGACGGCAGCCTGTTCTGGATGCGCTATCCGCAGCCGGGTTCGACCGTGGAAATGCCGGGCGAGAACCGCATCGACGAGAACCGCCTGATGCGCTTCGATTTCGAAGAGCGCGAAGCCTCGACGGTCTTCACCGGCCTCAACGGTTTCGACATCAGCTCGGCCGGCAGTCACCTGCTAATCAGCTCCAACGGATCGGTGCAGGTGGCCGAGGCCGGTGAAAAGATCGAGCCCGAATCGGTCGACCTGTCGGGCCTGCGCATGCAGATCGATCCCGAGGCCGAATGGGCGCAGATCTTCGATGAAGGCTGGCGCATGCAGAAGGAATTCTTCTATGCCGACAACCTGCACGGCCTCGACTGGGATGCAGTCTACGAACAATACCGCCCGCTGGTCGACCATGTCGGCCGGCGCGAGGATCTCAATGCCCTGATGGTCGAGATGATCGCCGAACTGCACGCAGGCCACAATCGTGTCGGCGGCGGCGATGTCCACAGCGAGTCCGGCCCCGGTGCCGGCCTGCTCGGCGCCAATTTCACCATCGATGACGATCATTGGCGCATCGAACGCATCTATACAGGCGAGTCCTGGAATGCCTTCCTGCAGGGGCCGCTGGCCCAGCCGGGCAACGAAGCGCGCGAGGGCGAGTACATCCTGGCGGTCAACGGCCGCGAGATCGACGCCGATGACAATCTCTACGAACACCTCTACAACACCGTCGGCGAGCAGGTCATCGTGACGGTCGGGCCGGACCCGGACGGCGACGACGCGCGCGAGATCATCGTCGAGCCGGTCGACAGCGAAGGTGAGCTGCGCCTGTGGGCCTGGGTCGAGGCCAACCGCAAGGCCGTCAATGAGGCCACCGACGGTCGCGTGGGCTACGTCTACCTGCCCAATACTGCCGGTGCCGGCTACACCTTCTTCAACCGGATGTTCTTCGCACAGCTCGACCGCGAGGCGGTGATCATCGACGAGCGTGGAAACGGCGGCGGCCAGGCTGCCGACTACATCGTCGAGGTGCTCTCGCGCCCGCACCTGTCCAACTGGGTCTACCGCCACGGCGAACTCTCGCGCACGCCCTTCGGCGCGCTGCACGGACCCAAGCTGATGATGATCGACCAGGACGCCGGTTCCGGCGGCGATTATCTGCCCTATGCCTTCCGCGAGCTCGATATCGGCCCGCTGCTGGGGACGCGCACCTGGGGTGGGCTGATCGGCATCTATGCCAATCCGGGCTTCGTCGACGGCGGCACGATGACCGTGCCCCACTTCCGCTTCGTCGACGCTGACAACAACTGGTCGGTGGAAAACGAGGGCGTGGCGCCGGATATCGCCGTCGAGCTGGACCCGGTGGCGACCAACAACGGCACCGACAGCCAGCTGCAGGCGGCCATCGATCAGATTCGGGCGATGCTCGAAAACTATTCGGACGACGTCCCGGACGAGGCGCCGCCGTTGCCGACCGAGCTCGGTCAGTAGACGGGAGAATCAAAAAACAGGATCGCGGCCGCGGAACCCGGGCTGGTGCTAACCCTGCGCGCCGTGCTTCAGGCGCTGAGTTCGATCACGACCGTCAGTGCGAGCAGGGCGATGACTGTGGCGCTGATGCCCATCCGCATGCGCCGGTACCAGCCCGGCTGGATGTGGCGCAGCCACAGATACTCGGCCGTCCAGTGCAGGGCGAAGAGTACGGCCAGCAGGAGCGCGGCAGAGATCGTGGGCAGCACGAAGGCGGGCAAGCCGGCGAGCACGATCAGGATGCTGGCAATCAGCGGGGCCTCCGGCTCCTGGGGTTTGTCCAGCGCGGTGGCCCAGAGCGTGCCGCCCATGAAGGCCAGGATCAGCACGCCGTAGCCGACCAGCAGTTCGAGCAGCCAATCCGGTGCCCCGGTCCAGGCGACCAGTGTCCAGGCGGCAAACGGCAGTACGCCGGCCCATCCGAGAATTCTTGCGGTTTGCTGCCTGCTGCGCATGCGCCTTTCTCCCATCGAGTTCATTTCTGCCGCGAACCATCGACAGGATAGCTGCCGAGCATTCGGAACTCTTCACATGATAGTCGAACACCTTTCCGAACCGGTCAAGCCGAGAACCCCCGATCACCCGCATGGACTAAAATAAGAAGCTGCTCATGCAGTTCGGTCGCGGTGTCGGAGTTTCTCGTATTTTTCGTACCCTGGGAGTTCAGTTGGCTGGTCCAGATCAGTGTCTGGGGCGCCTTGCTGCTGTACTTCAATGGTCTGCGGAACAGCGCATCGGGCGAGTTGCCCGGTTACGGGCCGGTTATCGGGTTCGTGCTCGGCGTGGTGCTGATGTACCTGGTCACGCAGACGCGCTTCGACTACTGGTCGCAGTACATGTTCTTCGTTCATCGCGGCCAGCACCTGGTGCTGCACCACCTCGCACCCTTCCTGATCGCGCTGGCCATGCCGGCGCCGGTGCTCGCACGCGGTATTCCGCAACCGGTTCGCGCCTGGTTTGCCGAACGACGCCGGCTGCGCGCGACGTGGGTCGCTGTTTACCGCTGGCTGCAGCAGCCGGCCATCGCCTGCGTGCTGTTCGTCGGCCTGATCGCCTTCTGGCTGACGCCGGAGATCCATTTCGACGCCATGCTCAACGTGACGCTGTACTGGATCATGAACTGGTCGATGGCGCTCGACGGGCTGCTGTTCTGGTGGCTGATGTTCGAACACGGAAAACGCGGAATTACGCCCAGACTGGGTTACGGCACGCGCGTACTGCTTTTGTTCGCCGTGATGGTGCCGCAAATCGTGATCGGGGCCAGCATTACCTTCGCCGATGCCAACTGGTTCGAGGTCTACGCCGTCTGCGGCCGGGCCTGGCCGCTTGATCCGATGACCGACCAGCAGATCGGCGGGCTGATCACCTGGATTCCGGCGGCCATGATGAGCGTGATCGGTGCGCTCGTGATTCTGCGATTCTGGATCTACGACGACGCGGCGCGCCACGCTGCAAACCCGGCCGGGGCCGAGCCTGAACCGGGCCATACGACGCAAAGGAGCTAAAGGCATGAAAATCGTTTCTGGTGTACTGCTTGTCATCGTCCTGTTGGCCGGCGCGCTGTGGTGGGTGTCCGACATGGCGCCGGCCGAGCCGATCGAGATCGAGAACCCGCGCGTGCGCCTGGTACCCGGTGGGGCGCCGATGGCTGGCTATTTCTCGATCACCAATCATACGGATGCCCCGATCCGCCTGGTGTCGGCGGCCTCGGACGCCTTCGGCCACGTCATGATTCACCGCACGGTGGTCACCGACGGCGGCGCCCGCATGGAGCACCAGGACCAGGGTGTACTGGTGGGCGCGGGCGAGACCGTGGCTTTCGAGCCCAAGGGACTGCATCTGATGCTGATGCGTGCCCAGCGTGAACTCGAGGTCGGTGACGCCGTCGACGTGGTGTTCGGTTTCGAGGGCGTCGAGCCGGCCGAGTACCGCGTGACGTTTACCGTGGTGCCGGTCACTTCGTCATGAACCTGCCTCGCCTGGGTCTGATGCTGGCGGCGCTCCTCGCTCTGGCCGCCTGCGGCGAGGAAGGCTGGCACGGCAAGTCCATCGAAGGGCTCATGCCCGAGCTTGAATTCCGGCTGACCTCTGAGACCGGCGAGACGGTGACCGAGCAGGTGTTCGAAGGACGCCCGGTGGCCATGTATTTCGGCTTTACCCACTGTCCCGACATCTGCCCCGCGACCCTGGCCCGCCTGGTTGCGGCCGTGCGCCGTCTGCCCGAACCCCAACAGGAGCGGTTGCAGCTGGCCTTCGTCAGCGTCGATCCCGAGCGCGATGGGCCCGAGCAGCTGCGTGACTACACGGACGCCTTCAGCGAGCGCATGCTTGGCCTGACCGGGACCCAGAAGCAGCTCAAGACGCTCACACGCCGCTACCGCACCACCTACGGCTACGAGGAGCGCCGGGAGGACGGCAGTTACGAGGTCAGCCACAGTTCGGCCATCTTCGTCTTCGATGCCGACCTCGAACCGCGTTTGATGTTGCTCGACAGTCTGGGGGTGGCCGAGATCGCCGCCGACCTGGAGCGACTGCTGCAATAATCGGGGTAAACCTTGATTTACAGGCGATTCTGGGGTATAAAGTCCGGCTCGATTTGCAACCAATCCAATTTCAGGAACATTCGTCATGTCCCGAGTGTGTCAGGTGACCGGCAAAGGCCCGCTGGTCGGCAATAATGTGTCTCACGCCAATAACAGAACCAGGAAGCGGTCGCTGCCGAATTTGCACAGCCACCGGTTCTGGGTCGAGAGCGAAAATCGCTGGGTCAAGCTGCGTGTCTCGGCAAAGGGGCTGCGCATCATCGACAAGAACGGCATCGATCAGGTCCTGTCCGACCTGCGTGCCCGCGGCGAACACGTTTAAGGAGCTCTCACCATGTCCAATAGCGCGCGTGACAAGATCAGGATGGTTTCCAGTGCCGGAACCGGGCACTTCTACACCACCGACAAGAACAAGAAGAACACTCCGCACAAGCTGGAGATGAAGAAGTACGATCCGGTGGTGCGCAAGCACGTCATGTACAAGGAAGCCAAGATCAAGTAAGGGTTCCGCTCTCGCGGAGGCTCTTCGGAAACGCCGGGCTCTGCCCGGCGTTTTTCGTTGTGGACGGTGTTGGCTCTAGGTCGGTTGGTGCGACCGGTCGCGGTGCGGGTCTCGACACTTCAAAAGCTGTTTCGCCCGGCTTGCTTCGCAGGCTCTTGCGGCGAGCTACTTTTTTCTCGCGCGAAAAAAGTAGCCAAAAGCGCGCTGAAAAGATTGCGGAGGCGCCGCAGGAACAAGCTGGTGTGCGGGCTTCAGTATTTTGCCTCCGTCTTCGCTCCAGCTCC